>NZ_SRTP01000002.1:220000-700485 GCF_004791945.1 Mesorhizobium sp. M3A.F.Ca.ET.175.01.1.1 | reverse complement strand
TTCGTCCATGTCTGCATCGACGACGCCTCCCGCATCGCCTTCTCGCAGATCCTGCCCGACGAGAAAAAAGAAAGCGCCATCGCCTTCCTCAAGGCGGCGGTGGCCTACTACGCCAGCCTCGGCGTCACGATAGCCCGCGTCATGACCGACAACGGCTCCTGCTACAGATCAAAGGCCTTCGCCAAGGCCTGCCGCGATCTCGGCCTCAAGCACGTCAGGACAAGACCCTATACACCCAAGACCAATGGCAAGGCCGAGCGCTTCATCCAGACAGCACTGCGCGAATGGGCTTATGCCATCGCTTATCCGACTTCAGATCACCGCGCCGCAGAGTTGCCGGTCTGGCTGCACAGATACAATTGGCACCGTCCCCACGGGAGCCTAAAGTCCAAAACACCTATCAGTCGCCTCGCTCTAACCGAGGACAACCTGTTGAGGCTCCACAACTAGTCGGGTTTCTGATGGAACTAACCCATGGGCGGCCGTCGGCCCTGTTTGCCGTATTGGCCGGTTTTTCAATCCTCCTGATTACAGGTCGCAAGGCGCCGAAGTCGGGGATAGCCGGTAGACAGGCCATCGCCAGAGTCGCAATTCGTGCCCTTGTTTTGCTCGCGCTTGGCTCAATCCTGGGCTGCCTCGGTACCCAGGTCGAAGTCATCCTAGAATACTACGGAATTTGCTTCTTGTTGGTATTGCCGCTCCATCGGCTCAGCGCATATCAGCTGGGCTTGATCGCTGCCGCTACGGCATTAGTTCTCCCGCAAGTCCGTTCCTCCCTTCTGTCGGTTGCCCCCAACCTCCTCGACCCGGTCTTCAACCTCATGGTCAACGGCTACTATCCCGCGGTGACCTGGGTTCCTTTCCTCATCGCTGGCATGGCCATCGCGCGCCTTAATCTTAATACGCTAGCAGCGCATTGGCGCCTTGGTCTGGCGGGGGTCGCGCTGGCCGTGTTGGGCCATGGGGGATCCTTGCTCGCGCTGAGTTCCCGCGCTTTGACTGAAACCTCCTTGTGGTGGTCTGACGTTGACGGCGCTTTTGAGCCTTCCAAGTCGTCATTTATAGTCAAGTCGTCATGGATAGCCGCACCTCATAGCGAAACGACGCTTTCGATCGTGGGCAGCACCGGTTGCGCAATGATCATCTTGGCGGCTTGCATGCTCGCTGTGGATGCGCTCCCGCGTCTGCGAAAGCTGGTCTGGCCAATAATCGCAGTCGGCTCGATGTCTTTGACGGCCTATGTGCTGCACATTGCGGGAATAGCCTATCTTATGAAGATAAACATTTTCAAAGACGAGAGCCTGTCCACGCTCTTTGGCTTCGTTGTGGTTATCAGCACTTTTGCGGTGCTTTGGCTGCGCGTCTTCCAGCGAGGACCGATGGAAGTGCTGATGGGTAGGGTCGCAGATCTCGCGCGTCACATCCGCTGAGCACCGCCGCGCCCCGGCCTCCCGATCACATTACGGACAAGGTGGGGCTTTGTCCAAAGCTTGTTCGCGGCAGGGGAGGGTACTTCCTCCCACCCTGCCGCCTTGTTGATGGAAGCTAAAACGGTCGCGCAGGCGCTAGAGTTGCATCGGCATAATCAGCTTAAACTCGCGAAGTTAAACCCGCGGTTGGTCTATCTCGGCCCGCCTCACCTGAAAGGCTAAGGTATCCGTTTCGGTCAAGGGTTTTAGGGGCCATTTTCGCTGCGCCTTGAGGAGAGCGTTTGCTAGGATGAGGAGCTTTCGCAACAAGATGATGACCTTTGCGGGTTTGCCTGCCGCCTTTAGCGCCTGGTATTTTGCCTTGAGGTCGGGGTTGAAGCGCAGGGCGAAGGGCCGGGCATGTAGAGGGCCTGGCGAACATTGGCCCGGCCGCCCAGGCGCGGCCGCTCCATTTTGCCGAGGCCGGCGAGGCTTGCGGCCTTTGGTTCCGAGTTCCGGCATGTCGATGGTGAGTGTGCAGGCGGTGGCATCCGATGCGCCATATGCTGGTCAGGATTTCGCGGCGCTGGACAGCGTCGGGATCGGCTTTCATGAGGGTAAGCATCGTCTGATCGATATCGCTGAGTTCACGTGGATCTGCTTCCAGCCACTCGTTGTTGTGGCGCCTGAGCAAGGCAAGCGGTCAAGGTCTGGCTCTGGTGCTGGCTGCGGTGCGATCCCCGCACGGGCCAGGTGCCGATCGTGTCGACGATCCACCTCGCCGCGACCAGAGAGCTGCTACTCTCTTCCGCTGTTCATTCTGGCCTCTTCGCAATGAATGTCATAAAATCACCTGTCGCAATTAATGGTTTTTGATTTGGCTCCAGCAGCTGGCAGATATCGCCGAGAGTTCCGCAGAGAGCGTCGAAAGTTTTGGCCGCCTTCTTCCGCAGCCGCGCCTTGAGTTTTGAGCAGACCTGTCTTGATCGGGTTGAGATCGGGCGAGCATGGCGGCAGGATCAGGAGCCAGTGCCCTTTGGCCAACCAGTGGGCGGCGCGTACCTTGCCGACAATCTGGGGTTCCGAACCCGACAGTTGGTTTTCAACCCGACAGTGGCCCGCCTCAGAGCAGGCTACCGCCCTTCGGAGCAGGCAGAAGCTAATCGAGGTTCGCGGGTTCCGGTTTGAATGTGCAGGTCGCTGCGCGCCTGATCTTTCGGTCTGGCGGCACATGACAAAAACCCTCATTTTGGCCGACGATACCCGGTCAGGAGCGGGTATCGCAGTCGAGAAGCGACCCGAGCACGTCCACAAGATGTGCCGAGTTTGCAAGGTGTGTCATTGTTTCTGTCAACGTTCGAGCGACAGCGCACGACGAAACGTCTGGCATACGCCTCGTCTGGCACGCGCCTCGCATATGTTGCAGTTGCTGCTGGAGATCAGGCGATCGAGTGGGCCTTGCAATTTTCCGATTTTGATGCGCCTAAAGTCTCGTGTACAAATCAGGCTGGCGTGAATGGCCTGCCTAAGTTGCGACTTATTACAAAGGAATGGATATGGCGACTGGAACGGTGAAGTGGTTCAACAGCACGAAGGGTTTTGGTTTTATTCAGCCTGACAACGGCGGTCAGGATGTCTTTGTCCACATTTCCGCTGTTGAACGAGCGGGCCTGTCGACCCTTAATGAGGGCCAGAAGATCAACTACGAGGTGGAACAGGATCGCCGCACGGGAAAGTCCTCTGCAGGCAGCCTCAGCAAGGCTGGCTAACGGTCCGGGAAAGCCTTGGCAAGGTTCGTCATCGCCGGAACGCATTGACGGCTCGAAACCCGGGCCGGAGCATGCAAGTTAATGCCGCGGCAGGGATTGCTGGAGCCATCATGAATTACTCTGGAAATGAGGCTCTTGGACGGGAAAGGCGGGGCTCATCCCCGCCCTTTGATTCCGCGCAGATTGGGCCAACGGCTGCTGCGCGTCCGAACGACTGTTGATACGGATTTAGGCTGCGACCTTCTTGCGGGTCCGTTTCGCCGGCGCCGTGGCTGGGGCTTCCGGCTCTTTCGGTTTGCGGCCGAGTCCCATGGTCTTGGCCAAGGCGGAGCGCGCAGCGGCGTAATTCGGCGCCACCATGGGATAATCCGACGGCAGACCCCATTTGGCGCGATATTCGTCTGGGGTCAGACCATAGTGCGTCGCCAGATGGCGCTTTAGCGATTTGAATTTCTTGCCGTCTTCAAGGCTAATGATGTAGTCCGGTTCGATCGACTTTTTGATCGGGACAGCAGGTTTTTTTACAGGCACAGGCTCTTCTGCCGGTATGAGTCCAGCCGTGCCGTTTAGAGCCCCGTGCACTTGGGCGATCAGGGCAGGAAGCTCCCCCGCCGGGACGGGGTTGTTGGAGACGTAGGCTGATACAACATCGGCAGTGAGCTCGATGAGGATGTCGGTCTTGTGGGGTTCTTCTGTCATAAACTTCTCCGGGCAGCTTGAAACACAGTTGGGCGAAGTGTCGCTTCATAGTGGCGGTTGCCGCTGAAAGCAAATGGATCGACGGGTGCGCTGCTCCTCCACCATTGAAGTCTCGGCGACGCATCCCGTCATCGTCCATCGCTAAAGGCAGCGTATTGAATTATGGGAGCGGTCGCGCCCGCCCCACCATAGCGATACAGCAAGACAATCAAAAAAGCCGGTCTTTGCTTGGCCCCAAATCTTTTCTCCTTTCGTGAACGCTGAGCTGCCAAGCTGCTACAGTTCACCTCGCGGGGCAACCGTGCACAACACAGGAGTCGCCCGAGCGATACATTCTTCACTTGCCGCTTATCAGCGCTGGTGATTGCACTTTGCAGCCTGCCTCCGGACCCGCAGCGCTCACGCTGTTGGTTTTGCGCCTGCAGGCGTCGGAAGTCGGATCGCCGCAGCTAATTTCCTCAGGCGGACGAATTCAACAAATCGATTGTTTGGATCGAAGGCATCCACACCATCGATGCCTCTAGAATAGGATCCAGCTACAATCACCGTGCTGTAATGGCAGGGACGGCCAGCACAAGCGCGACACGATCCGGCGGGTCCATCGCTGCGTTACGTATTCATGGCTACTGCATCGGGCGCTCGGTCGACCGCCTTAAGCCAGGTCGCCGCATTGCGAGACGGTGACCGGCGAGGGAGAGGGCGCTCTGGCAACGAAGCGAGGCGGGTGGCCTTGCGGGTGGCCGCGTGATGTCATCCGGCTCTCCTGCCGATCTCTGCCGGCCAGATCTGGAGCAACTGTTTTGCATAGATATGGCTCTCTTCAGGGGGCCATCTATGATGGGAGCCGAGCGCGTGTTCGAGCCGGGGAACAGGCTGCGCATGCACTGTGCCCACCTATTGCGATCGTGCTAACCTTGGTTGTTTGGACTTGCCGTTAAAGGCAAGCGACAGATTGAAGTTATGCTGCACCATCTGATTGCCTGGCTCGTTTTCGAGAGCTCGCCGATACAGGGCCTGTGCCGCGTCATGCCGCCCCTCAATGTCCAAAATCACGCCCTTCGCATTCAATGCACGTACGTTTCCTGGGGCTGCAACCAAGACGCTGTCGAGCACCTCAACCGCTTCGTGCGGGCGCTTCTGGCCCACCAAGGCATTTGTAAGTCGTATCGCCGCATCAACATTGTCCGGGTGCTGCTTCACCTCATCCCGCAAAGCCCGCTCTTGAACATCCTGACCAACTTCGCGCAAAATGCGTTCGCGCATAGCCGGATCGATTTGATCGGCGCTGAGCAACTCGGGGGAAGATGTCTCCTGCACGGAAAGAGCCGGCTTTTGCCAGCTGGCGCAACCGCCCAAAGGCAGAATGGCGAGTACGGCAAAAAGAAGTGAGTTCCGGCGCAGAAACATAGGCGATGGAGAAACTGTATTACTATTCATGTTATCTCTCAGTTATCGGGGAGGCGCGTGGCGTTCAGTTAGGAAAGGTGGGACTACTCTAACAATCCGCTGTTCGATCCGTGCGGGAGTGTGACGGATCCTGCGGGGCGAATTGTAAAGTCGGAGGCGAGGTCTTGATAAGACAGCACGGCGAGATCAACCCCGTTTCGCGTCAGAAAGCCGCGGACGAAACGTCGGACATCCATCGACGTCAACAGAATAGGGCGGGTTTGACCCGGTTCTGCGTTCGAAAGGACCTGACGTATCTGTGATAGCATCGCTTCGCTTTGCCGATCCTCCAGTGCGAGATAGGGGCCTGCATCCGAATCTCGAACCGCGCCACGCATCACATCCTCGCTCTCGCGCTCGACGACCAGGGCGGACACGATGCCCTCCGTGTTGGCATGGCGGTGGCAGATCTGTCGCTTCAAACCAGAACGGACATATTCCGTCAGCAGGGCAACGTTCTGCTCACGCTCGCTCCATTCGGCCAATGCCTCCAACACGAGACGGGTGTGGCGGATTGGGATACCTTCCTCCAGGAGGCGGCGCAGAACATCGGCAATCCGAGGAATCGGCGTCGTGCGTAGCACCTCTTTCACAAGCTCAGAATATTCCTGCTCCATTCGGCCCAGGAAATGTCGGGTCTCTTGGATGCCCACCAATCGCGGTGCGTAGCGGGTCAACGCTGCATGGACGCGCAAGGCGAGGAGTTCGCCGGGAGCCCTATGCTCCGTGCCGGCGCCCGTAAGGGCCTTTGCAGGGGTATGTTCAACCGGGAGTGTGTCCGTTTTCGGCTCACGTCTAAGGGGGACACCGCTCGAGTCGACGTGCGCTACATCGGCTCGGAGCGCCATCTGGTTTGGATCTAAGGCGTCCTGTTCGACTGGCACGCCCTCGACATCAATTCGGAATTGCGATTCAGGCAGCTGCTCGTCAACCAAGACAGGGATGCGAGGAACGATAATGCCCAGATCGGCTGTGACCAGGAGCGAAACGCGCCCAATATGTTTTTGCAATTCGGCTTGATCGACCGCCTGCATAAGATCTGGCGCTAGAAAAAATGCGATCGGGAATTCCTTCGCAGGCGCGGCTTGCTTAGGCTCCGCTGCAGTTCCACCTTTCGCATCGGCAGTGCCGGCGCCCAGCACATCAGCCTTGACAATGCTTACCGCAGCGAACACTGCGGCCAGCATCAGAAAGACGGGGAGGGGAAACCCAGGAACGAACCCCATTACAACCAGGACGCCGGCCGCCAGTCGCAAGGCTCGAGTGCTGGCCGTGAGCTGACTGACCATTTCTGTACCGAGGTTGATCCTCGCCGTCCCAGTCACACGGGTGACGATGGTCGCCGCAGTAATGGAGAGCAGAAGGGCCGGAATCTGCGATATCAATGCATCGCCTATCGTCAGCAGAGTGTAGTGATGCAGTACCTCGCCGAAGGACATGCCCTTGGAGAGCAGGCCGATCGAAATTCCACCCAGCATGTTGATGCAGATAACCACCAGCCCGGCGATGGAATCGCCCTTCACAAATTTCATCGCGCCGTCCATCGCGCCATAGAGTTGGCTTTCCTTCTCCAATTCGGCGCGCCGCCGGCGGGATTCGTTGGCATCGATGTGGCCGTTGCGTAGCTCTGCGTCGACCGCCATTTGCTTGCCCGGCAGAGCATCCAGCGTGAAACGCGCCGCCACTTCTGCCACCCGTTCGGCACCCTTCGCGAGGACCATGAATTGCACCATGGTGACGACCAGAAATATGACGAAACCCACCACGATATTGCCTGAAATGACGAAATCGCCAAAAGTATGAATAATGCTGCCGGCCTCCCCCTCGGCCAGGATCAGTCGCGTCGTTGCGACCGTGAGCGCGAGACGGAATACAGTGGAAATCAAAATAACGCCGGGCAAAGAGGAAAAATCAAGTGGAGTACTGACATACAGGGCAACCATCATCAGCAGTATGGCCAACCCCATATTGAATCCTATCAGGGCGTCGACCACCACGACCGGGATAGGCATGACCATCATCGCGACAGCCAGAAGCAGCATCAACGCAACCATTAAATCCGGGCTGGCCGGCGCACGCTTGATGAAGTCACGCAGGACGTTGGCCATCGAGACACCTTTGCAATCGGTTGAGACTTACTCTGCTGTTACGCCATGAAACGTGGCTTTCGAACTCCGAAGGCGCCTCAGCCTTGGCCAGCGCGTGACCCTGCATGAGAGCCACAAGCAGGCGCGAAATGGCTGGGCAGCAAATGTTTCCAACGCAGCCAGCTTGTCAGCACCGAGCGCGACAGGATGTTTGGCTGGCCATAGAGTGCTGCTTGATGGGGCCTGCGAGCTTTCAATATTGGAGAGCAGCAATGCGGCCATTCCTGCTCAGCAGCACACGGCTGTCCTCAATACGTTCGACCACCCATCCATCAGCCAAAATGGCGCCGACAAAATACTTCTCGCTGTCGATGACAATATATGGTTGGACCCCATGCCACACAGCTTCGACCGCGATTGCGGATGGCGCCTTCTCCTCTTTGATGAGCACTCCGTTCACCAGTGTTAGAGTACCCTTGGTGCGACGATCGAACGATTGCTGAAGCTTCTGCCAGCTGATGACCGATTCAGACGTGACGGTGCCTTCGGCGGTCACAACACCCTTTGCCGACCCAATCTTGACGTCGAGAAGACCCGCTCGATCGACTTCCTCCTGCAGCTCTTGGGCCGCTGCCTCCGTAAGTTCATTGTCAGCGCGGTGACTGATCGTTCTGGACGCGACTTCAGCCCGAAGTGAATTGGGGCTCGATCCACTTGCATTGCCAAGATAGGAGATCGTGCCTGAAAGCGCGCCGATCCCGAGTGAGCTGATTATGACCATGGCGAGCACACCGATCGGTAGGCGCGGTATGCCGGTCGAACCAGGCGGCTCTGCATCCTGCACGGACAAAGCAATGGACATCTCGCCTACGAGCAGGACGACAGGAAGGGGCACAACAACGGACTGGCCTGCGGCGATATTCCGGTTGCCCTCGATACTGAGTCCGGGTGCAAGCGCCTCCAGTTCGATCGACTTGCCAAGAAGAGTTACACGAAGGTGATGCGGTGCCAGTCCCTGCTCGACAAAGACCAAATCGGCATCGAAGCCGCTGCCGATTAAACACTTTTGAAGATCCGTCTTGCCGGTCAGACCGCAATAGTGCCCCGAACGCACTTCGAAACGGAGGGAAACGGCGTCATCCACAGAGCATCTCTCAAACAGGATAGAAGCCGCATGGCAATTGCCATGCGGCTCATTTCGGGACTACGTCGCGTCAATAAGGAGACGCGCTAGGGGGCAGTCTAAAACCCGCTTCCGACATTACGAAACGCGTTCGTCGGCGGCCTTCTTGATGGTCTGGAGATTGGTCGTTAGAGTGCGCAACTGGACACTCCTTTTCGTCGCCTCCAAGCTAACATTGGTTAGTTCCTGCACTTGCGCCTGAAAAGCAGTAGCATCAGCTCCGCTTGTATTGCCGGGAGTGCCACTGTTAGTTTTATCGGTATTGCCGGCGCTACTGGTATTGGTATTGCCTGATTTTTTATTATTATCAACTGCAGCCATGATCATTCCTTTTTCTGTTGGAGTTGTGCCGTCAATAACGGCCTGTATGACCTCACGCCGGATTTCCCGCGTCAGGCATCTTCTGTGTCATCCAAAGCTTCATCGGCCTCAGCCATCGCATCGTTCGCGAATTGGAACGCGAACGATCGCAGGATACTTTGGAAGGCTTCACTTTGTGCTGCAGACTGTGAGTTGTCTTGAAGTTGATCATTTGAAACGGTCCGGTTATCCGCCCGATCGTTCCCGCCAGCTGCCTTGCCATCATTCCCACCAGCTGGCTTGCCATCATTGCCATCAGCCGGCTTGCCATCACCAGAATGCTCGGATTTCGAATCCCCATGGCCCTTTCGGATCAAGGAAGTCCCGAGGTTGCCAACTCCACTCCCAATTGCTGCTATCATCAGGTACTCCGGCATTTGCCATTGGCGGCGACGTGTTAAAGGTTAGCCTCGATCAAGCTAAGGGCGGGAGCTTTCGAGAACCTGACGGCTTTTGACAAAAACCGGCCAGCGCAAAAACGTATGCTCTGCAGGATGTTGCTCTCGCATCGAACAGTCGACCACGATCTCGGCTGTTCGGCCAATCCCGCCGTCCACGCATGCCGCGACCGAATGGCAGCCGCAGCAGCTCGTTTGCATCCTCGATGCTGTGGTGTCGAACAGGAGACACGGTCCACGTGCTGCATGACCGCAATGACCGTATTCTTGCTGGCTCCACGGGCGCACGCAACGAGCAGGAACTCGGTCTTTGCATCACCATTCTCTCGCCTGCACATCACGGCCCGGCGCGGTGAGCTCATTGGCTTCGAGAAGGTCGGCGACCGTACGAACATGGGATGGTCTGCCGGCTTTGGGAGGCCGGTGCGGATCCTCTTCTCACCATATCGAAAGCTTGAAGCGGTCGGATTTTCTTGCCCTGTTCGTGAGAACTCCCATCGTCAGCTAATCGTCAGCCAAGCGGTCTATCTAGGCCGGCCGTGCCTGACCTTCGGATCCAAAGGTCCCGTCTCGACACTTTTTGTAACTATAGATCGAAATGGTCCGCGTGATACGCAACGCACACGCTTCTCTGAAGCAAATGTGTGACTTTGTCGGTGGCGAACGAGAGGAGTGACGCATCAATAAAATCGTCAGGCACGTGTCTAGGAAGGGGAGCTAGCCGAGTTGGTCTGATTTCATTCGCTGTTCCTGGAAATCGGCGGACTGAAGCGCTGATAATCTCAGGACATCGATGGCAACGTTGCGAAAGTCCTGTGAGCTCGGGCCAATCTTGGCCTGCTACTGAGAAGCACTTTGGCGGGAACATTACGCCGTCGCGGGTCTGGCTGACCGTGACGTTAACCGAAAGATGCCGCTGGTCTCGTCAGCCGCCAGCACAATAGCAGCACATTCTCGCCTACTACGGAGACGCAATATGAAGGGCATTGGCCGACCACGGAAATCGCAGGCTGAAACTGGAGCCAGCCGCGCGGGGCGGGCGAGCAGTTCCCTTTCGCAATCAAGTCTTGCTGCGGGAGAAGGTGGACAGTCATTCGATTCCGTTGTGGAGCAGATGCGCTCTGGGGACGCCGATAGGAGGCCCTCCTCCCTTCCAGTTGCGCGCGGTCCAGGCGATGCCCGCGAAAGTCTGCCAGGCGCCTCGATTGGCGAAGATCAAATCCTGAACACACCGCGACGTGGAGCCGCTGCGCCACCACGCGGAACCGTAGCGCCACGTGGCGCAGCCGCAAGGCGGCGCGGTTCTCCCTCCATGTCTGAGGGCGAAGCCATGGCGCCGGTCGGTAGCCAACTATCAACCGCGCAGGTGGAAGGCACCAGCTCATCGTCAAATGAAGATATCAGTCCGACACAGCTCAGAATGAACAGTCTTGTTCAACAACTGACTGATTGCGAGGCTGCGGCCAGGAAAACCGACGTCCCCGAGGAGGCGGTGGAGCTGATCAGTCGGGTCGTCGATGCAGCCTCAGCAATTCTGGAGTACCGCGCTAGCCTGCCTGCGGCTGAGGCGCAGACAATTATGCCAGACGACAAGGTGCGTAGATGTTGCCAGATCGTGTGCGACGCCGCGAATGAAGTAGACAAACTTGGCCTGTCGACGATCACGAAATTGGACAAAAAGACCAAGAAAGCGGCAGGTATGGTCGATAAACTCTACTCCTACTCCCAGGCGGACCGGCAGGAGCTGTTGATTTTAAATGTGGAGAACCACCATACGGCGGCAATTAAGTGGTGGGAAAAAAAGGCATGGCGCTCCGAACGGCAGCGATCCGCCTGCGCTGCCACCGCTAGCCTATCCAGTGGAACGCCCGTGATGCGGGAAGCCGAGCGGTGCGCACTGCGGCTGCGTGCCGGCTCGGTACTGAGTGTCAGGATCTGGCTGGTCCGTGAGCGGATCGGTCTTGCGCGGGCCAAGATTGAACTGCGGGCGAGCAGGTTCGAGCCAGATTTGAAGGAACTCCTCGTCGGTCGAAATGGAGTGGTGCAGCTGATGGCAAGCGCCGCTCAAGAAGCTCTTCGCGCCCTCTCTTTGGCGAAGGGCATAATGGATGATGGCAAAACACTCAACGCTCATGATTGCGCGGTTGTAGAAAAAATCATGGAGCGGCTTTCGGATTTTGGATTGGCGTTGCACGAGGTGCATACCAAGCTAAGCCATACCTACCCAGATGCCGGCCTCCCATTGAAACTGTTCGAACGGATCGTGGACGATGCATGGATCACTGCGCACGATGCCATGCACTTGTTGAACCTGCAGTCTCCGCCGTCAGCCATCATGGCGCCACAGGCCCAGGCGGGCGCTGCGATGCCGGCCAGGGCAGGCGCTGCGATACCGGCTGGCACTGCTGGTACGGCTGCAGTGTCAGAAGGCACTACAGCGCGAAGGAAAGGGAAGTCAAAGCATAAGTCGGCAGCTCGCGCCGGGACTTCTGCCGCCGGGCAGCCATCAACACCAGTCGCTGCGAACGCCGGCACAGTGCCAGCAGCCAAGGTTCTCGCGCGCTCGGATCAAGTTGCGAGTACACAGGTGAGAGCGCAAGAGGTGGCTGCGAGTTCGTCGGGGGCAGGCTCGACAATCGGGGGCGCCGCGTTGTCAATGGAGGTATTGACGGAGCGGCTCAAACGATTGGACGAACTTTTGCAGTTCGATCTGGCCGGTCAGCAAAGCGTCGTCTCCCAAGTGCGCCAGATGAAGCCTGAGGAGGCCGGTAAGGTCGTGGACGATGTGGCCCAGTACCTGCGAGCCCAGGCCATTGAGATGCAAACCTGTCTCGCCGGGTTGCAGGGGCGTAATGTACGCCTGCTACTCACCTCCACCCAGCTACCCAAAGTGCACGAACGCACAGACCAGCTCAAAGGGTTGCTGAACATGGTGCTGGGACAGGCCAACGCATTGAATGAAGGAAAAGCCGGCATTACGACTGATTGCATGAAGACCTACGCATTTCCGGCGCAAAAATACCTGGAACATTTGTGCAATGCCGACGAATTGATGCCGCCGGAGGCACCGGTCGCGCTGCGTGGCGAGCCAGGAAAGCTGTTTGAGATGAAGCTGCAGCCCAAGATGCTGGTCAATGGTGCGATGCCGAGCCCGATGTGGGTGCACATCCACACGAGTCGCCCCGTCATGGCCAGAAACTTGGAAGGGCTGGCTGATTCCGAATTCACCGCTTGCCACGTTAAATCCAACGAACAGCGCGGCTACAATCGAGAGCGAGAGGAAGCCGATGCTAGGTCCGGTCGCGAGAAGGTCATAATTCATCGCGGCAAACTCACCCCCGCTTTCTGTAAGTCCTTGTTGACCTCAGGGCTTGGCCGCCAACCACGCCATTCGCGTGCCGAGCTCCCGTCGGCGCAGGCTGCATGACAGGGCACTCAGAATGCGGCCGGCCACGCTGTGAGTCAGCGAGCATTTCTCCTGGCCAAACCGCGAATGCCGCTGCGCGAGTTGCGGTCCGGCGATTGGAGTCGATCGGCTACCGTCAGGGCCGATTTGCGATGTCGCGTTACCGGCTGTTGACGTGGCGGCGTATCTTGCCTCCCATCCAACTTATCGCCGAGATCGCGCCGCCAAGATCGAGGCGGAAGGTCTTCCTGCGAGCGCGGAGCAGGCATAGCCGATCCGATCGGGATCGGCGCATCGCAACGACCCAACGGTGTGGTGGAGAAAATTGGATTCGGGAGAGCTCGGTTCCAAGAGGCGGAGTTCCGGCCCGAATACAATCCGCTCGCAAGCACCCACGATGCGCATCCGCAGTTTATTGTCTGGGAGATGGGCTGGATTGCTCGGCGGCGCTGGCGCTAAGGCGGGGCTGTCGCCGGACAATTAGCATTCACTGCCAACAGCCTTGCAACCGTCACCAGTTGCAAGGCTCGGCGGCGGGTCGACAAATCACATGAAATCGTCGTCGGACCCGCTATCGCTGCTGTCGCTATCCTCGGTTTTGTGGAGATAGAGTGGAGGTTTGCCTGCACGCTGCCACTCACCGGCACTGTTCTTCGTCCATTTGTCGGGATGCTGCGTAGGGTCAAGCACCAGGTCGCCATGATCCACTTCAACAAACCCCATCGTCTGCGCGCGCGCTTGTGCTTCCGGATTAGCCGCACGCCAATTCAGCAACGGTCGGTCGCCGTCTATCCGAAGTTGATGCTCCAGCAGAATATCGCCCGCATTTTCGACGAGCGGATGGGCGACTTGAAGATCCACTATGGAAGTGACCTCAGTTCGACCAGGAAATTGTTCCCGCCAACTTTCCGATTCGAACTCGTTCATGCTGAATCCGCCTTCCATTCTCAGCAGTCCGGCACTCCGGTCTCCCAATTGGTAACTGAAATATCGCGCGTGCTCCGTATCTCGACGGATGCCATATTGCTGAGCAACGTCCGCGGTGCGCCTGGCTCGTGACGATACGAACTCCGAATACTCTTGAGGATTGTCGGCGATGTGCGTGATTTCATCACCATGAAATTGCCTCACCTGTCTCCTGAAGGAAGTCCTGTTGATCTCCACCACAGGAGGTCGGGAATTGAGGGAGTATGCTTGGGGAGCCGCCGATGATGAGGCGCCGCTACCTTCCGATCCGGATAAGTGCATTCGGGCAAATGTGTCCGCGAACCCTTCGCTTCCTGCATCCGATTGCTCGCCGGCATTATGCGCGCGGTAACTATCGGATGAGCCACCAATTCGACCATACATGACGATTCGTACTCCTATGTTTCGCAACCGAGCTCAAGTTAGCACGGCTGTTCAACATAGGGCGCTTAGTTGACGACTAGCTGACGAGGGCATTCCAACGGCTGCACCAATCAAATCCGCACTGCCGGCCTCAAAACCTCGGACTGCGCCACGCACCGGCCAGCAGAGGCTGCAAGGTCATGCCCGGAGGACTTGCCGTAGTTGCTGGGTGGCAGATCCGAGGGGAGTGATTGCCCCAGGCCCGCGGTTGCGCGGTTGGCCTGACAGAGACACTGGGGCACGGATGGCCAGCCGACATTTGCCACTAGCATGGAGCCAGGTCAGTTTTGAACTGGGCAGTCGTGGACTTCCAATGACTAGGCCAAGCCTGCGGCAAAGAATGCTTTCGCGACAGGCTGGAAATATTGCATAGGAACCGCGTGGCCGAGTTTTGTAGTGCCTATCAGCTGACGCGCTAAGACATGGTCATGGACGATCGTCAGGCGTAGTGCCCGCGCCTCGCTCAACACATGTGAAACGCGCTCACCTTCGGCACGGCAAACTAAGAACGGCACCCCGGTTTCACCGCGAACGTAACGCAGACCGATCAGGACCGCCCTTCCTGTTAAGACCAGCGTGGCGCGATGCACGCCAAGCGCAGGCTCGTCGGCCGCCTCCTCGCGGATGCGACGCTGTTCACCTTTCAACTCTGGCGCTCCTTGCTGATCCTTCGACTCGCGCGTCACTTCGGTATTGGTCATGCGCATTTCGCGCAGATACAACGCGCGCTGGAGCAGAAGATCGATCAGTCCGCCGACCAGCAGTGCGCCGGCGCCAATTCCCATCAGCAATTTTGTCTCCATAAAGATGAGGCCAACACAGCCCATGCCGCAGATCGGCAGAGGGACCATTGTCTTCCACATCCCGAGAAGGACAATGGAAAAGGTTGCGCTGAGAACCAATACCTTGAACATGGTCTTGCAGACTTCGACCATGGAACGAGCAGACCCCAAGCGCTTCAGCCCTTCAAAGGGGTCAATTTTCTTAAAGCTGAGCTTCATCGGCTCCAGAGAGAAGACAAATCCACCATTGGCTAGCAGGCTGGCCAAAATCACCGCGGCGACAAGGGTTCCAAGCAGCGGGCCAACAGCCGCGACTGTGAGTTGGACGAGCACAACCAATGCCTGCGGCACCGCGGTATCGAAAGGTAGGCTCTGCAACTTGGTGGCTAATAGGAGCGCTTCCCGGCATTTGTCCTCGATCACGCTGCCTCTTAGCCAAAGGTAGCCGAGCCCAGCGCAAGTCCCGACCGCGCGGACGAAATCGGAGCTACGTGGCAGCTGTCCTTTTTTGCGCGCTTCACTTAACTTCTTCGGGCTGGCGGCGTGTGTCTTCTCTTCACTTGTGTCGCTCATGGCAGCAATTTGTCGAACCACTCCAGCACGCCGTTGGCACGTGTGACCTCCAGTTTCATGCTCTCCACCAGATAGGCAGCGTAGGTGACCATGAGAACTGGAAAGACAATGTTCTTGATTGCCGGAGACAGTTGGCTCGCCTTAAATTGCGGGGCAAAGCGACGCAGCAGCATCATCGATATATCAATCAGTATCAGGAAGAACACGACAGGCCCCGATACCAATAATGCCGTGCGCATTATGCTGTCGAGAAGCCCCAACAACTCCATTGCTCCTGGCCCACTCAGTGTCGGGTGAAACTGATACACCGGCCAGATCAAGTAGCTGCGGTACAGGACACTGATCAAAGTTTCCAGGCCTCCTGATCCGACGAATATGGCAATCGCAGTGATCCCCAGAAAAACGCCCATCGCGGAAGCCTGACTGTTCGTCGCGGGATCGGCCGAAGCGGTCGGGCTGCTGATGCCGCGTTGGTTGTCGATAAGCTCCCCGGCAGCCTGAAGGCCCCAAAGCGGAATGCCAAGAAAAGTGCCAAGGAGTACACCGACAAAAACTTCCTTGAATCCGAGCAGGGTTAGCTGGATCAGGCGCGTATCAGGATCCAGCGCCGGCAATCCGCCGCTGACGTGTGCCAGGCATGGTAGTGCGAAGCCAACAGCCAAACAGCCCCGGATCAGCCCACTGATCTGCGAGCGTGTGAATACGGGAAAGATCAGCATGATGCCCATCGCGCGGGCTGCCCCAAGACCTGCCGCAACGACGAGTTCGAGAGCCGTCTGGATCAGAATTTGAATATCGGCCGATGGCGCGTCCATGGGGCGGACTAGTAGCTAAGTGTCATTGCGGGAAACTCGGTGAAGATCTGATCGGCTAGCTCTATGAGCGGGGCGCTTAGCACAGGAGCAAACAGCCCAATCACCGCGACAACGACCAGAAGCTTCACGGTGAGCGGCAAGCTTTCATCCTGGATCTGCGTCGCCGCCTGGAGGATGCCGATGACGAGGCCGACAACCACTGATGCAATGAGCGGCGGTAGAATCCAGATCATGAAAACCACCAGTGATTGGCTCATAAGAGTAATGATGCTGGATTCAGTGATGATCAGCCTCCCGGTAACGTATAACTCAGCACAAGCCCATGCATCAATTTTGACCAACCATCAATGGCAACAAACAAGAAGATCTTGAACGGGACAGATATAACAGTTGGTGAGACCATCGACATACCCATTGCCATCAAGATAGTTGTCACTATCAGATCTATAACAATAAAAGGCAGATAAAGTAGAAATCCTATCTCAAATCCGCGCTTCAATTCTGATAGCAAGAAAGATGGTACAAGTATTGCAAAGTCATCAGGCGTGGCTGCAGCGTGCATTTCCTCTGGCCAGACCTTTTCTGTCGAAGATAGGAAAAATCGCCGCTGCTCTTCATTTGTGAATTTCTTGAGATGCTCGCGCAAGGGCTCACTTCCGGCTTTAGCGGCGCTTACCCAGTCGTCGAATGTCTGATAGTGGAGCTTGGGATCCGACATGCGGTCATAGGTCTGCTCAGCAACGGGCGCACTAACGAACATAGTGAGGATCATCGCCGCGGCGTACAGCACCACATTGGGTGGTATGGTCTGGGTCCCGAGCGCATTGCGGACGAGGAAAAGAACAATTGATACCTTTACAAAGGCCGTTGTCGTGGCAACTGCTAAAACCAGCAGACCGAGTCCGGCGGTAACCGCAAGAAGCGCCAGGATTGTCGGCTGAGCTTCACTCATTGCATGCAAACCCGCCACGGAGCCTGATGCCCAGCTCTTCTCCGATGCGGACAATGTCGCCACGCCCGATACGCTGACCATTGGCCACTATGTCGACCGGGCCGTCGATCGGCCATCCAAGTTCAAAAATATGCCCTTCGCCGGCACTTCTTAATTCCCCAAGAGAAATAGGCCAGCGGCCGCATTCAAAGACAAGCACGATCTCGACATCGTCGAGATCCTTAGTAAGCTCCAGTTGCGATCCGGGTTGTGTCATATGCGCACTCTCCAAAGGACACGGTCGCGGGCGGAAAGGCCCCCGCAAGATTAATTCATCGCCGTCAAGATCCGCCTCGGCGCACAACTGGCCGACAGCTAGGGTGATCTGGCCGCGGCCGAACGGCGCAATATCGGGCAACAATGCATCACCGACACATGCGCTTCGAAGAAGCGCCGCAGGAAGGCGAAGCGTGCCGACCTCTCCTGCAACAATGAGCGGGAGCTCTGGAGGCAGCCCGCCCAGCTGCCGCGGCAACTGGGCAAGCAGTTCGCCTAGCGCGCGAAACGCAGGCGGTACTAAGCCGTCAAGTGGCGTGAACAGGAATAGACGGCCCTTGCCCTTGACCGCGCCGAAAATGATGTCGAGTTCAAGATGAGGAGCCAGCATCGTGGCTTCGCATACCCGCACGAGTTGCACGTTCAGACGCGTCGTCTCCTCCAGTCGAGTGACAAGCGGCTCCAGAGCGAGTTCGAGAATTAGCGAAGCAGTTGGCTCGGAAGGGAAGGCCAAGCCGTTCTGCACTGTCGTGATGAACTCCTCTACGAGCGGGCGCGACAGTGACAAGATGACCGTTTCGGCTCCCACTCTCCAGACGCAGTCAAGCATCGGAATGGCAGCAGGTTCCTGCTGCCAGACAAGCCCTGCCGTTCGCACCGATAGCGGCACCTCGTTGATCCGGCTTTGAAACGGCGTGCGCGGCGCTGCTGTATCATTGAGCCACGAGACAACCGTGTGGGACAGTTTCAGAACTGGTTCGAACATGGCGGGTGTGACCGCAGCGCCTATCAAAGACTGCACGGTCGTGTCATTCGGACGACCTCTTGCGACCGTCGGATCCGGTTGCGCGGCATTTAGGCAAGCGACCCCCTCGCATATTTCAGCAGTATCTCATCGTCGGCCTCGATCTCGGCTGCGGCCTCCGAATGAGTCTCGACGGCGCGCCGCACGTCGTCCTCGATTTGTTGCCATTTGTCCCTTGCCGCCGAACATATGACCCATAGCTCCCTCGTCCTGGACGCCGCCATCTCAGCCTCCTCTTGAGCGATTTGGGTATCATCAAGCATCTGCCGTCTGGAATTGATCTCAGCGGCAAGTTGTTCAGTGTGAAGGCGGTGACGGTCGAGCGCTGCGCTAGACAAGTTGTCGAGTGACATCAGATGCTGATAGAGCGCTGCTTCTTTTCTTGAACAATGTTGCTGTATCATTGCAAGCTCCCTAGAGGCATTTTGTACGGCTGAGGCGGCCACATCGCGCTGGGCTTCCTTCTTGGACAGCTCGCCAAGGGCACGACGCTCTTGCATTTCCTTCAGAAGCCGTAACCTCGAAGACTGAATCCAGTTTACGCGGTCAGACGCGACATCCATGCGACCGTCTCCTCGAAATCTGACGCGTCATCTTCGCTCTGGCGCAGAAACTCCCTCAGTTCGTCGATTGACGCGACAGCCCGGTCAGTCAGGGGATCTCCACCTGGCTTGTATTCGCCAACATTGATCAAGAACTCGGTCTCGGCATAGCGCGACAGGAGCTCGCGGAAAATGGATGCTGCCTTGCGATGTGTCCCCGAAACGACTGCATCCATGACGCGGCTGCGACTCTGCAGCACATCAATAGCGGGGAAATGCGATCGCGCCGCAATAGCGCGTGAGAGGATGACATGGCCATCGAGAATACCACGCGATTCCTCGGCGATTGGATCACCCGTGCCATCACCCTCTACAAGCACCGTATAGAAGGCCGTGATTGAGCCCCGCTCACCCATGCCGGCGCGCTCGAGCAGGCCTGGCAGCATGCCAAAAACGGAAGGAGGAAAGCCCCGTCGCGTCGGCGGCTCACCCGCAGCAAGGCCTATTTCGCGCATAGCGCGGCAGAAGCGCGTCAGCGAATCCAGCATGAGAGCAACGCGTAGGCCTTGATCGCGGAAATATTCCGCGAGCGCAGTCGCCATTGGAGCGCATTGCGCACGCTCTACCGCCGAGCGGTCGGATGTTTCAACCACGACGACCGTACGGAGAAGGCCCTCTTCACCAAGATTCCTTTCGATGAATTCACGAACTTCCCGTCCACGTTCGCCTATGAGCGCCACTATGACGACGTCAGCGGCGGCACCCTTTACGATCTGTGACAACAGCGTCGACTTGCCACCACCTGGCTCGCCATAAATCCCGATCCGCTGGCCCTCGCCGCACGTCAGCAGACCATCGAGGACACGGACCCCAAGCGGGAATGGCCGCTCAATCATGCGCCTCGTCATCGGATTGGGGGCTCTGCCATGCAGGGGCCGAGTTTCGACGGTCTTGATTTCGCCTTTGCCGTCCAATGGGCGGCAACGACTGTCGATCACGCGACCGAGCAAATCGCCGCCGACGGGCACCTCACGCATTCGGCCAGTGGCCACGACCTCTGCGCGGCTGGATAGGCCCACCAAGTCCCCGATCGGTGTCAGCAATACACCATCACCCGACAGGCCGATCACCTCGGCCTCGAGCGACAGCCCGGTTCGCGGGTCCTCTAGGAGGCAAAGTTCCCCAATACGAGTGTCTGGCAAGACGGCATGAACCAGTGTGCCGATAGCCCGCGTGATCCGACCGCGCACCGCACGCGTGTCAATTCGCTTGGCCGCAGCCCTCAAAGACGAGATTGCTGGAACGAGAGCTCGAGTGTCGGCGTCAGCGTTATGTTCTGGGACGGGCTTTCTCATAGCTCGCCTTTCTCACAGAGCGTCCCGAAACCAAGGCGCAGCGCGCGCATCTGGGCGTCAAGTCCAAGGTCAACATTGCCGTACTCGCTCCACAGCACGCAGCGTTGCGGCGACAATGTCGGGTCGGGCTCGATCCGCACCCTTGGTCGACCATCCTGGCCGTCGCATCGAGCAAACTCTCGTGCAAGCATGTCGACTTGCATGGGAGAAACATGAAGGCAAACGTCGGCGCCGCTGTATTGACACTCTATGGCGTGACGAACAGCCCTCACCAATAGCTCGCCCGGATCGAAAGCGCCGATAAGATCGCTCAATATTTCCATCACGAGCTGCGGCAATTCCTGCTCCAGAGCCGCCTTTCGTCGCGCGATTTCGGAGATTGTCTCCGCAATCAACCCTGCCATCTCCTCGGTGCCTGCATTCGAGCCCTCCATGTGGCCGCGCGCCCACGCCCGCTGGTAAACCGCGCGTGCCCAGTTTCGAACGCGCTGCCGATGCCGTTCTGCCGCGGCAAGGGCTTGCGCGGCGCTGTGCCAGGTTTCGAGCTCGCTCGCGGGTATCAGTGGTCCGACTGGACGCATCTGCGGCGCTATTGGCCCCTCGGAAAGTTCGACTGTCATTTCACCGGGGTCTCTGTCTCAAAATGAGCTACTACAAGTGAAAGCAATTGGCCGGCGGCGGTCCAATGCTCATGTGCTGGAGTCTCCGCGGCAGTCCCCTCGGGCAATCGAAGAAGCACGCGGTTACGCTCGGTCGCTGAACTGTCCTGGAGCCAAGCTCCAAGACATGCGTGTCCATCGTATTCGATTTGCTGAGCGAGTTTTTCTGGGTCCGAGATCAGTCTTTTGTCAACAGCATGCAGCAGGTGTCGGATTCCGAATGCGTGTGCATCCACGCCGATGCGTTTAACAAGGATGGCAAGCTCAGGCTGAGAGACAAACGCGACCAGCGAACGGGCATGCCAGATACTACCAGCAAGAAGGGCCGCTCGATATGGATCATGCCCGCGTAGAAGGTCCGGCCTGCAGCCGATGTGGTTCAGATCCACGTCATCGTTGCCCAGCAATTCTGCCAGCCTTGGATGCAGTCTGGAACACTTCTGCAACTTCACTAACGTTTCGGCCGATAACGCTGGATCAAGACGCGCCGCAAGACGGGTTGGATGGGCCGAAGCCGCAAGCTCGCTCGCGCCCGGAAAGTGCGGACCATCAGGTCGGGCGGTCTGTATAGGCATTGGCAATGAGATGTCACCCACGTCCAATTGCAGGCATTCTTTTGCGAATGGCCTCGACAGCAGAAGCATCCCGGCGCCCCTCGACCTTGGAAACGCCGGTTGATTGCTTGCGCCGACGCGTAACAACGCCGATCAAGAGATAACAGGCCACGGCGAATACGGCTGCGGCAAAACCTGTTACGGTCGCCAGAAGTGGCGCAGGAAGAGGTAGTGATGCTTGTGGCAAAACAGCAGTCGGATCGGGCCGTTGCTCGTGTGCGGACCGTTCTACCGGCACCAAAACCACTTCCACCTTATCGTAGGACAGGCCTTCGATGCTGTCGGCTACAAGCATCTTTATCTTTGGCAGCAGAGCCGCGACATTTGTTTTTGCGTCGTGCCTGATAAACACCGAGGCCGAGGATGGCGTGGCACCGGCTCGCACAAGGTCGTTATGCGGCAGCACGACGTGAACACGTACAGAAAAAACGCCATCGATATCGCTGATCGTCCGCGACAACTCTTCGCTCAGGGCATACACGTAACGGGCACGCTCTTCGGTCGGCGAGGCAATCAGGCCTGATCCTTGGAATATCTCACCGAGGTTCTTGAAGGATTGGCGCGGCAGCCCCTTGGCGTTCAGAAGGTTGATTGAGAAGGCGAGCAGCTTTTCGTCAACCTGGATCGTGCTGGTTCCATCCTTGGCGACCACCCGGATCGCGGCGACCCCGTTGTCTTCAAGAAGTGCGAGCATTTCATTTGCCTCACGCTCTTGCAATTGCGTGTAGAGGTCGGCTTTGCAAGCAGTGAGGGCGACGAGAACTGGCAGCATGACAAGTCTAACCGACCGCCACCCTGACAGGCCACGCATGATTTCGCCCTCGGCCAAGCCAATCATGCGCGCGGTTCAGCCTTCCTTCAAAAGTTTATTCACGGATGATGTGACGCCGCTGACGCCTTTGGAGATAAGCGCCACCTGGGTGACGCCGTTGTAAACATCCCGAAGACCAGCCATCATCGTTTCGAAGTCTTGCCCTTGTTGGGGAATGCCCGAGATTCCGGTTCCCGCCTCACCTGGAACGGGAAGCTTCTGCGCCGGTCCCGGTAGAGCGCCCTTCGAAAGGGCTATGTCATGGTCGAGCGCGGGGAAGGAAACAGTGTTGTGTGGATATAGGGAGGAAATCGTCTGCAACACGCGATCGCCCATGCCGCTCGTCGGCGCAGCCGCGCGCTGAACATCCATCGCCGCAGCAACTGGCGCCGCACTCGCTGGCCCCGCGGCGGCATCGTTTTTCAGCGAGTCGGCTGCATGCCCTAAGGCGCGCTCAAACTGGGCCTGCTCGACAATCGACGGTGATCCGACCCTGGGGAGGCCAGCCGTTAGAGTGGCAGAGATCGACGTGACAGGCATCATCATGTAAGGACTCGGTTGCTCTCTCTGACCGGGCGAGCCCCGCCCATTCATCACCCGGTGTCGGCGCAACACTCCTAGGGGGGCAAGCTGACAACAAGCTGACTAACGGCGGCGTCATTTCGACAATCTAAAATCTCTTCGGCAATTTAGTCACTTGTGATGATTTCAGCGTTTGGTTTATCAGTGCGACATGCCGAGAACGCTTATCCAACCCGTCACCCTGCATGTTTTGAGACTTCTTTGTGCCGGGTTTTTTCTGTCCACCGGGATTCACCCGGCGCATGCAGTCCCGCTGTCCCTTCCGGCGACACCCTATAGATACACGGTTCTGGATCAGGAGCTCGCTGCAGCGTTGCAGGAATTCGGCAACAACCTGAATATCAGGGTCAACATCAGTCCTGCGGTGAAGGGGCGAATTCGCGGACGTATGCCTGATTTGCCACCGCGCGCGTTCCTCGACCGCTTGACGAACCTTTACGGTCTACAATGGTACTATGACGGCCTTGTGCTCTATGTGTCTGCTGCACAAGAATCGCAAACTCGAATGCTTTTGATGACGTCGATTCGCTTCGATGCGTTCAAGGGGGCTCTCGACAAGCTTGATATCTCCGACGAGCGCTATGTGGTCAAACCCGTGCCAGGCAATGGCCTCGTCTTCGTTTCCGGTCCACCGCGCTTCGTCGCACTCGTGGAGCAGACCTTTAACGGCTTGGTGGCGCAGGCGCAGGCGCAGACTCACATAGCGGCAACGCCAAAGGAATCAGTGCTGATCTTGTTTCGCGGCTCCTCCACTACGGTCGTTCGCGACGGACGACCGGATGCTTCTTATTCTTCTGACATCCCACAACAGGATAGCGTTGGCGGGAAGCCTGAGCTGGGCAAGAAATGAACATTGAGGATTTCCCGCAGCTCTGAAGAACATGACTGCGGCTACCCCTTTGTGAACTCTTCGCAAACTCGTCAGTTTCTCGAAAGCTAATCCGCTCATGATGAGTCCCGGCAGCTCTCGCGGTGACTCCGGCCATTGTGTTGGACCGAACCTTGGAGCCGGCCCGGAACACAGCAATTGAAGGCAGGGCAGGCGCATTCGTGACCTGCCGACGCTTGGAATTGTCGAATTTTGTGAAACGCAAGGGATCTTCTGTCGGGGTCTCTTGTGGGGATTTCAACGTCACGTCTGAGGATGCATAATGTCGGCCAGTAATCTTTCAACTTTCTACCGCTCAAATTCGCTACAGTCCGCAAGGGGTTGGCCGGGCCTGAAAGTTTCCCATTTTGCGACCCAGCATCAGCAAAGTGCATCGTGCTTCGAAGCGATGCTGTCCACTTGTGTGCTGGCAGACAAGCCCGGCTCTTTCGCGCAAGGGGATCTGCCAGCGTCGAATCTTGATTCGACAATGGATAAATTGCGGCAGGACCCTTTGGGCCATCTGGCACCGGATGTCTTGACATTGAATGGCTTGGAGCAACACCCACTGGATCTGCTGCCGCCAAATATGAGGGCGGCTCTCAAGGAGGACCAATCGCAACGCTCCAAGGCGACTGAAGCCCAACATCTGCTCGGCGTCACTCCGAAGATCGAGCCGGCTCCCAGGCCGAGCCCCGGAATCACGTGGAACGGTGGGTCGCTGACCACGGCTGAGTTGCAGATTGTTGCGGTACTCAACCGTCACAAGGACCAATGCCCGCTTACTTGGAAGTCGTTGACCGACAAAGCCAATGATCCCTCTACGCCACCGGATCTGAAAGCGGCGATCCAGGGACTGCAGCAGGATTCGGGACTTTTTTATGCGATTGGCTCGCAGGGCGACGGCCGCTGTGGAGGCAAGATCAACGCCAAGGACTTGGCCGGATTTTCAAACCACCACCCACAAGTTGCTGCATTTCAGGAAGCCCAAGCGCGAAGCTACGAGCAGAACTACATACCATCCGACGGCAGCGGAGGTTTGCAGCCTTCGGTCATGACCTTGAGCGATGCCTTGCGGGAGTTTTACCGGTACTCCGAAAATCTGTCCAAGGACCTGAGTCTGGATGAGTTCAAGAAAATGGTCGGCGGCGAATCGAAAAACGGCAAATTTCCGCCCCAGGTCATTGCGGCGGCGCAATATTTCCTCGATCACCCCGATGCTTGGAACCAGTTGTGCGGTGGCTCGAAAGGGAAGATGCACAAAGAGGATTTCCTGCAAGTCGCCTCATCGTCGATGAGCCTCACGCAAACTGAGCTGAATACGGTCGAGATGATCAAGGACCATCAGGACACGTTCTTTGGAAGCGGTGTTCTGACTCGCGACAAACTGGCGAAAATGAAAGACGACAAGAGCCTTGATCCGAAAGTGCGGGAAGCAGCCTCTCAGCTCCTTTCAGATCCTCTTCTGTTTGGCCTCCTGAACAATTCGATCACGGGCTATAAGACCCATCATAAATTCTTCGACTTTGGCGGCGGGCATACGGTTGATTCCGGCAATATCAGCAAAAAAGACTTTGCCCATTTTTGCACAAACATGTCGTCTGCGAACCGCAACGTTCAGCAGCCAATCACCCACGGCGCCCAAACCGCAGAAGAGCAGAATGCCGTCGCGGACATGAAGATGGGCCTGATGGACCAGCCTGACATTAAGTCAGCCAAAAAGAACGGCGGGGCCGTCATGCACGTCGTCGACTCCGTGCTCAAAATCGAGACGAAAGTGCTCGACTTGGCGGCAACGGCGGTGGGACTGCTCAGCTTCATTCCGGGCCTCGGACAAGTAGCCGATCTTGCCTCGATGGTTCTCGAGGCTGAGTCGCAAGCAGCCAATCTCCTGCGTACGGCCATTAACGGAGGCGATATGAAGCGAGCGCTGGAGGAAGCTGGCCTCAATATGGCCGCGCAGGCGATCGGCCTTATCGCAGGCCCCGAGGTCAAGCTGGCCATTCGAAATGGGCTCGTAAAGCACCTGATGGAAGAGGCCTTGGCGGCAGGCATTGATCTTTCGGTCTCGACGGCGCAGGACTACGCAGAAGGCTATGTGAATAACCTCAAAGCGCGCCTTGCAGGCGGCCCTGAGCAAAGCCTAGGCCTTCCGAGCATGCCATCATTCCAGAGTGTGGCAAGCAATGTGCCCTTCGTCGGCATTGCCTTATCCTAGCCGTCGCCTTGCGCGGAAGCTTTGGCTCGCGCGCTGACATAAGGGTCATTGTGGCACAAGCAGGGGTTCATCCGCATCAACGCAGCGGTGTTCCTGACGCCATCTGGATCGGACTGTGAGGGGGATGTCCGAAGTCTGTGAAGGCTTCGGTATATGACGACTTCAGAGTTACGCTGAGCCCAGCCATCTCGAGCCGGTGCGCCGGGTCGAGGTTTTCACGGGCGCCGGCCGGCAGCGGGAATGGTCTCCGGAAGGCACGGCGCGGATGGTGGCGGAGCGGCGCAGCCGAAGGAACGGCTGTCGCGCGCCCAGGGCGGCCTCCCGAACAGCAGACGATGATCTCCTGCCTTGGGCCTATATCCTTGTGCCCACGCTCAAGGCAGTCGGCTGAAAACAGCGCTGATTTAAAACAGCATTATCCTGCACTGCACCCTCGATCCTTGCGCTCACCGATCGCTCGTCGACACGCACGCGGTCAAGTCGTTATCGGCGCTATGCCGATGGGCTTCGAGAGCAAGGTGGACGCTGAGCGGTGCGTCAGCCTCAGGGCGCGGCTGGCCAGCTTTGGGTCTCACGCTCTATGACGGCAACACCCGGCTGATCAACTTGGCCTGTTCGCGGGCTCCCGGCAGCGGCGCGGAAGCCACGGTCCGCCTTCCTCGGCTTCAGGCCAAAGATACCGCAGCATGCTCCAGAGCTATGTCTGCCGCCTCCGCCCCATCGTCGCTGGTCATGTGGAAAGGACAAGCAGGCTACGCACCCCATAATCCCGTCGGGCAGGATTCGACAGTCGACGGCGAGACATTCGCCAAACCTCACCCTTGATTCTCAGCAACGTTAAAAAAAATTCACATAATGTTCGTGAGTGTAGTCTCCTGTCAGGTGGTACATTAGCCCCAATATCTGGCGTCTTAGTCGTAGAAAGGACTGTGATCCATCTTCCATTAGCATCCATACCAGCGGATTTACAGCAAATGACGAGAGAGGTCTCATGCGGATTGATGGGGATAGAAGGGCTAGCGGCTTGCTGCATCCCGTCCGGGTTGATGCCAACCAATGTTGACACTGGTAAATCGCCTAAGGACGGCAGCGCATCTTGATCGCCTTCGAATCCTGGGCCTTTGCGCGCATGCGGATCTAACCGTCGGCGAGCTGGCCGATATTACCAGTCTGCCTCGCGAGCAGGTTCGACGCCACGTTCGGCGGCTGGGCAGAGCCAACTTTCTTTGCTGCAACGAACAACGTCCGCAGTCTTCGTACCATATGCAAGCAGGAGGCAAGGATGGCGGGCTGGCTCAATTGGTGGTCGATCTCCTGCCCCACGATGATGGCCATCATAAAAGAGACCTACAACGCCTGGAAGCAATACAAGACGCGCGGTTGAAGGGACCGTTTGCTTGATCGTGAAATAGATCAGTCCAAATGGAGCGCGACTACCATGGATAACTCCGCCGGCGGCGCCATCGCGCAGCCCGACACTTACGGGCGGCCTCACTTAGCCGCCGTCGACTCCCGCGTTCACGAACTGCTTCTAAGACAGGAGCGTCAGGAGCGGACAACTCTCAAACTGATCGCCTCCGAGAACTTTGCCTCCTCGGCGGTGTTGGAAGCGACCGGGTCGATTTTCACCAACAAGTATGCCGAGGGATACCCCGGTGCGCGCTACTACGCCGGAAACGAGATCGTCGATGAGCTTGAGACCCTCGCGATCGAGCGCCTGAAAGCGCTATTTGGCAGTGAACACGCCAACGTCCAGCCTTATTCAGGCTCGCCAGCCAACCAGGCTGTCTATCGCGCGCTTTTGAGCCCCCGTGACAAAGTCATGGGCTTGCCTTTACCCGAAGGCGGCCATCTGACTCACGGTTGGTCCGTCAATTTTTCCGGCAGCGATTATCAGCGCGTCCCGTACAGGCTGCACGAAAAGACACAGCAAATTGACTATGACCACTTGCGCGAGACCGCCAAGCGGGAACGCCCGAAGCTAATTTGGGTCGGCGGAACTGCTTATCCGCGTATTTTTGACTACGCGGCAATGGCCGAAATTGCTTCGGAGGTGAACTCGTATCTGGTGGCTGACATCGCCCACATCTGCGGCCTGGTTGTCGCAGGAGTGCATCCGAACCCCGTGTCCCATTGCGATGTGGTCACCAGCACCTCTCACAAGTCGATCCGCGGTCCCCGGGGTGGCTTCATTTTATCAAGGAATGAAGACCGTTATCAGCCCCTCCATCATCCGAAGAGCAAACACAATCTGCGCCGTGTTCCCTCTTCTGCAAGGCGGACCGCATATGAATACTATCGCCGCGCTTGCCGTCGCTTTGCAGGAAGCAGCGAACTCGTCCTTTCGTGTCTACGGTCAGCAGATCGTCCACAACGCCAAGGCTCTGGCCCAGGCGCTTCTGGAGCGAGGTTATGAACTCGTCACTGGGGGCACTGACAATCACATGCTGATCCTTGATCTTCGGGACCGGCCGCTGTCAGGCAAAGCCTATGCGGAGCGCTTATCGCGTGCAGGCATCATTGCGAATTTCAATATGGTCCCGGGCGACCGGCGGCATCCGGCGCTGACAAGCGGCATCCGCTTAGGGACACCAGCGGTGACGTCCATGGGCATGCGCGAAACGGAGATGGTGCAGATCGCCGCTTTCATCGACTCGGTCTGCCGCCAGCCCGATGACCAGGAAGTTCATGCGAGCGTACGAAGAGACGTTGCCGACTTCTGCACTGCGTTCGATGTTCCCGGCATCCGCGACCGATAAGCCACCCCAATCCAGAAACTCCTCACTAACTCCAGCACTTGAAGCGAGGGCATTTTTATGACCAGGCAGTTCGTGTTCTCTTCCGAATCCGTCGGCGCGGGACACCCCGACAAGATGGCAGACAACATCTCCGATGCCATTCTCGATGCGGTCCTGCGCACCGATCCGAAGGCGCGCGTCGCCTGTGAAGTGTTGGTGAAGACGGGGATGGTCGTTGTGGCTGGCGAGATCACCAGCCATGCCCACATCGATTACAGCCAAGTCGCCCGCGATACGATACTCGATATTGGCTACGACGATGATGCGATTGGCTTTGATGGTCGACGTTGCGCCGTCGTTCTGGCCCTCACCGAGCAGTCGCCCGACATAAGCCAGGGCGTTGATGAAGGACGAGGGCAGGATCTCGGGCAAGGGGCAGGGGATCAGGGCATCATGTTTGGATTCGCATGCAACGAGACGGATACATTGATGCCCCTGCCGATCCAACTCGCTCACCATTTGACGAAAAGACAGGCCGAGGTCCGGAAAGCGGGACAGCTTGGCTGGCTGCGTCCGGACGTGAAATCTCAAGTGTCGGTACGCTACGAAGGGCTCCGCCCGGTGGCGCTGGATACCATAGTCCTGTCAACGCAGCATGACGAAGCGGTCTCACAAGCCACGGTCCGCGAAGGCGTCATTGAGGAGATCATAAAACCGGTCCTGCCGGCCCACCTGGATACTTCGGGGATCAGATTTCTGGTCAACCCAACAGGGCGGTTCGTGGTCGGTGGGCCTGCCGGCGACTGCGGCCTCACAGGACGGAAGATCATCGTCGATTCCTACGGTGGGACCGGGCGTCACGGCGGCGGTGCCTTTTCGGGCAAGGACCCATCCAAGGTTGACCGCTCGGCGGCCTATGCCGCCCGGTATGTCGCGAAGAACATCGTTGCCAGCGGCCTTGCAGAGGTCTGCGAGGTTCAGCTTGCCTACGCGATCGGCGTGGCCAGTCCGGTTTCTGTCATGGTCAATACCTTCGGAACCGCAAGGATCGAGGAAAAAAGGATCGAGCGCCTTGTTCTCGAGGTTTTCAATCTCCGACCGAAAGGCATCATCAAGATGCTTGATCTCTTACGGCCGATATACCGCAAGACGGCGACATACGGACACTTCGGGCGTGAAGAGCCTGAGTTCACTTGGGAGAAGACGGACAAAGCTGACGATTTGCTGCGTGAAGCCGGACCGGCAGCTGCGTGAGGGCGGCTGGATCAGGCGCATGCGGCAACCCATTTCAACTCGCGAGACCACGCCCGGCCGGCGTGGCAAGAAGCCGGCTCGGGTTTTGGCGGAGATTTTGATGCCGGATTATGACGTGCTTTGCATCGGCAATGCCATTGTCGACATCATCGCCCAGTGCGACGAGGAATTCCTCGAGACCAACGGCATCATCAAGGGCGCGATGAACCTCATCGACACACAACGCGCCGAACTGCTCTACAGCCGCATGGGTCCGGCGATCGAAGCGTCCGGCGGCAGCGCCGGCAACACGGCGGCCGGCGTCGCCAGCTTTGGCGGCCGCGCGGCCTTCTTCGGCAAGGTCTCCAACGATGCGCTGGGCGAAATCTACGCCCACGACATCCATGCGCAGGGCGTCGCCTTCGGCACCACGCCGCTCAAGGGTGAGCCGCCGACGGCGCGCTCGATGATCTTCGTCACGCCCGACGGCGAGCGCTCGATGAACACCTATCTCGGCGCCTGCGTCGAGCTTGGCCCTGAGGATGTCGAAGCCGACAAGGCGTCCGGCGCCAAGGTCACCTATTTCGAAGGCTATCTGTGGGACCCGCCGCGCGCCAAGGAGGCAATCCGCCAGACGGCGAAGCTGGCGCACGCGGCAGGCCGAGAAGTGTCGATGACGCTATCGGATTCGTTCTGCGTCGACCGCTACCGCGACGAATTCCTCGACCTGATGCGCTCGGGCACGGTCGACATCGTCTTTGCCAACAGCCACGAGATCAAGTCGCTCTACCAGACATCGTCGTTCGACGAGGCGCTGGCCCAGATCCGCAAGGATTGCCGGATCGCCGCCGTCACCCGCTCGGAAAAAGGCTCGGTGATCGTGCGCGGCGACGAGACCGTGGTGATCAAGGCGACCGCCATCAAGGAACTGGTCGACACGACGGGCGCCGGCGATCTCTATGCCGCCGGCTTCCTGCATGGCTACACGCAAGGCCGCGACCTGCAGACTTGCGGCGACCTTGGCTCACTGGCAGCCGGATTGGTGATCCAGCAGATCGGCCCCAGGCCCCGTCAGAATTTGCGCCGCGAGGCCGAGCAGGCGGGGCTGACCATTCCGGACGTTCAAACGAGTTAGTGGCCTACCTTCCCGTTGTGCAGGCTATCTCGCCAGAAGCGCAATCACGGAATAGGGAAATCCTGATGTCGAACATGATGAAGGCGCTTGTGAAGGCCAAGGCCGAACCGGGCATCTGGATGGAAGAGGTGCCGGTGCCGGAAATCGGCCCCAACGACGTGCTGATCAAGATCAAGAAGACGGCGATCTGCGGCACCGACGTGCACATCTACAATTGGGACCAGTGGGCGCAGAAGACGGTGCCGGTGCCGATGGTGACGGGCCATGAATTCGTCGGCACCGTTGCCGATTTCGGCGCAGCGGTCACCGAATACAAGGTCGGCCAGCGTGTATTGGGCGAAGGCCACATCGTCTGCGGCCATTGCCGCAACTGTCGCGCCGGGCGAGGGCATCTGTGCCGCAACACACTCGGCGTCGGCGTCAACCGTCCAGGCGCCTTCGGCGAGTATCTGGCGATCCCGCAGCACAATGTCGTGCCGATCCCCGACGATGTGCCCGATGAGATTGCCGCGATCTTCGATCCCTTGGGCAATGCCGTCCACACCGCATTGTCCTTCGATCTGGTCGGCGAGGACGTGCTGGTGACTGGCGCCGGGCCGATCGGCATCATGGGCGCGCTCGTCGCCCAATGCGTCGGCGCGCGCAAAGTGGTCATCACTGACATCAACCCGGTGCGGCTGGCGCTAGCCAAGAAACTCGGCGTCCAGCATGTCGTCGACGCCTCGAAGGAGAAGCTGCGCGACGTCATGCCGGTGCTCGGCATGACCGAGGGGTTCGACGTCGGGCTCGAAATGTCAGGCGCCGCCCCCGCTTTCCGCGACATGATCGACACCATGAACAATGGCGGCAAGATCGCCATTCTGGGCATCGCGCCGACCGGCTTCGAGATCGACTGGAACAAGGTCATCTTCAAGATGCTGCATCTCAAAGGCATCTACGGCCGCGAGATGTTCGAAACCTGGTACAAGATGATCGCGCTTGTGCAGGGTCCGCTGGATGTCTCCGGCCTGATCACCCACCGCATCGGCATCGACGATTTTCAGATCGGTTTCGATGCGATGAAGAGCGGCAGTTCCGGCAAGGTGGTGATGGACTGGTAGGGATTGCCTTGGCCGCTATTCAGGAAAAGCTGACGACAGCACCTCTGGTCCGCCGGACATTTTCCAACTAGGGGAACATGGCTGGGTGGAGAGCTATGGCTCCGCTACGTGCGCTCGCTAATCATACACGGCGACGTATCGCGGCCCACCCGGTGACGGTCGATGGGGCAATTCGCTTCAGTCGATGACGGAAACCCGGTGAACCGATGCTGAGGCCCCGACGCGATCGTCTATTTCCTATGATCTGCGATTGAGGTCGAGGTGTTGCCGCTTTCAGCGGGTAAAATGCGATAGACGACTTCCGGTACCCTTCCGGTCAGCGAAAAGGAAGGCAACGAGCCGCATTGCCTCAAGCAAAATGTTACCAATAGTGTCCTGTTCCAAAGGGGATGGACAGGTCGTGCCATTCCGGTTCGGGGGAAGGATGGCGCGGCTCAGCATGGCGACACGGTGAAGCGGCGATCGTGGAGCTTTATTGCGGCGTTGACAAGCGGCGCATTCTGGATGAGTTCGAGGCGGTAACCGGCTATTATTCGCAAGCGCGCGATCCGTCTTATGAACCGTCGTGAGCAGAGGCCGTCTGCGGGCAAGAGCCGCAGCCGCTGTTACGGCAGCGATGTCCGCGACGCGCTCATCGTGTTGTGGGAGGATTCGGAGCGGCTGGGTCCGCATCGACGCTCGCGGCGGCCAGCGCCGCCGGGCAGGAATGAGTTCGCAGTTCGCCGCTCGGTGCCAGCCCGCACCTTCGGCGATTGGAAAGATCCGCCGCCCGGCTTTGTTGAGCGCATTCGGGCACGTCTTCGTCAGGGAGCTTCGTGCAGACGATGGTGCTGACCGGATTGCCGCCGGCTGGACCGATTGCATTCCGCTCCGCACGCGCGACAGCGGCAATGTGATCATGGCGATCAAGCAGGCCCGCTCCCGGTTTCGCTGACCCTGTGCTGCTGTTTGCCGGCATCCGCCCGCACAGGAAGAGCTTGTAAAAGCGGTCGGTGCGGAAATCGAGGAGCCGTTGGTCGTCGATCTTCAGCCTGAACGCGGTCGTTTGCTGGTGCCGCAAATCGGCTGTTGCATGTACATCCCTGTCAGACGTCAGTTTTCCTCGCCTATTTTGGTGTCGAGCGCGAAGTGCTCCAACCAGATTGCAAGGCTTTTTGGAAATGAGAGCGGCTTTGCGCAGGGCGCTCCGTTGTTGAGCATTCAAGCTACCAAGCCAATGACGCGCAGGTTCCACCAGGCTCGCCAGCCTTGAAGGACAGCGAAAAAAGCAGAGCACGACAGACACAACAGTGCATCAGGACGCCGCAGTCGTTGAAGATGGTGCGCTGCATCCATACCGTGGATGCATTCGATCCAAATAATCGATTTGTTCAATCAGTTTCTCGAAAGCTAACCCTACCCTCTGTGGGAATCGGGCTCTGAGCCGCGACGCTGCCTTGCGAGCGCAGGGGCTGCACGTAGGAGAGATGATGCAACGAGAAATCGCACGCGGGTTGCTGGCCTCGTGGGTTCGCCGACCGGCGTATTTGAGCCCGTCAGTTGGTCCTCACCCGCGCCTATTGCCACCGAGCGACTTGCATGTCCCTCCGACTCGGACCAGTTCCGAGAGCTGCGACGAGTTGCGCGCCGTGTGCTCCGATCAGATGGCCGCCGGTGACGCGTTCGATGGGCCGTCCCTCTTCGAGAGGAGATGAAATGCGAACGCTGCTCGTGGATCATCATGCGGATCTTGCGCGCGCCATGCGACTTGCGCTCGGGGATGGCGGCTTCGTCGTTGATGTCGTTGGTACTCTGGAACTGGCTTCGAGTGCATTTTCTTGCGCCAGCTATGAAATTCTCCTGCTGGAATTGGCTCTGCCAGATGGCGATGGCTTGGGTTGGCTGAGGCAGTTGAGGACCCACGGGCATTCAGTTCCTGCCGTCATTATGAGCAGCCTTAACGATCTCGATAAGCGAATTGCGATCTTCAACGGTGGTGCGGACGACTTTCTGCTCAAACCCATCTCTACCGATGAGCTTATTGCCAGAATGAGAGCCATTCTGCGCCGGGCGACACAGATGACCGACCTGAGGCTCGTATTTGGCAATCTCGACTTTGATCCGGTCGCCCGCCAGGTTTTCGTTGATGGGCACCCAATGATGATCGCACGTCGCGAACTCTGTATTCTAGAGCACCTGCTTAACCGGGCAGGCCGCATCGTGCCCCGTGCGCAATTGGAAGATCACCTCTATTCATTCAACGACGACGTGTCTGCCAACGCGCTTGAAGTCGGAATTTATCGTTTACGGGGACATCTGACCAGATCAGGTGCAACGCCACGGATCAAGACCATCCGAGGCATTGGTTACATCCTAGAATTGACTGACGCCTCGTCCGCATAGTTTGTCGAATCGAAAGAAGATCTATTTTGCTGATCCTTCAACATCCTTGCCATGCGCTCAATTGGCGGGCGATCGCCAACAAGGTTACAAGACCTGCAGTTCCCCGTTACCTGGGCCATCTCCTCTGCGCGCTTATTGTGACTTTCCCACTTGGTGTCGCGGCGCAAAACAAGCAGGACAAAGGCCCGCCGCATGCGGCTTCGAATAGCATCAACGCCACGCTGACCCTTTCCTCTTCGCTCGGGGAGACCGTTCATCTGCCCGCGCCAGCCACGACCATCTTTGTTGCTGACCCCACGATCGCGGATTTTCAGGCGCCATCGAGCAAAACAATCTTCGTCTTTGGCAAGAAATCGGGGCGGACCAGCCTATTCGCCTTGGATGGCAATGGCGAGCCTCTCGCCGAATTGCGTATCGTTGTCACGCAACCGATCGGGGATTTACGCGCCATGTTGCGGGAGCAGGTCGGCGACTATCCCATCCGCGTCAACTATACGCCGCGCGGCGCAATCCTTAGCGGGACGGCGCCCGACGCAGAGGTCGCCGACACCGCAAAAAGAGTCACTGAGCAATATCTGGGCGACGGAGCGCAAGTCGTCAACAACATCAAGGTCGCTGGATCCCTGCAAGTTAACCTCAGCGTGCGCGTAGCCGAAGTCTCACGCAGCGCCATGAAGTCACTCGGCGTCAACTTGTCCGCCTTCGGTCAAATCGGCAATTTCAAAGTGGGCGTTCTAAGCGGAAGCGCTGCAAGCGCTGGGTCTGGTTCAACCCAGGGTGGCGGTACAGCAGAAATCGGATTCGACAACGGTGCCGTCAACGTCAGCGCGGTTCTCGACGCGCTCGCCAAGGAGCATATAGCTTCCGTCCTGGCTGAGCCGAACCTCACCGCTATGTCGGGTGAAAAGGCCAGCTTTCTCGCGGGCGGCGAATTTCCCATTCCTGTCCTGCAGGAAAACAGGCAGGTATCGGTTGAATTCCGTCACTTCGGCGTCAGTCTGGAATTTGTGCCGACAGTTCTCAGCAACAATCAAATCAACATTCACGTAACGCCCGAAGTCAGTGAACTGTCGACGCAAGGTGCCGTGCAAATCAACGGAATTTCCGTGCCGGCAGTTTCCACGCGCCGAGCCGATACGGTCGTCGAACTCGCCAGCGGCCAGAGCTTCGCAATCGGCGGTCTAATCAGGCGGAACGTCAACAATGATGTCAGGGCCTTTCCCTGGCTCGGAGAACTGCCGATCCTGGGACCGCTTTTTCGCTCGACCTCGTTTCAAAAAGAGGAGTCAGAACTGGTCATTCTAGTTACGCCTTACATTGTAAGACCAGGCTCCAACCCAAACCAGATGAGCGCACCGACCGAGCGGGCGGCACCGGCTTTGAACGGAGGGGGCGCTCCGACGAATTCCGTGACAAGTCCCCCGCGAGACCGCGCTGCTATCCGTGCGGGCGCGCCAAGCGCCCAGGGCGGTCTCGGCTTCATCATCGAATAGTGTCATCCAAAGATGTTGCGTTTTATAATCCTCTTTGTCGCTCTGGCACCAAGCGTAAGTGGCTGCACAAGCACTACGCCAGTTGATGTCGAACCATCGGCACCAATGCTTGTCCGAGAGGAGACCACCGTCCTGACGTTGCAAAGCCTGCGCGCTTCCGAACGGCAGCGTTTGCGTGTTTTCCTAGACAAGGCCAGTCGCGGCCGGTTCGATGCCATCCACCTCCTCATCAGCGGTTCGCCCCAGCTCAGCGCAGGGGTAGCCCATCAGGCCAGGCAGTTGGCAATCGAAGAAGACAACATTCAATTGCGCGATCAACACGACGCCGGCTCAGTGCGAATTGAGGCGATTGTCTATCACGCCCGTCCGCCGGTCTGTCCCTCATATGGTGCCTTACCCAATGAAGAATCCTTCAAACAGCCGCTTGGTTGTTCGACAGGACATAACCTGGCCGTGATGGTCAACGATCCGCGCGATCTGCTCGACAATCAGGCCGTCAAGGCCGGCGATGGCGATCGTGCTTCTGTACCAGTTGCAACTTACAGAACATTCGGGACGGATAAAGGTGGCTGATACCGCCCTTATCTCGGCAGCACTCCTACCGGAGATTGAAAGCTTCCAATCGCGTCCTGATCTAAAATAAAAGGAACCGCTGGATGCAATATAGGCGCTATATCGAGGGCCTTAGGGCCGTTGCTGTACTTCCGGTCGTACTCTTTCATTTCGGAATTTCGGCGATCCCGGGTGGCTTTAGCGGGGTCGATATCTTCTTCGTCATCTCCGGCTACCTAACCAGCGGAAGCCTCCTGGATGACCTTGAACGCGGCCAATTTTCCATCGTCAACTTCTACTGGCGCCGTGCCCGGCGCATTCTGCCGGCGCTCGTCTTTGTGATGCTTCTCACCTGCATTGCAGCATTGTTCATTCTTCTGCCACCGGATCTGCGCGGATTCAGTCTTAGCATCATAGCTACCTCGACCTTCTGGTCGAACGTTTTCTTCTGGAAAACGTCAAGTTACTTCTCTATCGATGCCGCGCTTCTACCACTGTTGCACACTTGGCCGCTTTCCGTAGCGGAGCAGTACTACATCTTCGCACCAATCCTGATGTTCCTAATCTATCGCTACATCGGGAAGCGCTGGCTGACGACACTTCTTCCGATAATTCTCTGCAGCTTCGTAGTGGCGGTGATGGCGACATCGCTGGCACCCACCGCCGGATTCTATCTGCTGCCGACCCGAATCTGGGAACTCATGTTGGGCGCCCTGCTCATGCTCAAATGCCCCTCGCCGCTGGGCAACCGATTCCTGATGGAGTCGGTGGGGGTGGCCGGATTTGGCCTTCTCGCCATCGGGTTCTTCGCGATTTCGGCGAGTGATCCGTTCCCAGGCTACAACGCCTTGTATCCATGCATCGGAACGGCCCTTCTGATCTATGTTGGCCAAAATACCCCCTCGACGGTCGCCACCCGCATGCTCGAAGTCCGGCCGCTGGTCTGGATTGGGCTCATCTCGTATTCGTTGTATCTTGTTCACTGGCCTCTCAATGCGTTCGCGCACTATCTTTCGTTCCAAAAACTCGATCCGTTGATGACCGGTGCGATGTTGGTGGCAAGCCTCGCATTGGCTGCATTCTCCTGGAAGTTTGTAGAGCAGCCGTTTCGACAGAAGAGGGCCTTCACCTCCCCGGGGCCTATCTTCGCCTTTTCAGCGCTCGCGATCGTTGTCCTTTGTGCCGGCGGAGCGGCGGGGGCGCTCGGCAATGGCTTTCCGCAACGGTTTCCGGACTATGTCCAGCGGCGCATTTCCGTCGGGGACTGGAGGAATGGCATCTGTTTCAACGAGGGCACCAGCCGGATCGAAAGCTGGAATATGGAGGATTGCACGCGCACCAGCGGTTTTCCAACAACGGTTTTTTTGTGGGGCGACTCCTTCGCCGCGCACTATGTTTCCGGCTTGGGTGCTAACATAAATCGATTGCAGGCGAACATCGTTGAATATACGTACGCCAGCTGCGCGCCGATACTCTATTACTACCCTTACGATCGTCTTGATTGTGTCCGGTTCAATCGCAAGGCCTTGGACGTCATCTTGGAAGCGGACATCAAGACGGTTATCCTCAGCGGTAGATGGAGTGACTATGAGGTCAGAGGTTTCGACGGTCTTCAGCAAACAATCGCTACGCTTCGTGCCCTGGGCGTGCGCGTGTTTGTCATCGGCCAGTCTCCGCAGTTCCCAACTGACGTCCGGAAAATTGCGTTCTTCGCCAAGCGCCAAAATCTGGACGATACGTCCTGGCCGATCGCGATGGACCCCGACATCAACGAACGTGTGCGCTCATTTACCAAAGGCGCCACATTCATCGATCCGCTGAAATTCCTGTGCAGCGCAGGACGCTGCGCCTATTCCGATAGAGGAGAGTTTTTATATTTCGACTATGGTCATTTCTCTTCAGCCGGCGCCACACTGGCAATCTCGAAATACTGGCCGGCTTTTGGCAAGGACAATGCTCTTCCTAAGACGAAGTAGCGGCTCAGCGGCTGACAAGCACCAGTACGGGTCCCAGTGATAGCTCCTGCTTCCGCAGCAGCCGCGACGATGGAGCTGTTCAGGTTTAAGGCCCCCCGATAGTGACCTAGGATGGGTGCTGCCACGCGGCTCGGACTCAGCGTGCATTATCACGTAAATGTTGAGAGAATGAATGGCGCCGCGAAGGGCAATTCCAGCCGTCCAAAGCGACAGGCGTGTCGCGGCCTCGACATTGCAGTGGCGCTTACCTAACACGGCCTCACACTGCCCTCTAAGCGGCCCCGAATTTGAACTGACGGCCCCTGGCCGGTTCATCGGGCAGGTCAAGGGCTAGGTGTAGTACACAGGGCTCATAACTTTCAGTTTCTAGTTGGTACGATGGGCCGTGGACGGTCGATGCAGACTTCAAGATGGCGAACGAAGCTCTCCATGCGTGCGTTGTCGAGGCAAGTGCCTTTGCCATGCTCGCGACTGGAGAGATTTCAAAATGAGCCTTGTAAGCGGAGAATGCCGCCGACGCTGTTCGGCTTGCTCGTGCCCTTGACGGCGGTAGGCTCGGCAGGGCCGAGGCCAGAGTTGCCGTAGTGGTCGTAATCGACCTCGGCTGTGACCGTGAAGCCGGGAACGACCATGTAGGCGACGTTTGCAGCCACACCAGCATCCTTGAGCTGATCACCCGAGACCTGAAGGTTGAACGAAGTTTTCTCGTCAAACTCGTAGGTGGCGCCCGCCCAGAAAGCCCACTGGCCGTTCCAGATTTTGTACGAGCCGCGCCCATGATTGGCAATTGCGCCGTTTGAGTCCTCGTTGAGACTGGCATTGGAACCGTAGCCGAAGAGTCCAAACAGCGACAGCTGGTTTGTGACAGCGACGTCGACGCGGATCTTGCCGGCAAAAGCTTCGTAATTGCTGTCATAAGCCGCGACGCCGGTGATCGAGCCCCAGCCTTGCGTGTATTTCAAGCCGGCGACAACGTGCGGAATATAGCTGTCGATAGTACCGGCTGAGCCCGATCCTTGTTCGAGCGAAATCACAGTCGAAATGCCGTTGCCGGCGTCGAAGTGGTACTGAGCCACGTTGGTGTCGAAGCCGGCCGACGGAACGAGCATACTATCGAGAACGTCGCCAGCGTAGCTTACAAACGTATCGAAGGCCGACCCCTCCTTGCCAACTCGCAGGCCTCCCAGCTCGACCCAGGCAGAAGCCAGTGCGAGGCCGCTGTTGAAATCATAGTTCTGAGGACTGTCATGCGAGTTAGCGCTGTTGCCAAAATTCACGTGGGTTTCGGTATAGGTCGTCAACGCGCCGAGCTCGGTCTGCTGGCCGGTCCAAGTTTTGAACGTGAAGCGTGTGCTGTTTCGCCAAGTGCCTTGGTCCTCGCCAGTTCTCACGTCCGAGGTTCTTGCGCTGTCATACGATCGGACGTCACCCAGGCCGATATCGTAACGGACATAGCCGCCGATGCGCAGGCAGGTCTCGGTGTTGGGAATATAGGAATATCCCGAGCCGAGGACGTCGCAGATCTTGATGTACTCGGCCGGTTCCCGCTCGGCGCCAGCTGCTCGACCGACGGAAACGGTCATCAGAGCAGTTAAGCCGAGAAGAGGACTCTTGATGTACATGTCTAGATCTCCATGAAGGAATAAAAAGGATAGAGGCGAAAGAGCAAGCTTTTCCTCTAAATTTTGTGCGTGTTGTCTCCAATATGTGGACGCCAAAGCGCTTGACACGAGAGGTGAGCCAGCGTAAAAGCCACATGTACTTATAATAGTGTTTTCTGTTAGGAGATTCATTATCGTTTACATGTGAAACACTCCGGTCGGACCGCTGCAGCTCTCCGAAATAGAGCAGCAAGCGACATGCCAACCTGAAGCGTAAATGCGGCCGACACCAAAATCGGGCCGACGCGCCTTCGTCTCGCTGGAATCACTTTTTTTGAGGGTCACTGCGAAAAGCAATGTGCGACACGGTTCGCCATGTTCGATATGTGACAGTCTCGTTTAACAGCGACGGCTTCCCGTCTGACCGCAACGGAGGCCGCGCCATGCGCTACCGAGAAGGATCACTGCGCGTACGCTCCGCAAGGGCTGCGCCAGGAACAGAGGGCGTGCGCGTCCGAGGCGTCGCATGGTGGCCGCAGCACCTTTTCGCCGCTGTAAGTTCGCCGTGCAGGTACATTGCGCGGCCGGAAGCGAGAGGGAGCGCACCCTGAAACGGCTGCCTACGGCTCGCCTCGAGTAATTGGCGATGAACAGCATTCTCGAGAACTTAGTCTCGACGGAAAGAGCAACGAAAGGAAGCCGCTTGGACGAGCACGATCCGAAGGAAGAACCGATCGAGACCATTTTCCGCAACGGCACAATCACTGCCGTGGGTATCCTGCTTGCCTTTTCGCTCGGCTTCCTCACTCATTGGGCCGCGAACCCCTTGCCATGGCAACTCTACGATCTGTTCGCCGTAGTGCCGATCCTGCTCGGCATCGCACTGCAGATGAGAGCGCTGTCCATGCTGCTCGACATGAGTTCCTTGCGGCGCCCCATCTACGAACGCGCCAATCGCATTTTCATGGTCGGCCTCATCCAGACCGCGTGTGGCGTCGGCATGGCCATCTTGGTCGATCTTTTCGGGATATCGGTAGGGGGCACGCTGCCCGGCGCTTGACGACAAGCCACACCGCCGCTCTTCGCTCGAAGCGACGTCAAGCCGGGGAACCTTGTGCACCCCCTAGCGGCGTCCTCCTTTCATCAAATGAGCCGACGTCAGCTTTAGAGCGTCTCGGTGGCTAAAGCCGGTATGGTTTTTCGGCCGGCAGGGAAGGCCGCTGGCTGGACCTGGATGGCGTCTGAACGAGGCTTGACAGGTCCGTTGCGTCGGACATGAATTTCGCATTGCAAAGTTCTTCCGCAGACGCCTCAAGCACACTGCACTGGCGTCACGTACTACTCAGACGTTGAATGCGGCACCGCACCATCACCTCAGGCGCAACCATGGCACGCGCGCTCCCCGGCGTGGTTGACCCCATCCTGTCCAAACGAGACTGCGACATAAGCGGGACGCACTGACTTAGGTCAGAGACCAGGACGAGCGCGCAACGAAAGAATGATGGATCAGCGACGTGGGATGACAGCTCCTTGCACACCTCAATCCTGACAAAGTACCGGGACCCCCGGCCGCCTTGGTATACCATCTATCCGACTGTGCCAGACTTCTCTGCGGCAGTTGGTGCTGACGATTATGAGGAATGGCTGGGGGGCCTCCCGGCCGACGAATCGGTGTCGCTCTATTTCCACATTCCGTTTTGCCGATCCATGTGCTGGTATTGCGGCTTCCCTACCGCGGTCATCCGTCGCAACGGCCCGATCCTTAATTATTTAGCGGTGCTGCGTCAGGAGATCAGTTTGGTGTCGGAGCAAGTGCGGCAAGGGCTGCCGGTGAGCGATGTGCATTTCGGCGCGGAACGCCTCACCTTATCGGGCCAGCCGAGCACTTGGCGCTGATGGAATTTCTACGCCGCCACTTCGCTTTCAGCAAAACTGCTGCGATCACCGTGGAGATCGATCCCCGAACGTTCACACCGGAAATGGCCGAAGCCTTGGCAGCTAACGGTGTCAACCGCGCGAGCATCGGCGTGCAGAGCTTTGATCCCGATGTGCAAAGGCGATCAATCGGATCCAGAGTAAGGTGCAGACGGCCGCTGCAGTCCAAAATCTCCGCCGGCATGGCGTTGGCCATATCAACTTCGACCTCATCTTCGGTCTACCGAAACAGACTGTGCAGTCCTGCATCCAGACCGCGATGGCTGCGGTCGCCATGCGCCCCAACCGGCTTGCGGTGTTCGGATACGCGCATATTCCTTCCGTGATAAAGAACCAGCGCCTATCGAGCAGGCAGGTCTACCGGACGGCGATCTTCGCGCCGAACAGGCTGCAGCTGTCGCCGAGACACTGGTTGGCGCTGGCTACCGGGAGATCGGGCTCGATCATTTCGCTCCGCCGGACGACGAACTCGCGCTAGCGCAGAAGACCGGGCGCGCCTACGGCGTAATTCGCTGGGATACTCGGCCGATACTTGCAAAACGTGATCGGCTTAGGCGCGTCGGCTATTGGCCGAGTCCGCGAGGGGTATGTTCAGAACGAAGTAACACGGGATTCTTACGCCCGGCACATCGCAAGTGGACGTCTGGCGACATCAAAGGGTCACCGTCTGACCGACGATGACCGGGTGCGCGCAGCGATCATCGAGCGACTGATGTGCGATTTGGAGGCCGACGTGCCGACCATCTGTGCCGCCCACGAAATCGAACCAGCTCGTTTTCTCGATTCAGTTGAGAGTTTGGTGACGCTGGCTGAGGAGGGGATCCTGGACGTCGAAAACGGCTTCATCCGCGTGCGGCCGGAGCACCGCTTTGTTGTTCGCGCCGTTGCTGCTGCATTCGATGCTTTTCTCGCGAATCGATGAGTTGAGGCCACGACGCCGAAAGGCATCAAACCTTGTTTGGCGCTCGTCGGCATGGGCTCTCGCAGAAGACTCCGCAAGCGTATGCAGGGGACTTCCACTTGACGCCGCGTTCACCATCATCTCGCCTGGGTGCGCGCGAAAGCGCACAACCCGGAGCACGCTGCTCTCGGTGTGAGGCTGTGCTCTGCAAAGCACCGGTGATCCACCCTGTCCCTGGACAGCAGCTTGATGGCGTCATCTTGGAGGACGAGAAAAGATTGTCGAGGTACGGGTACGAATTGCCTCGGTCGTCCGTTCAATCGAAAGCACTGTCTGCGGAGGCACCTCTCCTTCATGCAGTGACAGGAGATGCTGGGCGACTTCCTTATCTGCTGCGGTGAGTCGATGATTTAGGCGGAGAAAGTCCATCCAGGTGGGGGTGCGGAATGTCTCCGTCCAAAGTGACGGTGTTTGCAGATTTCGCTGGAGCGTCCAGTTTCGTGCACCGGCACGGCTCTGGACGTGTCGCCGCGTGCGCATGGAGCCCAGAAAGGCCTCGATATTTTCCTCCGATATCAAATACTCGACCTTGGCCACGATAGGGCCACTTCTGGGTTTCAGATCGAGAGCCACGTCCGGCGGATGAAAAACTGAACTTTCTTGATCGGTTTCTTCCCAGGGACGGACCGGCAACACGATCCCCGCTGCTGCAACCAGCAACAGAGCGCCTGCGGCGCCCTCCAATGCTAAGGTCAAGGAATAGTTTTGCGCGACAGAACCCCAGATCCAGCTGCCAGCAGCCATACCGCCTGCGCTCAAGGCGTAGTAAATGGAGAGCGTGCGGCCTACAACCCACCTTGGGCTTGCCAACTGCACCGACACGTCAATGCCCGTCCAGGTGATAAGCCAACCCGCTCCGCCGAGCGCCAGCGAAATGGCCGCCACAGGAATCGACGATGTAAGGGCAAGGGAGAGGCAACAGACTGCACAAGCCACAGAGGCGAAGGCCACCAGCCTGTTTTGAGACGTGACCTTCCTCAAGAAGCCGTTGCCCATGCCCGCGATGAAAGCACCCATGCCGAAGCCGGCCAATAAGATACCGTAGACAATTGGCCCACTCTTCAACTGATCCCGGACGACGAGGGGGAGCAACGCCAGAATGGAGATGCTTGCCAATCCGAAAAGAGCGGCTCGGGCGGTCGCTGCCCTGATCTCCAAAGACATCGCAGTAAAGCGCACTCCGTCATGAATTGCCGTCGTCATTCTCTCACGAGGGAGAGGCGAAGAGCGGACCTCCCATTTGGTGCGCCATATCGCGCTTATGGGCGCCAGATCACTCACCGCAGCCAAGGCGAAAGCGGCCAGCGGCCCAAAGACGGCCAGGATCACGCCCCCCAAGGCCGGACCAACGCTGCGCACAATGTTGTATCCGACGGACATAAGCGTCACTGCGGCCGGAATGTCGCGTTTGTGAAGGATATCGCCGACCGAAGCGTGCCAAGCCGGATCATTCAAGGCAAAGCCGCAGCCGGCCAGGAAACCTAACCCGAGAATCAGCCAAGGACTGACAAATCCCAGACCCACAGAAATCATCAGCGTCGTCGACGCCGATGCTATCAGGCAGTGTCCCGCAAACATCACCCACCGGCGGCTGAAGTTGTCGGCAATGGCTCCGGCGAAAACTGAGAGGAAGAACACCGGCAATGTGGATGCGGCCTGGACGAGTGCCACCATGAGGTCGGACGCTGAAATCGTTGCCATAAGCCAACTGATGGCGACCGTTTGCACTAGCCAACCGAGGCTGGAAATCTGGGTGGCCGCCCAAATTGAGCGAAACACCTTGTTTCGAAATGGGGCGAGCGTCTTTGAAACGGGCGGTTGAGGATTTTCGCTCTGCATGAGGTATTGCTGGCCTTCGATGAGCGCTGCGATTTGAGCAAGCGGGTCGATACTTAGACATCGCGGAGCACCGCACGGAACCCAGCTCTATGGAGCTTGCCGGCGACTATTTACGTATTGAGCCATTCTCATAGTCTCATTCATGAGCAGTCCTGTGCGCAAGCATTGCTTTGCTAAATTCCCACCACAAGCGCGCCGCCGCTGAGACCCGCACCCGCTGCCGCCAAGAGGACTTTCTCGCCAGGCCGAAACGGCTGCGCCCGATGGGCCAGCGACAATGAGAGCGGGATCGTCGCGGCGGAAGAGTTGCCATATTCGGCGATCGTCTTGACGATCGAGTGATCAGCGATGCCGAGGTTCCTGCCGACCGCGTCGAAAATGCGCGCATTGGCCTGATGCGGCACGAAACGATCGAGGTCTTGCGGCCTCAGTCGGGCAGCAGTGAGCGCATCTCTCGAGCAGGCGGTCATCATCTCCACGGCCTTGCTGAATACTTCACGGCCGTCAGTGATCGTCATCCGTGTCTGCGCGAGGTCGAGGTCGGCATGGAACGGAGTGTTGCTTCCCCCGGCGGGAATCTGGATTAGCCCGTAGCGCGAGCCGTCGGAATCCACCGAAGCGCCGAGAATGCCTCGATCCGGGTCATCGCAAGGACTGATCACCATGGCGCCGGCGGCATCGGCAAACAGCACGGCGCTGGCGCGCTCGGCCAAATTGATGCGGTGGCTGAGGATGTTGGCGGCGATGACAAGGCTCGCTTTGCCGTGCAGGCGGGTGAACCCGTCGGCGAACATCAGCGCATAGATGAAGCCGGCGCAGGCGCCGGTCAGGTCGATCGCTCCGGCGCGGCCTAGCCCCAGCCGATGTGCGACCAGCGGCGCGCTTGGCGGCAGAAGGTGATCGGGCGTCGACGTGGCGAGCAAGAGTAGACCGACGTCGCCGCGGTCGATACCGGCATTGGTCAGCGCCATGTCGCCGGCAGAGGCGGCAAGGCCCGACAGCGTGTCTTCGTCTGTTGCCCAGAAGCGCGAGCGAATTCCGGTGCGCCGCTCGATCCAGCCGGGCTCAAGCCCGAGCCGGTCTTCGATTTCCGGGTTCTCGACCTTGCGCGCCGGCGCATGATGGCCGAAGCCGAGAACGCGCGACGATAGGTTCATGGCCGCGAGCCGAAGCGTTCGCCGGCCTCCTCTATCGCGTCATAGAGCCCGCCCAATTCGTCGCTGGTGATGCAATAGGGCGGTAGAAGATAGAGGACATTGCCGAGCGGGCGCACAAGTAGCCCCCGCTCAAGGAAAAAAGCGCGCAGTTTTGGCCCGATCTCGGCCAGATAACCGGCTGAGCCGGTGCGTAGGTCGAGTGCCGCGATGGTGCCGGTTGTCCGGCAGTCGGTGAAATATGGATTGACCCGGAAGCGTTGCAGCCCGGCGGCCTGCCTCGCGCTCAAGACCGCGATCCGCTCGGCCACCGGCTCGTCACGCCAGATCTCGACATTGGCAAGTGCTGCCGCGCAGGCGATCGGATTGGCGGTGTAGGAGCTCGAATGGAAAAACGTCTTCTTGCGATCCTCCGAAAAGTGAGCGTGGAAGATGGCATCGGTGGCGATCGTGGCGGCCAGCGGGATGGTACCACCGGTCAGACCTTTCGAGGTGCACAAGATGTCGGGCGAGACGGACGCCTGTTCGCAGGCAAACATGGTTCCGGTGCGCCCCCAGCCGGTCATCACTTCATCGGCGATCAGCAGCGTGCCGGAGGCTTCGGCGATCCTCTTCAATTCGGCAAGAACCCAGGCCGGATACATCAGCATGCCGCCGGCGCCAAGCACCAGCGGCTCGACGATCAGCGCGGCTGCGCGCCGGTCGCGGCTAACGGCCTCGAACCGATCCAGCGTTTCCTGCTCGCGCCCGGCGGCCGGGAAGGGGATGGCGTCGACCTCGAACAGCAAAGGATCATAGGCGGCGTTGAAGACGCCGCGGGCGCCGACGCTCATCGCCCCGATCGTGTCGCCATGATAGCTGTGCTCCATGACGGCGATGCGCGAACGCGGCGCGCCGATGTTGCGGAAATAGCCGAGCGCCATCTTCAGCGCGACTTCGACTGAGGTGGAGCCACTGTCGGAATAGAACACCCGGTCGAGGCCGGCGGGTGCGATGCCGATAAGCGCCTCGGCCAGCCGTTCGGCCGGCTCGTGGGTGAAGCCCGCGAAGATGATCTGGTCGAGGCTCGACGCGGTCGTCTCGATGGCCTTCATGATGCGGGGGTGGCGATGGCCATGGGTGACGACCCACCAGGAAGAAATCGCATCGAGGATGCGGAAGCCGTCGGCCTTGTGGAGATAGGCGCCTTCAGTCAGCACGATTTCAGGGACCGAGGGCTCTAGCGCGTGCTGCGTGAACGGATGCCAGACTCGAGACTCCGCCATCAGTCGCCTCCGGCAATCATGGCCAGGTCGAAGCCGGAAATCATTGCATCTCTCAACGTTTCACCCGTCAGCGGACCGAGGTGCGGCAGCCTGCCCAGCTGCGGCACGCCGCCGAATTCCACGATTGTCCTTTGTGTATCGGCCACCTCTTCGCCAATGAAGGCAATGCCGATGAGCGGGATGGAGCGGGCTCTCAGGGCCTCGATCGACAACAGCGTATGATTGATGGTGCCAAGCGCGGTGCGGGCGCACAGTATGACCGGCAGCCGCCATTGTTCGAATATGTCAATGAACCTTGTCTGTCGATTGAGCGGCACCATCAGCCCGCCGGCGCCTTCGATGACGAGCGGTGTCGGCAGGACCGGAAATGAAAGATCGTCGGCCTCGATCGCGACGCCGTCGATTTCGGCTGATCGATGCGGCGACAGCGGCATCGTCAGTCGATAGACTTCGGGCAGCACGCGTCCGTCGGGCAAGCCGGAAAGCCGGGCGACGACCTCGCTGTCGGTCTCCTCGTTGAGGCCCGATTGCACCGGCTTCCAGTAGAAGCCGTCGAGCAGCCCGGCAAGTCCGGCCGAAAACACTGTCTTGCCAATTCCAGTGTCTGTTCCGGTGACGACGATGCGTTTGGTCATGCTGTGGCCAACACTCCGACGAGAGCCTCGACCATGGCGGAAATGTCGGCTTCGTCGACGTTGAGAGTCAGCGAAATGCGCAGGCGCGACGTACCCTCAGGCACTGTCGGCGGGCGAATGCCGCGTATGTCGAAGCCGCGTGCCTGCAGTCCTGCCGCCACCGCCATGGTGCGGCTGTTATCGCCGATCACAAGCGGCTGGATCTGCGAACCGCTGGGCATCACGCCGCAGCGTTCGGCCAATTGCCGGCTCGCGAAAGCGACACGCTCGTGCAACTGAGCACGACGCATAGGCTCGTCAGACAGAATAGTCAGCGCCTCACGTGCCGCGACTGCCATCAGCGGCGATGGTGCGGTCGCATAGATGAATGGCCGGCACCGGTTGATAAGATAGTCGCACAGTGTTCGCGGTCCGGTAACGAGCGCGCCGGATGCGCCAAGCGCCTTGCCGCATGTGTGGAGCGTGACGATGTTGTCGCGGCCTTCATACGCGGCGGCCAGTCCCCGGCCGTCCGGTCCCCAGACGCCGGTGGCATGCGCTTCATCGACGACGATGAATGCCTGGTACCGATCAGCCAGCGCGACCAGGCTCTCCATCGGCGCACGGTCGCCATCCATGCTGTAAAGGCTTTCGAAGGCGATCCACACCCGCCCCATGCCGCCTTCGGCGCGCCAGCGGGTGATTGCGTCCTCGACAGCGTCGACGTCGTTGTGCGCGGCCAGCTTGAACTCAGCGCGCCCGGCCTGGGCACCCTCATGCATGCTGGCATGAGCGAGCTCGTCGAGGACCAGCAGGTCGCCTTTCTGCGGCAGGGCCGTCAGCAGAGCGAAGTTGGCGATATAGCCGCTGCCGAAGAACAGTGCACGCTCGGCTCCGAAAAATGCCGCTGCGTCCGCCTCCAGTTGCTCATGTTCCGGTGCATTGCCGCGCAACAGCCGCGATCCGGTGGCGCCCACTGGCGTGCCCCGCGCAATCGCCGTCGAAACCGCATCGCCCAGTCTTTTGGAGGCGGCAAGTCCGATATAGTCGTTCGACGAGAAGTCGAGCCCGGCGCGCGGTGCGAGCGTCCGCAACCGGTCCTTGCGCCCCAGTCCCCGCAAGGTTGCGTCATAGCGGGCAAGAATTGCCTCCTTCATTGCGTGGCGAGTTCCATAGGCTCAATGCCGAGGCGCCGGAACAGAAGGGTATCCTTGTCCTCGCCGGGATTTCCCGCCGTCAGCAGCGTGTCGCCGACAAAGATCGAATTGGCCCCGGCAAAGAAGCACAGCGCCTGCGTTTCGTCGCTCATCGCCGTCCTGCCGGCGGACAGCCTTACATAGGATTTCGGCATCATCACCCGCGCGAGCGCAACGATGCGGACGAAATCGATCGGATCGATGGCGTCGGCCGCGGCAAGCGGCGTGCCTTCGATGGGAATAAGCATGTTGATCGGCACGCTTTCCGGCGGCTCGGGCAGGTTCGCGAGCGTGACCAGCATGTCGATGCGATCGGTCTTTTCTTCTCCCATCCCGACAATGCCGCCGCAGCAGACTTTCATCCCAACCGCGCGCACGTGCCCAAGCGTTTCCAGCCGGTCGGCAAAAGTCCTGGTTGAAATAACCTCGCCATAGTAGCGCTCAGAGGTATCGATGTTGTGGTTATAGTAGTCGAGACCGGCCTGCTTCAGGCGAGCAGCTTGCTCAAGATCGAGCATGCCGAGCGTCATGCAGGTCTCCATGCCGAGGGCCTTGACGCCCTCAATCATGGCGACCACAACCTCCATGTCGCGCTCCTTGGGACTTCGCCACGCCGCGCCCATGCAATAGCGCGTTGCGCCGCCATCACGCGCCATGGCCGCTTCGTCGATGACATGCTTGACGTCCACCAGCTTCGACGCCTTCACACCGGTTTCGTAATGCGCAGACTGGCTGCAATAGCCGCAATCTTCGGGGCACCCGCCGGTCTTGATGCTAAGGAGCCGCGACAGCTGCACTCGGTTTCGATCGAAGTTCTGGCGGTGGATCGTCTGAGCTAGGAACAGCAGATCGTTGAATGGCATGCCGTAGATGGCCTCGGCCTCTTTGCGGTTCCATCGCGGAGGCGTTCCATCGACCGATTGCATGGTCTGGTTCACGTCGAACTCCGAGTTCATTCCAATCGTCATCGTCAAACCTTTGTTTGCTAGTCCGGTACGCCTTCTTGGCTTTGGGGCGCACTCGCTAAAGGCGAGCTGCGGCACGTCTTTCCAGCACCTCCTACGCCTGCCGAGCTGATGTTGCTCCTCACGCCGTAATCCTCAGTTCAAGTGCTTGCAGATGTTCTGGTGGTCCGGCATGTCCAGGCCGATGTCGAGGATCGGGGCGCTGTGCGTCAGCCAACCCATGGAGATGAGATCGACACCGGTCGCCGCAATCGCCGCCGCCGTTTTCGGCATCACCCGACCGGACGCCTCGGTGATCGTACGGCCATCCACTATAGAAACCGCGCGGGCAAGATCCTCGACCGACATATTGTCGAGCAGCACCGCGTCAACACCAATCGCGAGCGCTGCATCGAGCTGCTTCAGCGTGTCGACCTCGACCTCGACCTTCACCATATGCCCTGCTGCGGCGCGCGCCCGCTCTATTGCTGTGCGGATATCGCCGGCGATCGCGATGTGGTTGTCCTTTATGAGCACGCCGTCATCGAGGCCGAACCGGTGATTGGCACCGCCGCCGACGCGCACGGCGTATTTCTCCAATGCCCGCAGCCCGGGCGTCGTCTTTCGCGTCGATACAATCCTCGCCTTGTGACCGCGCACGGCCTCAACCATGGCCGCTGTGGCAGTGGCAATGCCGCTCAGCCGGCATAAGAAATTGAGGGCCGTGCGTTCGGCCGTGAGCAGGCCTCGTGCGGGTCCGGACAATCTTGCAATGGTTTCCCCGGCCCCAACCTCGCTGCCATCAGGGCGCCAGATCTGGATGTTGATCGCCGGTTCCACGAGAAGGAAGGCATACGAGACCAGATCGAGCCCGGCAACGACGCCCGCCTGCCTCGCTTTGAGCACCAACGTGGCAGTGCAATCATACGGGATAACCGCATCGGTGGTCAGGTCGCCGGATCTGCCCAGGTCTTCGAGGAGCGCAACGCGCACAATCGGTTCGATCAGGGTCGCGGGGAGGGGGGAGAATGAAGTCATATCAAGTGCTCCGTATGGTAGCCCGGCAATCGAGTGCGGCCGCGGCCCGCATTGCGCTGTGCAGTGTCAGCCGTGATGGGCGCACGTTGGCATCGTGGAGCGGGAAATCGGACCGACAGTGCGCGCCTCGACTCTCTTCCCGCCTCAGGGCCGCCGCGGCGATCATCAGTGAGACCAAAGCCGGACCAGAGGCAGCGACACTATTGGCTGCGATCGGCAGCAGGGTCGCCACCGCTTCGCGCATTGCCTCGCCGTCGCGGATGATACCCAGGGCGGCGGAGACAATCGGGCGGACCACGGAAGCGTCTGGTCGTGGAGGGACGAATGTGGAGCATCTGCGCGGTCGCCGGGTATACGACGTGCCGGCAACGCTTTCGGCAACCCAGCTCGCGGTGACCGCCGCTTCGGTGAGCGAGTTGCTGGCCAGGCGGTTGGCGCCGTGCAGGCCGGTACAGGCCACCTCACCGCAGGCCCACAATCCCTCGATGGAGCTGCGGCCGGCGCTGTCTACGGCGACGCCGCCCATGTGATAATGTGCCGCCGGGCGCACCGGGATCAGGTCGGTCGCGGGGTCGATTCCTGCGCTCCGGCACAATTCGGCGATGCCTGGAAAACGCTTGCCAAATCTCGGGCCGAGACTTTGCCGTGCGTCCAGGAATACGCGGCGTCCAACGGCAAGCTGGTGCCAAATGGCGCGCGCTACGACGTCGCGAGGCGCAAGTTCACCGCCAGGTGTGTCGGCGAGGAAGCGCTCTCCTCGCTCATCGATGAGCACCGCGCCTTCGCCACGCACGGCTTCGCTCACCAGCGGCATCGGCCGGCGCGGACCGTCGAGCGCAGTTGGATGGAACTGTATGAATTCCAAGTCGGCGAGTTCCGCCCCCGCCCATGCGGCGAGCGCCAGCCCGTGACCCCATGAGCCAGCGGGGTTTGTCGTGTCGCAAAACAGCCCGCCGACGCCGCCGGTCGCCAGCACCGCGCGACGCGTGGGCAGAGCGAGCGCGCCGGCTCGTCCTGCTGCGACCACGGCGATGACCGACCCGTCCTGCACGACCAGCCGGCGGACCTCCACATTTTCGATAATGGTGATCGAGGCTGTACGCCGAACCGCGGCGACGAGCGCGCGCACCAACTCGCGACCGGTGGCGTCGCCGGCTGCATGCACAATTCGCCGTCGCGAGTGTGCCGCCTCGAGCCCAAGTCGCAACGCGCGGTCAGGGTGCTGGTCGAAGTCGACGCCGAACCTTTGGATCGTCCTAATCGCTTCGGGTGCAGCTCGTACCACTCGCCGCACCGTGGCCTCATCGCAGAGTCCGTCGCCGGCAGCTATCGTGTCGCAAAGGTGAAAATCTGGGCCGTCGTCGCCCCCGAGACTTGCCGCAAGACCGCCCTGGGCAAGTTCACTGCAGGCTCCGGTTCCAAGCGGCGCGTTGGTCAAAAGCACGACCGGTTCCGGCGCCAGATGAAGCGCCGTCATCAGGCCGGCAATGCCGCCGCCGATGACGACCGGCGCCCCGGCGATGTCGCGAACCTCCAGACTCATAGGGAAAGCATGCGCTCGACCGCGCGGCGGGCGGGGCCGGCAATTTCGGGATCAATCCGGACCTCATGCCGGTTCTGCTCGAGTGCGGCGCGAATGTTGGCCAGGTTGATGCGCTTCATGTGCGGGCACAGATTGCATGGGCGAACGAACTCGACGTCGGGATGCGCGACCGCGACGTTGTCGCTCATCGAACATTCGGTCAGAAGGACGACACGCGTCGGTTTCTCACGCTCGACATAATCCGACATCGCCGCGGTCGAGCCGGAGAACTCCGCCTCCGCGACAACGTCTGGTGGGCATTCTGGATGGGCCAGCACGATGACGCCTGGATGGGCATCGCGCAGTTCCCGGATGTCTGCTGCGGTGAAGCGCTCATGCACCTCGCAATGGCCTTTCCAGGCGATGATCTCGACGTCTGTATCGGCTGCCACGTTCCTCGCCAGATATTCGTCCGGGAGCATCAGCACACGCGCCACGCCAAGCGATTCCACCACCGCCTTGGCGTTGCCGGACGTGCAGCAGATGTCGGACTCCGCTTTTACGGCGGCGGAAGTGTTGACGTAAGTAACAACGGGGACCCCCGGATACCGCAGCCGCATTAGCCGCACGTCGTTTGCCGTGATCGATTCGGCCAGCGAGCAGCCGGCGCGGAGATCCGGGATGAGCACGGTCTTGTTCGGATTGAGCAGTTTTGCCGTCTCGGCCATGAAATGAACGCCGGCAACCACGATGATGTCGGCGTCGACCGTCACCGCCTTGTGGGCCAACGCCAGGCTGTCGCCGACGATGTCTGCCACGCAATGAAAAATTTCGGGCGTCTGGTAATTGTGCGCCAGCACCACCGCATTGCGCTCACGCTTCAGCGCTAAGATGGCTTCAATATCGCCGGCGAACGCGAGCCATTCAACGGGTGGGATCACCCGCCGGACACGCTCATACAGGGACGCAGCCATAGGTAACGCCCCAGTCATTGGCGCCTCGATTATATTCGGTTTGACAATAAGGGAATATATCTACCTTGACTATAAGTATGTCAAGCCCGCGCCAGCGGTAATTTTGTCCCGGCGATAGCCCTGTCGTCGAGGACGGCATGCCGGAAGCGATAAAGCTTCGCCGGTCGGCCGCCCGTGTCGAGGGAGGTCTCCCCGGTCTCCTCAACAAGTTCCTGCTGCTCGACCAATCTCCGGAAGTTCGGCTTGTTGATCAGCCTGCCAGCCAAAGCTTCCACGGTTCGCTGCAGTTGCAGCAGCGTGAAGGAAGGCCGCATAAGCTCGAACACGACCGGCCGGTATTTGATCTTCGAACGCAGCCGCGCGATCCCGGTTGCCAGAATACGACGGTGGTCAGCGACCATTGGTTTGCCAGCCGCGGCCGCAATCGCGTCCCTGCCGCCACCGGCCTCCTCAATCAGACCAGCTTCATAGAGCAACTCGTAGCGTTGGAGCGTGAGTTCCTCGTTCCAATGGCGGTCGTCGAAGCCGAAGGCTATCGCAGCGCGCTGCCGGCGCTCGCGTTGAGTGGTCGGCTCGCTGGCGCCGCCGGCCCACTCAATCAGGCGGGGCCGCAATCTATCGAGCAGCACAGGCGGCGTGCCGAAGCGGTGGTCCTCCCAGGGAAAATATTCGTACCAACTTTGCCAGCCGCACGCGGCCGAGTTCGTTGCCTGTTCCTTCCTGGTCAATGCGAGATAGCTGATTGAGATGACGCGCTGGTGGCGCTCAGTGCCGATGCGATCGCGATCGGCGAAGGTGTAGAGTTGCTCGATGTATCCAAGTGCATGGCCGGTCTGCTGCTCCACCCACCCCCTCAAACCCGACTGCAGTGATCGATGCTCAAGGGCAAAAGGTCCAGAAGGGAGGGTGTCCGCATGACCGACTGTGAGGACACAGGGCTCACTGTCGTTTACGGCGACCACGACGGCAGTCAGGTCCACTTTGGCTTCGTCAGCTTTGACGGCGGCTTTGCCTTTCTTGGTTCTTCTTGTCTGAGGATCCATGTTTGCGAAAGCGGGTTGGCCCAACGGAGCGCCTTAATCGATTGAATGTAACCTTGGAAGCCAGCACGTCAACACCAGAGTACTCAAGCGCTGTTTTTAGCTCTTCGCAGTCGCACAAAAATATGCCAAACGCGACACCCGCTGTTGGTAACGTAAGGGAAGGGGCCTCGGTTGAGCGCGGCTGGTGAGATAAAAGGGATGACTCCTCCAGATATTCGATCGCGAAAAGGCCAGACGCCACTTGTATGCTTGACGGCCTACACCACGCCGGTCGCGAGGCTGCTCGATCGCCACTGCGACATCGTTCTTGTCGGCGACAGCGTCGGCATGGTGCTGCACGGCCTGTCGTCGACGCTGGGGGTCACGCTCGACATGATGATCATGCACGGACAGGCCGTTCGCCGCGGCCTTGAACACGCGCTGATGGTCGTCGACCTGCCCTTCGGTTCCTACGAGGAAAGCCCAGAGCACGCTTTCGGCAACGCTGCGCGCGTGATGGGTGAGACCGGTTGTTCAGCGGTAAAGATCGAGGGCGGCGAGACCATCTCGGAAACCATCCGCTTCCTTACCGCGCGCGGCGTACCTGTCATGGCCCATGTGGGCCTGACGCCGCAGGCGGTAAACACGTTTGGAGGCTATCGTGTGCAGGGCCGGGGAGCCGATGCAGAGCGGATCAGGCGCGACGCCAGGGCGGTAACCGAAGCGGGCGCCTTCTCCTTGGTGCTGGAAAAGATACCGGAGCAGCTTGCACGGCAGATAACCGCCGATATCGACATACCCACAATCGGCATCGGTGCCTCGCCAGCTTGCGACGGCCAGATTCTGGTGAGCCACGATATGCTCGGGCTCTTCACCTCATTTCGGCCGAAGTTCGTCAAACGCTATGCCGAGCTCGGTGAGCAGGCTGAGGCGGCAATCGCCGCTTACGCCACCGATGTGCGGAACCGGCACTTTCCGGCGGTCGAACATCTCTATGTCAACGCCTTGAAGGCCGGTGACTTCACATGAGCGTGCCGATCGCTCGAACCGTGAGCGAGCTGCGCGGCGTCGTTGCGCAATGGCGTCGCTCGGGTGCCACGATCGGTATTGTGCCGACCATGGGAGCCTTGCACGACGGGCATCTGAGCCTCGTGCGGAAGGCGCTCGAAAGGGCCGAGCGGGTGATCGTGACGCTGTTCGTAAACCCCAAGCAGTTCAACAGCCCCGCCGACCTGATTGCCTACCCTCGGACGGAAAGCGACGATGCTGCCAAGCTCGCTCTGCTGGGCACGCATCTGCTCTATGTGCCGGACACAGAGGAAATGTACCAGGTGGGCTTCGCCACGGCCGTTTCAGTGTCCGGCATCAGCGAATGCCTTTGCGGCGCATTCCGGCCCGGCCATTTCAATGGCGTGGCGACGGTCGTGGCCAAGCTCTTCCTGCAGGCCGGCGCTGACTTCGCCTTTTTTGGCGAAAAGGATTTTCAGCAACTTCAGCTTGTCAGGCGCTTGGTCCGGGATCTCGACATTCCGATCACTATTGTGCCCTGTCCGACAGTCCGCGAAGCCGATGGTCTTGCGCTATCGTCGCGTAACGTGCGGCTCTCCCCAGCCCAACGCGCCATTGCCCCAAAACTAGCATCGGTCCTGCTCGATACGGCCGAGCGGCTTGCACGCGGCTCCCCCATCCTGCCTACGCTTGATGAAGCGCGTGCAGCAATTCTGGCTGCCGGCTATCGCGAGCTCGAATACCTGGAGCTGCGCGGAGAAACAGACCTGCAATCGTTAGCAAGCCTTGACCGACCGGCACGCTTGCTTGCTGCGGCTTGGCTTGGCGACACGCGGCTCATCGATAACGTCGCAATATCACCCATCGGTAGTTGGTCAGGTGGGCGGAGCTCTCTCCAATCGGAAGCAGCACAGCAATTGCGGTGATGACGGCGGCGCGTCGTATGCCCTGCAGGGACAGGCCATCATTTAGAACCACGTCTCCGTCGGCTTCCAGCAACCTCCGCGAGGTACGCTAAGCGCAGATGCATCGCGTATTTGAAACCTTGGTCGAGCAACTCTCTGCAAGCGTCGATGCCGTCGATCTCCATGAGGCAATGGCGTCCGCCGCAGCCGGGTTCGACTTTCCGCTCTTCGCTTATTTCACCTACCCATCCGCTTCCGGCGACAGGCCGCGATTGATCTCGAATTATCCATCATCATGGACATCACATTACCTGCAACAGCGCTACCACAGCGTGGATCCCGTGATCCTGCGGGGACTGCGGGGCTGGGATACCTTCGACTGGGGTGTGGACCGCGATCACCGTTATTTGCCGACCTCTCAGCAGGAAGTCCTGGAAAAAGCAGCTGAGTTCGGCATTCGCGGCGGACTGACCATGTCGATGCATGATCATCGCGGCCGGTTCGCCGCACTGACCTTCGCCTCCAACGAGGCGCATCCGCCATTTCTGAGGTCGCTGACGCGCTACGAAAAAGCAATGCAACTGGTTGCGATCAACGTTCATATCCATGCCCGGCGCAGGCTCGCCGAAGATTGCGTGGTAGATGGCATAACGCTCACCCGGCGGGAGTTCGAGTGCCTGAAATGGGCGGCGTGCGGCAAGTCGGCCTGGGATATCAGCCAGATTCTCGGTGTCTCGAAACGCACCGTGACCTTCCATCAGGAAAACGCCAAGGCGAAGCTTGGCGTGCGAACCATCAACCAGGCCGTAGTGCGGATGGCTGCTCGGGCGAGATCCTGATCCTCTCCAAGTCTAGCTGTAAAGGTCTACAGGCTGCATTCATGACGGCTTTGCCCTTCGATTGCGTGGACACATCCCGCACGGAGACGACAATGATGCAGCTGATAACACCCGACTGCTACGCCGAGTTTGCGAGCGAACTCAAGGAAATGCACGGACTTAGGTATCGGGTTTTCAAGAAGCGGCTCGATTGGGAAGTGCAGACCGAAGGCGAAATGGAAACGGACCCGTTTGACAGCCTGAACCCCGTCTACCTGCTTCTCAAGGGGTCCGATTGGCGAACTTGCGGCTGCGTCCGCCTTTTGCCGACCACCGGACCGACAATGTTGCGCGATACGTTTCCGACGCTGCTGGATGAGATGGTGGTCCCTGCGAGTGCCGATATCTGGGAGAGTAGTCGTTTCGCGCTCGATCTCCCTGCGACAGCGCCGAAGGCAGCTGGCGGCCTGGCCCAAGCAACCTACGAGCTCTTCGCGGGGATCATCGAATTCGGCTTGGCCAACAATCTCTCCGGGATCGTAACGGTGACAGATACGCGCATCGAAAGGATCCTTCGTCTCGCCACCTGGCCGTTGTCACGTATCGGACAGCCCAAGCAGGTCGGCAACACCGAGGCAGTCGCCGGCTTCCTCGATATTTCCTACGCCAGTCTCTTGCGCATCCGCTGGAGGGGACGCCTCAACGGGCCGGTGTTGTGGCAACCAGTTCTCATCCAATCGGCATAGCGCCTGCGGATGCTCAGCCGTGACTTGAGTTAAGTCTGCTCACGGCCGCCACCGCCGCCGTGAGGGTGAGCGGACCCGCCCCCACGAGCTTTCGACTGTTCCGGTCGATTGGCTCGCGCGGCCGGACTTTGGATTTCCGTAGGCGCAACCCGCAGTCCAGCGTGAGCACGCCAAAATGGCGCCCCTCCGCTTCGTCCAAAGAAGCCAACGTGGCTTCTGAGGTCGTCTTAGAATATTGGACCGGCCGCCGTGAGCGATCGCAACCTCAAACCTTTGCCGGTATGCCGGTTTGGCCGGACCGTCGGCCAGTCGGAGCAGTCCCCTGATAAGGACCCGAGCTGACGCGCGGTCCAACAGCGCCCGAGCCTATGCTTTGTGCATTACCGTTCGGTTGGCCATGTCGTCCAAGACCGCATGAAGAAGGCTTCCAACCTCCTGCGCAGCGAGCTCTGGCGCAATTCCTACATCGGACAATTGAATGAGCATTTTCTTGGCAGCACAGCGCCAGAACGCACTCGCCGCCTCGCCGTTCTTGGTCTCGAGGGCCTGGGCGATACTTTCGACCAATATACGTCGCCGATGCAGCGGAAATACGCAAATGTTTGATTCATGCATCAATCACCTCACAGATTCAGTTCCACAAAGAAAAACACCGGCGTCTTCAAAAGAGCCCCGCTAGCGCGGTGACGGTTCGCGGCGACATGACGAGTTCCACTTCCCCATCGACAAGCTATTGGGAGATGAGCCGCCGGACCGCATATCCGGGACCGCACATAAGGTGAACCACCATTGCTCATCCGGCTGCATTTTCCTGGGCCGTTCGACGAGGCGTTCCAGCCGAATTGACGTCCAATGACTTGATCTCTGAAAGGGCAGGGCGGTACGAATCACCCGATTGTTCCGCTGCTTACATTCCTGCGAGCTTGTGTATGAACGATTAAAGCGTGCCCGAGCCGTTCTTGGTGGCCGCCGCAGAAGGGAATCATGTCATCCGCTGCCTATCGTAGGCGGCGCGACTTCTAGCATGACTGCACTGCCCCGACAGGGCTTTGCAATCGCGCGTTTCGAAGCCTATGCTTTGGCATCGGCCGGCATTTACTTCGGTGCAGCCGACAGTAAGACGTACGCGCTCTTGCCCCGTTGGAAGAGAGCCTTGCCCGATCCCTCTTTCGCGACCAGGTGCTGAAGCCCTCACCCCGCAGGACTTCGCGCTTTTGCGACCATCGCTGCATCACGTCGAACCGGGCATCAAGGACCAGTTGGAGGTCGCGCATCAGCCGATCAAGAACGTATATTTTCCCGAGAGGGGCATCGCGTCGGTGGTCGCCACCATGACCGGCGGGCGGCAAGGTGAAGTCGGCATTGTCGGCTATGACGGGATGAAAGGAATTGCCGTCATTCTCGGAAAGGAAAGCACTACCTGGCGCCTGCCGGTTGAAAACCTTCGCCCTGCGATTAGCCCGTCGCTTCGCACCTCAGTGCTGGATTATGCCCACGCGTTCCTCGTCCAATCATGCCGGACGGCACTGGTCAATGGCCACTCCAAGATCGAAGAACGGCTGGCCCGCTGGCAGCTGATGGTCCACGACCGTGCGGAAGGAGATAAGATCCTCCCGACGCATGAATTTCTGGCGACCATGCTCGCGCCCACCGCCCGGGGTCACCACGGCCCTGCAAATGCTTGAGTATCGAGGACTGGTGCACGCCAAGCGCGGCGAGATCACGATCATCGACCGTGCCGGATTGATAAAGCTCACACATGGCGCTTATGACAAGGAGGAGCAGCGTTATTTCGGCCTGGCCGCTGCCTGAAGCATGTCGGTTGAAACGGGTTCAGCCGACGTCTCCTTGCCCCTCACCAGGTCGCCCAAAAGCATCAGCGGTTTTGAACGAATCGCAGCTATTGTCCGCAATCGGACATAGGCTTGAAGGCGGTCGAATTCGTGCCATAAGTCGGGTTGGTCAGGGTTCAGGGAGGAATTCGTCATGACCAATTCGTTTCACACCGTCACCGTCGAAAAAGCCGCAGAAGCCTATGTCCTTTCCAGGGGAAGGGTCCGCTTTCTCTCCATGGCGCAGGCGATCCGCGCCATCCGAACACTAATGCCGGCATGCAAGGCCACCGACCGCGAGTTGGAGGAACTGTTGGCGGCCGCTTCCTTCGTTCATGGCGTGCCCGTCGCCTTCGACACAAAAACAGCCGATGGTGTAGAACCACGGCTGCATTCCTAAGAGGGCATGCCGCGCCATGCAGACTGTCAGAGGGCATTCGTCAGATGGTAGTCCGCTAACTTAACTGCAGAGTCTAAAGGACGTGTTCCAGCATTGCGAACTCACCGATCGCTTTGTTGCCAAAGCTGCCAGCAAGCGATCGCCTCATCCAGCCGTTTGCACCATCTCATCACAGACATCATCGCGATGCTACCTGTCCAGCATATGTCCAGCATTTCGCAAGGCGGCCAGAAGGAGCCTCGCATAGCCTGTGACATCGATCTGGGCCTGCATCGAAAGGGGCATGCTGGTCCAGTTCTCCAACGGTGCAATGAAAGGTGAGAAGGTGCCATTGACTAGGCAACAACAGCTAACAAGGCCCTCTCGGTCCAATGCCACCACACCGATCTTGTCGCCTGGATATCCAATGGCTGCGACTCGCTGGACCTCCAGGTCACCGTCCACCCGCACGTCAAAAAGAAGGCTACCACGGCTCCTCGTGGCTATCTCAGCCGCCTTCTCATCAAAGCTTGAAGAGAGCAAGCGGACGCTTTCCACCGCCATCTGGAAAATCACCAAATCCAGTTCATTCACGGCCATATGGGCATTTCCGCGCAACGGGTGGTGATTGCAATGACACATACTGCTTGTTCACAGATGTCGGTCACGAACGATCATTCGTCGGGTTCCGGTTCCGACCAACGGTGTCGCCACCTGATCGTGCTGCGGTTCGAACCTTCCGAACGCGAGCCGAGCGTGCTATGAGGTTGGAGTCTAGGTCTCGGACCCTGCCTCGCGGCCTTCTCATCTTTGGCAGACCCGTTGCAACGCCGCCGCGATGGCGCAAACGCCAGATGACGCTGATCCATCGCTTGATCGTGAACTGAGCTTCTGAACACCATTGGGACAGCAGGGTGGAAGGGCTTGACCAACGCTGCCCCCGTTTTCCAAGAGGACCCGTCCTCGATTGAATCTTTCGAGCCCCGTGCGGCGCGCAGCCAAATGATGACGATCTGGACTCAGCTCGCAGACCGCAAGGCAAAGAGGGAACCTTCCAGGCAGCCAAGCTGCTCGACGCAAAGAGCGGCCTTTGGAGTTCCCAAGAATCGACCCTTCCATAGTTGCGACAGGCAACCACTGCACGAGTGTGGGAGAGCGAATCGCAAGCATTGCGTGAGGTCCTGCGCGTTTTCCCCTCTTTGCTATTTGGCACATCGTTTGCGCCGAAGTGGGCGCAGCGTTCGACCGGAGCACTGCATGGGAGAGGGAGGAGCCCCACCCCGATCCGGTCAAGGAGAGAGACGGTGTTGGTTCCAAGAGTTCCCCGCGCGATCGCAGCGCCCCGCAAGCGCCATTTTGCCCGGACCTACGTGCAGGTACTTGCCGCCATAATCCTGGGTGCCGCAATCGGCTATTTCCATTTGGAGACCGGCCACAGCCTGAAGCCGCTCGGCGATGCCTTCGTCGATGTCGTCAAGATAATCACCGTACCTGTCATCTTCCTGACAATGGCGACCGGCATTGCCGGCATGAGCGATCTGCAGAAGGTCGGCCGAGTTGCCGCCAAGGCGATGGTCTATTTTCTCACCTTTTCGACGCTCGCTTTTGTTGTCGGGCTGATTGTCGCGAATATCGTTCAGCCTGGCGCCGGCCTCAACATCGATCCGGCCTCGCTCGATGTCCAAGCCGTTAAGGGCTATGTGGCCACGGCTCACGAGCAGTCCGTGACCAGCTTCCTGATGAACATCATCCCGTCAACGATTGCCAATGCCTTCGCGGAAGGCGACATCCTGCAAGTCTTGTTCCTCTCGGTCCTGTTCGGCGCGGTCTGCCGCTACAACGGCCGCTCGCTCTTCTCTCTCGTCCGATACATCAAGGACGAGCTGCTGCTCGCAATGTCCTCCTCAGAGGCCGCGCTGGCCTCGCTCATGGAGAAGATGGAAAGGGCCGGCGCCACGCATTCGGTCGTGGGTCTCATTCCATTCAATCTGGACGGCACGAATATGATGCTCGCCGCCCTTTTCATCGCCCAAGCGACGAAAACTGATCTCCCGATCGGCTGCCGGATCCTCATGCTGTTTGTCGCATTGTTCCCTTCGAACGGAACAACCCGCATTACCGGTGCAGGCCTCGTCACAATGGCTGCAACGCTCTTTCTTGTTCCGGCCGCACCGGTCACCTCCGTGGGGCTTATTCTTGGCGTCGATCAGCTTATGTCCGAATGCCACGCGCTGACGGTTTTTCTCCGCAGCGTAGCGGCAACGCTGGCTGTCACCCGGTCCGGGGCGAGCGGGATAAACGACGATTCGGGGAGCGCCTCACTAGCGGACCGTTCAGCGCTCCGGCGGTGGACGGTCAAGTCGCCCGGCGTGGTGAACACAATTCCCCGTGCGAACGACGCTCAGCTATTGGGGTGGACCCGATGGCGCAAAGCCGTATTTGAGAAACCGCCAGATCGCACCGGCACCTGTGCGCCTGTAGCAACTGCGGGGCACGATCAAAACTGACCCATTTTACACCAAAAAGGCGGCCGTTGCTGCCACGCCGTCCATGGATTGGAGACTCATGTCTAAGCCGACTGCCATCACTGTCGCAGCTCTTCTTTTACTCCTCGCCTTGCTGGCGAGCCAATATAGCGCGAACCTGCACCGGCAGGCGTGGTCGACCGACAGGCAAAAGTGGAGCGGCGCATTCGACAACGATCTCCTTCGCCAATCGCCGGCAACCCGCAAGGCGATGCCGTTCTGGTCATATTCAATGACTACCACAACTGTCCGCATTGCAGACTGGCTGATATCAACTACCAAAAAGCCTTCAAGCATGAACCCAATCTGAAGCTTGTGATCAAACAGTTCCCGGTCCTGGGACCGGATTCCCAATTCCCAGCCTTCGCCGCACTCGCCTCGAGAAAACAGGGAAAGTTCGACGAATTCCACCGCGCCCTTATGATTTCCCCCAGTTGAAGGGTCACTCTCAAGATCGCAGCGCGTGTAGGCCTTGACGTTGAGCAGCTCAAGCGGGAATGCAAGATCCGGCCATCGCAGATGAAATGCGCGGTCCGCGCACTCGCGAAAGGTCTGCACTTAGACGGTACGCCCGCGTTGGTGGTCGGCGATATAGTGGTCGCCGACCTTGTGGACATGGCCAGCTTGCAACGCTTGCATCGCCGATGCGCGCTCAAAGCGTGCTGGCTCTCGTGCGGGGCAGCATCTGTAGACCGGCCACGCTGTTGTTGCCGGAGCGTGCCGTTTGTGGCAGCTGGCTTTGCTGTCGCTCCTCGTAATCTTGTTGCGGTCATCCAGCTGCCGTGGGCGCCAACAACAATCCTGAGCGCCCGCGCCTGAAGTCGCTGGCCGGGTGCTCGTGAACCGAGCCCGCTTTTCTTCGGCAAGCTCAGGCGGTCTTGGCCCTGCGGCATCGCCCCCTGGCGCGGGGCAGCCTTCGGCTGCTGACGGTCGCCGGCCTGTCGGCCGGCGTCTTTCTATTGTGGCCTTCCCCCTGGCGCAGGGTGGGCAGCACTCCCTTCTAGGCCCGCCGCGGCGTCCCGCAACCCTTCGCTTGTCGCTTTCGGGTCCTCCACTCCGTTCCGGTCCTGCTGATGCAGTCCGCCTCCGACGGCGGGCCTTTCCGGTCGCTTTTGCCGCCCACCCCGCTTCCGGGGAGGGCGCGCGATTGTAGAGCGGAGGACATCACGATGCGTGCAAACAACAAACGTTGCGGCAGCCGACAGGCTGGCGCAGACAGTGGCGGGCGCACCGGCGCCAGCCTTTATCAGGAAATCACCGACCGCATCATTGCCGAACTGGAGCGCGGCACCGTGCCATGGGTCAAGCCGTGGGGCAGGGCAAGGACAGGCCTCGGCCTGCCGCGGAATGCGGCCACCCAGCGCCGATATTCCGGCATCAATATCCTGATCCTGTGGGGCGCGGTCATCGAGCGCGGTTTCCCCAGCCAGAACTGGCTCACCTTCCGGCAGGCGCTTTCGCTTGGCGGCAATGTCAGGAAGGGCGAGCACGGCACCACCATCGTTCACGCTGACCGCTTTGTTCCCAAGAACGAAAAGCAACGCGCCGACACCGATGGCGACGAACCGCAGGCGGTGCCCTTCCTGAAGCGCTTCACCGTCTTCGATGTCGCGCAGTGCGATAATCTGCCCGAACATCTTTACGCCGCCGGCGAGCCTCTGCCTGAGCGCGAGATGGTCCCGCAGGCCGAGGCGCTCATTCATGCAACCGGCGCTGATTTTCGCATCGGCGGCGAGCGCGCCTTCTACATGCCCGGCAGCGACACCATACAGGTGCCGCCGCAGCCGGCTTTCTTCCACCAGATCGACTATTACCGGACCTGCTTTCACGAGCTTGGACACTGGACCGGCCACCCGAGGCGACTCGCGCGCGACCTGTCCGGCTCCTTCGGGTCCAACACCTATGCGCGCGAGGAACTGGTCGCCGAAATCGCATCAGCCTTCATCTGCAGCAGTCTCGGCATCGAGCCGAGCGTGCGCCATGCCGACTACATCGGCTCATGGCTGACGGTTTTGCGCGAGGACAACCGCGCCATCTTCCGCGCCGCAAGCCATGCCTCGAAAGCCGCCGATTTCCTGCTTGGCCGCAATGTCGATGTCGAAGGCGAGGCACATGCCGAAACCGCCTATGGGAGCGCGCAATCCTCACACGCGACCGCCTTGCGCCTCTGATGACGCAAAGCCGCGCGCAACCAACTCGACAGTTCTTTTGAGGTTGCCCTAACGCCGATGGCCGGCGTTGGCGTCGATCGTTCATCGGACCGAGGTTCGCAAAAAAAGAGGGCGGCATTGATGCCGCCCTCTCGTTGCGAAAGCTGCCAGAGCTGGATTAGAAATCCATGCCGCCCATGCCGCCCATGCCGCCGCCGCCCATGCCGCCAGGCATGCCGCCGCCAGCCGACTCCTTCTTCGGAGCCTCCGCGATCATGGCTTCGGTGGTGACCAGCAGGCCGGCGACCGAGGCCGCGTCCTGAAGAGCCGTACGGACAACCTTGACCGGATCGACGATACCCATGGCGATCATGTCGCCATACTCGCCGGTCTGGGCGTTGTAGCCGAAGGTCGCGCCCTTGTTCTCAAGGATCTTGCCGGCAACGATCGATGCTTCCGCACCGGCGTTGGCCGCGATCTGGCGGGCCGGAGCCTGAAGCGCACGACGCACGATGTTGATGCCGGCGGCCTGGTCGGCATTGACGCCGGTGGCCTTGATGTTGGCCGAAGCGCGCAGCAGCGCGACGCCACCACCAGCAACGATGCCTTCTTCGACGGCCGCGCGGGTCGCGTTGAGGGCGTCATCGACGCGGTCCTTCTTTTCCTTGACTTCGACTTCCGTCGCACCGCCGACGCGGATCACCGCAACGCCGCCGGCGAGCTTCGCCAGACGTTCCTGCAGCTTCTCCTTGTCGTAGTCCGAAGTGGTCTCTTCGATCTGCTGCTTGATCTGGGCAACGCGGCCCTGGATCTCGGCCTTCTTGCCGGCGCCGTCGACGATGGTGGTGTTCTCCTTGGAGATCGACACCTTCTTGGCGCGGCCGAGCATGTTGAGGCCGACGTTCTCGAGCTTGATGCCGAGGTCTTCCGAGATGACCTGGCCACCGGTGAGGATGGCGATGTCTTCCAGCATGGCCTTGCGGCGATCACCGAAGCCCGGCGCCTTGACGGCGGCGATCTTCAGGCCGCCACGCAGCTTGTTGACGACCAGCGTGGCCAGAGCCTCGCCTTCGACGTCTTCCGAGATGATGAGCAGCGGCTTCGAGGTCTGCACGACGGCTTCGAGAACCGGCAGCATGGCCTGGAGGTTGGACAGCTTCTTCTCGTGCAGGAGGATGTAGACGTCCTCGAGCTCGGCAACCATCTTGTCGGCGTTGGTGACGAAGTAGGGCGAGAGGTAGCCGCGGTCGAACTGCATGCCTTCGACGACTTCGAGTTCGGTCTCGGCGGTCTTGGCTTCCTCAACCGTGATGACGCCTTCGTTGCCGACCTTCTGCATCGCTTCGGCGATCATCTTGCCGACCGAAGCATCGCCGTTGCCGGCGATGGTGCCGACCTGGGCAACCTCTTCGGAGGTCTTGATCTTCTTGGCGTTCTTGATCAGGGTCGCAACGACGTCGGTTACCGCGAGGTCGATGCCGCGCTTCAGGTCCATCGGGTTCATGCCGGCGGCAACGGCCTTGTGGCCTTCCTGGACGATCGACTGCGCCAGAACGGTCGCGGTCGTGGTGCCGTCGCCAGCGATGTCGTTGGTCTTCGAAGCAACTTCGCGGACCATCTGCGCGCCCATGTTTTCGAACTTGTCCTCAAGCTCGATTTCCTTGGCGACGGTGACGCCGTCCTTGGTGATGCGCGGGGCGCCGAACGACTTGTCGATGACCACGTTGCGGCCCTTGGGGCCGAGCGTGACCTTCACCGCGTCAGCGAGGATGTTGACACCGCGCAGCATGCGCTCGCGGGCATCGCGGGAGAATTTTACGTCTTTGGCAGCCATTTTTAGCTCCTGGCAGGGGCTTCAATCGAGCCCGGGAATTCAGTTGACGAAAGGGCCTGATATGAGCCGATGATGCCCATGATGTCGGATTCCTTCATGATCAGAAGGTCTTCGCCATTGAGCTTGACTTCCGTGCCCGACCACTTGCTGAACAGGATGCGGTCGCCGGCCTTGACGTCCAGCGGGACCAGCTTGCCAGCTTCGTCACGAGCGCCGAAGCCGACAGCGATGATCTCGCCTTCCTGCGGCTTTTCCTTTGCCGTGTCGGGGATGATGATCCCGCCAGCGGTCTTGGATTCGGATTCGACCCGGCGAACGACCACGCGGTCATGCAGCGGGCGGAACTTCGACTTTGCCATTTTCGGATTTTTCCCTGGTGCGCTGTTGAGGGGTTTTTGTTAGCACTCGCGATGGACGAGTGCTAACGCGATAGTGAGGTAGGCTGTAAGCGGGCACTCGTCAAGACGGACGAGGGCAGGCGAGGAGCTCTGGCCCCCTCCCCGGTGGAACCCAACGCATACGCGGCATCCGCGTTGATGGCTGCGAGCCCCACATTTCCATTGAATTCGGCGTCATGACGCCAACTTGCTCGCGCCGCTTCCAAGTCGTCAGTCGTGCTGCCGTCAGCACGAACATAGGGCTGCGCTTCACTTCCCGTCGAAGCCGCGGCAAGCAGCGTCGCCGTCAGCACGCTCCTTTGCAGATGCTTGCCAAAGGTGGACAGTGAGCGCACCTGCGCCGGGCTGTTGGTGCGAACGTAAGACGTCATTGACAACTCCTTTTTGCAAGTCGAGCCCCTTCTCCACCTTCGGCCGCCGTCGACGCGAAGAAGTCCGCATCGCGTTGAAGACGAGCTGCGAAAAAGAGAAAGATGTGTTTGATGGCTGCGGCCCCAACGGTGCCTTCAGATTTGAGATCACTTCCGCCGCGAGCGGCTGAAGCTCCTCGCAACGTCAAATCGAATCTGCTGCCAAGCCTCCAGGAAAGGAGAGCATTGCTCATCTCGCGCTTGTGCATGCAGTCAACCTTCGATCCGTGTTGCCACATCAAGAGCAAATGCCGTGCCAAAGCTCACTGGGAAGTGAACGCATGGCTCTCCCTGAAAACCTCACAAATCCAGCATGGTCAATTGTGCGGAACCCGACATGCGTCTTCTGCCACTGTCAGCTTTCGGACAGGCATGACGCGTTTCGCGCCGACCACCGGTCGATCGGTTTTGGGGCCGGTCTGTTCGCCTCATAAGAGCGCGTTACATTGCGTAGCGGTTTCCCGAGCGCCGCCACATGACACTGGACCTGCAGGTAGCACCGGCTTCTCATCCAGCCTTACTTTGGCCCCCTCGCGTATCAAATTCCCGCTGGCGAGCCCTGCTTTCATAGATCGCACCATGCCGGATGTCTGCTCTGGCGCCCGACCCGCTGGCACGATCTCGATCCGGCATAAGGGCGCAGCATCTTTGCAGGCCGTTTCATCCCGGCGTCCTGCTTGGCTGACAGACCGCACTTGGCGAGCGGTCTCCATGCTCTCTCCAAGGACCATCCCTGCGGCTGGCTTGTCGACCTATGGGCGGGTCCGGCCGCCCGAAACCCTCGCGCCATCAGCTTTTTTCCCCGCCGCCTGCGGCGGCTTCCTCGCGCCGCTTCGCTCACAAAAAAGCTGCCCGCTCGGGTCCTTCACTGTCGCTGCGGCCCTGTCGGATTCAGGCGGTCCTGACGCGCCCATTACGGTGCGCCATCGCAGGGGATGGTCCCCGGCGAAACCACAAAAGGAGACTTCGAAATGACCGCGATCGGTTACGTCAACAAGCAGGAAAACGGCGCCTACAAGGGCCAGTTCAAGACGCTCAGCGTCCGCGCCGACATCGATATCGTCCCCAACCAGGCCAAGAGCGCCGATAACCATCCCGACTTCCGGGTGCTTACGCAAGGGGTCGAAGTCGGCGCTGGCTGGATCCGCACCGGCGAGACTTCCGGCAAGGATTATGTGAGCCTGTCGATTGCAGCGCCGGAGTTCGGACCGCGCAAGCTCTACGCCAATCTCGGCCGAGCCGCCGGCCAGGACGATCACGACACCTACGCCATCATCTGGAACCCGGCCGACTGACCGGCCGAGATAAGAGCCTCGCGCCGCAGCCCCGGCGCGGGGCTCATTCCCAGGAGTTCCACCCAAACCCCGTCCGCCCTAAAGGGCGGCGAAAACTCTCCCCCGACTCTTCGCCCGTCCCCGAGACGATCTCCCTCGCCCATCCTCGCCCTCGCTTGTCCGAAGCGAAACGAGGATCATCATGGACGACGAAAACGAACGCGCGGCCCGCGCGAAAAAGGGCAGCCCGTTTCTCAGCACAGCCCAAGCCGCCTTCTATATCGGGCTCTCCCAGCGCACGCTCGAAAAGATGCGGCTCAAGGGCGGCGGCCCGAAATTCCGCAAGCACGGCCGCTATGTCCGCTATCACATCGACGAACTCGACCATTGGTCGAAAGGACACCCGCAGCACTCCATCGCCGGCGATGGCAAGGCCGGTTCCGGCCAGGGCGGCACGGGAGGCCGTTCATGAGGCGGCGCCCTTCCATCCATCTGATCGGCAGCCGCCTGAGGCGTGTTCGAGCCCGTAAGACGGTCGCCTTGGCCGCGGCCGGTCTCGGTCTTTTGGGCTTCACGGCGCTGGGAAAGCCCGCCCCTTGGCTGGTCTGGAACGCCTCGGCCAGCGCGCCGATCGGCCTTTACCGCATCGCTGCGGGAGCGCTGGCGCGTGGCGATCTCGTGCTCGTGCGCCCGCCTGAATACGCGGCGTATCTCGCCGCCGAGCGCAGCTATCTGCCTCGCAATGTGCCGCTGGCAAAACGTCTTGCAGCGCTGCCGGACGATAATGTCTGCGCCTTCAATGACGCCATCATCATCGGCGGCGACATCGTCGCGCGCCGGCTCAAAATCGACGCCGAAGGCCGACCTTTGCCATGGTGGAACGGCTGCCGAGCGCTCGGGGATAACGAGGTTTTCCTGCTCGGCAGCGACAAAAACCGCTCCTTCGACAGCCGCTATTTCGGGCCTGTTCCCACTCAAAATGTCATCGGGAGGCTCGTACCACTATGGACCGAGTGACCCTCCTCTTGTTGGGCATGATCGCCATTGCGCCATGCGCCTGTTCCGCCTCGACCGGCGCTGAGCCGGTCGCCATCTCCCAAAGTCCGCAGCTGCGAAAGTGGCAGACGTTGGTATCGGAAGCAAGCCGGCGCTTCCATATTCCCCAAGCCTGGATCTATGCCGTCATGGCTGCCGAAAGCGGCGGCAAGACAATGCGCGGCGGCCGCCCCATCACCTCCCCCGCTGGCGCCATGGGCCTCATGCAGGTGATGCCCGGCACCTATGAAGAGATGCGGGTCGAACACGGCCTTGGGCCTAACCCCCACGATCCGCGCGACAATATCCTGGCCGGCACGGCCTATCTCAGTGCCATGTATGACCGCTTCGGATTTCCTGGCCTGTTTGGCGCCTACAATGCCGGTCCCGAGCGCTACGACGAGCATTTGAAGCGTGGCAAACCGCTGCCAGAAGAGACCGTCGAGTACCTCGACCAACTCAAGGCGGCCGGAGTTTCGGCGGCCGACATCGAGGCGTTCGAAAGCCAATCTGTCGCTCCAAAGGCGCAAATCGCTCCTCTCGGACGGTCGCTGTTCTTCATTCATGACGGTGTTCACTCAGGCGTGCGAAACGGCGATCTCTTCGTGCCGCTCGGCAAGGACGGCGCGCAGCCGAAGGAGCCGGTGCGTTAGCCATGGCGGACGGGGGCGCGTCTGGCGGGGCTGGGCGCGGAAGGCAAGATAAAGGTACCGCCTCCAGGAGGCGGTTAAATCTTTGTCTGCACATCGTTTTTCCGGGAGGCTGCCGCCGGTGCCAAGAGGGTTTGACGTGTAAGTGTCTGATTTTGCTTGATATGTCTGGGAGGCTCGCATTAAGGATGACGAGTTCAGGCCGAAGCTCGGCAAAATCGGGTCGCGCGGCTCGAAGGCCGGCAAACGCTATGCCGGCCAGGTTCGTGCGGCGATCAACCGGGCTGGCGGCCGGCCGCAACGCGGTGGTCGCTTCACAGGAAGCCGGACAGGGCGCGGCGGGGCGGCCGCCGCACTGCTGAAATCGCGCGACCGGTATGCCGCCTTCCGCCAGCGCCGGGTGATCGTCAAGGCGCGGGTCGTCAAGCTCGCCGGCAAGGGCGCGGACGGGGCGCGTGCCCATCTACGCTATCTTCAGCGCGACGGGGTCACCCGCGAAGGTGAACCTGGCGAGCTCTACGGCGCCGACAGCGGCCGCGTCGACGGCAAGGCGTTCATCGATCGCGCGGACGGCGACCGCCATCAGTTCCGCTTCATCGTCGCTGCCGAAGACGGCATCGAGTACGACGACCTCAAGGCGCTGACGCGGCGGCTCATGGCGCAGATGCAGGAAGACCTCGGCACGAAGCTCGACTGGGTCGCGGTCGATCATTTCAACACCGGCCACCCGCACAGCCACATCATCGTCCGTGGCAGGGACGACCGTGGCGAGAACCTGGTCATCGCGCGCGAATATATCTCATCTGGCATCCGCGAGCGGGCGGCCGAGCTGGTCAGCCTCGATCTCGGTCCGCGAACCGACCGCGAGATTGAGCTTCGCCTGCGCCGGGAAATGGAGCAGGAACGCTTCACCAGCATCGACCGTCGGCTGCTCAGCATGCGTGATGATGACGGCCTGGTCTCGCCGGGCGGTCCCGACGCCATTCGCCAGACGCTGCACCAGGGACGGCTGCGCAAGCTCGAGCGGATGGGTCTGGCCGCGGAGGTCGGCGCTGGCTCCTGGCGCCTCGACGATGAGCTCGAAGCCACGCTGCGCCGCACCGGCGAACGCGGCGACATCATCAAGACCATGCACCGCGAACTGACCGGCAAGGGGCTTGCCCGCAGGGCCGCCGACTGGGTGATCCACGATCGATCCGGCGAGCCCGTCCAGTCTCTCGTCGGTCGCGTTGTCGCGCGTGGACTGGCCGACGAGATCAATGACCGCCATTACATGATCGTCGACGCCGTCGACGGTAAGAGCCATTGGATCAACATCGGTAGAGGCGAGGCGATGGAAACGATGCCTAATGGCTGCATCGTGCGTGTCGCGCCAAGGAACACCGAGCCGAGGCAGGTCGATCGTACCATCGCCGAAATCGCCGCCGCGCATGGCGGCCGTTACGACGTCGATATGCACCTGAAGCATGACCCATCCGCCACCGAGAGCTTTGCGCGAACGCATGTGCGGCGGCTGGAGGCGATCCGCCGCGCGACCGGCGGCGTCGAGCGAGAGCCGAACGGCACCTGGCTCATCGCGCCGGACCATCTCGATCGCGTCGCGAATTATGAGGGCCAGCGGGCCAGGGCCGAGCCTGTCGTTGCCGACAAGCTCTCCTCAATGGCGCTGGAGCGACAGGTCAGCTTCAACGGCGCCACCTGGCTCGACCGGGAGCTGGTTGCCGATAGACCCGAGCCTTTGCACGGATCCGGCTTCGGCCGCGACGTGAGAGAGGCGCAAGCTCGCCGGCGGCAGTGGCTGATCGCGCAAGGCCTCGCGCATAAAGAACAGGATGGGATCGTCTATCGAGCCAACATGCTTTCGATCCTGCGCCAGCGAGAACTGAACCGTGTTGCTGGCCAACTGTCGGAGGAACTTGGCCTGCCCTATGCCGAAGCGCGATCCGGAGGACGAGTAGAGGGTACGCTCCGCCGCTCCGTCGAGCTTGCCAGCGGAAAATATGCCGTCGTTGAAAAGTCGCGCGAGTTCACGCTGGTGCCATGGCGGCCGGTGCTTGAGCGCCATGTGGGCAAGGAGGTCTCCGGTGTCGTAAGTGGGGAGGGGATTTCATGGACCGTCGGCCGGCAAAGGAGCGGACCTGGTGTTTCGTGAGATGGTGTACAGCTTTTTAGCCAGCGGCGCGGGCAGCCATGCGAGCCCGCGTAGACCTTATGGCCGCACGCCCGCAATCGGTCGCATGGACCTGCCAGGCGGGGCGGCTTTGGAGCGTTCGGACCCGACACGCTGCGTGAGTGGCCAGACTTCGAGCGCTCGAAGATGCGGACTGTTGTCTGCTGGCCGGCGTTATTCCGGCTGGCCTATGACCGCGGCGCAACAGTTCACCGCTGAAGTTGCCACGGGCGAACATCGACAAGAGAAAAAACACCATTGCGCGATACAAATCGCCGTTGAAAGCGTTTAGGTTGCATGCGCTTCGCCAAGTAAACGGATACCCCAGAAGAGAGCCATGACCACGGCCCGCCATATCGTGACGCTGCTTAAAAGCCACATTGCCGGCGACGAGGATCGTTTCCTCTCTATCGCGATGCAGCTTGCTGCGCATGAGGCACGTCAAGGCCATGGTAAGCTTGCTCAGGAGCTCAAGGATCTGGTCGACGCAGCCAAGAGCAGGGACGCCCGGATTGTCAAGAGCAGTCGGCCGGTTCCCCTTTTTCAGCCAAAGGGCGAGCTCGCAGGGCTCCTGCATGTGCGCTATCCGGACCTGCGACTGACCGACATGATTTTGCCGGACAGTCTGCGCTCGCGCCTGCACCGCGTGCTGGGAGAGCAGCGCCAACAAGCAAGCTTGCGCGAGCACGGGCTTGTTCCCCGTCGCAAACTGCTTCTGGTCGGCCCGCCAGGATCAGGCAAGACGATGACCGCATCGGCATTGGCCGGGGAGCTTCATCTGCCCCTTTTCACGATCGTCCTCGATGGTTTGATCACCAAGTTCATGGGAGAGACTGCCGGAAAGCTGCGGCTTGTTTTTGATGCAATGCAGGCGACGCGGGGCGTCTACTTCTTTGACGAATTCGATGCCATCGGCGCGCGTCGAGGCGAACGCCAGGATGTTGGCGAGATTCGGCGCGTGCTGAATTCGTTTCTGCAGTTTCTCGAGCAAGACGACAGCCACAGCCTGATTATTGCGGCAACAAATCATCCCGAGCTGCTCGACAGAGCTTTGTTCCGCCGTTTCGACGATGTCATCGAATACGCCGTGCCCGATCGGCCGATTATAGAGGCGCTGCTTCGGGCTCGACTCGACCGCTTCGACACCAGAGGGCTTGCCTGGAACGAGGCGATCTCTCAGGCAGAGAGACTGTCGCAGGCCGAGATCACGCGCGCGGCCGACGACGCTGCAAAAACCATCATATTGCGGGGGGGGAAGCGGATCACCTCGGAAGCGCTCATCGACGCTCTGAAGGAACGCCGGCAGGCGTCGCTGTTTGAGTAGCGACAGCACAGATCATAATGGCAGACGATTTTCCGCGCGACCGCGCCCATATCCACCTTCGCAACAACGGCATTCGGGAAGCCTATCGGCGGCCCAACCAACTTATACATGCACCGCCGCTGCCGGCGCGTGATCGGGCGTCGCATGCTGCGGCCTTGACGCAATCCATCGAACAAGCGGTCGAAAGTGCACGCCAGCAGATTGCGGCGCGTGACCCCCAGCTGTCGGTCGGCACGCCTGGCTTTTACCTCGCGATCGATCTGCCCATGTCCGGACGGGCGGCCCTCGACCAGTTGGCCGATCGTCGCCAGCACATGGAGCTGGTCGCCGTCCATGAGCCAACTCAACCCGGTGCTCCCATCACAGCGTCGGTGTTCCTGCCGCAAAGCGCGCAAGCCTATTATTTGCGGAAAGTCGAGGCGTATCGAGACGTTGATACTGACCGCGGCAGACCGCGCAACGAGCCGCTCGTCTCCCGCATGGAGACAGTCAGGCTGGCGACTGCACGATCGTTGTTTACCGACCACGACGACCTCTTCCCCCAGGCCGCTGACGAGCAGGTGTGGTGGGAAGTCTGGCTGCGCGACGGTCGCCGCGAGAACTTCGAGCACATTGCCGAAGCCCTGAACATCACTTTGCGCACGCATGCGGTTAGGTTTCCGGAGCGGGTGGTCATGCTGGCCCTCGCCAGCACGGCAATGCTCGACCGCATGATTGCGCACAGCGATGTCGTCGCCGAGCTGCGGCGCGCGAAGGATACGCCGTCCTTCTTCCTGGGCCTTGGCGGCGCGGAGCAAAGGGACTGGAGCGACGAGCTTCTCGGGCGCGTCAGACCGCCTCAATCCGATATTGCGGTCTGCATTCTCGACAGCGGCGTGCGTCGCACCCACCCGTTGATCGAACCCGCACTTGCCGTTTAAGACTGGCACACCGTCAAACCGGCATGGGGCAGCGACGACACACCTGCGTGGAGCGGCCACGGGACGCGAATGGCAGGTGTCGGCCTGTACGGTGATCTGGTCCCGCTCCTGGTCGGAGGCGATCCAGTTCCATTGCCCTTTCGGCTGGAGAGTGTTCGTATCCTTCCGCCAGAAGACGAGGCAAACGATCCAGAACTCTATGGCGCGATCACCGCGGAAGCGATCGCCCGCGCCGAGGTGCAGGCGCCGGAGCGCCGCCGCGCGATCGCAATGGCTGTGACAAGCGCCAGTCCGGCGCGTGGAAGGCCCACATCGTGGTCTGCCGCTATCGACCAACTCTGTTTCGAAGAGGAACAGCGACGCTTGATCGTTCTCTCTGCCGGCAACATCGGCGATGACCTCATGCCGGCCGAGCATTTGACGCGCAACGATCTGGAAGCAGTCGATGATCCTTCTCAGGCCTGGAATGCGCTGACGGTCGGCGCTTTCACAGAAAAGGTCGATATCATTGACACCGACTTTTCGGGCTACGCTCCGATCGCGCCGGTCGGCGAGCTCTCGCCGCGCAGTCGCACTTCGGTCGTTTGGGACAGGCAGTGGCCGGTGAAGCCCGAGGTCGTCTTCGAAGGCGGCAATCTCGCCCATGACGGTGTGTTGCCCGGCGAGCCGATCGACGATCTGCAGATATTGACCACTTTCTGTCGACCCGAACTGCGCCACTTCACCACCCTCGGAGATACGAGCGCGGCAACGGCCCATGCCGCACGGATGGCGGGACTAATTCTATCAGCGCGCCCCGAGCTGTGGCCTGAATCGGTTCGCGCCCTGATCGTCCACTCGGCCGAATGGACTCCGGCGATGCGCGCACGCATCGATGCGTGCAACGGAGCGAAGGGCGAGATCCAGGCGCTCGTGCGGCGCTATGGTTACGGCGTGCCAGATCTTGGGCGCGCGCTTCTGTCAACGGTGAACGACCTCACGCTTATCGTTGAAGATGAGCTTCAGCCTTTCCAGCGCGAGGGCGGCGCGGCTGCCAAAACGCGTGACATGAAGCTGCATCGCCTGCCTTGGCCGAAGGAGCAGCTCGCGGCGCTCGGCGCTGCCCAGGTCGAGCTCCGCGTCACGCTGTCCTATTTCATCGAACCCAACCCCGGTGAACGCGGATGGACCCGCCGGCATCGTTACGCGTCCCATGGTCTTCGGTTCAGAGTAAAGTCAGCGACCGAGACAGTCGACGAATTCCGAGCCCGCATCAATCAGGCCGCTCGGGACGAGGAGGAAGGGGCGCCTGCTGGAGGCGGAGAAGAGTGGCTGCTCGGCACCTTCCGCGATCGCGGCTCGTTGCACGCCGATTTCTGGTCGGGCAGCGCCGCCGATCTCGCCGAGCGTGACGCGATCGGCGTGTTCCCGGTCGGGGGCTGGTGGAAGGAGAAGCCTTACCTGGAACGCGTCGACGCTCTGGCTCGGTACGCCCTGATTGTGACGATTCGGGCGCCTGGGGTCGATGTTGACATCTTCACACCCGTCGAAGCAGCCCTGACTGTCGAGACGTCGGTCGAGACCTGATGCAGCACTGTCCAAACCGGCCAACAACGGAGGTTTGACCAGCCTCTGGTGCCATGGCGGCTGGTGCTGGATCATCACGTCGGCACGGGATCATGCGCGGAGGACGATAGGCCGGCAAAGGAGCGGGCCAAGCGTGTCATAATGGCGCCCATGGTCACGCCCACAAGCCGCGCCCCCTGCGTCTACGGAGAGGTGCGCGTCTGCTTAGGCGGCCGAGACATCGCTTACCTGATCAACGCGCTCCGTATTTGCGCCTGTAAGCGGCAATGAAATCGTCGTCGCTACAGATGCAGCGGCCGCTGGAGTCCTTGGCCTTCGGATCGTGCAAGTGAGAGCCAAGGGGGCGCAGAAGATTCACCCGAGTGCTCGTCGTCGGGCTCATGGGAAACCCCGCACTATGCTTGACCAAATCCGCGGCAAGCATAATCCCGGCAAGCACCGACTGAAAGGCCATCGGAACCACAGTTCGAACGCGGCGACTTCCTTCGCTAAGCTGGAACACCAGACCGCCGCAGATAGCCTGCTGATAAAAGGAGCGCAGGGGCTGGCCGACAAACGGGGCTAGCGGTTCAAACGGCACAGCCATCGCTGTAGCCACGCGAACTACAAAGTCGTTGGGAACTCCGGCATTTGTCTGCAGGAGCGTTTTCACCTGCTCGTGTGCTTCCGGTATTCCGAGTTCCTCGGCAATCAGCTGGTGCTCGTCCTTGGATTTTCCGGATGGCAGGTACATGCAACAAAGGCAAGCCTGGCCGTCATCGAAACCATGCCGGGAGATACCGAGATCGTGCTCCTGCATCCAAGCGTTTGCGATCCATCGCGGCAGTGCACCTTGGACAGCCAGACGGTCGGCGGCGGTGTCAAGCGCCACACCCACTTGGTCTAAGACCCAATTGCCCCGGCGCGCAACATATTCTGCCCACGTCAGAGGGTGCGCCTCGACCTCAAGGCCAGTCGATCTAAGGGCGGTGGCTGCAAGAACCGCCTTGGACATACCAATCTCCGCCTGGCCGGCCAATGCGTAGCGCTGCAGGTTTGAGAGTTCGATCGCTTCGTGATCGATTACATGCAGACGACCCTTGAGATCGGGTTGTCTCGCTAGCGCCCAAAGCGAGCCATGGCCTATCGCACCGAGCCCAACGAGGTGGGTTTCGCCAAGGTCGACTGGGAAGTCGATCGGGCCAGCCTCCCCGGCTTTGGTCTTGTCGTAGCTGCATAGCGAGAGGTCGATGGTTTCGTCCAACTCGGCGCCGGTCAACTGGGCGGCGAAGATAGTTCGAAAGACGTTGGCGGCGCCGAAGCAACTGGCGGCGCCAGCTCCAAAAGGCAGCAGACTTGGGCCAGAGCCCACCGGGTCCGTACGCGACAGCTTTGCCGCCCAACCGTCCGATCCCACGAAAAAGATCGGGCACCGGAGTGATGGGCGCGTTACCCCTGCAACGACGCAGACGGTGGCAGACTTGCCGGAACGCCGGATGCCGACTTTTGGATTGATCGACTTTGCCAAGCGCTCCAGCGCTTGGGCTTGAGAGCTCGCCGCGCTGTCCAGCGGGAGTATCGCCAGAACCGGGTAGAGCCTAGCGAGCAATCTCACCGCAAGATCTAGTGTCGCCTGGCCTTCGGCGCAGGAAGCGGCCTGATGGTCGAAGGCGACTGCCACGACCTGCTTTTCAAGAGCTGCTTTGAAGTCTCCCAGATGAAAATCGGCCAGGACCTGAGATGCCGCCGTGGCGGCACGATCGATGAAGTTAGCGAATGCCATTGTTCAACTCGATATCATGATCATTCGCGACAGTGCCGCGGGAGGGAGCGCATTCCATTTGGCCTTTTCGTCAAGCCGATAGGCGGCGACCCGAGCAAAATCGAAAGGCTCGCGGGCGAAATTCGGCACTACCAGCGACAGACACCCAACCGTGGTAGCAACCGCATAAGCGTCGTCCGTCGTCGAATGGTAGGCGCGGCCCGGATGGCTGTGAATCTGGGCCAAGAGTTTCAGGCCGCTTTTGTAGAGCCAGACATTGAGCCGGTGCAGTTCTTCGGCCGCAACGATCACGCAAACGCCATCGTTTGTCCGAATGTGACGCTGCGCCGGGATAACCGTCTCTGTTACGGCAAAGTGCCGGTCTTGCTGAACGCCGACCCAGAGCGCCATCCCCTCATTGCCTTCGCGACCAACTGAGCGCAGATGCCCATGCGTGGTCGAGATGCAGCCGCGCGGGAGAGTCACGATCGTTACATCTCTCAAACCAGTCATTCTTGTATCGCCTGAGGGGATACCACCATTCCTACGATTGCCGGTGGGAGTTGAATCTGCAACTGCTCTATAGGAATGATTCCGTACTTGATGATCTTGTCCAGGATGAAGGCCAAACAGCCTTCGCCAGAACCCCGATGAAGTAGCCATGGATCACCTGAATGGGCTGGATTGTCGTGGTATTCCCGGACGCCCGCCATGCACAGGAATGGTTCGTCCTCGGGACTGTTGGCCTGGATGAAGTCCGTCAGCGGCACGGCGTTCTGCTGGATGAGAGCTCCTATCATCTCCGGCGGCGTTCCGGGCAGCGGCGGACGTCTAAGCATTTTCAGGTATAGATCTTTCCGGGCAATCGGATGACGCGTAAACGGATCGACGAAGACCACGGACGGTGGTCTTAAGTCGTAGTCGGTGAAGTCGACCTCGCTCGCTGCGCTGATCACCCGTGGTTTTAACTTGAGGCTTGCGAAAATGAAGAAAGCGCGCGGAAAGGTCGCCTCGATCAAGAAGCAGCCCTGAGCCCGATAGACATCAGCATATGGCCGGAACCGGCCGATCTCCCGATCAAACTTCGCTCGGGAGACCTCCGGATCCACACTTTGGGGTTTAGGCACCTGCGACGCCCGCCTTCAGGCTGAGGAACAGGGTCACAGTATTCGGGAAACCGAAATCGCCAAGCTTCTTGTCGACGTCGAGCAAGTTGCCGGCCTCATCCTTCAATTCCCAATTCTCGGCTGGTTGGGCGACATTCTGCGTGTTCTCAAGGGCTTTGGTACGAATGACGTGAAGCGGCTGGTTGGGATTGGCTTCGACCTGCGTGGGCTGGCCGTTCACCACCATCGTGATCTCGATCTTGCCCGGCCCGCCGCCGTGATTATCGCCCTTACCCGAATCCTTCGACATTGTCCTACTCCTGTGGCTTGCCAACCGTCCCACGCCCTGGCGCCCACCTGCGAGTGAGACCGGCGGTCTTCAATCGTTCACCCGGCGCCACGGCCGCGAGTACGCGAAAGACAGGGGATAAGCTACCGAATCGGTGCTTGCCTTCTTTTATGGGTGACTTGAGCCGCAAGTAAATGGTCTCAAATTGCTCCTCACAACTATAATCGATTATAGCAATGCGAAAATATTGGCGACACGCCTATTCATCTGCTCTCTCACTCGCCTGCTCCGTGCTTGGCAAGGGGAGCTTTGACTGCGTCACGCGTCCCCCAATCCTGCAACGCATTCACCCGAGCCTGCGCGACACCAGCGCCCGCACCGGCCGTGATCCGCAGAACGAAACGCTGATCGTGGCGTTCTATCGCGAACTGGCGCTGCTGTTCTGGCTAGACGATTGCAACGACGTTGGCCTGATCGCGCCGGAGCAGCTCGCCGCCGTGGAGCAGGCGCTGGGGCACGGCGTACCGTGCGTTCTCTCCGGATTCGAGGGCTGCGCTCAGCTGCGCGCTTCGCTGGTGCTGGATCGGCGAACGGCGCCGGCCACGGTGGCCGCTGGCTGGGAGTACATCCATTTCGAACACTGCGCACTGCCCGAGTTGGACCTGACGCAGATCGACCTGCGCGCCTCGCTGCTGGGCAAGGCTATGCGCGCGCCGCTGCTGATCAGCTCTATGGCCGGCGGCATGCCACGGGCCGAGGCCATCAACCGGCATTTGAGCGAGGCAGCGCAAGCCTTGCGGATCGCCATGTGCGGTTCGCAGCGTGTGAGCCTGCAATCCCGTAACTCCCAGGGGCTAACGCGCGCGCTGCGCCGCCTGGCGCCAGACATTCCCTTGCTGGCCAATATCGGCGCCGCGCAACTGCGGGAGGCCGACGGCCTGGACCTGGCGCGTCGCGCGGTGGACGCGCTGGAGGCCGATGGGCTCATCGTCCATCTCAATCCGCTGCAGGAAGCGGTACAGCCGGGAGGGCGACCGCGACTGGCGCGGCGTCCTGGCGCTGATCGCTGGCGCCGCGCGCATCGTGGGCGTGCCGATCGTGGCCAAGGAAGTGGGGGCGGCCTGTCCGCCTCGGTGGCCTGTGCGCTCGTCGAGGCGGGCGTGGCGGTAATCGATGTCGCCGGCGCCGGCGGCACCAGTTGGGCCGCAGTGGAGGGCGAGCGCGCCCGCAATGCCGCCGACCGTGCAGTGGCGATGTCATTCGCCAATTGGGGGATTCCCACCCTGACCAGCGTGCAGGCGGTGCGTCGGGCGCTGCCAACGGTGAAGCTGATCGCGTCGGGCGGGATCCGCGATGGCGTCGACGTGGCCAAGGCCATCCGCCTGGGCGCGGACATCGCCGGGCAGGCGGCCAGCGTGCTGGGCGCGGCGACAGTGTCCACCGAGGCCGTTGTCGCGCATTTCGAGATCGTCATCCGCCAGTTGTTGGGTCACCATCAAACCAATTTGACGCCCCGGGACAATATCGTCCGGCATTGTCCGGTGTGCGACGATGTTGGGGATGCGACATAGGCGGATTGCCGTGTATTAAACCGCTTTTCCTTTGGCACGCATATTGCGCCCTATCGGTAAACCTCGTCATGGGCCGGCGGCAATCGCTCGGAGATTGTCGAAATAGCACAATCTGCCGGGGTGACATCCGGCCCGACTAGAGCAGGACCTTTCAGATGATGCAGAAAAGCAAGCGGCCATACTCGCGGGGAAATAGTCGCGTCAGGGCTGCATGGACGCTCTTTCCTGGTTGTTTCGGCGACGGACGCCAACTCTTCAATCGGCACCCGAACCAGTGCCTGGATGTCCAAGGAGCGCCCCTGTTGCGCGTGCCTGGCTGCACCCGCGTGCTGGCTCTCCTCCAAGGCGACGCTCGGCGCTGCTGCAGACCGGCGACGAGAACCCAACTTCAAAATTAGCATTCCGAAAACCGAAAGAAGTGAACAGGTATGTCCAGGATCGGCGCTTTGACGCGCGCGGCATGGCGATCGGCAACTCAGACGCTGGCCAAGGGTTCGAAAAGTTTACACCCGACGCTAGCGCCGGCCGATTTCAAGCGCGCACTTACGATCAACGATCGATATGGCGGGCTCACTGTCAATGTCCCCAAAATGCCTTTCTGGCTGACCGGGGGTGAAGCCTTCGTCTACCGCCGGACTAGCCACGGCGAGCAGCAGTTCATGCAGGTCGATGCTGCCACGGGTTTCAAGCGGCCCGCTTTCGATCAGGCGCGTCTGGCGGCAGCGCTAAACAAGGTGAGCCATGAGAGCTATCAAGCCGGCAATCTTCCGTTCGACCGTTTCGAACTGAGTGAGGATGGTCGCAGGCTCGACTTCCAGATTGAAGACACCCGGTGGAGCTGCGACCTTGCAAGCTATGACTGTACCAGCACCACATTCGATGCAAGGAAAGGGGACCGTAGGGAGCTCAGCCACCGCTACACGCCGCCAGCGGAGAACAACCCCGACAAGAGCAACGCGTCGCCCGACGGCAAATGGATCGCCTATATCAAGAACTGCAACGTTTTCCTGCGCAGCGAGGACGGATTGCAGGATGTTCCTCTGAGCCGGGACGGAGCCGAAGGCAATTGCTACGTCTTTTCGACGCTGAGCTGGTCGCCGGACTCGCGCCACCTCGCCGCTTACCTTGTTCGCCCCGGCTATAGGCGAGAGGTCCGCTACCTCAATTCATCGACGGACCAGTTGGAGCGGGAATATTCAACAATATTCTATCCCAGGCCGGGCGATGTCCTTCCGCTGCCCCAACCAGTCCTGTTCGACATTGCCGGCCGGCGCCAGATCGTGATTGACGGTGCCCTCTTCTCGAACGTCTTCGAACTTTCCCCTCTCCGGTGGTGGGCGGACAGCCGCGGCTTCACTTTCGAATATAACCAGCGCGGGCATCAGCTCTATCGCTTGGTCGAGGTAGACGCCGCCTCGGGCCGCGGGCGCTCCCTGATCGATGAGACCAGCGAGACATTCGTGGATTATTTGCCGCTGGGGCATGGCCAGGAGGATGCCGGAAAAATCTTCCGTTACGATGTCGATGACGGGAAGGAGATCATCTGGGCATCAGAGCGCGACGGGTATGAGCATTTGTATCTTTTCAACGGCCGGACAGGCGCGCTCGAAAACCAGATCACCCGAGGTGAGTGGGTCGTCCGGAGGGTCAACCATGTCGATCCGGTGAAGCGTCAGATCTGGTTCGAGGCGAGCGGGATGAACTCGCAGGAGGACCCCTATTGGGTCCATGCTTACCGCATCGGCTTTGACGGCAAGGGACTGACTGCACTGACGCCCGAACCGGCCAACCACCATATCGAGTTCTCGCCTGACAGGCGCTATTATGTCGATCTCTGGTCACGCATCGATCTGCCCCCGCGCATGGCACTCTACCGCGCCAGCGACAATGCCAAGCTCCAGCAGATCGAGACGGCCGACATTTCCGAGCTCGTCGCCGCAGGCTGGCAGCCGCCGCTCAGTTTCCATTCCAAGGGGCGCGACGGCAAAACTGACATCTGGGGTGTGCTCCACCTGCCAGCCAACTTCGACCCGACGAAGAAATACCCGGTTGTGGAGAATATCTATGCTGGACCCCACGGCTCCTTCGTCCCAAAATCCTTCTCGCGGTGGACAGAGCCGCTCACGCAGCTGGGCTTCGTCGTTGCTCAGATCGACGGCATGGGCACCAACAACCGCTCCCGCGCCTTCCATGATGTTGCTTGGAAGAATCTGAAGGACGCAGGATTTCCCGATCGCATTCTGTGGCACAAGGCGGCGGCCGCGCAATATCCATGGTACGACATATCCAACGTCGGCATTTTTGGCGCATCCGCCGGCGGCCAGAGTGCAGTCAGCGCGCTGCTCTTTCACCCCGATTTCTACAAGGTCGCCGTCGCCAAAAACGGCTGCTTCGACAACAGGATAGACAAGACCTGGTGGAATGAACTGTGGATGGGGTGGCCGGTCGGCATTGAATATTCGCAATCCTCCGCCGTTGACAATGCTCACAGGCTGCAGGGCAAGCTGATGATCGCGGTCGGCGAAATGGATGATAATGTCGATCCGTTTTGCTCGTTCCAGCTTGCCGATCGACTCATCAAGGCAGGAAAAGATTTTGACATTGTCTACGTTCCTGGTGCCAATCACCATACTCTAGGCACCTACACCGAGCGCAAACTCCTAGACTTCTTCGTTCGCAACATTCTCGGTCAGACCCCGCCCGACTGGAACAGCAAACCGATCGAGCTGGAGTAGCTTGTGGCTCTTGCAATTGTTAGCTCGCCTTATCGGCTGTAATCAGGGCGAGGCGCGAGCAAATCTGCACCGAAGGACGATCGTGGAGTCTAGGACTTGCGCTGCGTATTGAGGATAGGCTCGCCGCGACGTTGGTCTGAGCAAACTGCTTGATAGGCACGCCTGCAGACCGCGTGTGTGCGATTGCAAGATCCCCTATCAGCCTGGTGTGAAGCGTTCAGGGGAAAAGCCGCACCCAACGCCGCTTCCGCTCGCCGTAACGCTACGGCGGTGCGGCCCACCCGATCCGCTCGACGAGCATAGGAACACATAGGTCCCCGAACGGACGATTACCTTGGCAATAGAAGACCCTCGTCGGTCATCGCCGCTGTGGGTGGCAGCCCGTCGGTCTGGAGCTGCCACGATTCTCATCCTCGCGTCACATATGAGCTGAAGCTTTCCGGATCGGGTATCCAATCGGCATCCAGTTGCTCGGCGATATGGTTGAATTCTACCTCAGGACAAGAGTGAGTAGAGCAGCCCCGCTACGAAAATCCTATCCTGGTTCGTTTGACGCATCGACTATTCAGATTGATTGGCGTGATACCCGGCGCGGCCGCAACACGCTAGGCCGTCAACCGCTGAGCAGAAAACCAGCCTTCGCCTTCCGCGGCGGCGGACCTCGTCAGCCTTTCGAAAGCTTGCCTGAGTAGGTTGCTCATGTGATCTGTGGAAGTGAGGCTAGCGTGCACCCGTACAAACTGGACATTCATCGTAGCAGCTTGGCTGCAGGTGCAGCACGCCGTACCGCACGAGCAAGCGGACAAGCCGGCCAAGCCGGTTTTGAGCAGCACTTGGGCGAATTGCAGGCGGCGGATGAGTTGATGAGTGCACCAGGCGAGGATGTCCTCGTCAATGGCTCGCATGGCAAAGGTGAGTTGAGACCAACGAAGAGGCAGAGGATCCAAAGCAATCTGCAGCATGCTGTCACTGAGCGGCAACCAGGTCAGGTTGGTGACTCAGGCGCTCGCGCGATGATGCAACTCCCTGCCCATCAGGTGGGTACATCGGAACGGGAGGCGCAGCTCGCGATGCAGGGGGATGAGCACGAATACACCCCAGCGCCGCATCTCGATGGGTCGATGCCCTCGACAGTGCAGCCGGATCGTCCAATTGTGGCCCCCGACGGTGCCGACAAGCGTCCTGTTTATTCCAACGATGCCACCGCCATCGAAGGGCTGAAGTCTGCACTCCTTGCGGGTAAAGCCAGGCCGGACACGGTCACTCGCAGCGCAAATTCTCTTTTCGGCTTTAGTCGTTGGCTCTTTCAAAACAAAAAGCCAGGGTTTGCTGCTCGGCTTTACCATCCGTCGCTGAGCCAGGATCTCGAGGAGTACGAGAGTAGGGGTGGTTCCTCCACAGTGGCTGGCGCACTGCGTCAACTGATGAAGCCGATAGGCGGAGCCGCCCCGATTGTGGGTCGCGCTGTCCTGAACCCCCATCCTGACGACGCCGCGCTCACTAGACATTTCAGATCCGCGAGCGGCTACGCAACTGCTCTTAACCATTTCAGTCATTACCTACGTCAAAATGACAAGCTCGGGATTGCGGGCCGGATTTACGATGAATCGCTGGATAAAGATGTTGAGAGCTACAAGGCCGCCTCCTCTACTCGTGGAGCTCCGATCGAATCTGCACTGGTTTATATCCGCAAGCACCCGCCGCGCGTTATACTCGGGAGTCATCTGGAAAACGCGGTCAGCATGGAGGCTCGTCCCCGTGGCGACGCTGCTCAGCATACCGCACCACAGCAGGGATTCGATTGGCCAGAGGAGCTCCTGCCGGTAGGTTATAAGGAGGGCACCGATCTACCATTGTCTCTCGCCCCAACCGCGCACCAACACCAAGCACCCGACTTTGGAGAGGCCGTCCCTCACTTGAACTGGCGCCACGGCGACCAGGGCGCCCCGGAGGGGCTGGTAGCTGCACGGGACAGGAGCAGCCCGCTGCCAAGCGAGGCGGTGCCACATAAATCTGGACGGGGACTCGCTACGCAGCCCAGATTGTGGGCGGAGAAATCCGCCTCGCCAGAGCTCTTTCGACGGCGGGCGGAGCAGGCTCTGCCGGCGTCCGCCAGAGGTGTGGAGACATCCTCCGCGGTTGATGAAGCCGCCGCTCGCCAAGCTTTGGCTTGGTTGCAGCAGGAGATGGAGGGGATCGAACCGATGCAGGATCCTCATAAGGTGGCTACACCGGAATCTGAGGCGCAGCTCGTCAGGCAGAGGGATGAACACGAATCCACCCCAGCACCGCATCCCGGAGGTGGTGGTTCGATGTCCTCGACAGTGCAGCCGGATCGTCCAATTGTAGTCCCCAACGGTTCCGACAAGCGTCCTGTCTATTCCAACGATGCGACCGCTATCGAAGGGCTGAGGGCAGCATTCCACGCGGGTAAGGCCAGCGCGAACACGGTCACTTTCAATGTAAATTCTCTTTTCGGCTTTAGTCGGTGGCTCCTTCAAAACAACAAGCCAGGGTTTGCTGCTCGGCTTTACCATTCGTCGCTGGATCAGGATCTCAAGGAGTACGAGAGTACGGGTGGTTCCTCCACCGTGGCTGGCGCACTGCGTTACCTCAAGAAGTCGACAAGCGGAGCCCCGATTATGGGTCGCCCTCTCGTGATCCCCTATCCTGACGATGCCGAGCTCATTAGAGATTACAGAGCCGCTTCGACCAAGGAGTACCTGGCAGCGCCTGCGACCGGACGGAATCCAGATACCGTGGGCGGCTATACAAATTTTCTTAGACATTTTAGCCAGTATCTGCGTCAAAATAACAAGCCTGGGATTGCCGCTCGGATTCACGACAAATCGCTGGATAAAGATGTTGAGAGCTTCAAGGCTGTCTCCTATGGTAATAGACTAAGTATCGGTTCTGCATTGGCTCACCTCCGGGATATCCTGCCGCGCATTGTGCTCGGGCGCGAAACTGTCCTTGCTGCTCATCCGGCAGACGCAGTCACCAGGCGCGTTGGGGCCGCTGCTGAAGCTGGGCCAGCGGCACCGGCAAGAGCTCCCCAACCCGCCTCGCCAGCAACCGCTAAGCTGCCAGGCACCTACCGCGGCCTTCCACTGGTTGATGTGACCACACTGACGACCAGTTCCTCTGGGGCTCAGATCGGGGCGCTCGATCCGACAGCCCCGTCCAACGTTGCAACGGGGCGGGTGCTCGGCGCCGCCGAATGGCTGAGCGACGCCCATGTCCAGAGAGATTACAATTTGCTGGAGCGGCAACTGCAGGGGATCAATCCGGCGCTCGCTGCCCGGACTCGGCTGGTGGATCCTTCCGTATCCCATCTACTGCGACACACGTCGCCGCAAGACGCTCGAGGCATATTGCAGTCCATCTATAATCAAAACAACGCCACAGCCGACTTCCTGTTCTTGCCAGTGAATAATGGCACGGCTACTAGCCCCGGCACCCATTGGTCGCTGCTGCTCGTTGATCGCCGCGACCCCGAAAGGCGGTTCGCCTATCACTACGACTCCCTCCAGCGAGAGGGATATAACGACGTGCCTGCAAAACAGCTCGCAGGACTGCTGAATGCTACCTTGGCGCCAGCCCCCATGGCCAGACAGACGAACCATTATGATTGCGGCGTATTTGTCCTGGAGGGCACGTGGGCGCTGGTTGAACGATTGGTGAAAGGGCAGCGGCCAGACCACGAGCCGCTGCCCCTCGACAACCTCGTTGCCGATCGGCAGGCGCTGCAAGACCGGCTAAGGAGGCGCTTGCCGCACGAGGAAGAGCCGCGGCAGCTGCTGGAGGATGAACCCGCCTCCCCACCGATGATGGCATTCGAGCCAGGGGAACTGCGGCAACTGTTGGAAGACGAGCCTGACTCCCCACCAATGATGGCGTTCGAGTCAGGGGAACTGCGGCAACTGTTGGAAGACGAGCCTGCCTCCCCACCAATGATGGCGTTCGAGTCAGGGGAACTGCGGCAACTGTTGGAGGACGAGCCTGCCTCCCCACCAATGATGGCGTTCGAGCCAGGGGAACTGCGGCAGCTGTTGGAGGATGAACCCGCTTCCCCACCGATGATGGCGTTCGAGCCAGGGGAACTGCGGCAGCTGTTGGAGGATGAACCCGCTTCCCCACCGATGATGGCGTTCGAGCCAGGGGAACTGCGGCAACTGTTGGAAGACGAGCCTGCCTCCCCACCAATGATGGCGTTCGAGCCAGGGGAACTGCGGCAACTGTTGAATGATGAGCCTGCCTCCACTTGGGCACAAATCAATTCGACCCCACATGCGCGAGCGGACGGTGTTCATCAGCCAGCCCAGGCGCCCTGGCTCCCTGAACGCAGAAGATAACTTTGCGGAGGAGCGGTCACGCAACTGTCGGCGGCGCCGGGCCTCAGGGTGAATGGAGAGGATGGTGTCGCGTGAAGGCGCAACACGCGTGCTGACCGACCTGCATAGTAGGAAGTCGTTCATTGCTCCCAAATCGTATGTGAGGAACATTCCTGTCCCGGCTGCACCGCGCGATGCTAGGTCGCGTTGTTCAGCGGGCCAAGCCGATGACACCTACGAAGCTACTGATCGGGCAGATCGCCGTTGTGTGCGCAATTGTCATTATCGGCGTATGGACGGCAACCCAATGGTGCGCTCAAATGCTGACCTACCAGACGCCTCTCGGCGCACCATGGTTTCTCTTCGCCGGCTGGCCAATCTACAAGCCGTGGAAGCTGTTTGAATGGTGGTTCCACTTCGATGCTTATGCGCCGGAGGTCTTCGACAAAGCCGGTACGCTTGCAGGCGCCAGCGGATTCCTGGGCTGTGCCGCCGCAATCGCAGGCTCGCTTTTGCGCGCGCGACAGCGCGGGTCGGTTACGACCTATGGGTCTTCACGGTGGGCCACGACTCATGAGGTCGAGACGGCAGGGTTGTTACGGCCGGCGGGCGTTTTCCTCGGTAGGCTGAACGATCGCTATCTGCGCCATGACGGCCCGGAGCACGTCATGGCATTTGCGCCGACGCGTTCGGGCAAGGGCGTGGGGCTGGTTGTTCCAACGCTACTTTCCTGGACCGGGTCTGCCATCATTCATGATATAAAAGGCGAAAATTGGCAGTTGACCTCCGGCTGGCGGTCGAAATTCTCGTACTGCCTTCTGTTCAATCCGACCGACCCGAGATCGGCACGCTACAACCCGCTGCTGGAGGTGCGCAAAGGCCCAGATGAGATCCGGGACGTTCAAAACATCGCCGACATCCTCGTCGATCCCGAGGGCGCGCTGGAGCGACGGAATCACTGGGAGAAGACCAGCCATTCACTCCTAGTTGGCGCCATTTTGCACGTGCTCTACGCTGAAGAGGACAAGACGCTAGCCCGCGTCGCCACCTTCCTGTCGGACCCGCAACGCTCGTTTGCCGCAACGCTACGGCGGATGATGACGACAAACCATCTCGGGACGGGGCATAACCCTCAGGTCCATCCCGTAGTGGCCTCGGCGGCTCGCGAACTCCTGAACAAGTCGGAAAACGAGCGCTCAGGCGTCCTCTCGACCGCCATGTCCTTTCTTGGGCTTTATCGTGATCCAACGGTCGCGGCGGCCACTTCGTCCTGCGACTGGCGCATCGCTGACCTAGTGGATGGAGAGCGACCGCTGTCGCTCTATCTGGTCGTGCCGCCTTCGGATATCTCGCGCACCAAGCCTTTGGTGCGACTGATCTTGAACCAGATCGGCAGGCGGTTGACGGAGCGTCTGGAGGGGGACCCGAAGAAGAGCCGTAAGCATCAGCTGCTCATGATGCTGGACGAGTTTCCGGCGCTCGGTCGCCTCGACTTCTTCGAAACGGCGCTCGCCTTCATGGCAGGTTATGGCATTCGCTCCTATCTGATCGCACAATCTTTGAACCAGGTTTCAAAGGCCTATGGCGAGAACAATGCTATTCTCGACAATTGCCACGTGCGAATTGCCTTTTCCTCCAATGACGAACGCACGGCCAAGCGCATCTCGGATGCCCTCGGCACCGCAACCGAACTTAGGTCGATGCGCAACTATGCGGGCCATCGGCTTGCGCCCTGGCTTTCACATGTCATGGTGAGCCGCCAGGAAACCGCGCGCCCGCTCCTGACGCCAGGCGAGGTGATGCAATTGCCGCCGTCAGACGAATTGGTCCTGGTTTCTGGGTTGCCGCCGATCCGCGCCAAGAAGCTGCGCTATTATCAGGATCAGAATTTCACAGATCGGGTGCTGCCTGCGCCGGTGCTGCACGACGGACCCTATGCGGACTGCCCTGCATCACGCCCGGACGGCTGGACTGGACAAGTGTGCAGCGTCGATAGCCGACTTGCTGCGGACGAGGAAAGCGCCGACGCGCCAGTTGAAGACGAGGGAGGCGTTCAGCAGCAACGCCATCCAAGCCTGCCCGAAGAAGACGTTGTTGTCTCTCAAGAGCCCGATCAGGCCGATCTGTACAAGCCCGCAGACGATGACAGCGAAGCGCTCGCGGACAAGCGTGTCATGGATCGGATTTCCACTGCGGCCCGCGCCTACGGTATCAACGAGGGCAGGGGCGACGATGTCATTCCCGGCTTCTGAAGTCCGCTGAGTTGCAGAGCGCACCTCAGCGTAGATAACGGCCATAAGCAATTTTGAGCGTCTGGCCGATGCTTCTCCCGTCGCCGGCGCAACGCCGGGCCGTCGGAACGAGCCGCATGAAGCCGCACCGCATTCGCCATCAGTTTCTGCTTGAGCCGGAGCTCAGCGAGAAACTGGACAACCTCAGTCGCGATCCGTCAACGACCAAATCAGCGATCGTGGCGAAGGCGATCGAGGCGTTCATCGAGCGGCGTGGCGAGAGCGAGTTCGATCGGCGCTACGGCGTAAGGCTTGACCGGCTCTCCCGCGATCTTGCCCACGTCAGGCGCGATTCCGAGGTGATCCTGGAGAGCCTGGCGCTCTTCATCCGCTTTTCGATCACCCTTCACGCCCACACGCCGGTCCCGGATCGGGCAACGCAGGCTATTGCCCAAGAGCGTTTCGAGAAATTCGTTGAGAAGGTCGGCCGCCAGATCGCTTCCGGCAAAAAGTCGCTTAGCAAAGACAATGGTGGGGGAGGGGAAGGATGAGCTCTCATCCCGAGGCCGACCACCGGCGGCGTGTCATGCTGCGCACCGCCATGGGTCCGGCAATCACCGAAGCCCTGGCCGATCCGTCCGTCATCGAGGTGATGGTCAATCCCGACGGCGCGCTGCGACTCGACCGGTTAGGCGAAGGTCGGGTCGATACCGACGTTCACATGCACCCGTCCGAGGCAGAACGTATCATCCGCCTGGTTGCTTCGCACGTGCGCGCCGAGGCGCACGCCGACAACCCGATCGTCAGTGCCGAATTGCCGTCTGGCGAACGCTTCGAAGGCCTGCTGCCACCTGTGGTGTTGGCGCCATGTTTTGCCATCCGCAAGCCCGCCGCGAAAGTCTACACCCTGGCCGACTATGTTGCCGAACGCATCATGCTGCCGCTGCAGGCCGATGCGCTGAAAAAGGCCGTCCGCGAGCGGCGCAACATGCTGATCGCCGGCGGCACTTCCTCGGGGAAGACAACACTCGCCAACGCTCTGCTGGCTGAAGTCGCCGAATGCGACGATCGGGTGATCCTGATCGAGGACACACGCGAACTGCAGTGCGCGGCCAGGGACTGCGTTGCCCTGAGAACAAGGCGGGGCTCGGTCACCCTTGCCGATCTCGTGCGCTCGACGCTGAGGCTCAGGCCGGACCGCATCATCGTGGGCGAGGTGAGGGGCGCGGAAGCGCTCGACATGCTGAAGGCATGGAACACCGGGCACCCAGGCGGCATCGCTACCGTACACGCCAATTCCGCGCGCTCGGCTCTCTATCGCATTGAGCAACTCGCCCAGGAAGCGGTGGTCACCGTTCCCCGCCGGCTCATCGCTGAGGCGATAGATCTGATCGTCTTCATAGCGGGACGCGGCTCGTCGCGCCACATCGACGCAATCGCCGAGGTCACCGGTCTCGACGGCAGCGGCGATTACGCCGTTGCCCCGCTCACGCTTTCGCAACTCCAGCAGCTTTGAAAGGCCTTCCTCATGCGCAAGAAGCTTCGCTTTCTTTCGTCCACAGCGCTCGCGTTTCTTAACACGGCCCCGGTTTATGCCGCCGGCTCCGGCATGCCGTGGGAGCAGCCGCTGCAGCAGATCCTGGAGTCCGTGCAGGGACCGGTCGCCAAGATCGTTGCGGTGATCATCATTATCACCACCGGCCTGACGCTTGCCTTCGGCGACACCGCCGGTGGTTTTCGGCGCCTGATTCAGATCGTCTTCGGTCTGTCAATCGCCTTCGCGGCATCGAGCTTCTTCCTCTCCTTCTTCTCCTTCGGTGGTGGGGCGCTCGTCTGATGGCCGCCGGGGAGCAGCATATCGAGGGCTTCGCAGTACCGGTCCACCGGGCGCTGACCGAGCCGATCCTGCTCGGCGGGGCTCCGCGCGCGGTGGCGATCCTCAACGGTACAGTGGCCGCGGCCATTGGCTTCGGCTTGCAGCAATGGATTGCTGGTCTGGTGCTTTGGATCGCAGGCCACTCGTTAGCGGTGTTTGCCGCAAGACGCGATCCGGACTTCGCCAGCGTGCTTGTGCGCCACCTACGTCTGAAGGGGTGGCTTGCATGCTGAACCTTTCGGAATATCGAAGCAAAGCCGACCGGCTTGCCGACCATCTACCCTGGGCTGCCTTGGTGGCGCCCGGCATCGTGCTCAACAAGGACGGCAGCTTTCAGCGGACGTTGCGGTTCCGCGGCCCGGATCTCGAAAGTGCGACGGAGGCTGAACTCGTCGGCATTTGCGCCCGGGCGAACAATGCTCTCAGACGCCTTGGCTCTGGCTGGGCATTGTTCTTTGAGGCCGAGCGCACAGAAGCGCTGGGCTATCCGAACTCGCATTTTCCTGACGCCGCGTCGTGGCTGGTCGACGAAGAACGCCGCGCTGCTTTCGAGGGGAAGGTAGCGCACTACGAGAGCCGCTATCATCTGACCTTGGTGTTTATGCCACCGCCGGACGCCCAGGCGCGCGCAGAAAGCGCGCTCGTCGACTCTCATTATTCCCGAGGAGAAAGAGACTGGCGCCAGGATCTGGCGAGGTTCCGTGACGAGACCAACCGCGTGCTCGATCTCTTCTCGGGTTTCATGTCCGAAGTACGCGTCCTCGATGATGCTCAGACGTTGACCTACCTCCACGGCACGATTTCGCCTCGTCGCCATCCTATCATGGCCCCGGAAACGCCGATATATCTGGATGCAATCCTGGTCGATGCGCCGCTTACCGGTGGCCTGGAGCCGATGCTGGGTGAGCAGCATCTTCGCACACTGACCATCCTCGGCTTTCCGAACCTCACCCGGCCCGGAATCCTCGATACCCTCAATCATCAGGATTTCGCCTATCGCTGGATGACGCGCTTCATTCCGCTCGAGAAAACGGAAGCCACGAAGACGCTGACGCGATTGCGCCGGCAGTGGTTTGCCAAGCGCAAATCGATCGTGGCAATCCTACGCGAGGTCATTACCAACGAGCCGGTCCCGCTTGTCGATAACGATGCCGACAACAAGGCGCTCGATGCCGACGAAGCCCTTCAGGCATTGGGCGGTGATCATGTGAGTTTCGGCTATCTCACCACCACCGTGACGGTGTGGGGCGAGGATCGCCAAGCCGCTGCAGAGAAGCTTCGCGCGGTCGAGCGCATCATCAATGGGCTCGGCTTCACCACGATCCGAGAAGGCGTCAATGCGGTCGAGGCTTGGCTCGGCTCATTGCCTGGCCATGTCTACGCTAACGTTCGCCAACCGCTCGTTCATACATTGAACCTTGCCCATCTCATGCCGCTGTCGTCGGTTTGGGCCGGTCCTGCGACAAACGAGCATCTCGCGAAAGTCACCCAAACCGAAGCGCCACCGCTTTTCGTTGCCGAGACCAGTGGGTCGACACCGTTTCGGCTTTCCACCCACGTCGAAGATGTCGGCCACATGCTGGTTGTTGGTCCGACCGGCGCCGGCAAGTCGGTTCTGCTTGCTCTGATTGCTCTGCAGTTCAGGCGCTATGCCGGCGCCCAGGTTTATGTCTTCGACAAAGGCAATTCGGCCCGTGCTGCAACACTTGCCATGGGTGGAGAACACCACGCGCTAGGAGCGGACGGTTCCCTTGCCTTTCAGCCACTGCGCAGCATCAACGACCAGGCTAGCCGAAGCTGGGCGGCCGAATGGATCGCCAGCCTTGTTGCCCACGAGAACGTCACCGTCACGCCGGAGGTGAAGGAGGCTATTTGGTCAGCGCTGGCCAGCCTTGCCACCGCGCCGGCGCAGGAACGCACACTGACCGGTCTTTCGGTCCTGCTTCAATCCAATGCGCTGAAGACCGCATTGATGCCCTACACGCTCGACGGTCCCTTCGGCCGCCTGCTCGATGCCGATCATGATGGGCTGGCCTTGTCGGATGTGCAGTGTTTCGAGACCGAGGAGTTAATGCACAGCCAAGGCGCTTTGCTGCCGGTGCTTACCTATCTGTTCCAGCGACTTGAGGAACGGTTCGACGGACGGCCCACGCTGATCATGCTCGACGAGGCGTGGGTCTATCTCGACAATCCGCTGTTCGCCGCCCGCATCCGCGAATGGCTGAAGGTGCTGCGAAAGAAGAACGTGTCGGTTGTCTTCGCTACGCAGTCGCTGGCTGATATCGCGGGCTCTGGCATAGCGCCGGCAATCATCGAAAGCTGCCCGCAGCGCATTTTCCTTCCCAATGATCGTGCCGTGGAACCCCAGGCGCGCACAGCCTACGAGCGCTTCGGTTTAAGCGAGCGGCAGATCGAATTGATCGCCCGCGCCACGCCGAAGCGTCAGTATTATCTGCAATCGCGCCGCGGCAACCGTCTGTTCGAGCTCGAGCTTGGCCCCATCGCTCTTGCGCTTTGCGGTGCTTCCGATCCGGCCACGCAGACTCTGATCGACAGGATCATGTCCGAAGACGGGCAAGGCAGCTTTGCCTCGCAGTTCCTGATCGCGCGCGGCCTCGATTGGGCCGGCGAACTTCTCAAGCAATTCCCTCAACCAGACAAGGAGCAATTCTCATGATGCGGCGACGCCTTCTCTCCGGCCTGATCACCGTTTCCCTGATCGCCAAGCCTATGGCCGACTATGTGCAGCCCGCGTACGCCCTTATCGTGTTCGATCCGTCCAATTATGCGCAGAACGTGCTGACGGCCGCGCGCGCATTGGAGCAGATCAACAACCAAATCCAGTCGCTGCAGAATCAGGCGACCATGCTGCAGAACATGGCGCGCAATCTTCAGCGTCTGGATTTCTCTTCCGTTGGCCAACTCACCGGTTCGCTCCATCGCATCGACGGCTTGATGGACCAGGCGAGTGGCCTCAGCTTTGATCTGGGCAAGCTTCAAGACCAGTGGCGCAGCCAATATCCGGAAAGCTACGACGCCACGATCAAAGTCAGCGATGTGGCGAGTGCTGCGCGGGAGCGTTGGCAAACCGCCATGCAGGCGTTCCGCCAGACCATGGGTGTCCAGTCGCAAATCGTCGAGAACGTCCGCGCCGACGGCGATCTGCTCGCCGATCTCGTCAACCGCAGCCAAGGGGCGGCCGGTGCGCTTCAGGCAAGCCAGGCCACCAACCAGCTGATGGCGCTTTCGACAAAACAGCAGATGCAGATCCAGACGCTGCTCGCAACGCAGTTTCGAGCTGAGGCCGAGGATGCCGCCCGCAAGGCCCAGTCAGACGAAGCCGCCCGCGAGATGACGAAGCGGTTCTTGGGTACCGGCTCGGCTTATCCCGGCAATTAATCACGAGTTCATCACGACGAGAAAGGCAGCGGCATGAACGACCTTGGCGTCATCGATCGCTTCATGGAGACCTTCATCCGCTACATCGACAGCGGGTTCGGTCTGCTATCGGGCGACCTCGCCTTCCTCACTACCATTCTGATCGGCATTGACATCACACTTGCCGGCCTGGCGTGGGCGCTCGGCGACGAAACCAGCGTTCTCGGCCGGCTTGTCCGCAAGGTGCTCTATGTTGGCGTCTTCGCCTTCATTCTGAACAATTTCAAGAACCTCGCCGATATCGTTTATCGTTCTTTTGCCGGTCTCGGGATTAAGGCGTCGGCCGGCAATCTGTCGGCAGACAATCTCTTGCGCCCGGGCCGCATTGCCGCGACCGGTTTCGAAGGTGCTTGGCCAATGCTTGACCAAGCCAGTCAGCTCCTGGGCTTCCCGGAAATCTTCGGCAACGCACTGACCATCTTCGTGCTGCTGATGGCCTGGTTCCTGGTTATCATCGCCTTCTTCATCCTTTCCATCCAGCTTTTCATCACCATCCTAGAGTTCAAGCTCACCACGCTGGCAGGTTTTGTTTTGGTTCCATTCGCACTTTGGAACCGTTCAGCGTTCCTGGCCGAACGCGTGCTCGGCCATGTTATCTCGTCAGGCATCAAGGTGATGGTGCTCGCCGTCATTGTCGGTATCGGCTCCACGCTCTTCGGGGAGTTCGCTTCCGCATTGCAAGGCAAGGAGCCGGATCTTGCCGGTGCCATGTCCCAGGTACTGGGCGCACTGGCACTGCTTGGCCTTGGCATTTTTGGGCCGGGGATCGCGTCGGGTCTTGTCTCAGGCGCACCGCAGCTTGGGGCGGGCGCCGCCCTCGGCACGACCGCGGCGGCAGCGGGTGTATCACTCGTTGCTGGAGGCACAGCATTTGCTGGCGCGCGTATGGCAACCAGCGGCGGTCTCGCCGCCATCCGAGCCGGCACAACAATGGGATCGGCTGCTTCCACGTCATGGCAGATCGGGCGCGCAACCTCGCCCGACGCTGGCCTCTCCGGTGTGGCTGCTGGAATGCATGGTGTAACCAGTGCAGCTGGCGGCGCCGCTATACGCATAGCGCGATCCGCCACTGCAAGTGTTGGGCGCAACGCCGATGCCGGGCGCGATGCCGCGTGGACCGCGACCGGCGGCGCGCCGACAGCGTCAATGACCGAACGCTCTGCCGGTTCGGCCACTGTTTCGGCGCCGACGTGGGCAAGGCGCCTACGTTCTGAACAGACCGCCCGGGCAAATCGCCACGCTGCCATGCAAGCTGTCCGAGACGGAGACCGGCCGGGAGGCAGCGCCAACCCCTCTCTCAACGACAAGGATGACTAGATGCTCTTCAAGCGACCCGTGCACCGTTACGGCAAAACACCCGAACCGGTCACGCCGTATCAAAAAGCCGCCCAACTGTGGGACGAGCGCATCGGCTCATCTCGACTGCAGGCCAGGAACTGGCGGATCATGGCCCTTGGCTGCCTGGCCTTGGCGACCGGGCTTTCCGGCGGACTCGTATGGCAGTCGATGCAAAGCCGTGTCGTGCCTTATGTCGTCGAGGTCGATGGCTTCGGCGAGACGCGCGCCGTCGCGCCGGCGGTCCGGAATTATGAGCCCTCGGATGCTCAGATCGCCTGGCATCTCGGCCGCTTCATCCAGAATGTCCGTTCCGTTTCCACCGATCCGGTTTTGGTTCGGCAGAACTGGTTGGCAGCGTACGACTTTGCTAGCGATCGCGCAGCGCTCTTCCTCAACGAATACGCCAAGGCGAACGACCCCTTCGGTCAGATCGGAACGCGCAGTGTTTCGGTACAGGTCACCAGCGTGGTCAGAGCCTCCGAAAGTTCATTCCAGGTCAAATGGACCGAGCAGGTGTTTGAGCGCGGAAGCCTTGCCAGCACGATGCGCTGGACTGCGATCCTCACGATCGTGATCCGCTCGCCAAGCAATACGGATCAGCTGCGCAAGAATCCGCTCGGCGTCTTCATCAATGCCATTGACTGGTCACGCGAGCTCGACAGCGCCGTCCCAGCCCCCCTTTCTCCGACGGAGTCCACCAATGAAAGGTAAAATGTCACCGATTCGTGCCGTGCTGATCCTATCGGTGTCGGCAGCGGTCGTTTCCGCTTGTGCATCGAAGAAGGTGCCGCCGCCTGAGATTTCCTATGACGCTGCCGACTTCAAACCGGCCGCGATCGAAAAAGCGCCGGAGAGGCCGATTAGAATTGTCGAGGTGCCAAAACCACTGCCGCTGCCTGGCCAAATGCAGCCCGAGCCCGGCAAGGCCGAGGACAAGCGCCCTCCTGAAGAACGCGTCGCTGATGCCAACAAAGCCGCGACCCAGCAACCCACCAAGTACGGGTATGTTAATGCAGTGCAAGTCTACCCCTTCACCGATGGCGCGCTTTATCAACTCTATGCCGCGCCGGAGCGCGTGACCGACATCGCTCTGCAGCCGGGCGAGAAACTAACCGCCGTGTCGGCTGGCGACACCGTGCGCTGGGTCATTGGCGATACCGCAAGCGGCACCGGTGACAATCAGCGCACCCATGTTCTGGTAAAACCCTTCGCGCCGGGTCTTGCCACCAATGTCGTCATTACGACGGACCGGCGGACCTATCATTTGCAGCTTCAAAGCACCGAGAAGACCGCAATGGCGGCAATCTCCTGGACCTACAGCCAAGACCAGATCATCGCGCTTCGCCAGCGCAATGCTCAAGCCGAGGCAGTTACACCGGTCGCGTCGAACATCGCGCTCGAAAACCTTCGCTTTCGCTACTCAATCAGTGGCGACACACCGCCCTGGAGACCGACGCGAGCCTTCGACGACGGCAGCAAGGTCTATATTGAGTTCCCTCGTCGCATAGATCAGGGCGAGGCGCCACCACTCTTCATCGTCGGCGCAGATGGGAGCAGCGAGCTCGTCAACTATCGCGTGCGCGGCAACTATTACATCGTCGATCGGCTCTTCGCCGCGGCCGAACTTCGCCTCGGCACCAAGCGGCAGCAGGTGATCCGCATCAGCAGGATTGACGGCAGGCAACCGCAACGGCGGATCTCGCTCTTTCGCGGCAGCCGGCGAGGTGAGGGCTCATGATCGAAAATTCCCGCTCTGGCATCCCGCCGAAACTGGATCCCGAGGAACTGCAGCTTCGGGCCTCTCCCCGCCGCGTGGTGCGGTTCAGGCGCGGTGTGATCATCGCTATCGCAGCGCTCGGATCCGGCGCTGTCTTCGGCGTTACCATGATCGCCCTCCAGGGGCCGGCCCTTCGCATCAGGGATCAGGCGGAAGATCTCTACAACACTGAGCGCAAACCAACCGCCGAGGGACTCGATACGCTTCCCCATGACTATTCCGGCATGAAGCCAAAGCCTCCCGTCCTTGGGCTACCTTTGCCGGGCGACCTCGGCCGCCCCATCCTCGAGCGGCAGCGCCAGCTCGGCATCGTGCCGGGCCAAGACATCTCGGCCGAGGAGCAGCGTCTAGCGCAGCAGGCGATCGAAGCGCGTGAATCGCGGGTGCTTTTCCGCGTCGAAAATCGAGCTCAACAGACAGATGTCGGAGAGAGCGTGCAAACTGCTCAGCATCCATTTGAGGCGCTTCCCCAATCCGAAGCAGGACGCGCGTCAGCCTCGGTGGCGGCGGCGGAAGGCGACCAGAACAATCAGCAGCGAAAGCTTGATTTTCTCAGCCAGCGGAGCACTGGCGGGATCTACAATCCGCATGCGCTTCAGACGCCGATCTCGCCATATCAACTGATGGCTGGCAGCGTGATTGCCGCCAGCCTGATCACCGGCATCAATTCCGATTTGCCGGGCCTTGTCGTCGCGCAAGTCACCGAAAATGTGCACGACACGGTCACGGGCAACATATTGCTGATTCCGCAGGGCTCACGTCTTATCGGCGTCTACGACAGCGTCGTCGCGTTCGGGCAAAAGCGAGCGCTGCTGGTCTGGCAGCGCATTCTGCTGCCCGACGGCTCGTCGGCCGAAATCGACAATCTGCCCGCGAGCGACACCGCCGGCTACGCAGGGCTGGAAGACAAAGTCGATTTCCACACTTGGCAGATGATCAAGGGAGTGGCGCTTGCCACATTGCTCGGTGTCGGCACAGAATTCAGCCTCGGCGAAAACGAGAGCGATCTGGTCAAGGCGATCCGGGAATCAGCCCAGCAGAACGCCAGTCGAGCCGGCCAGCGCATCACCGAAAAAAACCTCAATATCCAGCCCACCATCGTCGTCCGCCCAGGTTGGCCACTGCGCGTCATCGTGCACAAGGACATCGTGCTGCGGCCATACGCCAGTTGAGCAGGAGTTATCATGGCTGACCTGAAACTTGGAAAACTTCCGGACCGAACAGCTTCGAAGATCACCATTACCGTCAGCGCGGAGCTGAGCCAAACACTCAAGGAGTATGCTGCACTTTACCGTCAGACCTATGGTCAGTCTGAAACCGTGGCAGAACTCATCCCTTTCATGCTGGCGGCGTTTCTGGAAGGCGACCGAGCCTTTGCCAGGGCCAGAAAAGAACGTCTGCCGACGGAGCTTGCCGGAAAATCGTGACTCCTCCGCTAGGGCAGCTGGAACATTGCCTAGCTGTCGCGACCTACCTGCTCCTCGCGAAGCATAGGATCAAACCCCTTGGAATGTAGGTATGCGCAAGAGAGGATGTGGAAGGAGATACCGCGCAACAGCCTAAGTTTGCATTTTCGATTTGATGCGGTAGTCGCCTATGAGCGGTCAAAACGAACGCAGCTGGTTCGCCGATCGACCAAACGGCGAGCGCACTGTGCTTTGCTCAGACCGCCACCGAGTGCCTCGCCGTTCCCCCTTTGAAATATGTATCGAACTTGGCCGCGATGGTTCGAATGAAGGGGCGACTTTCAGTCCGTACGAGGAAACTGTCACCATCGAATTCAAGCGCTCGGGCAGGATCGTGGAGTGCGATGGACCTCGAGCGATGAAGGAGCTGCTCGCCGGCTTTGCCGAACCGCTCCACCAGATCGACTGCCGAGAAGGCAAAATCACACATCAGCCGCTCGATGATCCAGCCACGGACGCGATCGTCGTCGGAAAGGGCAACGCCGCGGACGGCAGCCAACCCGCCATCCGCAACCATGCGCCCGTACCCGGCAGTCGAAGCCATGTTTTGCACGTAGCCTTGGCGAAAACGACCGATGGACGAAGGGCCAAGTCCGATCAGTGTCGGGCAGCGATCCTCAGTGTAGCCCTGAAAATTGCGATGCAAAACCCCTGCGCGGGCCGCTATGGCCAGCGCATCGTCGGGCTTCGCGAAATGATCGAGTCCTATTGCCTCATATCCCTTGGCGACAATTGCCCGCGCCGCGAGTTGAGATTGGGCGAAACGCTCAGTGGGACTCGGCAGCCATGCCTCGTCGATCATCGTCTGATGCTTCTTGAACCAGGGCACATGTGCGTAGCCGAACAGGGCCATCCGGTCTGGCTCCAAGGTCAGTGCCTGCGCCACCGTGGAACAGATCGTCTCGCGTGTCTGATTCGGGAGCCCGTAGAGCAGGTCCAGATTGACCGATTCGACGCCCCGCGAACGAACCCCGTCGACGACTGCCTTGGTCTGCAAAAAACTCTGCTCACGATTAATTGCTTTTTGCACTTGCGGATCGAAATCCTGCACGCCGAGGCTCGCCCGGGTTACGCCGATTTGAGCAAGTGCATCAAGGCGCGCCTTGTCCATGTCGTTGGTTTCGATTTCGATGCTGACCGTAGCATCCGGGAGAAAGTCGAAGCTGTCCCGCAAGGCCGCTCCAAGAGCAACCATATCATCGGGCCTCAGAATAGTTGGCGAACCGCCACCGAAGTGGATTGCACGGACATGTGCCTTGCCGCTCAGCAGACCGGCAATCGTGACGATTTCGGCATTCAGCGAGCGCAGATAAGCGGCCACCGGCTCATATTGGTGCGTCTGCTTGGTGTGGCAGGCGCAGAACCAGCAGAGCTTGTCGCAGTAAGGAATGTGCAGGTACAGCGAGATTTCGTCGCCGCTTTCCAGCGTCTCCAACCAGCCACGGTAAATGGCAGCATCGATCCCCGAATGGAAATGCGGCGCCGTCGGATAGCTGGTGTAGCGTGGGACGTTCTCGCTGAGTTTGACAGCTATTTCCGATTGCATCTCGCGTTCACCGTGTTGCCCGCCGGAACACTGCACGCATCGCTGAAGCAGACCCTGATCTCGATCAGCCGCGCTCATGGACAAACCGCCGCAGGATTTCTCTACCCTGGATGGGTATCCTGCCGGCAGTTAGGATCGGGTAAGGCGAACGCATGACCTTTCGGCAAGACATTCATAGTTCCGGCATTCCTGTTCTTTGCTTCCCTTGCGAGGCACGGCGTCGCGGTGTCTGCGGTGCGCTCGATCCAGACAATTTGGTTGGGCTCGCCAAGACTTGCTCGCGTCGCCGGATCGAGTCAGGAATGGAGTTGACCGGCGAGGCACAGAACGTCGACAGCTACTCCAACGTGCTTTCAGGCGTTGTAAAGCTATCAAAGAGCCTGTCGGATGGGCGCCAGCAGATCGTCGGTCTCCAGTTTGCACCGGATTTTCTGGGACGTCCTTTCAAGGTGGAAAGCTCGATCAATGCGGAAGCGGCAACAGCAGTCACGCTGTGTTCGTTTCCGCGAGCGGCCGTCGAACGGATGATGAAGGCGTCACGGGAATTCGAGCATCGCCTGCTCAAACAGACGCTGAATGAACTCGATGAGGCGCGCGAGTGGATGGTGACGCTGGGGCGCAAGACAGCTCCGGAAAAGGTAGCGACTTTTCTCCTCATGATGGCCCGGAATATCGATTCCAGTCTCGATGCGGCTTCCGGGTCGGCGTCCTTCGATCTGCCGCTGACGCGTGTCGAAATGTCTGATTTCCTTGGAATCACCAACGAGACCGTGAGCCGCCAACTGACGCGATTGCGGGCTGACGGGGTGATTCGGATTGAGAACGCACGCCATGTGACGGTGGACAGCATAAGCCGTCTGGAGAAGCGCTGTGGCGGCGGACGCGAGCGGCCCTAAGCGGCGAGGCCATGTCGCATGACTCCGGGGCGGGCCGTGTTTGCCTTTTAATGCGATGTTGCCGCGCCTTCGACGAAGCGGCGTCACGGTCGAGACAAACAGCTTTCGGGCTTTGATAGGAACGTGACCAATCGCCAGGTGTGTTTCGGCACATACCGGCGAAGCATGGTCCTTAATCTGCCACGGCTCGGCGGAACGATCGCGTTCGTTTCCAATGGGATCCGAACAACGTTTGGCAGGGCATCGGCAATAGCATCCAACGCGCGCAGGGCCTCAGCTTTCGCCTCAGCGATCGCGTCTGCGCCCGCCCAACCCAGGGAACGCCTTCCATGAGGGGGGTGAGCCCGCGCTGCGTTCCTCGTTCATTCGCCACCTGCTGATTGCGCCGCCGACACAAAATCTTGCGGCCTGACATAGATCAGGGCGAGGGGGCGGCGGCTGCGCGATTAGTGCGCTGCGGATTTGGCATCCACCAGATTCGAGATCGGGATCTGCAATGAAATTCGGCACAGAGATCGTCCTTCTAAGCGTGTTCGCTTTTGCGGCCCTGGTGGCCGCCGGCTTCGGCGTGGATGAACCTTTCCGCCGACACATGTGGGTGTTGTTCTTCGCAGTGGCTGGTTTCACTGCGATCCTGTTGCGCAACACGGAGTTCAAGCCAGCAGCTCCGATTGACCCATCCGCTTACATGGATGGTCCGATCCGCTACGGCGCGATCGCCACCGTGTTCTGGGGTGTCGTCGGCATGCTGGTCGGCGTGGTGATCGCGCTGCAGCTCGCCTACCCCGATCTCAACATCCAGCCCTGGTTCAATTTCGGTCGTTTGCGGCCGTTGCACACATCCGGTGTCGTCTTCGCCTTCGGCGGCAACGCGCTGCTTTGCACGTCTCTGTATGTCGTGCAGCGCACCTGCCGCGCCCGCCTCTTCGGCCGTGATCTGGCCTGGTTCGTCTTCTGGGGCTACCAGCTGTTCATCGTCATGGCCGCGACCGGCTACCTGCTCGGCATCACCGAGGGCCGCGAGTACGCCGAACCCGAATGGTATGTGGATGTCTGGCTGACCATCGTCTGGGTCGCCTACCTCATTCTGTTCCTTGGCACGATCCTGAAGCGCAAGGAACCGCATATCTACGTGGCCAACTGGTTCTACCTGTCGTTCATCGTCACCATCGCGATGCTGCATGTGGTCAACAACCTGTCCATACCAGTCTCGTTCCTGGGCTCCAAGAGCTACTCCGCCTTTTCAGGGGTCCAGGACGCCTTGACGCAATGGTGGTACGGCCACAACGCGGTCGGCTTCTTTCTCACCGCCGGCTTCCTCGGCATGATGTATTATTTCGTGCCCAAGCAGGCGAACCGGCCAGTCTATTCGTACCGGCTGTCGATCGTCCATTTCTGGGCGATCATCTTTCTCTACATCTGGGCCGGGCCGCATCACCTGCACTACACCGCCTTGCCCGATTGGGCGCAGACGCTCGGCATGGTGTTCTCGATCATGCTGTGGATGCCGTCCTGGGGCGGCATGATCAACGGCCTGATGACGCTGTCCGGCGCCTGGGACAAGCTGCGCACCGATCCGATCATACGCATGATGGTGATGGCCGTCGCCTTCTATGGCATGTCGACCTTCGAAGGCCCCATCATGGCGATCCGGGCGGTCAATTCGCTGTCGCATTATACCGACTGGACGATCGGCCACGTCCATTCGGGCGCGCTCGGCTGGGTTGGCATGATCTCGTTCGGCGCAATCTACTACATGGTGCCGAAGCTCTGGAACCGGCAACGGCTCTACTCGTTGCGGCTGGTCACCTGGCATTTCTGGCTGGCGACACTTGGTATCGTTGTCTACGCCGCGGTGATGTGGGTATCCGGCGTCATGCAGGGCCTGATGTGGCGCGAATACGACGAGCAGGGCTTCCTGGTCTACTCCTTCGCCGAGACCGTCGCCGCCATGCACCCCTACTATGTCATGCGCGCCATCGGTGGGGCCATGTACCTCTCCGGCGCGCTGATCATGGCCTGGAACATCACCAGGACCATCCTCGGCCACCAGCGCGAGGAGGAGCCGATGCCGAGCCCCGTCGCCATCCGACCTGCGCGATCAGGAGCCAGGTAATGGGCTTGATGGACAAACACGCAATCATCGAGAAGAACGCCACGCTTCTTCTCGTTGGCTCGCTGCTCGTGGTGACGGTCGGCGGCATCGTCGAGATCGCGCCTCTCTTCTATCTCGACAATACGATCGAGAAGGTGGAAGGCATGCGCCCCTATTCGCCGCTCGAACTTGTCGGGCGCAACATCTATATGCGCGAGGGCTGCTACCTCTGTCATAGCCAGATGATCAGGCCGTTCCGCGACGAAGTTGAGCGCTATGGCCACTACAGCCTAGCTGCCGAGTCCATGTACGATCACCCCTTCCAGTGGGGATCGAAGCGCACCGGGCCGGATCTCGCCAGAGTTGGCGACCGCTACTCGAATGCATGGCATGTCGCGCATCTTACCGACCCGCGCTCGGTGGTGCCGGAATCGATCATGCCGAGCTATGGGTTCCTGAAAGACACGCCGATCGACGTGAAGGATTTCTCAACGCATCTGGTCGCCAACAGGCTTGTAGCCGTCCCTTACACCGATGACATGATCGTCCACGCCAATGCGGATCTGGCGGCGCAGGCCGATCCCAATGCCGACACATCAGGCCTTGAGGCGCGTTACCCAAAAGCCAAGATCGGCGACTTCGACGGCAACCCGCAACAGGTCACCGAAATGGATGCCCTGCTCGCCTACCTGCAGATGCTTGGCACACTGGTCGACTTCAAAAATTACGACGAAGCCGCCGGCTACCGCTGAGGAGAACGCTGATGACCTACAATTTGATGCGGGCGTTTGCCGACAGCTGGGGCCTGGTTGCGATGGCGCTGTTCTTCGTGGGGTGCATCGCCTTTGCCCTACGCCCCGGCAGCCGAAGGCTGGCCGACGAAGCGGCCCGCATTCCGCTCGAGGACGAGTGATCATGAGCGACGAGCATATCGATGAAATCTCTGGCGTCTCGACCACCGGCCACGAATGGGATGGCATCCGGGAGCTGAACAACCCGCTTCCCAGATGGTGGGTTATCACCTTTTACGTCACCATTGTCTGGGCGATAGGCTACACCATCGCCTATCCAGCATGGCCTCTGTTGCACTCGGCGACGAAGGGTGTGCTCGGCTATTCCAGCCGCAACGAGGTCAGGAACGAGCTGACTGCGGCTGAGGCCGCCAAGGGCAAATATATCTCGGCGGTGGAGTCCAAGAGCGTCTCGGAGATCTCCGCGGACGACGGCCTGCGCGAATTCGCAATCGCCGCCGGTGGCGCCGCTTTCAAGGTCAATTGCGTACAATGTCACGGCTCCGGCGCCCAAGGTTCCAAGGGCTTTCCCAATCTCAACGACGACGACTGGCTATGGGGCGGCAAGGCCGAGCAGATCCAGCAGACGATTACGCACGGCATCCGCTTCGCATCCGATCCGGACACGCGCCTGTCGGAAATGCCGGCCTTCGGCGACATCATTACCGCCGACCAGATCGCACAAGTCAGCGCCTACGTGGCCAGCCTTTCCGGCAAGGTCCGCGATGCAAGTCTGATCCAACCCGGCGCCAAGGTCTTTGCCGAGAACTGCGTCGCCTGTCACGGCGACAATGCAAAAGGCAACAGGGAATTCGGCGCCCCCGACCTGACCGATGCGATCTGGCTCTATGGATCCGGTGAGACAGCCATCGCCGCACAGGTCCGTGCGCCAAAACAGGGCGTCATGCCGGCCTGGGTTGGCCGTCTCGGCGAGATCAAGGTCAAGGAACTTGCAGTTTATGTCCATTCGCTTGGCGGCGGAGAATAGGAATGGAAGTCCTATTCTTCGGTCCCCCCTGCCAAGCGGACGAGGCCCGGCGTGAGCCGGGCCTCGACACCATCCCTAATGCGATCTGCACAACCCGGCAAGGCTATCCTACCGCGAGGCTTTACGACAGGTGCCCCTGACATTGGCTGGGAAAGTGGAGTTGCACATGCGTGATAAGACGCAGTTGACACGGCTCGAAACAGAAACTGTCAATTCCGCCAAAACCCGCAAGCCGCTTTATGCCGCGCGTCAAAAGATCTTTCCGAAGCGCGCCTCGGGCAACTTTCGTCGCTTCAAATGGCTGGTGATGACGATCACACTTGGCATCTACTACCTGGCTGCGTGGCTGCCTTGGGCTCGCGGTCCATTTGCCCCGGACCAGGCAGTCCTGCTCGATCTCGCGAACCGGCGCTTCTACTTCTTCTTCATCGAGATATGGCCCCAGGAATTCTTCTATGTGGCCGGCCTCCTGGTCATGGCGGGCGTCGGTCTTTTCCTGATCACCTCGACTGTCGGCCGTGCCTGGTGCGGCTATGCATGCCCTCAGACGGTGTGGGTCGATCTGTTCCTCGTCGTCGAACGTGCGATCGAGGGGGACCGCAACGCCCGCATGAAACTTGACGCAGGTCCCTGGACCGCGCGCAAGCTCATGCTGCGTGTGTCCAAGCACACCATCTGGCTGGTCATAGGGGCGGCGACTGGCGGCGCCTGGATCTTCTACTTTGCCGATGCACCGACGCTGCTCGGCGAGCTCTTCACCGGCACTGCGGCGCCCGTCGCCTACATCACTGTCGCCGTCCTGACGGCTACCACCTACACGTTCGGCGGTCTGATGCGCGAACAGGTCTGCACCTATATGTGCCCGTGGCCCCGCATCCAGGCGGCCATGCTCGATGAAAATTCCCTCACTGTCACCTACAATGACTGGCGCGGCGAACCGCGTTCGCGCCACGCCAAGAAGGTGCTGGCCGCAGGCCAGCCCGTGGGCGACTGCGTCGACTGCAATGCCTGTGTCGCGGTCTGCCCGATGGGGATAGACATTCGCGACGGCCAGCAGCTCGAATGCATCACTTGCGCGCTCTGCATCGACGCCTGTGACGGCGTCATGGACAAGCTCGGCAAGGAGCGTGGGCTGATCGCCTATGCGACGCTCTCCGACTACAACGCCAACATGATGCTGGCGACTGCAGGCGGGTCCAGCTCAGTCAATCCATCGCTGATCAGGACCGCTGATGGCCTGTTCTCCGACAAGGTGGCGCATTTTCACATCCGCAAGATCTTTCGGCCGCGCACCTACGTCTACATGGGCTTGTGGTCGCTGATCGGCCTCGGCCTGCTCTATTCGCTGCTGACGCGCGATCGGCTCGAACTGAACGTATTGCATGATCGCAATCCCCAGTTCGTCACGCTGACCGACGGATCCATCCGCAATGGCTATACCGTCAAGCTGCTCAACATGATCCCCGAGCCGAGGACGATCGTCGTAACCATGCAGGGCCTTGAAGGCGCTGACATGGTCGTCGTCGGCGACGACATCCCCGCAGGCCGTTCCTTCGCCATTCCGGTCGAACCCGACCGCCTGAAAATGCTGAGGGTCTTCGTTCGCCAGCCGGCGGACCAGATCCGCGCTCCGGCACAGACCTTCAAGTTCCGCGTCGAGGACAGAGCCAGCTTTGAGTCGAACGAGTACACCGCCACCTTCAACGCGCCGGAGCCCCTCAGATGACTGCCAATGTACAAAAGCCTCGTGAATTCACCGGCAGGCACATGCTGGTCATCATCCTGGCCTTTTTCGGCGTGGTCATCGCAGTCAATCTGACCATGGCAACGCTCGCCAGCACAAGCTGGACTGGCCTCGTCGTCGAAAACACCTATGTGGCGAGCCAGCAATTCAACAAGAAGGCCGAGGAAGGACGGGCGCAGGCAGCACTTGGCTGGACCGGCAAGCTGACCATCGCATGGGGCGAAGTTCGCTATGGCCTCGCCGACGTCGCCGGCAAGCCGGTTCCCTTGCACGGCGTCAAGGTGCTGTTTCGCCATCCCGCGTACGAGAAGGAGGACAAGTCGGTCACCCTCGCACCCGCCTCGGGCCAGGAATTCGCAGCCCAGCACATGCCGAAGGACGGCGTCTGGATTGTCGAAGTCGACGCCGACGCCGGTCTGGACAAACCGTATCGCGACGTCCGCCGGATCATGATTTCCAATGGAGCGCTGCAATGAGTTGTTGTGCACCGGGCGCCGAAATGGCGCTTGATCTGGTCAACACCGGATCGGTCCTGCCGTCCAGCCAGGAGATCAGGCTGGCGAGCCGATCGCTTGGCGATGATCTTCACCAGACCGATCTTTCAGTACCGACGGTTCATTGCGCAGGCTGCATCCAGACGATCGAGACGGCGCTGGGAAAGCTCGATCGCGTCGAGAGCGCCCGCGTCAACCTGTCGACGAAACGGGTCTCTGTCCGGTGGCGTGGTGACGAGGTCCCACCGTTCGTCGTCGCGCTTGGGCGGCTAGGCTACCAGGCGCATCTCTTCCCTTCCGAGGTCGGCGACAAGGACAGGACGTTATCGGATTTGATCCGCGCGGTCGCGGTTGCCGGCTTTGCGGCGGGCAACATCATGCTGCTTTCGGTCTCGGTCTGGTCCGGCGCCGAAGGTGCTACCCGCGACCTGTTTCACTGGGTCTCGGCGCTGATCGCCATTCCTGCCCTCGCCTTCGCCGGCGGCATCTTCTTCCGTTCGGCCTGGAATGCTTTGCGCCATGGCCGCATGAATATGGACGTGCCGATCGCGGTCGGTGTTTCGCTCGCCTACGCCATGAGCCTCTACGAGACGATCAACCATGGCGATCACGCCTATTTTGACGCGTCGGTATCGCTGCTGTTCTTCCTGTTGATCGGCCGCACGTTGGATCACGTGATGCGCGAACGTGCCCGGACCGCTGTGAAAGGCCTGTCCCAGTTGGCCGCACATGGCGCCATGGTGCTGCGCAGCGACGGCGCGCGCGACTATTTGCCGGTCGGCGAGATCGAACCAGGCATGCGGTTGTTGATCGCAGCCGGTGAGAGGATCCCCGTCGACGGCAAGATCATCCAGGGAACGTCGGATCTCGACTGCTCGCTGGCCTCAGGCGAAAGCACGCCGAAAAACGTGGCGCCGGGCGAAGCAGTTCAGGCCGGCGTGCTCAATCTTACCGGCCCGCTGACGATTGAGGCGACAGCCGCCGCGAAGGATTCGTTTCTGGCGGAAATGGTTCGTCTTATGGAAGCCGCAGAGGGCGGCCGCGCGCATTATCGCCGGATCGCCGATCGCGTTTCAGCGCTCTATGCCCCGGTGGTTCATCTCACAGCCTTCGCGACGTTCCTTGGCTGGATGGCGGTGACCGGCGACTGGCACCGGGCGATAACCATCGCCATTGCCGTTCTGATCATCACCTGCCCGTGCGCGCTCGGCCTCGCCGTACCGATCGTTCAGGTGGTCGCCGCGCGGCGCCTGTTTGAGAACGGCATCATGGTAAAGGACGGTTCTGCCATGGAGCGCCTGGCGACGATTGATACAGCGGTGTTCGACAAGACCGGAACGCTCACGCTCGGCCAGCCCCGGCTGGTCAATGCATCGTCGATCGATCCGGCCATGCTGGCAGTCGCGGGAGACATGGCTACGCATTCCCGCCATCCTTTTTCAAAGGCCATAGCCGGTTTTGCCCATCCCGGCGGGCAGTACAAATTTGATGCCGTCACCGAGCATCCAGGGTTTGGAATCGAAGCCACTGGAGCCGGAAGCACCTGGCGGCTAGGCCGACGCGGATGGGCTGGATGGAGAGCCCGGACCGGTGGTGAAGGCAAACATGGCGGAACCGTGCTGACAAAAGACGGGTTCATTGTCGCGACCTTCGATTTTGAGGACGCGCTGCGCGCAGACGCCAAGGCGGCGATCGGGCAATTGAGCCATGCCGGGGTGTCAGTGGAAATGCTGTCGGGCGATACTGCGGGTGCCTGCGGTGAAGTCGCAGAAATGCTGGGTGTCAAGGACTTCGTTCCGTGCCTGCTGCCATCCGGCAAGGTCGAGCGCATCGAGACCCTGGCGAAAGACGGACACAAGGTTCTGATGGTTGGCGACGGCCTCAACGACACGCCGGCGCTCAGCGCGGCGCATGTCTCGATCGCTCCAGCTACCGCCGCCGACATTGGCCGCAATGCCGCCGACTTCGTATTCCTGCGCGAAAGCCTTCTGGCAGTGCCTCTCGCGCTGGACGTCTCGCGCAAGGCGGGACACCTGATCCGCCAGAACATCGCGATTGCGATCGTCTACAATGCGGTGGCAGTACCAATCGCCATCCTCGGGCACGCCACGCCTTTGTTAGCGGCGATTGCCATGTCTGCCTCATCGGTGCTTGTTATTGGAAACGCATTGCGCTTGCACGGCTTCGGGGCGAATGCGACGCTGCAAGTTATTCAAAAAGTCGGACGCTCCGCAGTCAGCTATTCGGCATAATCCTCGTGACGACGTTGCTCTATCTCATACCAGTGGCCCTTTTTCTGGGTGCACTGGGTGTGTCCGGCTTCGTCTGGGCATTGCGAAGCGGTCAATACGAAGATCTCGACGGAGCCGCCGAGCGGATACTAATTGATCGGGACGACAAACCGGAACGCTGATTTCAATCCGCTGTGCATAAGATGCGCGGATCGCGCTCGTCAGTCGAGCCGGCTCGGTCGGGAACAAGCTGTCCATGCTCCATGCTCCATGCTCCATGACCATCTTGACCTAAGCTGCACACTACATTTGTGAAAAGCCTCTGTCGTGCGAAGGACTGCCTCCCATTGCACCCAGTATGAGGCGGCTGATGCCACGAGAGTACCTCGCGTGGCCGGACGAGAGCTTGGCCATGTGCGCACGGGTTCCAAAGTGGAACGTCACGGTCGATCACCTGACCGTGAACCGCCAGTGCCGATTGGTCATGTCTGGCTGATCCAGATCAGGGTCATACTCATCGGTGTGTTCTATTGACCAGTCTTCGACGGAGAAATGCATGACTTACGGAAAGATTGGTCGTCATTATCAGCACCTTCACGGTTCTGGGTTTTCTGTCGTGTGGTCGGCCATGCCTTGTGCTTACGGCGCAGCCATTAGCTGACCGGCGTCGTGTGTATCTCGCTTGCTGGCTGACCATCCGCGTGGCTGCGCGGACACGGGGGCCGATCAACAGCTTTCGCCTTTGATGGGTTGTGTGCGTCGAAAGTGGCCTTCTTTGGGCTGACTTCGTAGAAATGTTCCAGGGCTCGCATCCAGCGCCGAAGATCCTCGTGATGTCAACGTGCTGCGGAGCATCATCGGGGTTGGGACGTGCGTTTTCGAGATCGATCAACCGTCCGAAGTTGATCATTGGTTCGAGTGACGCGCGCTATTTCGACGACTATGTCGCCGCGTGGGCTTTGCTCTATCGGCGACTGAATTGCAAGGACATCGACATCGAAGCCATGCAGCAGGTTCTTGATGAGATATGCGCGGTCGTGGATAAAAGTTTCCGCTACCTTGGCTGGGATGACGAGAGAGAGCGCTACGTTCGATACCCTCGCAAGAGAGCCCGCTTCGACGTCGTGGAGCGTGAGTAGTATGCGCAAGGGTTCCAGGTGGAATGTGGCGATCGATGCGGCGCGGCCGTGGCTGACCAGCGTCGCGAGTGTCTCGCTTGCTGGCGGCGATCTGCGCGGCTGCGCGGCCAAAGGGCGGGATCGGTTAGCCGCATCCACCTCTGAGCGCTTTGAGTGCTTCGTTGCCGATCGATGCGAATCTCCCGGCCCAGCGCCTTTAGGCAATGCGGCGGCCACGGAGCTCATGTCACTCGGCTCAGTTCCACCGTTACACGAGGATAGGCGACCGGATGGCGGCACGCTGATGGGCTCTGACGATAATTTTGACATCGTTGTCGTTGGAGCCGGCCCGGTCGGCCTTTCGTTCGCTGCGTCGCTTGCCCAAAGCGAACTCAAGGTGGCAGTTGTTGAACAGAACACATTCGATAGTCTGGCGAATCCGGCTTTCGATGGTCGCGAAATCGCGCTGACCAACGCTTCGATCAGAACCCTTCGCGAGCTCGGCGCCTGGGATGTCATCCCGGCTTCGGACAAATCAGCACTTCAAGGCGCGCGCGTGCTCAACGGCTCGAGCGCATTCGCTCTTCGTTTCGATCCTCCCAGCAACTCTGGAGAACCGCTGGGGGTTTTGGTTCCAAATTGCCGGATCCGCGAGGCGCTGTTCAAAATCGTCCGCTTGCAGGATCGCGCCCGGCTGTTGTGCGGCCACTCGGTCGTCGATGCAACAAACAGCCAAGAAGGAGCAGTCGTAACGCTCTCTAATGGCGCGCGTTTAACTGCTCGGCTGGTTGTTGCCGCGGATTCGCGTTTGTCCGCCACGCGTGATCTGCTAGGCATCGGCGCCGATATCAACCGGCTTGGCCACTCGATGCTGATTTGCCGAGTGAGGCACGAGCGCGCCCACCACCAGATCGCCATCGAATGGTTCGATCACCATCAGACGATAGCGATGTTGCCCCTCGCGGAGGGCATGTCGTCGCTGCTGCTCACATTGCGCTCAAACGAGGCCTATAGACTGCTTGCCTTCGATGATGATTTGTTCCTGTCGGAGTTGACGAAACGGTGTCGAGGGCGCCTTGGAAAAATGACCTTGGCAAGCAAGCGCCACACCTATCCGCTGGTCACGACCTGGGCGCACAAATTCCGGGCGCCGAGCGCCGCACTCATCGGCGACGCTGCCATCGGCATGCACCCGGTGACCGCTCACGGATTCAACATCGGTCTCAGCAGCCAGAAGCAACTCGCCCGTGGAATCATGACTGCGTGCCGCGACGGCCGCAATGTTGGCGACCCCGACATGCTGCATATATACGAAAGGCGGCTGCGCCTGTCGGCGGCGCCGCTCTACCATGCAACGAACATATTGATTGGACTCTACTCCAGAGACCACCTGGCGGCACGGCTTGCAAGGCATCTGGGGCTTCGCTTTGCCCAACATGTTCCCCTTGTCCGGCATGGGATATCGGCGGAGCTCCAGCGGTGATACTGCACCAGCAGTCGCATTTTTGCGCGTGCTGGGCGAGCGATGGGAGAGAGTGCATGATGCACCGGAGTAATCCTGCTCCCCGACGCTGATCTCCGATTGAAGAATTAACCCGTCCTTCAGGGGGGCTGCATAGGCTGCGGACAAGCAGGAGTAAGCAAGCTGACCCGTCCAGCCTTGGAAAAGAAGATCCGCTGGAGGCGAGAATCCTTCAGGACCAGCTCGCTGATCTGAGGGCAGGCCTTTTCGTCTCAATGCCGATAAGCATTGTGCTGTCCGGGCTGATTTTGACCGTGCAGGCCCTTTCCGGGAACGGTCTTGCTGGCGCGGCCTGGTTTTCGGTCGTTAATGCGATAAATGCCGCCCGCCTTGCACTCGCCCGTCATCAGCTGAAGGAACCCGGAGTCCAGGATGATCTGACACGGGTTTGGCTGCGGCTTCGCTGGTTTGGCAGGCTTGCTCTTCTGGCGGGATTCACCTGGTCATTCCTTGCCATCCTAACGGCTGGATACACGACGTCTCAAGCATCGCTGCATCTAATAATTCTGGCGGGCATTTCAGCTGGCGCGGTCACGTACGGCAGCTCATATGCTGCGGCAGCGATATGCTTCATCACACCGCCACTCCTCATTGCCGCCGCATGTTTGCTGACGAAGGGAGCCCCGGAAAACTACATTCTGGCTTTTGCCGTCCTGCTTTTCGAGGGCGGCCTGGTTCGATCCTCGTTCGTTGGACAAGCGCGCTTCCGTGACGCGAGCCGCCTGAGACATCAAGCCGAGCGGCTTGCCGCGGAAATGGAGCGCAATTCCAGGGAGGACCATCTTACCGCGCTCCTCAACAGGCGGGGCCTCGAACATGCAATCGATCAGTTTGAGAACACCGATGGACCCTTTGTGGCCATGCTGATTGATCTGGACGGGTTCAAATCTGTCAACGGTACCTACGGTCACAGAACGGGTGACGAGCTGCTTGCCAGGATCGCCCGCCGAATAGAGGAAGAAGCACCGGAGGGCTCAACGCTCGCCCGCATCGGTGGGGATGAATTCGTGCTGGTTTTTTCTTCGCGAAAGAATTCTCCTTCTCCCACCAATCTCGCGTCCAATCTCATAGCCAAGCTTGCTCGCCCCTATCCTGGGATCGCATCCGTCCGCATTGGAGCGTCTATAGGAATCTACTTGGCTGAAAACCCCGGACTGACGGAAATGTTGTTGCGGGCCGACATCGCCCTTTACACAGCTAAGCGCCGCGGCAGGAATGAATTTTGTCTGTTCGGTGCCGAGCTAGCCCGGGAACTGCAACGCCGCCAGTCAATCGAACGCGATCTTCATTCGGCGATAACGATGAGAAGCTTGGTCGCTTGGTTTCAGCCAATCGTAAGACTCGAAACTGAAGCGTCGTCGGTTTTGAAGCCTTGCTAAGATGGTCTCACCCGCTTCACGGTCCCATTTCTCCGCCCGAGATCATGACAGCGGCACGCGAAACTGGAATGCTTCAGCTGCTAACTCAAACGGTATTCGCCGACTGTTGCGCTCTTATCGAGGGCTTGGTCAAAGCTGACCGTCGTGATGTTCGTGTGGCGATGAATGTTTCACCGCGCGAGTTGGAAGCTGGCGATATTGACGAGATGATTCTTAATGGTCTGGCGGCAAAAGACCTCCCTGCAACGATGTTCGACATCGAGATTACCGAAGAAGCCCCAGTGGATCCGGACAGAGTGGATGAAAAGCTCGGCCAGCTTTCACATGCTGGCATTTCTATCGCGCTCGAGGACTTCGGCACCGGTTTTTCGACGTTGGCATCGCTCAAGGACAGTCGGATCAGGAAAGTGAAAATAGATCAGGGCTTCATTCGCGGCTTAGCCAAGTCCCGGGAGAATCGGCTGCTTGTCAAAGCGGTGATTGACCTTGGTAGGACGCTCGGGATCGAGGTCATGGCCGAGGGCGTTGAAACAGAGGCAGATCGGCAAACTCTGTACAAGCTTGGCTGCAGAACCGCGCAGGGCTTCCTGTTCTCTAAGGCAGTGCCTCTCCATTTGGCACTTGATTCGGTAGTAAAAGAGCACGCGAAGGAGTTGTGACCGGCCTCTCCGTCCGTGCTGCTCGCGGAACTTTCATGTGGGGTGGACCTGACGCGCGAAAGCCGTTTCGGACGGTAGAGTTATTACGGGGGCGAAACTGAGCACGTGGTTTGGATAGCAGCAATCCGGTCCACCGGCGCACATGCAGCGGCTTCATACAAGCGTTCAAGTTGCGAGATGAGCTTGAGTGAACGACGTCGGAGAATTGCGTCCCTTGGACGCTGGTTTCGCGGTTCCCGTAGGATTCGATTACGGGAAGCGTTCTTGGCTGCTTCTCGGCTCAGCGCTCATCTGGATGAACAACGTACCCGCGGTCAAGGTTTTCGCGACCTCAACCCAGTCACCATCCCGCAACAGCAGCGGTCGGGTCCTGATCAAGCGCTCAGCCTCAGCACAGGTGCTGGAGCAACGGTAGAGCGCGGAAAACGTGTATCGGAATGCGCTGGCTCACCATAGGAAGCTGCCACGGCATGTCGAATGTCCCCAGGGGGCGGGACCGTTCCCTTGCATTTGTCTCGATGACGGGCTCTCAAAGCTAAAGCCAAGAGAGCTTTATAAAAATCGCACCCGATCGGCTGCGCAACGACGACCAGCTGAGGCCCGATCGGGTGCTAAGGTCGTGCCAAAAAAGGCGCGTCACTGTCGCATTTCTAGCCGGCTTGCGATCGGACGTCATCTCTTGGCGATCGTTGCCCCTTCTCTCAAATGCGCTTAGCGGCGCCGACGGCGAATAGCGCAAGCTTTTCCACCCGTTTCTACTCCACTACCGAGACTCGTCACCAACCTCCTTTTATTCGCTTCCATATGGCCCATCCTGTCTCCAATCGAGGAGGAGCGCGAACATGGGCCAAGCCGTAGAACGTCTCAGTCTCGGGAATTCTTCTGCTCGCCAAACTGCCGTTGTCACCGGCACCATATTTGGCAGGGTGACAGTGAACGACAAGATATCAGGCGTTCTTGTCTGGGCTGAACTATGCTTGCAAGCCATAACCCAAAAATCGCCGATCCCTTTGAATTCGAGCCGGATGAATGGGTGTTTCAAAATTTTTGGCGGTTTTAGGCAGAACCCTCCGATGGCCCGCGTACCGGTCAAGCTTCGTGAGCACTTTAGGTTCGTCGATCAGGCATAGGTTTGTATCCCATGCCACATGCTGGCCGTTTGCCTAGTTCGGAAGCCCTCGAGAGGCGTTGCTCGTCTTGGTATGGCGTCGCCCCTTTTTCCGATCCATCGGCCACGGAGCTAGAATGCTGTCTAGCTGTTGCCGCCTACTTGGTCATCCGGCATGGAGATGCCTATATACCGACCTTCGAAAGGCTGGAATACGAGGTCGAACAAATGCGGCGGAAGCTCGGAAATCGCGAGCGAGCGCAGCGCGTGCTGGCCACGCTCAACCTAAATGGCTCGGACAGCTGGAGCCGTGAGGTTGGTTCTCAAGGCCTGGATGGCGCCGCAATCACATTCGCCCGGGCGGGGTAAAAGCGATTTTTTGAAGCCACTCGCGCTTTTGCGCTAACGAAGGTCCCGCGCCGTATTTGGGCCGGATCCATTTGTGGCCCATCAGAGAAGCAATTACCTTCTCCGGCGCCTCAACTGCCGTCAGCCGGTCCTCGAAAGTGTGTCGCAGGCTATAAAGACTATGCTCGGAAGTCGGCAGAAGTTCCTTGCTGGCGAGCACCTTGTTGACGAGCGCTGAAAGTGACGCGGCCTTGTCGCGATAACGAGGAAAGCCGTCCGGATGGAGCTTGATGGCTGCAAGTGCGCCGCCAACCAAGGGAATGTCACGGGCTGAATGACCGGTCTTCAAGCGACGGCCATTGGGGCGCACCCGCACATGCGGGATTTCTTGATCGAGGTGGATTGTTTCGGTGGTGAGGTTTGCCGCTTCAGAAAGCCTGAGTCCGGTATCGGCAATCACATAGATTAGATGGCGGGCTTCGTCATTGAGTCCGTCGAGCGCGCCTTCAGCGAGTATCTTCTCCTGAATGAACTCCGCTGTGAACGCAGCGCGTTGCCCGGGGACGGCGCCGGAAAGACGCAGGTTTCGAAAAACCGGCTCCAGCTTGAGCTGGTGAGTCAGATCGACGACGCGCAGCATTTTCGAAACATGGCCGATGTCCTTGTTGGCCGTACCGATATCAAGTCCATCCTCAACGATCCGCTTTTGCCACCACTCGCGGAACGCGATTGCGTCGTCCCGAGTGAGGCTTGCGATCTCCTTGTCGCCAATGACTCCAACCAGATTGGCAACTGCGCGCTTTTTGGGGTTACGCCATTTCTTGATTTGGTTAGGCGACATGGTCAGCAAGTTCTGTTGCTCGATCGTCTCGAATTCCTTGATAAGACCGCTCAGGCGGACCGCTGGCCGCTTCTCCCCACCCATGACGGCCGAGACGTCCTGCGCGTCCTCGATCGATTTTTTGTCGAGGAGCAGCTTGATACGGGCCATGAGTTCGTCGAGCGGCCCCGCTGCTAGTTCCTCGTTAGAGCGATAGGCCAATCCAAATGACCGCGCGCGCTTCCTCGCGGCTTCGAAACGCAGCCCCGCCTCGGCGGATTGGCCTTCCCGCAGTCTACGCCAATACGCCTCCAGCCCCGCGCCGAGGCTTTGCACTGCATCTCGCGCCCGTACACCGCGGGGATCGTCAGCCACGGCGACGCCCGTGGAAATGCGTACTAGGCAGCGGCGATCAAACGCCGCGAATTCCTTCGGCACCCTGCGGACGAGATACCAGATGCCTTCACGTTTATGCGGCTTTGGCGCTGCGGAACGTCGCATTATCTTTCTCTAATGTTACACAGTTTGTTACACAGTCTAAGATAAGTTTCGCTTCGCGCTGGTCAAGCGCAACAAGGAAGCTTTTGAAAGGAAACGATTATTATGGAAGCTAAATGGCGGAGAGGGAGGGATTCGAACCCCCGATACCCTTGCGAGTATGCCGCATTTCGAGTGCGGTGCATTCGACCACTCTGCCACCTCTCCGCGAGGTCATGGTCGGCCGTTGCCGGCGCGGCGCACTAGATAACGGCTGACTGCAGCAGTTACAAGGCCCTCTTGGCGGATTTCCAGCTTCTTCGAAAGTCGGCAGGGCACGCTGCTTCGGTCTTCGCCGCAAGCGAGGTTTCAGCGCGTCCTCGCCGTGTTGCCCCTTGAGGGTCGGCTGACCGTGGGGCGGTTGGCACAGGCTGCAAGCTACCACCAGCGCCGGACGCTGCGCCGGTGCTGGCTCCCGGAAAGGCTCATTGCCTTGACTTCCGCGCAACCATCGGTTAGGGACAGCCCGCAATCGGCGTGGAGGCTCTTCCGCGCCGCTTGTTTTTTGAACCCGCAGACTGACAAAAAGACGGCCGAACCGCTTGAGGCGGTTCATCGAGGCCGACCGAACAGCGAAAGGCAAAAAATGTTCGCAGTCATCAAAACGGGCGGCAAGCAGTATCGCGTCGCCGCCAACGATCTGCTCAAGATCGAGAAAGTCGAAGCCAAGGTCGGCGATATCGTCGAGATCGGCAATGTGCTCGCGCATGGCGAGGGCGAGAACGTCACCTTCGGCGCACCCTTCGTCGATGGCGCCATGGTCACGGCGGAAGTTGTCGAGCAGGGCAAGAACCGCACCGTCATCGCTTTCAAGAAGCGCCGCCGCCAGAATTCGCGCCGCAAGATCGGCCACCGCCAGCTGCTGACCACCGTGCGGATTTCCGAGATCCTGCTGGGTGGCGCCAAGCCGGCGAAGAAGGCTGCTGCGAAGGCCGAAGCCAAGGCTGAAGTCGCTGCCGAGGCGAAGGCCGAAGCCGCTCCGAAGGAAGCCAAGGCCAAGAAGACAGAGGCGGCTGCGAAGGACGACGCCACTGCCGAGACCGCTGCCGCGCCGCTGTTCAAGGCGCCGAAGGGCGAGCCGGACGACCTGACCGTGATCAAGGGCATCGGCCCCGTCGCTGCGAAGGACCTCAACGAGCAGGGCATCATCACCTTCGCGCAGCTCGCCAAGCTGACCGACAAGGATGTCGCCAAGATCGACGAGCACATGCCGTTCAGCACCGACCAGATCAAGGACTGGCGCGAGCAGGCCAAGGAACTGGCGAAGAAGAAGTAAGGCGCACGAATAAGTAAGACGGGCCGGCGGCTGCCGCCGGTACGGACTTGAAACGGAACGCGAACGCGTTCATAAGACAATTCAAGCGCCCCCAGGGCGCATCGGAGTTAGTTAGATGGCACACAAGAAAGCTGGCGGTTCGTCGCGCAACGGTCGCGACTCGCATTCCAAGCGGCTCGGCGTGAAGAAGTTCGGCGGCGAAGCCGTGGTTGCCGGCAACATCATCATTCGTCAGCGCGGCACGCAATGGCATCCGGGCACCAACGTAGGCATGGGCACGGACCACACCCTCTTTGCGCTCGAAGCCGGCGCAGTCGCCTTCAACAAAAAAGCCAACGGCCGAACCTACGTTTCGGTGAACCCGATTACCAAAGCAGCGGAGTAGCCGGTTCCGCACCATAACACCGGCGCCCATCTCGGGAACCGGTGTCTGGCCAGTCCAGGAAAAGGATCAGGAGAGATGGGCTTCCATCTCTCCTTTTTTCATTTTCTTTTTGCCTGGAGGACTAAAATGGTTGCCGAAGCGGAAGACAGCGAAGACGAAAGTTATGCGATCGATTGCCCGGTGCTCGCGACCGAGCGTCTGGTCATGCGCGCCCCGCGCGAGAGCGATCTCGGGCAACTGGTGGCGCTGGCCGACAACCGTCACGTCGCCGAGATGCTGGCCCGCATGCCGCATCCCTATGGCGAGGCCGAAGGCCGGGCCTTTCTCGCCATGGCCTCCTCTCAGCGCGCCGGCATCGTCTATGCGCTGACGCTCGCCGGCACCGGCACCTTCGTCGGCTGCGCGGGGCTCAACACCACCGATCGCGGGCTGGAGCTCGGCTACTGGATCGGCGAGCCTTACTGGAAGCGCGGCTATGCGACAGAGGCGGCGCACGCGCTGGTCGACCTCGCCTTCCAGAAGACCTCGATCCAGGTGCTGCACGTCTCGACCCGGGTCATCAATCCTGCCTCGCGGCGCGTCATCCACAAGTGCGGCTTCCAGTATGCCGGCCAGGGCATGCTGAACTCGATCGTCGCCGGCCAGGTGCCGGTCGAGCGCTACCGCCTGGACAAAAAGACGTGGAGCAGCCTGCGCAACTGGGTCCACTTCTGAGATGGGCCGATATTCAGGTGATGCCGGCCTGCGAGTGGCTACTTCCTCCGCTTCCGGGCTCACGTGCCTCAAGCACGCTCCGCTCCGGTTCTCGGAAGCCGCCGCTCTCGGCGCGGCCTGACCTCAATCTCGACCCATCTGGGTGCGCTTGATCGTGCTGGGGGGCTCAGCCGAGCTCGACCCAGACCGGCAGGTGGTCGGAACCGACCGCTTTGCTGTCGGCCCACAGGCGCTGCAGCGATTTGGCCAGCGAAGCGCTGGTGAAGACGTAATCGATGCATTTGTGACGGCTGGCGTCGTCGGGTCGGTCGGGATCGACACAGGTGACGAGATCAGAAGCGCCGAGGCGCTGGGCGGCGTCGACCGCCAGATCGGCGGTCAGCGGCATGCCGAACTGATGGTCCGGACGGCCGGCGAGTTCGACATATTCGGGCGAGCCCGGCAGCATGTTGAAGTCGCCCATGACGATGAAGGCTTCCGGATAGGGCAAATCCGGCAGGCCGATCTCGGGAATGCCGGACAGGCCGCCGCCTTCCAGCGCGTAGTTCAGCAGGCGCTGGCGCAGGAACCGGATCTGGGCCTGGCGTTCGACCGGACTGCGGTGGTCGAGATGGGTGGAGTAGAAGCGCACGAAGCCGAGCGGCGTCTCGATGAGCGCCTCGAGCGCGCCGCGCTGGAAGTTCATCGCCTCGAGGCTGCGGCTGCGCGGCAAAAGGAGATTGCGCGACAGATGAATGGGCGACTTCGACAGCACCATGTTGCCGAGCTGGAAAGTCCGGGTGACGGCGCGGCCGGCCTCCAGGCGCGAGCCGACATTGACCTCGAAATTGCAGCCATAGGCGGCGAAATAGTCGGGCAGCGCCTCGCCGATCTCGGCCACCATGTCGCGGTCGCCGTTGCGCGGGTTGTTGCGGGTGACCTCCTGCAGCGCGATCACGTCGGCGCCGCGCACCGCTTCCGCGATGCGGCCGACGTCGTAGCGATCGTCGAGACCGATGCCATACTGGATGTTGTAGGTGACGAGCTTCATTCCGGTGCTCCAACGCCGACGCGGAACCGCGAACAGCACAACGGACCGTCGCGCGCGATCGCTCGCGGCCTGACAGTGCTACCGCTTCTGCGGCGCGCGCAAAAGCGTGTGCCAGCGCTTTCGTCACAAAACAGCCTCGCCCTAAGCTTCGCCTTGGTTTAAGCAGTCGCGCAAGACCATCACAGAAACCTGTAATCCATGAAATTCCTCGACCAAGCCAAGGTTTATATCCGCTCCGGCGACGGCGGCGCCGGTTCGGTTTCGTTCCGCCGCGAGAAGTTCATCGAGTTCGGCGGCCCGGACGGCGGCGACGGCGGCCGCGGCGGCGATGTCTGGGCGGAAGCGGTCGACGGGCTGAACACGCTGATCGACTATCGCTACCAGCAGCATTTCAAGGCCAAGACCGGCATGCACGGCATGGGCCGCAACATGACCGGCGGCAAGGGCGCCGACGTGACGCTGAAAGTGCCGGCCGGCACGCAGATATTCGCCGAGGACAACGAGACGCTGATCTGCGACCTGACCGAGGTCGGCCAGCGCTTCCTGCTCGCCAAGGGCGGCAATGGCGGCTTCGGCAACCAGCATTTCAAGACCTCGACCAACCAGGCGCCGCGCCGCGCCAATCCCGGCCAGCCGGGCGAGGAGCTGAGCATCTGGCTGCGGCTGAAGCTGATCGCGGATGCCGGCCTTGTCGGCCTGCCCAATGCCGGCAAGTCGACCTTCCTCGCCGCCGTCACGGCCGCCAAGCCGAAGATCGCCGACTATCCGTTCACCACGCTCCATCCCGGCCTCGGCGTCGCCCGCATAGACGGCCGCGAATTCGTGCTGGCCGACATTCCCGGACTGATCGAGGGCGCGCATGAGGGCGTCGGCATCGGCGACCGTTTCCTCGGCCATGTCGAGCGCACGCGCGTGCTGCTCCATCTCGTCTCGGCGCTGGAGGAGAATCCGGGCAAGGCCTACAAAACCGTGCGCGCCGAGCTCGAAGCGTATGGCCAGGGGCTCACCGACAAGGTCGAGATTGTCGCGCTGAGCCAGATCGACGTCCTCGACGCCGATGCCCGCAAGAAGAAGGCGGCATCGCTGAAGCGCGCGGCCGGGCGTGCGCCGATGCTGTTGTCGGCGGTCACCGGCGAAGGTGTCGAGGCTGTTCAGCGCGCGCTGATGGCGGTCGTCACTGAGGCGCGCGACGCTGTTCCCGCCCCTGTCGACACGCGCTGGCGGTAAGCCTCATGAAATCGCTGAAATCATACCGGCGCATTACCGTGAAGATCGGCTCGGCGCTGCTCGTCGACCGCTCGACGGGCTTGAAGCGCGACTGGCTGAACTCGCTCGCAGCCGACATTGCGGCGCTCGCCAATGCCGGCGCCGAGGTGCTCGTCGTTTCTTCCGGCGCGATCGCGCTCGGCCGCACCATCCTCGGCCTCGGCAAGCGCGCGCTGAAGCTCGAGGAAAGCCAGGCTGCCGCCGCGGTGGGCCAGATCGCGCTCGCCGGCGCCTGGTCGGACGCGCTCGGCAAGGACGGGCTGAAGTCGGGCCAGATTCTGTTGACCCTGGGCGACACCGAGGAGCGCCGTCGCTACCTCAACGCGCGCGCGACGATCTCGACGCTGATCAAGATGAAGGCGGTGCCGGTCATCAACGAGAACGACACGGTGGCGACCTCGGAAATCCGCTATGGCGACAACGACCGGCTGGCCGCACGGGTGGCGACCATGATGGGCGCCGACCTGCTGGTGCTGCTTTCCGACATCGATGGGCTCTACACGGCGCCGCCGGCGAAAGATCCGACGGCGAAGTTCATCCCGGTGGTCGACCGCATCACCCCCGACATCGAGGCGATGGCGGGCGCCGCGGCCTCGGAGCTGTCGCGCGGCGGCATGCGGACAAAGCTCGATGCCGGCAAGATCGCCAACGCCGCCGGCACCGCCATGATCATCACTTCAGGCACAAGGCTGTCGCCGCTGATGGCGATCGAGCGCGGCGAACGCGCCACCTTCTTCAGGCCGAGCGCCAATCCGGTGAAGGGCTACAAGACCTGGATCGCTGGGCAGCTGGAGCCGGCGGGCCGGCTCACCGTCGATGCCGGCGCCGTCGGCGCGCTGAAGTCGGGCAAGTCGCTGCTGCCGGCCGGCGTCAGGCTGGTCAGCGGCAACTTCTCGCGCGGCGACACGGTGGCGATCCTGTCGCCCGAGGGGCGCGAGATCGCGCGCGGGCTGGTTGCCTACGACGCCGCCGATGCCGTAAGGATCGCAGGCCTGAAGACCGCCGAGATCGAAACCGTGCTCGGCTATGAGGCGCGTTCGGCGATGATCCACCGCGACGACCTTGTGGTGAGCATTGCCGGCGACCACGTATTGGCCGACGAGTAGCCCAGTGGAGGATGACCATGCTCAAGCTGCATGAAAAATCCGGGGAAGACACGGTGGCGATGATGACCGATATCGGCCGTCGCGCCCGCGCTGCCGCCCGACCGCTGGCCGTCGCATCGACAGAAGCCAAGAACAGCGCCCTATCCGCGATGGCCGACGCCATCCTGCGCAACGAGCAGGCGATCCTTAAGGCCAATGCCATCGACATGGCGAACGGCGAAGAGGCCGGATTCTCCGCCTCGCTCATGGACCGGCTGAAGCTTAATCCGGCGCGCATCAAGGCCATGGCCGACGGCATCCGCGAGATCGCCGCGCTCAAGGACCCGGTCGGCGACGTGATTGCCGAATGGGACCGGCCGAACGGCCTCCATATCGAACGCGTGCGCACGCCGCTCGGCGTCGTCGGGGTGATCTATGAGAGTCGCCCGAACGTTACGGCGGACGCCGGCGCGCTCTGCCTTAAAGCTGGCAATCCGGTGATCCTGCGCGGCGGCTCGGATTCGCTCAATTCCTCCTCCGCTATCCATGCCTGCATGGCCGAGGGGCTGAAGGCCGCCGGCCTACCGGAAGACGCTATCCAGCTGGTGCCGACCACGGACCGCGCCGCCGTCGGCGAGATGTTGAAGGGTCTGGGCGGCAATCTGGACGTCATCATCCCGCGCGGTGGCAAAAGCCTTGTCGGGCGCGTGCAGACCGAAGCCCGGGTGCCGGTCTTTGCGCATCTCGAAGGCATCTGCCACCTCTATGTCGACCGGTCCGCGAAGCTCGACATGGCGGTGGCGATCGCCGTCAACGCCAAGATGCGGCGCACCGGCATCTGCGGGGCCGCCGAGACGCTGCTGGTCGACCAAGCCGTCGCCTCGACGCATCTGGTGCCGATCCTGGAGGCGCTGCACGCCGCCGGCTGCGAGATCCATGCCGACGCCGAGGTGCTGCTGGCCTATTCCGATGCCAGCCCGGCGACCGATGCGGACTGGGTGACGGAGTATCTCGACGCCGTCATCGCGGTGAAGCTGGTCGACGGCGTCGCCGGCGCGATCGAGCATATCGAGACCTTCTCCTCGCACCACACCGAGGCGATCGTGGCCGAGGACGCGAAGGCGGTCGAAAGATTCTTCAATGAGATCGACTCGGCCATCCTTTTGCACAACGCCTCGACGCAGTTCGCCGATGGCGGCGAGTTCGGCATGGGCGCCGAGATCGGCATCGCCACCGGCAAGATGCATGCGCGGGGTCCGGTCGGCGTCGAGCAGCTGACTTCGTTCAAATACCGCGTGCGCGGGTCGGGACAGGTGCGGCCTTGAAGCTGGTTGGCCAAAGGGCCTGAGGCACCATGCTTTCCCAGCCCGAGCCACCTGTTCCGGCACCCTATCTCCACATGCCGCATGCCGGCAGAGGACTGGCCGTCGGCCTGTTCGGCGGCTCGTTCAATCCGCCGCATGCCGGTCATGCGCTGGTCGCCGAGATCGCGCTGCGCAGGCTAGCGCTCGATCAGCTGTGGTGGATCGTGACGCCCGGCAACCCGCTGAAAAGCGCACGCGAACTCGCGCCGCTCGCCGAGCGGATCGCGTTGTCCGAGAAAATTGCCCGCAACCCTAAGATCAAGGTCACTGCCTTCGAGGCGGCGCAGCATGTCCGCTACACAGCCGACACGCTGGCGCTGGTCAAGGCGCGCAATCCGGGCGTCGACTTCGTCTGGATCATGGGCGCGGATTCGCTGCGCGACTTCCATCGCTGGCAGCGCTGGCGCGAGATCGTGCTCACCTTCCCGATCGCGGTCATCGACCGTCCGGGCGCCACGCTCTCCTTCCTGTCGTCGGTCGTCGCCAAGACCTTCGACTATGCCCGCGTCGACGAGGGCGACGCGCCGCGGCTCGCCCGCACGCAGGCGCCGGCCTGGACCTTCATCCACGGCCCGCGCTCGTCACTGTCTTCCACCGCGCTGCGCAAGGCGGCGAAGGGCTGAGCGCGGGCGCCCCCTTCTCCCACACAAGGGGAGAAGGGGAAAAGCCGGCCATGTCGCTTTTACGGCGGTCTTTCGTCCCTGGGTAAGCGATGCTGCGCAACATCATGCCGGCGAAGAAGCGCACCACGATCGACAATAACCAGGGCAGCAAGCCGGCGCCGCTGATCGCCATCGCCAGCGTCATCGTGTCGATGGCGCTGATTGCGATCGGCAACGGGCTGATGTTCGCTTACATACCGGTGCGGCTCGGTGCCGGGGGTTTCGACCCGACCTGGGCCGGGCTCATCGTCACCGGTCTTTCGGCCGGCGGCCTCGCCGGCTGCATCCTGACCGGACCTCTCGTCAGGAGGGTTGGCCACGCCCGCGCGTTCATGGTGCTCTCGGCACTGATCGCGCTCTCCAATGCGGCGATCGGCGCCGGTCCGATCCCGCTCGTCTGGATCGCGGCCCGGGCGCTTTACGGCTTTGCCATTTGCGGCCTGTTCATCGTCGCGCAAAGCTGGCTCAACGATGCCTTGCCGAATGCCATACGCGGCCGCGTGATGGCGGTGTTCTATGTCGCCTACATTGGCGGACTGGGCCTCGGCTATGGCACGCTCGCGGCAATCGACATCCAAACCGCCGCCGCGCCGCTGATCGGCATCGCGTTCACCGCCTTGTCCATCCTGCCGGTTGGTATGACGCGGCTTGCGCAGCCGCCGGCGCCGCAGGCGGCTTCGGTGGCGCTCGGCAAGGCCTGGCGGATCTCGCCGGTCGGCGTCGCCGGCATGCTGGCGGTTGGCGGGCTGTCGATGATCATTTCCGGTTTCGCACCGATCCACGCCACCGCCAAGGGCTACAGCCAGGCGGATGTCGCGCTGCTCCTCTCGGCCATGCCGGTCGGCACCCTGATCCTGCAGATCCCGCTCGGCTGGCTCTCCGACCGCACCGACCGGCGCTACGTGCTGGCGGGCACCGCGGCGCTGGCGGTCGTCGCCAGCCTGCTGGCGATCGGCTTCGACGGCGGCGCGCTGATGGCCCTGGTGGTGATCTACCTCGTCTGGGACGGTGCGGCGGAGTCGATCTATTCGCTGTCCAGCGCGCACGCTGCCGACCGCGCAAGCAAGGACGAACTGCTTGCCCTGTCGAGTTCGCTTTTGTTTGCCTGGTCGCTGTCCGGCTTCATCGTGCCGGGCATCGTGACGGCGCTTTCGGCTGTCTTCGGCACCGCGACCTTCATCTATGTGGGCATTGTCATCGCTTCAATGTTCTGCGTGTTCGTGCTGTGGCGCGTGATGGCGGCGCGGCGGGCCTCCGCCCCGGCGACTGGCGGCTTCGCGCCGATGTGCGCGCAGACGCCGTTGCCGGTGGAACTCGCCTTCGCGCCGGACGATTCGACAGATCGGCCCGAGCGCTGAATCGTCAAAGGGATTGGTTTATTGCTTGCGCGCCTCCGGCAGCGGCACCTCGGGCGGCGGCAGCGGGATGGAGATGCCTTCATTGTCGAAGGCCTGCTTGGCGCGCTTGGTCATGCCGATCTGGGTGGCGAAGTAATCGGCTGCCGATGTCCAGTAGCGCAAGGTCAGCGTGACCGTGGTTTCGCCCAGGCTCGCCACGAAGGCGATCGGCGCCGGTTCGCGCCGGATGCGCTTCTCGGCATTGGCGATGGCAAGCAGCGTCTTCTGCCCGCGGTCGATGTCGTTCCAGGAACCGATGCTGAGCGTGACGTCGCAGCGGCGCACGCCGTTGCGGGTGAAGTTGCGCACCGGCTGGTTCCACAGCGTCGAGTTGGGCGCCAGGATGTACACGCCTTCCGCAGTGCGGAGCGTGGTGGCGAACAGGCCGATTTCCTCGATCGTGCCGGCGATCGAGCCGACCTCCACATATTCGCCAATGCGGAACGGCCTCAGCGCCAGCAGCATGATGCCGGCTGCGATGTTCTGCAGCGTGCCCTGCAGCGCCAGCCCGATGGCCAGGCCGGCGGCACCGATGGTGGCGATGATCGAAGCGGTCTGCACGCCGAACTGGCCGAGCACCATGATCACCACCAGGATCAGGATGCCGTAGCGCACCACCTGCGAGAAGAAATGGCGAAGGGTCTCGTCGAAGCCATGAATGTGGCCGAGCCCGGCATAGATCGACCGCTCGGCAAGACCGGCGACGATGTAGCCGACGATCAGGAGAATGACGGCGCCGATGGCTGAGAAGGAATAGGAAACGATCAATGTGCTGAGCTGCGCGAGCCCAGCCTGCACGGTGAGGAAAGCACTTTGGGGATCGATGGGCATGGCGGGAATCCGGTTGGTGGGCGGGCCGTTAACCCCTGCGGCGCGCAAAGGGTTCCGACATTTTCCGACTGTCGTGGAACCGCCAAGCTGGCGGCGCGTTGGCCTCGGCGAGCGCCGGCGTCTTGAAACTGCAACGGAACTCTGCCTATCTAAGTGGTGTCACCTGATTTGATGGGTGATTTGGTTGTTCTTGTTGGGAAAGGAAACACACTGAGAACAGCACTGCGGAAGAAGGCCGATATCGTGCCTTCGCCGGCCGGGATCAGCGAGAACGATGCTGCGTCCCTCGCCATCAAGACAGTCCTTGCCAGTCTGGAAGACTCCAAGGCCGAAAACATCGTCTCAATCGACATCCAGGGAAAATCGAGCTTGGGCGACTATATGGTCGTCGCCTCGGGTCGATCGCACCGTCATGTCTCGGCTGTCGCCGATCATCTCCTCAAGGCGCTCAAGGATGCCGGTCTCGGCATGGCGCGCGTCGAGGGGCTGGCCAGCGCAGACTGGGTCCTGATCGATTCGGGCGACATCATCGTCCATGTCTTCCGCCCCGAAGTCCGCGAATTCTACAATCTCGAAAAGATGTGGCAGGCGCCGGATCTCGAGGAAGAGACCTTGCACTGAGCCTTGATCGGCATGCCGTGAATTTTCGGCGGCATGCATCGAGAATCTCGCGGGGGCGAGGATGAAGATCACCGTTCATGCCGTGGGCCGAATGAAAACCGGCCCCGAGAGAGAACTCGCCGACCGCTATTTCGAGCGTTTCGCCAAGGCTGGGCCAGCGGTCGGGCTGGAATTTGGCGGCATAGCCGAGACTCCCGAGAGCCGTGGACAGAGTGCCGACGAGCGCCGCCGGGAAGAAGGCCAGAGATTGCAGAGCCAGTTGGCGACGGGAGCCGTGCTGTTCCTGCTCGACGAGCGCGGCAAGGCGCTGTCCTCGGAGAACCTCGCCACCCGCATCGGCCAGTTGCGCGACGGTGGCCGCAAGGCGCTGGTCATCGCCATCGGCGGCGCCGACGGCCATGACAAATCCCTGCGCGATCAGGCCGATCTCGTTCTTTCGTTCGGGGCGCTGACCTGGCCGCACCAGCTGGTGCGGGTCATGCTGGGCGAGCAGCTTTACCGCGTCGCGACCATTCTCGCCGGCCATCCCTACCACCGATCCTGAAAACCATCGATCGAAAGCTGGGGATGAGGCCCGTTTGCCCGGATTTCCGCCCCAATGGCAGGCCACATCAGCCCAATGCCACATCATCCCAATGGCTGGTGTTCGTCCAACATGGTTGATGGTTCGTTAACGAAGCGGCGGATAGAGTCGAAGCCTGATGTCTGAAGGCTGGAATTCGAGGAAGCGCGCCTGGCGCGGCCGCTGCGGCTTGGCCGTAGCCGCCGTGCTGTTGGCTTTGGGCCATGCGCGAGCGGAGAACACGCTGGATGGCGCGCCGGATCCGGACCGGAGCCGCGCCGAATACGAGCAGGTCTCGAAGGAAATCACGCTGTCCGCGGAGAAGCTGGCCAAGCTGGCGGCCGATATCGCCGCGGTCAAGAAGGACCACGCATCGATCAGCGCGGCGCTTATCCAATCGGCGATGACCGAGCAGAAGCTCAGCCAGGACATCGAGGACATCGGCGCCAAGCTCGAGGGTTTGAAGACGGAGCAAGAGAAGCTGCGCGCCTCGCTGGCGGCGCGCCGTGACGTGCTGGCGGAAGTGCTCGGCGCGTTGCAGCGCATGGGGCTCAACCCGCCGCCGGCGATCCTTGTCAAGCCGGAGGACGCGCTGTCGTCGGTGCGCAGCGCCATCCTGCTCGGGGCGGTGGTGCCGGAACTGCGCCAGCAGACCGACAGGCTGGTTGCCGATCTCAAGGAACAGACCCGGGTGACGGCGTCGATCGAGGCCGAACGGGGCCGCCTCAGCGCGGCTGTGACCGAGCAGGCAGCGGAGAAGAAGCGCCTAACCATGCTGCTGGAGGCCAAGCGGAGGCTGCAGACCGACACCGAAACGGCGCTGGCCGCCGAACGGCAGCATTCGCAGGAGCTGGCGGCCAAGGCCAGCAGCCTGAAAGACCTCATCGCCTCGCTCGAGGCCGACAAGGCGCGCAAGGCCGCCGACCAGGCCAAGGCGGCCGAGCAGAAATCGGCCGACGGCGACCAGACGGCATCGACGACGGAGCTTGCCGCGCTGCCTGTCCCCGAGGCCAACCGTCTGGCCTCGTCGGCGCCGTTCTCGGCGCTGCTGGGACAGGTGGCGCCGCCGGTCACCGGCAAGATCAAGCGCCGTTTCGGCAGCGACGACGGCAACGGCGCCCCGATGCAGGGGGACATGGTTGCGACACAATCGGGCGCCATCGTAACCGCTCCGGCGGACGGAAATGTGCTTTATGCCGGCCCGTTTCGCTCCTATGGTCAACTCTTGATCCTCGATGCCGGCGACGGATATCATGTCGTCCTGGCTGGGATGAGCAGAATCAGCGTCACGACCGGACAGTCGGTGCTCGCAGGAGAGCCGGTCGGCGCGATGGGAGAGGCCCGAGTGGCAAGCACTTCGGCCTCGCAGAATGGAAATGCGGTGCCGGAACTCTATGTTGAGTTCCGCAAGGATGGAAAACCCGTCGATCCGAATCCCTGGTGGGCGGACCGATTTTCTGGAAGGACGTGAAATGATGCGGAAATTGTCGCTTCTGTTTGCCGGCGCGCTGATGGGCGCATCGGCAATGAGCCTGGTCTACGGCGCACCGGGCTCGGCGGCGAACGCTGCGGGTTCCGAAACCTACAAGCAGCTGGCGATCTTCGGGGACATCTTCGAGCGGGTGCGGGCGCAGTATGTGACGCCGCCGGACGACAAGTCGCTGGTCGAGAATGCCATCAACGGCATGCTGGCCTCGCTCGACCCGCACTCCTCCTACATGAATGCCGAGCAGGCGCAGGACATGCGCGTGCAGACCAAGGGCGAGTTCGGCGGCCTCGGCATCGAGGTCACGATGGAGAACGACCTGGTCAAGGTGATCACGCCGATCGACGATACGCCGGCCGCCAAGGCGGGCGTGCTTGCCGGCGACTACATCGCCAAGATCGACGGCGAGGAGGTCCGCGGCCTGACCCTCAACGACGCGGTCGAGAAGATGCGCGGTCCGGTCAACACGCCGATCAAGCTGACCATCCTGCGCCAGGGCGCCGACAAGCCGATCGAGCTGACCGTGGTGCGCGACATCATCAAGGTCAAGGCGGTGAAGTACCGGGTCGAGAACGACGTCGGCTACATGAAGATCACCTCCTTCACCGAAAAGACCTATGACGATCTCGAGAACGCCATCGAGAACATCAAGAAGCAGGTGCCGAACGACAAGCTGAAAGGCTACGTGCTCGACCTCAGGCTCAATCCCGGCGGTCTGCTCGACCAGGCGGTGAGCGTGTCGGATGCCTTCCTGAAGCGCGGCGAGATCGTGTCGACCCGCGGCCGCGACCCCAAGGACGTCACCCGCTTCGACGCCAAGCCGAAGCAGAACGACGACATCAACGGCAAGCCGCTCATCGTACTGGTCAATGGCGGTTCGGCGAGCGCGTCCGAAATCGTCGCCGGCGCGCTGCAGGATCTGCGCCGCGCCACCGTGGTCGGCACGCAGTCCTTCGGCAAGGGCTCGGTGCAGACCATCATCCCGCTCGGCGAGAATGGCGCGCTCCGGCTCACCACGGCGCTCTATTACACCCCGTCGGGCAAGTCGATTCAGGGCAAGGGCATCACGCCCGACATCAAGGTCGAGCAGCCGCTGCCGCCGGACCTGCAGGGCCGCGACCTGACCCGTGGCGAATCGGACCTCAAGGGCCATATCAAGGGCGCCGACGAGAGCTCCACCGGCTCCGGGTCGGCCGCCTATGTGCCGCCGGAACCGAAGGACGATCTGCAGCTGATCTATGCCGAGCAGCTGCTGCGCGGCCAAAAGACCGATCCGGCCTTCCCGCCGAACCCGGACAAGGCTGTGATGAACCAGTAAACCTGGGATGGCTAGAGAAGACTCTGGCCGCCCGATCGAAGCAATGCGATGCTGCCGGGACCGCGAGGTTCCGGCAGTTTGATTCGGGGAGTTGGCGCCGCGACGCGCCGAAGAGGAATGCGCACGTGACCGCTGACGACCTGGCGAGCTGGATCACGGGCTTGGGGATGCGGCTTGGCTGACATCGGCAAGGACATCGAACGTCCGCTCGGACAGACGCTCCGCGCCCAACGCTCCGCCGCGCGCGGCATCAGCACAGGCACGCTTGTCGCAACGATCGCCGTCCTCGCCGTGATGGGCGTTTCCGCCGCTATCGCGCTGCGCGACAGGCCCTTTCGCAAGCCGCAGGAGATAGCCGTTTCGACGCCGAAAGAGGCAGTGGCGCCAGCTCCCGCGCCCCCCGCACCGGCGCCGCCGCCGGCACCGGCCGAGGTCGCCGCGACGAGCCCCAATGCGGGCACATCGATGAAGAGCGGTGGTCCGCAGATCATCCATGTCCAGCCCGCAGAGGGTGACGGCGCGCCCAAGGCAGGGATCGTCATCCGCGATCCCTCCACGCTCGGCCAGGATCTGAAGGTAGCGCATATTCCCGACCGGGCGTTGATCGAGGCCAGCGATACCGGTCCGCTGCCGATCCGGGCGGCCGACGGCAGGCGGCCGTTCGACGTCTATGCGCGGCCATGGTCCGGGGCGCGCGGGGCGCGCGTGGCGATCGTCATCGGCGGGCTCGCCGTCTCGCAGACCGGGACGCAGGCGGCGATCGCCAAATTGCCGGCCGAAGTGACGCTGGCTTTCGCGCCGCAGGGCAACAGCATCGGCCGCTGGATGCAGGCGGCACGGCAGGGCGGGCACGAGATCGTCATGCAGATCCCGTTGGAGCCGTTCGACTATCCGAACGTCAATCCCGGCCGCAACACGCTGACTGTCACCGCAAGCCCGGCCGAGAACCTGAAGAGCCTGCACTGGGCGCTGTCCAGGACGACCAACTACACCGGCATCATGAACTACATGGGCGCGCGATTTTCGGCCGACGCCGCCGCGATGGGTCCATTCATCGCCGAACTCGGCAAGCGGGGGCTGGCCTATGTCGATGACGGGTCGTCGGCGCGCAGCCTGGCATCCGACCTGGCGCTGAAGGACGGCGTGCCTTTCGTGGCCGGCGACATGTCGATCGATGCCGTGCAGGAACGGGGCGAGATCCTCAAGAAACTCGACAGCCTGGAGGCGACTGCGCGGGCCAAGGGCACGGCCGTCGGTATCGGCTCGGCCTTCGACGTCACCGTCGATGCGGTGACGTCCTGGATCGCCGAGGCCAAGAAGCGCGGCATCGAGATCGTGCCGATTTCGGCTGTGGCCATAGACCCTCAGAAAGGTTAGCCCTCGGCCTTCCGTTGATGCTGGTATCCAGAATGTCCAAGAAAATGATCGATCCCGAGACGCTGCCTTACCGCCCCTGCGTCGGCCTGATGATCCTCAACCCCGCCGGCCTGGTCTGGGTCGGGCACCGCATCGCCGAACCGGACAGCGAATTTTCAGGCACGACACAGCTCTGGCAAATGCCGCAGGGCGGCATCGACAAGGGCGAGGAGCCGCTGCAGGCGGCCGGGCGGGAGCTTTATGAGGAGACCGGCATGCGCAGCGTGTCGTTCCTCGCCGAGGCGCCGCAGTGGATCCATTACGACCTGCCGCCGCATCTAGTGGGCGTCGCCTTCAAGGGACGCTACCGCGGCCAGACGCAGAAATGGTTCGCCTACCGCTTCGAGGGCGACGAGAGCGAAATCCAGATCAATCCGCCGCCAGGCGATCACAAGGCCGAATTCGACCAATGGGCATGGCGGCCGATGCAGGAATTGCCCGACCTGATCGTGCCGTTCAAGCGCAAGGTCTACCAACAGGTGGTGCAGGCATTCCGGCATCTCGCTCCGCAAAGCGCCTCGCGCTGAAGGGATCCAGGCGACGCGGTCCAGGTTTTTGTTTGATGCATGTCGCTAGCTCAGACCCGCTGCCACTTGCGAGCCACATGCATAGGCGGCGGTCGTCTCCACGGCGGTTGCCCCGGTGGCACGACCGCACTATTGATGGGCTGACGCAAAAGGGGCGCCATGAACGACGACGCCAGAGGGCCTTTTCCGAAATCAGCTCCCGGCGCGCTGGTCAGCGAAGCGGCGGCCGGCGCGATCCTGACGATCGATCTCGGCGCGATAGGCGAGAACTACCGGCGGCTCAAGGCAAGGCTCGGCGGTGTGCGTTGCGCCGGCGTGCTCAAGGCCGACGGCTATGGTCTCGGTGCCGCACAGGTGGCAGGGGCGCTGGCGAAAGAAGGCTGCGAGACATTCTTCGTGGCGCTGCTGGCCGAGGGCATTGCACTGCGCAAGGCGCTGGGGCCGGTGCCCCAGATCTATGTGCTCAACGGGCTGCCGCCGGGTTCAGAAGCGGAAGCGGTTGCGGCTGCGCTCTATCCCGTCATCAACAGCACCGCGCAGTTGGAAGCATGGCGTCAGGCAGGCCGCCAGACCGGTCAAAGCCTGGCGGGCGCGATCCAGGTCGACAGCGGCATGTCGCGGCTCGGCATGTCGCCGGCCGAAGTCGAGGCGCTCGCGAAGGATGACAGTGCCTTCCAGGGCATCGATCTGCGCCTCGTCATGAGCCATCTCGCCTGCGCCGACGATCCGAGGCATCCGGCCAACGAAGAGCAGTGGCTGGCGTTCGAACGGCTGCGGAAAATGCTGCCGGAGGCACCCGCTTCGCTCGCCAATTCGTCCGGCATATTCCTGGGGCCGCTGTACCGCTACGATCTCGCCCGCCCGGGTGCGGCGCTCTACGGCATCAATCCGACACCTGGCGAACCCAACCCGATGCTGCCCGTGGTGCGGCTGGAGGCCAAGGTGGCGCAGACGCGCGGCGTCGAAAAAGGCGCGGGCGTCGGCTATGGCCACAGCTTCCACGCGGAGGGGCCGCTTCGGCTGGCGACGATTTCGCTGGGTTACGCCGATGGCTGGCACCGGCGCGCAGCCTCGGCAGCCTGGTTCGAGGGGGTGCGGCTGCCGTTTGCCGGCCGCGTGTCGATGGACTCGATCATCCTCGACATTTCCGCGCTGCCGGCCGGACGGCTCGGCGAAGGCGATCTCGTCGAGCTCCTCGGCCCCTCGCAAAGCGTCGACGCCGCCGCCGGCCAGGCCGGCACCATCGGCTATGAGATTCTGACCAGCCTTGGTCCCCGCTTTCATCGCCGCTATGTCGGCCTGTAGCACGCAAGCCCTTGGCGCGCGCCTCAGAATCCGGCAGACAGGCGGGAGCGATCTCGCCCCCGCACGGCGGGTCGGTCTTGAGGGGAGCATGCGATGAAGATCCTGGTGTTGGGCGGCGGCGTGATCGGTGTCACAAGCGCCTACTTCCTCGCAGAGGCCGGCCATGAGGTCACGGTGATCGACCGCCAGAAGGGGCCGGGGCTGGAGACCAGCTTCGCCAATGCCGGCGAGATCTCGCCCGGCTATGCCTCGCCCTGGGCCGGGCCGGGGGTGCCGATCAAGGCGATCAAGTGGCTGCTGATGAAGCACGGCCCACTGGTGGTGCGGCCTGCCTTCGATCCGCAAATGTGGACGTGGCTGCTCAAGATGCTGCGCAATTGCACGGCGGAACGCTATGCGCTCAACAAGTCGCGCATGGTGCCGCTTGCCGAATACAGCCGCGACACGCTGAAGGCGCTGCGCGCGGCGACCGGCATTGCCTATGACGAGCGCGCAAAAGGCACGCTGCAGCTCTTTCGCCAGCAGAAGCAGCTCGACGGCACGGGCGGCGATGTCGAGGTGCTGAAGAAATACGGCGTTCCCTACGAGCTCCTCGATCGCGACGGCTGCATCGGTGCCGAACCGGGGCTGGCCGCCGTTCGCGAGAAGTTCGTCGGTGGCCTGAGGCTGCCCGGCGACGAGACCGGCGACTGCAAGATGTTCACCGATCGGCTGGCCGAGCTTTGCGCGGCGCGCGGCGTCAGCTTCGAATATGGCACCACCATCCGGCGTATCGTCAGGAGCCGCAACCGCGTCGGCCATGTCATCACCGACAAGGGCTGGCGCATGGCGGATGCCTATGTGCTGGCGCTTGGCAGCTATTCCGCGCTTTTCATGCACAAGATGAAGCGGCCGATTCCGGTCTATCCGGTCAAGGGCTACTCGATCACGGTGCCGATCAAGAACGCCGAGGCGGCACCGGTGTCGACGATCATGGACGAGACCTACAAGGTGGCGACCACCCGGCTCGGCGACCGCATCCGCGTCGGCGGGACGGCGGAGATCTCCGGCTTCGATATGAGGCTGCACGAATCCCGCCGCCGCACGCTCGAGCATTCAGTCGGCGACCTCTTTCCGGGCGCCGGCGACCTCAAGGCGGCGACGTTCTGGTGCGGGCTCAGGCCGATGACGCCGGACGGACCGCCGCTGATCGGACAAAGCGAATTGTCCAATCTCTATCTCAACACCGGCCACGGCACGCTCGGCTGGACCATGGCCTGCGGGTCGGCCAGGGTGCTCTCCGACATCCTTTCCAACAGGGTCCCGGAGATCAACGCGCGCGATCTCAGCCCGGACCGGTATCTCTAGTGAAGGCCACGCTGATCAAAAGGCCTGCCTCACCCATGCCCCGCTGAACAGCAGCCTGTAGGCCCAGCCGATGCTCACATTGGCGGCGACCGGCCGGGAATGGGCGAGATAGTCGTCATAGACCGGCTTCATGCGGCGGTAGAAGGCGGGATCGAGCACCACCATGCCGTTCTCGCTGTCGTGAAAGAAGCTGCGGTTGTTGAGATTGACCGAGGAGATGGTGACCAGCCGCTCGTCGATCATCATGATCTTGGAGTGTAACACGACATCCGGGGCCTTGAACTCGCGGATGTTGATATGGTCGCCATATTTCTCGACGAACAGCCTGTTGAGCGCGGTGAGAAAGCTGCCGCCGATGTCGCCCTTGAGGTCGATGCGGCCGACGATGTCGATCTTCACGCCTCGGGCGAGCGCCCGGTCGAGGGCGCGAACAAGGTCGGGCGTCGGGTTGAGATAAGGGTTGACGATTTGGATATGGCGCCTGGCGGCGTTGATAAGCTCGACAAAGTAGTTCTCCAGCGCATGCCCATCCTCGTAGGGCACCGAGATGAAGTGCCGCGCCACGCCTGGCGAGCTGCGACCGGCTGAAGGAACCGGGATTGAAAACGGACGTGACAGGTTGGTGTCGGCATCGCGCAGCCAGACTGTGGAGAGGTGCGCCGCAAGCGTCGCGACCGTCGCCTCGTCCGCGACCTCGACGTCGAAATCGCTCCAGTTGGAATAGTAGTTCAGCGAGAACCCGTCCGTCTTGCCGTATTGCTGCAGGTTCGGATAACGCGTCAGGTCGACCGGCCGGTGAAAAAGGAAGCCATCATGGATGTTGCGTCCGCCGATGATGACGCGGGACCGGCCAGGCTGATCCGCCAGCGTCGCCAGCATCTTGATGTGGTGGGTCTTGTGCAGCTGTGAGATCTGCTCGTCGATCGGCGCGCCGCGGTAGGCCCGCCAGCGATATTCCTGCAGCTGGACATTGGGGAATTCGGCGGCCAGGCGGTGCAGCATGGCGTCGTCCTTCTCGCGTTCCAGCACGTCGGTGATCAGGATGCGCACCTTGGCGCCCCGCGCGGCATGATACCTTATCAGCCGCTCGATGATGCGGCCGGAAAAGTCCGCCTTGAACTCCAGCGACGACAGATAGATCAGCCTGAGCTTTGGAGCGTCGGAAAAATCGAGCGGCAGTTCCGGATCGGCTTTGTCGAAGGCACTGTCGGGCAGCGTCTTGCCGAGCAGGGCCTCGACCTTGGCGTTGAAGCCGTCGCGCGACTTGCGCAGGAGCGTGGGATTTCCGAGCGGCAGAGCGCAGGTCTGCGACAGCCAGCGGCCGGCATAGAAAGCGCGGTCGAGCGCTTCGAGGCTTTTCGCATCGGGTACCGGGCAGCGGTCATAGCGGCTGTCGAGCGCCGTGATCCAGGGATCGGCGGTCTCCTCGCGCAGAATGGTCAGCGGGGCTCCGGCCGGGGCCTCTCTGGAGCTGACGCGCAGGTCGCAGCGGCCGAGCGCCTCGCTGGGAAAGAGGCTGACCGGAGTGCCGGCTGCGGGCAGGCTGAGATGGAATTGCGAGCCCGCGGCGACGGTGCCCGATCGCGCCGACGAGCGAAGGGCGAGCGGGCCATCGCAACTGCCGTCAATGTCGAGGGGCGTGTTGCCGGCCTGTCGCAGCACGATCTCGACGGAGCGCGCCTGAAGTCCTGAAAAGCTGAAGGTCTTGGGGTCAGAGGGCCGCGCGGTGGCATCGAGATAAAGCGTCTGCCGCGACATGCGCCAGCGGCCGGTGAAATGGCTTTCGCCCGGCTTGCCCGATGCCGGCGGCAGCTCTGTCCTGTCGAGCGGATTTGCCAACCGCTGCAGCGCTCGATAGGTCCTTTGGAAGCTATCGTTATGGACGTCGCGCCAGTTGCGGCCGAAGCGGCCGGTGCCGTTTGAGCGGTCGAGGGCGTCGATCCGGCTCTGGGCGAGCAATGCCTGGAACCGCTTCTCGTAGGCAAAGTCGCCGTCATCCGCGAAGATGCGGGCGGTCGCGGTCTCGGCGCCGCTGGTGTCGGCCGATATTGGGGGGCGGGCGCAGGCACCATCACCTGGAAAATAGGCGCAGGCGGAACGGCCCGGCATGCCCGCGCAACTGGCCAGCACCGTCAGCGCCAAACCCGCCAACGAGCTTGCTCCAACGGACCTCAAGCTCACCCGATGGCCCCGTTCATGGCCTTGAGCTGGGCAGGATCGCGCGGCGGCATGAAGCCATGCGGGAACATCCTGCAGACGGGAAGCGCAAAGGTGGCGAGCAGAAGCTCCGCCTCGCCACGCATCTTCCTCGGTGCGCTGCGGTCGTCGCGGATCGCCCTCGCCGAGGCGATCAGCGCGCCGTCGCAGTCGCAATGATTGCGCTGGGCGATGTAGCAGGCGTCGTGGACCTGGCAGGCGGCATCAAGACGATCGACCGGCTTGGACGACAGGTCCCCGGTTCGGGTCCCGGGCCCACAATAGTTGCCGAAGACGAACGGCGAGGGGCGAGCCATTGCATAGCGGATCGGTTTCGGAAGTTCCGCCTCCGGACGTTTGGTCCAGGGATTGGCGCAGGCGGCGAGGCAAAACAGCGGCAGGATGGCAAGAGAGGCACGCATGTTTCCGCCGACGTTACGAAGAACAGTCCACGGTCGTCCGTGACGATCGCCGGTGCCACACTCGCCGACTTTGTGGCAAGCGCAAGGCGGCCTGCTCACATGAACAACGCGCGCTCCCGCTCGACCGCCTTGGTGATGAAGTTGGCGACGATCTGCACGCGCCGCAGCGGCCTCACCGATTCATGATAGACCAGCCAGTAGGCCCGGCGGATGGGCGCCACGATGTCGACCGGGACGAGCTCCGGCATCGAGCGCGCCACGAAGGTGTGGAGGATGCCGATGCCGGCGCCGGAGCGCACGGCTTCCGCCTGGCCGAGGGCCGAGGAGATGGCGAAGGTCGAGCGCCAGTCGGGGCTGAACTCGGCGGCGTAGTCGAGCGAGGGGCTGACGATGAGGTCGGGCACGTAGCCGATCAGCGTGTGCTGACCGAGCTCGGCCGCCGACTTCGGCAGCCCGTTGGAATCCACGTAAGCGCGGGAGGCAAACAGGCCAAGCGTGTAGTCGACCAGCTTTCCCGCGATCAGCCGGCCCTCGGTCGGCCGCTCGACCGTGATCGCGATATCGGCCTCGCGCCGCGACAGCGAGAAGGAGCGCGGCACGGGCACCAACTGGATGGTGAGTTCGCGGTGGAGCGCCGTCAGACCGCCGAGCCGCTTGGCCAGGAAGGCGACGCCAAAGCCGTCGGGCGCGCCGATGCGCACCGTGCCGGAAACGTCGTCGCCCTCGCCGGCAATGGTCGAGCGCGCGGCGATCATGTCGCTCTCCATGCGCTCGGCAATGTCGAGCAAGCGCTCACCGGCCGGCGTCAGCTCGCTGCCGGTGGTCAGGCGACGAAAGAGTTTTGTGCGCAATGCCTCCTCGAGCGCGGCGATGCGGCGCGACACGGTGGCGTGGTTGAGCTCCAGGCGCTTGGCCGCGCCCAGGATCTGGCCGGCGCGCGCCACGGCGAGGAAGATGCGGACGTCATCCCAGTTCATGGGGATGACCTCGGTGGCAACGGTCAAGGCCGCGATCCCTCGCGCCCCCCTCCGTCCTGCCGGACATCTCCCCTCTAGAGGGTGAGGTGTCCGGCAGGACGGAGGGGGGCGTGACAAAGCTCAACTTGAGAAATCCTTGGCGACAGGCTCTGGCTATTTGCGGCAATTAATGCACGTCCGGCTCCTGTTGTCTATTTTTCGCACAACGGTTGCGTTCTGGCTCGCGTTGCCTTCGCCCTCGCAAAGGCGGACAATGCCTCATCATCGAAAACAGGGAGAGAAACCATGATCGAATACGGTCATTTCATCGGCGGCGAGCGTGTCGCCGGCACGAGCGGGCGCAAGCAGGATGTGATGCAGCCGATGGACGGCTCCGTGCGCGGCACGGTGGCGCTGGCCTCGCAGGCGGAGCTGCGCTCCGCGGTCGAGAACGCCAAGGCCGCGCAGCCCAAGTGGGCCGCCACCAACCCGCAGCGCCGCGTGCGCGTGCTGATGAAGTTTCTCGAGCTGGTCCAGCGCGACTATGAAGAGCTCGCCGACATACTGGCGCGCGAGCACGGCAAGACCCTTGCCGATGCGCGCGGCGACATCCAGCGCGGCCTCGAAGTGGTCGAAGTCTGCATCGGCGCCCCGCACATGATGAAGGGCGAATTCACCGACGGCGCCGGCCCCGGCATCGATGTCTATTCGATGCGCCAGCCGCTCGGCGTGGTCGCCGGCATCACGCCGTTCAACTTCCCGGCGATGATCCCGCTTTGGAAGATCGCGCCGGCGATCGCCTGCGGCAATGCCTTCATCCTGAAGCCATCCGAGCGCGATCCGGGCGTGCCGCTGCGCATCGCCGAACTGTTCATCGAGGCCGGCCTGCCTGCCGGCATCCTCAACGTCGTCAACGGCGACAAGGAAGTGGTCGACGCCATCCTCGACGATCCGGACATCAAGGCCATCGGTTTCGTCGGCTCGACGCCGATCGCCCAATACATCTATTCGCGCGGCTGCGCGGCCGGCAAGCGCGTGCAGTGCTTCGGCGGCGCCAAGAACCATATGATCATCATGCCCGACGCCGACATGGACCAGACGGTCGATGCGCTGATCGGCGCGGGCTACGGCTCGGCCGGCGAGCGCTGCATGGCGATCTCCGTCGCCGTGCCGGTCGGCAACGACACCGCCAACCGGCTGATGGAAAAGCTGGTGCCGCGCGTCGAAAGCCTGAAGGTCGGCCCGTCGACCGACTCTTCCGCCGATTTCGGCCCGCTAGTGACGCGCCAAGCGCTGGAGCGCGTCAAGGGCTATGTCGACCTGGGCGTCAAGGAAGGCGCCAAGCTCGTCGTCGACGGCCGTGGCTTCAAGATGCAAGGTTATGAGAACGGCTACTATATGGGCGGCTGCCTGTTCGACAATGTGACCGCCGACATGCGCATCTACAAGGAAGAGATCTTCGGACCGGTGCTGTCGGTGGTGCGCGCGCCGACCTATGAGAACGCCATCCACCTCGCCAACGACCACGAAATGGGCAATGGCGTCGCCATCTTCACCCGCGACGGCGACGCCGCGCGCGACTTTGCCTCGCGCGTCCAGGTCGGCATGGTCGGGGTCAACGTGCCGATCCCGGTGCCGATCGCCTACTACACGTTCGGCGGTTGGAAGGCCTCCTCCTTCGGTGACCTCAACCAGCATGGTCCGGACGCGTTCCGCTTCTACACCAAGACCAAGACGGTCACCTCGCGCTGGCCGTCCGGTATCAAAGACGGCGCCGAGTTCGTCATCCCGACGATGAACTGACCGGACGCTTTTGGTTGCGCGTCCTCGCCGCGTTGCGGCTGCGGGCGCGCGGCAGGTATCAAGGACAGCGCCGAGTTCGTCATCCCGACGATGAACTGACCGGACGCTTTTGGTTGCGCGTCCTCGCCGCGTTGCGGCTGCGGGCGCGCGGCATCCGATCGTGATTGAATGAGAGGCCCGGCGCTCGCGCTGGGCCTCTCCTTTTCAAAGCGGAATCAAGCGAATGTCACGACCATGGAACCAACAGGCAATATCTGCCTTAAATTACATTCCTGCCGCGTGCAGGCCAATCAAACAGCGCCGGTAGCAGCCGGGGTACTCGTCTGGCGCGAGGAGGTGTCAGGTGACACGATTTCTTATGGCGACGATGAGCCTTGCGGTTGCGGTATCCGGCGGCATCGCCCAGGCAAACGCGGCCGGGCAATGTGCTCCACGTTCCGAGGTGATCAAAGCGCTCGGCGACAAGTTCCATGAAAGCGAGGCCGGCCGCGGACTGATCAATCCGAACGTGGTGCTCGAGATTTTTGTTTCCGAGCAGGGCAGTTGGACGGTCCTTGCCTCCGATACCAAGGGTCAGAGCTGCGTGCTTTCGGTCGGCGAAGGCTGGGATAGCCCGACGATCGCCGCCGCCCTGCCGGGCGCTTGAACGTCGAGATGCAAGGCGCCTGAGCGCCTCGCCAGGTTTACAGCCCGAAGCGGAGAAAGCAGGTTGCTTGCGCTCGGTCAGCTTGTTTGCGGGGCGCAGGTTCACCATATCGAATCCAGGAAGTGACAGCTCCCGACAGACCGGAAACCAGAAGGAATGACGTGATGGGAACGTCCGATCCGGCCTGGAGCATTCCGGCACGCTGAGGCGGCCAAATGTGCCTCCCTTGCCGAAATGCGACGGCGAAGGAGGTGCCCGATGGCACGCATATTTTCGTTTCAATGGATCAAGCCGGCGGCGGTCGGGTCGACGATGGCGTTGCTGGCATTCCCCGCATCGGCGCAGGTCATTTGCGACGCCCATGACGTTTTGGTCACCGGACTGGCGGCGACGTTCGAGGAGAAGCGGCTCGGCTATGGTGTAGCCGGAGATGTCGCCATCTTTGAGGTGTTCGCCTCGGCAAGCGGCACCTGGACCATCGTCGTGACGGACGTCAACGGCCAAAGCTGCATCCTTGCGGCCGGTGAGGGTTGGGAAGAGACTCCGGCCACCGCGGTCGGGCAGCCGGGCGGGTGACGCGCGACGCGCCGGTCAGCGCGTCGCCGCGACCTCGGCATGGCCGCGCAGCAGCGCCATCAGCTTGTCAGCATCCTTGGCGGCCGCCTCCTCATCGCCGTCGAGGATGGAGCGGATCAGCGCGACGTGATGTTCGGCCGATTCGGCCAAGCCGGTATCGGCCTTGTAGCGGTACCAGAAGCGGCGGCTGTGGGTCTGCAAGGGAGCCGCCACGCGTGCCGCGAACGGATTGTCGGCCGCCATCGCAAGGGCCTCGTCGAGGGCCTTGTCGGCCTGGATGAAAGAAAGCACGTTGCCGGAGATCACCGCCTTCTGCATGGCTAGGGCGGCCTCGTGGAAAAGGTCCGCCGCCTCGCGGGTGACGAAGCGGGCCGCTGAGCGGGCCAGCACCAGCTCGATGCCGCGCCTTGCGTCGAGCACCCGCAGCCAGTCGCCGGGGTGAAGCGGCGCGACCGCGACGCCGGCGCGCGGGCGCACATCGAGCAGGCCTTCCCACGCCAGCCGCTGGATTGCCTCGCGCACCGGGGTCCGGCCCAACCCCAGCCGATCGATCAGCGCGCCCTCGGTGACAAAGCTAGCCGGAGGCAGCTCCAGGGTGACGATCATGTGCTCGAGGGCCCGGTAGGCTCGCGTCGCCGCCGGCTCGAACGCCGTCCTTGTCTCGAGGGATATCAAAGGCAGGCTCCTGATATATTTTTCATATATCATAATCGATTCCGCGTTGACGGGCCATTTCTTAATAGATATATGCCTGATATATCAGATGGAGGTGCTGCCATGTGGACCGGAGTTTTCCCCGCCGTCACGACCAAATTCACGACCGACGACCGCCTCGACCACGCCGAGATGGAGCGCTGCTATGGGCTGCAGATGGAGGCTGGCTGCGACGGCATCATCGTCTGTGGCTCGCTCGGAGAAGGTCCGATGCTGTCGCATGACGAGAAGATCGAGGTGCTGAAGACGGCGCAGAAGGTCGCCGGCCGCAAGCCGGTGCTCCTGACCGTCAACGAGCCCGGCACCCGCGAGGCGGCGAACATTGCGCGCCGCGCCGCCAGGGAGGGCGCCAATGGCCTGATGGTGGTGCCAAGCCCGATCTACCACACCGACCGGCAAGAGACGGTGGCAGCGCTACGCGCCGTCGCGCAAGCGGGCGACCTGCCGGTGATGATCTATTCCAACCGGCTCGCCTATCGCGTCGACGTCACGGTCGACCTGATGGAGGAGCTTGCTTCCGACGAGCGCTTCGTCGCCATCAAGGAATCGTCCGACGATATCCGCCGGTCGACCGAGATCATCAACCGCCTCGGCGACCGCTACGACCTCTTCACCGGCGTCGACAATCTCGCCTTCGAGGCGCTATCGGTCGGCGCCGTCGGCTGGGTGGCCGGCCTGGTGACGGCCTTCCCGCGCGAAACGGTCGCCATCTACCAACTGATGAAGCAGGGCCGCCGCGAGGAGGCGCTGGCAATCTACCGCTGGTTCCGGACTCTGCTCGATCTCGACGTCTCGACCTATCTGGTACAGAACATCAAGCTTGCTGAAGTGCTGGCGATTGATACCAATGACCGCGTGCGCATGCCGCGGCAGCCGCTGTCGGGCGAACGCCGCAAGGCTGTCGAGAAGATCGTGCGGGATGCGCTCGCCGTGCGGCCGAAACTGCCGGCGTTCTAAACTTGGCTCCGGCTTGCAGCCTTCTCCCCGCGCCGGAGAGAAGGTAAGGCAGCCGGATGAAGGGCAGTGCCGACGTGCAAGAAGACTCCAAAGAGACACAAGAGAGGCGGCACTCCTCAGCCGCCCCGCGTGCAGCTTCATCTCGCGAGCCGGGAGAAGCAGAAGATATCGCCATCATCGGCGGCGGCATCATCGGCATCTGCGCGGCAACCTACCTAGCGGAGGCGGGGCGCCGCGTCACCGTCTTCGACCGCACCGGCATCTGCGAGGAAACGAGTTCCGGCAATGCCTCGGCATTCGCCTTCTCCGATGTGCTGCCGCTCGCGCACAAGGGCATGATCAGGCAGCTGCCGAAGTGGCTTGCAGACCCGCTCGGGCCCCTCAGCATTCCCCCCACCTATCTGCCGAAGCTCCTGCCCTGGCTGATCCGCTTCTGGCGTGCCGGGCGAAGCGGCCGCTACGAGGCAAGCCTCGCGGCGCAAGCGGGCATGATGAAGCTTGCCGAGGCCGAATGGATGGGTCTGCTCGATCGCTCCGGCACGAGGTCGATGCTGCGCGAGGACGGCTCATTGGAACTCTATGAGAGCGAAGCGGAATTCCGTGCTTCACTGCCCGGCTGGGCGGCGCGCGGACGTTTCGGCATCGCCTTCCGTCACGTCGAAAGGGAGGAGCTTGCCGCCCTGCAGCCGGGGCTTGCCCCGCGATTCGTCAAGGGCTCCTTCGTTCCGAGCTGGAAAACGGTCACCGACCCCAAGCTGTTCGGCAAGGCGGTCTGGGCCTACGCCGAGCGGCTGGGCGCCCGCTACGAAAAGGGGCAGGTCCAGCGGGTCGAAACAGGATCCGAAGGCCCAACGATTTCGCTGGCCGACGGAACGACGCGGCGGGCAAGGCATCTCGTCATCGCCGCAGGTGCATGGTCGCACCTGCTAGCCAGAAACCTCGGCGACCGAATCCCGTTGGAGACCGAGCGCGGCTACAACACGACACTGCCGGTCTCAGCCTTCGATGTGAAGCGGCAGCTGATCTTTTCCGGGCATGGTTTCGTCATCACGCCGCTGGAGACCGGCTTGCGCATCGGCGGTGCCGTCGAGCTCGGCGGCATCGAGCGGCCGCCGAATTTCGCCCGCTCGAGGGCGATGCTCGAAAAAGCGAAAAAATTCCTGCCGGGGCTCGATCCAAGCGGCGGCCGGGAATGGATGGGTTTTCGCCCGTCGCTGCCGGATTCGCTGCCGGTCATCGGCATGGCCGGGGCGCCGAATGTCTTCTACGCATTCGGCCACGGCCACCTCGGCCTGACCCAGTCGGCCGCGACCGGGCGCTTGATCCGCGATCTCGTTCTCGGGCAGACGCCGGCGCTCGATCTCACACCATTCCGCCCGCAGCGGTTCTGAAAGTTAGGAAATCATCATGGCCAAGCAAACCTTCTTCTGCATCGACGGCCACACTTGCGGCAATCCGGTCAGGCTGGTCGCCGGCGGCGGGCCGCCGCTGCTGGGCGCCACAATGATGGAGCGGCGGGCGCATTTTCTGGCCGAGTATGACTGGATCCGCACCGGGCTGATGTTCGAGCCGCGCGGCCACGACGTGATGTCGGGCTCGATCCTCTATCCGCCGACGCGCGGGGACTGCGACATCGCCATCCTCTTCATCGAGACATCCGGCTGTCTGCCGATGTGCGGACACGGAACGATCGGCACGGTGACGATGGCGATCGAGCACGGGCTGGTGAAGCCGAAGACGCCTGGTGTGCTCAGGCTGGACACGCCGGCCGGCCTCGTCGTCGCCGAATACAAACAGGTCGGCGACTATGTCGAGGAAGTGCGCATCACCAACGTGCCGTCGTTCCTCTATGCCGAAGGGCTGACGGTCGAATGCCCGGTGCTTGGCCAGATCAGCGTCGACGTCGCCTATGGCGGCAATTTCTACGCCATCGTGGAGCCGCAGAAGAACTACCGTGACATGGCCGACTACTCGGCCGGCGACCTCATCGCCTGGAGCCCTGTGGTGCGCCAGCGCCTCAACGAGAAATATTCCTTCGTCCATCCGGAGAATCCCGGCATCAACCGGCTGTCACACATGCTGTGGACCGGCCGGCCGAAACATGCCGAGGCCGATGCGCGCAACGCCGTCTTCTATGGCGACAAGGCGATCGACCGCTCGCCTTGCGGCACCGGCACTTCGGCGCGCATGGCGCAACTGCACGCCAAGGGCAAGCTCAAGGAAGGCGACAGCTTCGTCCATGAATCGATCATCGGCTCGCTGTTCAAGGGCAGGGTGGAAAAGGAGGTCAGCGTGGCCGGCAAGCCGGCGATCATCCCTTCGATCGGCGGCTGGGCGCGCATGACGGGTTTGAACACCATTTTCATCGACGAGCGCGATCCGTTCGCGCACGGGTTTATCGTCGCTTGACGTCCCGATGGACTGGCCGGTGCTCGGCAGCCGGTGTCGCGGCCACTCACGGCCAGGCGATGCCCCTGCTTGCCTGGCCGCCACATGGCAGAATCCTGCCCTTGCGGAAGCAGTCGGGGCGGGCAACGGAACCCTGTCAGGGGCGCAAGGAATCGCCTCATCACCTACTTTTGACGGCGATTTCTTCGAAAGGCGGCGCATGATGCGCCTGAATCGTCAAAGACATTGCGTTGTGCCAATGCTAGGGTCCGCCATAGTCCAGGGGGTCGGGTGCAAGAAAACGAACGATCGTAAGCCGGGCGTCGGAAACATGTCGCGTGATCGAAAAATCACGTTGCAATCCGGGCTCGAAACTTTACGACTAGGGGAAATACGAAAAGGGACGCGCCCTTAAGGGCGACGTTCCAGGGGAGCCGCATAAATATGCAGTATTTCGTCCAGCAGCTTATCAACGGGCTGACGCTGGGATCGATCTATGGGCTGATCGCGATCGGCTACACGATGGTCTACGGCATCATCGGCATGATCAATTTCGCGCATGGCGACATCTTCATGGTTGGGGCCTTCGCGGCCCTCATCGTCTTCCTCATCCTCGGCGCGATTTTCTATTCCGTCCCGGTCGTGGTCGCGCTTCTGATCATGATGATCGTGGCCATGCTGCTCACCAGTCTTTACAACTGGACGATCGAGAAAGTGGCCTACAGGCCGTTGCGCGGCTCGTTCCGGCTGGCGCCGCTGATCACAGCCATCGGCATGTCGATCGCTCTGTCCAACTTCGTGCAGGTCACGCAAGGTCCGCGCAACAAGCCGATTCCGCCGCTGGTCAGCCAGGTCTATTCCTTCGACGGAATCAGCGTCTCGCTGAAGCAGATCATCATCGTGCTGGTGACGATCGTGCTGCTGGCGATCTTCTGGTACCTGGTCAACCGAACGGCGCTTGGCCGCGCGCAGCGCGCCTGCGAACAGGACCGCAAGATGGCGGCCCTGCTCGGCATCGACGTCGATCGTACCATTTCCATCACCTTCATCATGGGCGCGGCGCTCGCGGCGGTCGCCGGCACGCTGTTCCTGATGTATTATGGCGTGGTGGTGTTTTCCGACGGCTTCGTGCCGGGCGTGAAGGCGTTTACGGCGGCCGTGCTCGGCGGCATCGGCTCGCTGCCCGGCGCTGTGCTCGGCGGGCTTCTGATCGGCTTCATCGAAAGCATGTGGTCGGCTTATTTCTCGATCGACTACAAGGACGTCGCCGCCTTCTCGATCCTGGCGATCGTGCTGATCTTCCTGCCCTCCGGCATTCTCGGCCGGCCTGAAGTCGAAAAGGTCTGAGCCATGGCCGTTACCGTGTCTCCGGCGAGCGACAGCGTCGCAACTCCCATCCAGCGCGCATTTCGCGAAGCGCTCTATGCCGGCGCGATCGCGCTCGGGCTGTTCGTGCTGTTCATCGGTCTGAGGACCGACCAGAACATCAACAACGAACTGATCCTGGTGCAGCGCTGGGGTCTGCTCGCGCTGGTGGTGATCCTCACCGCGGCCGGACGCTTCCTCTATGTCGGATTCGCTCAGCCGGCGATGGAGCGGGCCAAGGTCGAGAAGGCCAAGGCGCCCGCGGTCACCGTCGAGCCCGGCTTCGTGCGGCGCAACTTCAACAAGATCGGCGTCGTCGTGCTGCTGATCTATCCGGTCGCCATGGTGCTTCTGTTCGGCTTCCAGGGCTCGCTGAAATGGGTCGACAATTTCGGCATTCAGATCCTGATCTACGTGATGCTGGCCTGGGGACTCAACATCGTCATCGGTTTGGCTGGCCTGCTCGACCTCGGCTACGTCGCCTTCTACGCCGTCGGCGCCTATGCCTATGCGCTGCTCGGCACGCATTTCGGCCTGTCGTTCTGGATCCTGCTGCCCGCCGCCGGCTGCATGGCGGCCTTCTGGGGCGTCATGCTCGGCTTCCCGGTGCTGAGGCTACGCGGCGACTATCTGGCGATCGTCACGCTCGCCTTCGGCGAGATCATCCGTCTGGTGCTGATCAACTGGCGTGAGGTGACCAACGGCTCGGCAGGCATCTCCGGCATCCCGAAAGTCTCCTTTTTCGGACTGATGTCGTTCAACGTCTCGGACCCGAACTACATCGCCAAGGTTCTCGGCATCGCCCAGTCGGGCGCCTACTACAAGATCTTCCTCTACTATCTCATCCTGGGACTCTGCTTCCTCACCGCGTTCGTCACCATCAGGCTGCGCCGCCTGCCGGTGGGCCGCGCCTGGGAAGCCTTGCGCGAGGACGAGATCGCCTGCCGATCGCTCGGCATCAACACCACCACCACCAAGCTGACGGCGTTCGCCACCGGCGCCATGTTCGGCGGCTTCGCCGGCTCTTTCTTCGCCGCGCGCCAGGGCTTCGTCAGTCCGGAATCCTTCGTCTTCCTGGAATCGGCGATCATCCTCGCCATCGTCGTGCTCGGCGGCATGGGCTCGCTGGGCGGTATCGCGGTGGCGGCACTGGTGATGATCGGCGGCACCGAGATCCTGCGCGAGCTGGGCTTCCTCAAGGTGCTGTTCGGTCCGGACTTCACGCCGGAACTCTACCGCATGCTGCTGTTCGGCATCGCCATGGTCGTCGTCATGCTGTGGAAGCCGCGCGGCTTCGTCGGCAGCCGTGAGCCGACAGCCTTCCTCAAGGAGCGAAGAGCCGTCTCAGGCTCCTTCACCAAGGAGGGCCACGGCTGATGAACGCGCAACCTTCCATCAGCGACGTCATCCTGCAGGTCGAGCATCTGTCGATGAAGTTCGGCGGCCTGATCGCCATCGGCGACCTGTCGTTCCAGGCCAAGCGCGGCGAGATCACCGCGCTCATCGGGCCGAACGGCGCCGGCAAGACCACGGTGTTCAACTGCATCACCGGCTTCTACAAGCCGTCGGAAGGCATGATCACGCTCAGCCGGCGCGACGGGTCGAGCTACCTGCTCGAGCGCCTGCCCAATCACGAGATCCCGGCGCGCGCCAAGGTGGCGCGCACCTTCCAGAACATCCGCCTGTTCTCGGGCATGACTGTGCTGGAGAACCTCCTGGTCGCCCAGCACAACAAGCTCATGAAGGCTTCCGGCTACACCTTCCTTGGCCTGTTCGGCTTTTCCAGTTACCGGCAGGCCTCGGCCGAATCGATCGATCTCGCCAAGCACTGGCTGGAGAAAGCCAATCTCGTCGACCGCGCCGACGACCCGGCCGGCGACCTGCCTTATGGCGCGCAGCGGCGGCTCGAGATCGCACGCGCCATGTGCACCGGCCCCGAGCTTCTGTGCCTCGACGAGCCGGCCGCCGGCCTCAATCCGAAGGAGTCGGCCTCGCTCAACGAACTCCTGATGGACATCAAGGACAACACCGGCACCTCGATCCTGCTCATCGAGCACGACATGTCGGTGGTCATGCAGATCTCCGACCACGTCGTGGTGCTGGAATACGGCCGCAAGATATCCGACGGCAATCCGCAGTCGGTCAGGACGGACCCGCGCGTGATTGCCGCCTATCTCGGCGTCGACGACGAAGAGGTCGAGACGGTGCTGACCGAGGTCGGCGACGAGGACGTCATCGAGCAGCTGGATACCGGGCCGGATGCGGCGCACGGGCCCGGCAGTTCCGCCTCGATGATGGCGGGACCGGTTTCCGATACCGTCGAACACGCGGACGAAGGCGAACGGGTCACGGTATCGAAAGGCGCCTCGAAAGCGGCTCAGGTCGATGCACGCGCAAGTTCGGCAAGGACCAAACCGGCCGCGCAGGCCGGGAAGCCCGCTGCGAAGGCGAAGACCTCGGCCACCAAGTCCACCTCGCCGGCCAAGCCGGCGACGAAATCCTCGACAGCCAAGCCGCGCGGAGGGCGCAAATAATGGCCGGGACAGCGCTGCTCGACATCAAGGGCGTCGAAACCTATTACGGCAACATCCGGGCGCTGAACGGCGTCAATGTCAGCGTCAACGAGGGCGAGGTGGTGGCGCTGATCGGCGCCAACGGCGCCGGCAAGTCGACGTTGATGATGACGATCTTCGGCGCCCCGCGTGCGCGCACCGGCACCATCACCTTCGCCGGCACCGACATCACGCAGTTGCCGACGCACGAGATCGCACGGATGCGCATCGCCCAGTCGCCGGAGGGACGGCGCATCTTCCCGCGCATGACGGTGATGGAAAACCTGCAGATGGGCGCCAGCCTCGACAACCTCAAGCATTACGACGAGGACGTCGAGAAGGTCTTTTCGCTGTTCCCGCGGCTGAAAGAGCGCATCGGCCAGCGCGGCGGCACGCTGTCGGGCGGCGAGCAGCAGATGCTGTCGATCGGCCGAGCGCTGATGGCACGGCCGAAGCTGCTGCTGCTCGACGAGCCGTCGCTGGGTCTGGCGCCACTGATCGTCAAGCAGATCTTCGATGCCATCCGCGAGCTGAACAGGACGCAAGGGCTGACCGTATTCCTGGTCGAGCAGAACGCCTTCGGCGCGCTGAAGCTCGCCAATCGCGGCTATGTCATGGTCAACGGCAATGTGACGATGAGCGGCTCCGGCAAAGAGCTGCTCGCCAATCCGGAAGTGCGCGCCGCCTATCTCGAGGGCGGCCACCACTGAGTTCAGGAGACTCATCATGCAGGGCATTCTCTACGAGGAAGCCTCGATCTGGCAGTTCCTGTTCGTCACCTGCCTGCTCGGCGGCTGGGCGGCATGGATGACCGGCAAGGCGAGCGCGCAAACCTGGCGCAGCTTCTTTCAGCTGTTCCTTTACATGCTCGGGCTCGGCATCGGCATAAGGTTCATCCACCACGCGCTGTTCGACGGCACGATGTTCTCGCTGCATTACTATATCGTCGACACGATTGTGCTGACCATACTGGGTTTCCTCGGCTACCAATACACGCGCACCAATCAGATGGTGACACAGTATAATTGGCTCTACGAAAGAGCTTCCCTCTTGAGCTGGAAACCGAAAGGTTGATGTTCACGATTAGCGCCGCTTCAGGGATGAATTCGGCGTGACAAGTGCCTGAAAATCGGCAAACTGTGCTTTCTGCGATAAGGGTGGGCATCGCATGAAAGTGTCATCCACGCCCACTCCGTAAATGGGAGCGTACTAAATGAAAAAATCTCTCTTGTCCGCCGTGGCCCTGACCGCGCTCGTCGCGTTCACCGGCAGCGCGTGGGCCGACATCCTGATCGGCGTTGCCGGTCCGATCACCGGCCCGAACGCCGCCTTCGGCGCGCAGTTGCAGAAGGGCGCAGAGCAGGCCGTCGCTGACATCAACGCGGCCGGCGGAGTCCTCGGCCAGCAGCTCAAGCTGAGCGTCGGTGACGACGTGTCGGATCCGAAGCAGGGTATCTCGGTCGCCAACAAGTTTGTCGCCGACGGCATCAAGTACGTCGATGGCCACTTCAATTCCGGCGTCTCAATTCCTGCGTCGGAAGTCTATGCCGAGAATGGCATCCTCGAGATCACGCCTGCCGCGACCAATCCGAAGTTCACCGAACGCGGCATGTGGAACACATTCCGCACCTGCGGACGCGACGACCAGCAGGGCAAGGTTGCGGGCGACTATGTCGCCAAGAACTTCAAGGACGCCAAGATCGCGCTCATCCACGACAAGACACCTTATGGCCAGGGCCTCGCCGACGAAACCAAGAAGGCGCTCAACGGCAATGGCGTCAAGGAAGCCATGTATGAAGGCATCAATGTCGGCGACAAGGACTTCTCGGCGCTCATCGCCAAGATGAAGGAAGCCGGCGTCACCGTCGTCTACTATGGCGGCCTGCACACCGAGGCCGGCCTGATCATTCGCCAGCTCGCCGACCAGGGCCTCAAGGCCCAGTTCATGTCCGGCGACGGCATCGTCTCGAACGAACTGGCTTCGATCGCTGGCGACGCCGTCCAGGGCACGCTGATGACCTTCGCTCCCGATCCGCGCAAGAACCCGAACGCCAAGGAGCTTGTCGAGAAGTTCCGCGCCGCCGGCTTCGAGCCGGAAGCCTACACGCTCTACTCCTACGCCGCGATACAGATCATCGCAGCGGCTATCACCAAGACCGGCTCCGCCGATGATGCCCAGAAGGTCGCCGACACCATCAAGTCCGGCGGGCCGTGGAAGACCGCCATCGGCGACATCGGCTATGACGCCAAGGGCGACATCACTCGTCCGGACTACGTCATGTACACCTGGAAGAAGGGCGACGACGGCAAGTACTCCTACTTCGAGCAATAAGCCCGGCAATAGGCCGGAGACCAGAAATGCCCGGTGCGTCGCGCCGGGCATTTTTGTTTTGGCGCAAACAGAGGATTTAAATCGTTTTAGGTGTCGCGCGATTTTGTTTGCGCTGCAGCATTTTCACGTTAATCATGCGCCGGTCCACCCAACCTTCCGCTGCTGGAGCCCAGTCCTTGGCCATCACGAAGATCCTCGTCGCCAACCGGTCCGAAATCGCCATCCGCGTCTTTCGCGCGGCAAACGAACTCGGGCTCAAAACCGTGGCGATCTGGGCCGAGGAAGACAAATATTCGCTGCATCGCTTCAAGGCCGACGAGAGTTATCAGGTCGGACGCGGACCGCATCTTGCCAAGGACATGGGGCCGATCGAAAGCTACCTGTCGATCGACGAGGTAATCCGCGTCGCCAAATTATCGGGCGCTGATGCCATCCATCCGGGCTACGGCCTGTTGTCGGAAAGCCCGGAATTCGCCGAGGCTTGCGCTGGCGCCGGCATCACTTTCATCGGGCCGAAGCCGGAGACGATGCGCCGGCTCGGCAACAAGGTCGCCGCGCGCAATCTGGCGATCGAGGTGGACGTGCCGGTGGTGCCCGCCACCGAGCCGCTGCCGGACGACATGGACACGGTCAAGAAGCTTGCCGCCGAGATCGGCTACCCGGTGATGCTGAAGGCCTCGTGGGGCGGCGGCGGACGCGGCATGCGCGCCATCCGCGCGGAAGCCGACCTGGCGCGCGAGGTGATGGAAGGCAAGCGCGAAGCGAAGGCGGCCTTCGGCAAGGACGAAGTCTATCTCGAGAAGCTGATCGAGCGCGCCCGCCATGTCGAGGTGCAGGTGCTTGGCGACACGCATGGCAACGCCGTGCATCTGTTCGAACGCGACTGCTCGATCCAGCGTCGCAACCAGAAGGTCGTGGAGCGCGCCCCGGCTCCCTATCTCAGCGAGGAACTGCGCCAGGAACTCTGCGGCTATGCGCTGAAGATCGCACGCGAGACCAGCTATATCGGCGCCGGCACGGTCGAGTTCCTGCAGGACGCCGACACCGGCAAGTTCTATTTCATCGAAGTCAACCCGCGCATCCAGGTCGAGCATACGGTCACCGAGATGGTGACCGGGATCGACATCGTCAAAGCGCAGATCCACATCCTCGACGGCTTTGCCATCGGCACGCCGGAATCGGGCGTGCCGGCGCAGAAGGACATCAGGCTCAACGGCCACGCGCTGCAGTGCCGCATCACCACCGAGGATCCGGAGCAGAATTTCATTCCGGATTACGGCCGCATCACCGCCTACCGCGGCGCGACCGGGTTCGGCATCCGCCTCGACGGCGGCACCGCCTATTCGGGCGCGGTCATCACCCGCTTCTACGATCCGCTGCTGGAAAAGGTGACGGCGTGGGCGCCGACGCCGGCCGAGACGATCGCGCGCATGAACCGGGCCCTGCGCGAATTCCGCATCCGCGGCGTGGCGACCAACCTCACCTTCCTCGAGGCGATCATCAACCACCAGAGCTTCGCCGACAATTCCTACACGACCAAGTTCATCGACACGACGCCGGAGCTGTTCGAGCAGGTGAAGCGGCAGGACCGCGCCACCAAGCTGCTCAATTATCTGGCCGACGTCAGCGTCAACGGGCATCCCGAGACACGCGGGCGGCCGATGCCCAAGGTCGATGCGGCGGCCCCGGTCGTGCCCTATCTCAACGGCAACATTCCCGACGGCAGCAAGCAGAGGCTCGACGCGCTCGGGCCGCAGAAGTTCGCCGCCTGGATGCGCGATCAGACCCAGGTGCTGGTCACCGACACGACGATGCGCGACGGACATCAGTCGCTGCTCGCCACGCGCATGCGCACCTATGACATTGCCGGCATCGCCGGCACATATGCGCGGGCGTTGCCGCAGCTGCTGTCGCTGGAATGCTGGGGCGGCGCCACCTTCGACGTCGCCATGCGCTTCCTCACCGAGGATCCGTGGGAGCGTCTGTCGCGGGTGCGCGAAGCCGCGCCCAATCTGCTCCTGCAGATGCTTCTGCGCGGCGCCAACGGCGTCGGCTACACCAACTACCCCGACAACGTGGTGCAGCATTTCGTCCGCCAAGCGGCGGCCGGCGGCGTCGACCTGTTCCGCGTCTTCGACTGCCTGAACTGGGTCGAGAACATGCGCTTCGCCATGGACGCGGTGGGCGCCGAAGGCAAGCTGATCGAAGCGGCGATGTGCTACACCGGCGACATACTCGATCCGGCGCGCGCCAAATACGACCTCAAATATTACGTCGGGCTGGCGAAGGAACTCGAGGCCGCCGGCGCCCACATCATCGCCGTCAAGGACATGGCGGGGCTGTTGAAGCCGTCGGCGGCGCGCGTGCTGTTCAAGGCGCTGCGCGAATCCACCGACCTGCCGATCCATTTCCACACGCATGACACGTCCGGCCTCTCGGCGGCGACTGTGCTGGCGGCGGTCGAGACAGGCGTCGACGCCATCGACGCAGCGATGGACTCCTTTTCAGGCAACACCTCGCAGCCCTGTCTCGGCTCGATCGTCGAGGCGCTGAAGGGCACCGAGCGCGATCCCGGCCTCGATCCGCAATGGATCCGCCACATCTCGTTCTACTGGGAAGCGGTGCGCAACCAGTATGCCGCCTTCGAGAGCGACCTCAAGGGGCCGGCCTCGGAAGTCTATCTGCATGAGATGCCCGGCGGCCAGTTCACAAATCTCAAGGAGCAGGCGCGCTCCCTGGGACTGGAAACACGCTGGCACGAGGTGGCGCAGGCCTATCACGACGTCAACCTGATGTTCGGCGACATCGTCAAGGTGACGCCGTCGTCCAAGGTGGTGGGCGACATGGCGCTGATGATGGTCAGCCAGGATCTCGCGGTCGCCGATGTCGAGAATCCCGCAAAGGACATCGCCTTTCCGGATTCGGTCGTCTCGATGCTGCGCGGCGATCTCGGCCAGTCGCCGGGCGGCTGGCCGGCGCCCTTGCAGAAGAAGGCGCTTAAGGGCGAAAAGCCAATCACCGTGCGGCCGGGCTCGCTGCTGAAGGCAGCCGACCTCAAGGCCAGCCGCAAGGAGATCGAAGAGAAGCTCGAGCGCAAGCTCAGCGAATTCGAATTCGCCTCCTGGCTGATGTACCCGAAAGTGTTCACCGACTTCGCCGCCGCGCAGGAGACCTACGGCCCGGTCAGCGTGCTGCCGACGCCGACCTATTTCTACGGCATGAAGTCGGAAGACGAGATTTTCGTCGACATCGAGAAGGGCAAGACGCTGGTCGTGCGTTGCCAGGCGTTCGGCGATGTCGACGAAAAGGGCATGGTCACCGTCTTCTTCGAGCTCAACGGCCAGCCGCGCCGCGTGAAGGTGCCGGACCGCGCGCATGGCGCCTCTGCCGCCAAGGCGCGGCGCAAGGCGGAGCCAGGCAACGAGGCGCATGTCGGCGCACCGATGCCGGGCGTGGTCTCGGCGCTTGCCGTTGCTGCCGGCCAGCCGGTGAAGGCGGGCGACGTGCTGCTCTCGATCGAGGCGATGAAGATGGAAACCGCGCTCCACGCCGAGCGCGACGGCGTGGTCGCCGAGGTGCTGGTCAAGGCCGGCGACCAGATCGATGCCAAGGACCTGCTGATCGCGTTTGCCTGAGACAAGCTGTTTCAGGGCAGGCTGCCCAACGAAATCGCTTGGCCGCGACGAGTGGGTTCGGCCGGGGGCATAGTCGATGTCAGCACCGCCCTCGCAAGAAATTGGCGTTTCATGCCGCACCAATAACGGCTTGACCCGCAGCGCCCGCTCGGGCATCGAACCCGCTCCAATTTGCCGCCAGAGTCGCGGCGCTGAAACGACGCGGAGAGAAAAATGGCCGACGAAATTACCGAGACCAGCCAGACTGTAGCCGCCGGCCAGCTGCGCGCCATCATCGAGCGCATCGAGCGGCTCGAGGAAGAGAAGAAGACGATTTCCGACGACATCAAGGACGTCTATGGCGAGGCCAAGGGCACCGGTTTCGACACCAAGGCGATCCGCACCATCATCCGGCTGCGCAAGAAGGACCAGGCCGAGCGCCAGGAGGAGGAGTCCATCCTCGACCTGTACAAGGCCGCGCTCGGCATGGTCTAAGGCTCGCGGCCGAGGCCGGCCATGAGCGAGTTCGACTTCGGCGGCCGCCGCGCCTCGGAGTTCCGGCACCGCGGTTTCTGGGGGCTGTTTTCGGAACGGCACCCAGAGGAGCGCGCTCGGCTGGCTAGGCGCGGTCCCTGGTTCTGGCAGCGCGGGCTGCCTGAATTCGGCTTGGTGCTTTCCATGTATGTCGCGCCCAGCGAGAACGTCGTCGGCGTCTTCTTCGGGCGCAACGAAAAGCTTGGCGCGACGGAAGTCTGGACGCGGCTGAAGCCGGTCCAGCCAGCGATCGAGGCGCGGCTGAAGCTCAGGCCGGAGCAGAGCGCACAGAATCTCGGCATCAATTCGCAGTCGCGGGTCAATTGCTTTGCCGAGGACGACTGGCCGGCCATGACCGATTGGCTGGTTACGGAATGCTCTCGCTTCGAGCGCGCCGTCACTGAAGTTCTGAGGCAGGGATAGGCCGATGCTGGCGGATTTCTTTCGCTCGCGCTGGCAAGGCAAAGTGCCGCTCGACCGGCTGTTCTGGCGCGACATGTTGCTGGTCGGCACCGTAATCAACATCGTGTCGTCCGCGGTCGCGCTCGTCCTGCTCGGATCGAAGCTGCCGCTGTGGCTGGTGCTCTCGGTGCATTTCCTCCCCGTGCCGTACAACATCTTTCTCGCTCTTGCCGTCTGGCGGATGGCAGAGAAGACAGCCGGCGCCAAAGCATCGCTGACGATGCTGGGCTCGGCGCTCTGGCTGATCGCGACGGTGGTTGTCTGACCGGCGCCCGGTGCCGCGCAAACAAAAAAGGGCGGCCGAAGCCGCCCTCTGGCTGACGATCGAAGCGACGCCTTCAGGCCGCCGGCTCGAATCGCAGCGCTACGCCGTTGATGCAGTAGCGCAGGCCGGTCGGCGGCGGGCCGTCTTCGAAGACATGGCCGAGATGGCTGCCGCAGCGCGAGCAATGGCATTCGGTCCGAACCATGCCGTAGCTGCGGTCGACGGTCGTCTCGATCGAACCCGGGACAGGATCATTGAAGCTTGGCCAGCCGGTGCCGCTCTCGAACTTCAGCTTGGATTCGAACAGCGGCTGATCGCAGCCGACGCAGTAGAAGGTGCCGGCGCGCTTCTCGTAAAGCAGGGCGCAACTGCCCGGACGCTCGGTGCCGTGATTGCGCATGACGGCATATTGCTCCGGCGTCAGCCGGGCGCGCCACTCGGCGTCGCTGCGGGTAACGGGATAGGCGTGGGTGTCCATGAGATCTCCTCGGCCTTGGCGGCTCGTTGTCGGTTGCAGCCCGTATTCGTCGGAAGATAGGCCTTTGTTACAGGCGCTGCCAGGGAAAGCGGTCAGTGCCTGCGCGACAGCTGCTTCGTCGCCGCCTCAAGCCCGGCCAGCGTCAGCGGGAACATGCGGCCGCCGAAGATGTCGCCGATCAACTGGATCGAGTGGGTGTAGCGCCAGTTCTTCTCGCCTTCCGGGTTGAGCCACACCGCGTTAGGCCACTGCTGCAACAGTCGTGCCAGCCAGACGCTGCCGGCCTCCGGATTCCAGTGCTCGACCGAGCCGCCGGGATGAACGATCTCGTAGGGGCTCATCGAAGCGTCGCCGACGATGATGACCTTGTAGTCCGGCCCATATTTGTGAAGCAGGTCGAAGGTTGGGATCGTCTCGGCAAGCCGGCGGCGATTGTCCTTCCAGACGCGCTCATAGAGGCAGTTGTGGAAGTAGAAATATTCGAGCTGCCGAAATTCGGCGCGTGCGGCCGAGAACAGCTCCTCGACGCCGCGGACATGGTCGTCCATCGAGCCGCCGACATCGAAGAACATCAGAAGCTTTACCGCGTTGCGCCGTTCCGGCCGTGTCTTGACGTCGAGATAGCCATGCTCGGCAGTGGCGTGGATGGTGCCGGGCAGATCGAATTCTTCCTCGGCGCCTTCGCGCACCCAGCGGCGCAGCCGCTTCAACGCCACCTTGATGTTGCGCGTGCCGAGTTCGACCGTGTCGTCGAAGTTCCTGAACTCGCGCTTGTCCCAGACTTTCACCGCGCGGCGATGCCGGCTCTCATGCTGGCCGACGCGCACGCCTTCCGGGTTGTAGCCATAGGCGCCGAAGGGCGAGGTGCCGCCGGTGCCGATCCATTTCGAGCCGCCTTGATGGCGCCCTTTCTGTTCCTCGAGCCGCTTCTTCAGCGTCTCCATCAGCTTGTCGAAGCCGCCCAATGCCTCGACCAGTTTCTTCTCCTCGTCGGTCAGGTGCTTTTCGGCCAGCCGGCGCAGCCATTCCTCGGGGATGTTGGCGACATCGACGGCATCCGGGCCGGAAAGCGCCTCGACACCCTTGAAGACATGCGCAAAGACCTGATCGAATCGGTCGATATGGCGCTCGTCCTTCACCAGGACCGAGCGGGCAAGGTAGTAGAAACCCTCGACATCATAATCGACGAGCCCTGCTTCCAGGCCTTCCAGCAGCGTCAGATATTCCCGCAGCGAAACGGGAATCCGCGCAGCCTTCAGCTCGAGGAAGAAGGGAATGAACATGGTTGTTTATAGCAGATCGTACTCGATGAAGCCCGTGCGACGCGCGACATGGTCGTAGAGCCGGCGCGCGGTGGCGTTGGTTTCGTGCGTCATCCAGTAGACGTTCTTGACGCCGATCTTGCCGGCCTCGTCCTGCACCGCTTTGATCAGGGCGGCGCCGACGCCCTTGCCGCGCACTTGCGGGTCGGCGAACAGGTCCTGCAGATAGCAGTTGTTGAGCTGCGACCAGCAGGAGCGGTGATAGAGATAATGGGTGATGCCCACGGCCTTGCCACCGAGCGTGGCAATGAACCCCTTCGGCTCGAATTCGCCTGCCGTGAACAGCCGTTTCCAGGTCTGGTCGTAGACTTCGTCCGGCAGCCTGGTCTCGTAGAAGGTGAGATAGGCGGTCCAAAGCCGCCGCCAGTCGGCGTGGTCGGACTGGGCGAGCGGACGGATGGCGATCTCGGACATTTCTTCTCCCTCGATGCTTTGCTTCCGAAGCTGCGGCCTCGGCCGATTGTCGGCAACGGTCCACAGCTCGGGAAAGTGCTGTTGCTGCGGGCCTATTGCTGGCGTCTGGCCATGAAGGCCAGGCGCTCGAACAAATGCACGTCCTGCTCGTTCTTCAGCAGCGCGCCGTGCAGCTTCGGCAGCATGTTCTTTGGGTCGGCGCGCAGGTCCTCCGGCGCGATGTCGTCGGCGACGAGCAGGCGAATCCAGTCGAGCGCTTCCGAGGTCGACGGCTTCTTCTTCAGCCCCGGCACTTCGCGGATTTCGTAGAACTGTGTCAGTGCGGCCCGCACCAGGTTCTGCTTGATGCCGGGATAGTGCACATCGACGATGCGATGCAGCGTCTCGACGTCGGGGAAGCGGATGTAATGGAAGAAGCAGCGGCGCAGGAAGGCGTCCGGCAGCTCCTTCTCGTTGTTGGAGGTGATGATGACGATCGGCCTGAAAGCGGCGCGGATCGTCTCGCCTGTCTCATAGACGAAGAATTCCATCCGATCGAGCTCCTGCAGGAGATCGTTGGGGAATTCGATGTCGGCCTTGTCGATTTCGTCGATCAGCAGCACGACTTTCTTCTGGGCAGCGAAGGCGTCCCACAGCTTGCCGCGCTTGATGTAATTGGCGATGTCGTTGAAGCGGTCGTCTCCCAATTGGCTGTCGCGGAGCCGCGAGACGGCGTCGTATTCGTAGAGGCCCTGCTGCGCCTTGGTGGTGGACTTGACGTTCCATTCGATGAAGTCCAGTTCGAGCGCGGCCGCGACCTGGCGGGCAAGTTCGGTCTTGCCGGTGCCGGGCTCGCCCTTGACCAGCAGGGGCCGCTCCAGCGCGATCGCGGCGTTCACCGCAACCATCAGATCCTTGTCGGCGACATAGGCCGCAGTGCCTTCGAAACGCATTCTGTCTCCTGTCCGTGCGGCGGGACCGTAAGGAGCGATGCGCATGCGCGCAAGGCTTAACGGTCGCTCCGTTTCTCTGGCGCTGGGGCAAGCATGGGCCTATATTGGCATTGGCGGTCTGCGCTTCCCGGCAGGAGAAACTTATCCCCGGGGCCTTATCGATCCTTAGGGAGCTGTCCCTGGGAAGACCCGTGGGTTTTCTCACACGGCGCCCACCTACTTTGTAGGCACCCGGGATCGACCTCTCCACCGGTTGTGTGGATCGTCACCTCCCGAAAGATTCAAGCGGTTCCGGTGCTCCTCTGATTGACCGCGACGTCAACTCCAGGCCCTGGACCGGTTTTCCTTGACCTGCGTCCGAAGTTGGGATTTTCCTGCGGCGCCGCAAACGAGTTCCGCATGACCTCATCCAAGGAATTGAAAAAGCAGCTTCGCAAGGAGGCGTTGGCGCGCCGGGATGCGCTCGACGAATTCTGGCGGGTGGAAATCGCGCTGGAAATGGCCGAGACGGCGCGCGACCAAATCGCCGTCGAGCCCGGACAAGTCGTCTCCGGCTTTTGGCCGATGCGCTCCGAGGTCGACGTGCGGCCGCTGATGTTCGCGTTGCGTGAAAAGGGCGCCAGGCTCTGCCTGCCGGCGATCCTCGACAAGACCACGATTGTCTTTCGCGAGCTGGTGCGCGGGGCGCCGATGGTCGACATGGGCTTCGGCACGGTCGGGCCGCATGCAGAGGCCGAAGTGCTCGATCCATCGCTGATGCTGGTGCCGCTTGCCGCTTTCGACGCGCGCGGCCACCGCATCGGCTACGGCGCCGGCTACTACGATCGCGCCATCGCCAAGCTGGCCGACAAGGGAATGACACCGAGGCTCATCGGCATTGCTTTCGACTGCCAGGAAGTGGCGATGGTTCCGGAAGAGAACCACGATGTCATCATCTCGGAAATACTGACCGAGAGCGGGTTGCGAAGGTTCGGCGACCAATAAATATCCCAGCCGCTTAACGTCATTCTAAGACATGCCCAGATAATGTTTCGCTGTGACAATCCAAGTCGATGGCGGCTATGCGTTTAATGCGGTTCCTCCTGATGCCGTTCGCTTTGATCGCGGCAGTACTGTTTATCATGGGACTGCACATTTTCGGGACAGGCTTCTATCACCAAGCCTTCTGGATTCAGACGGTCGCTACCGTGACAGAGGTCGTTCCGTACACTGAAGTGCACAAAAAAGGCTTCACCACCGACGGCATCAATGTTGCCGTTGCCTATCTCGTTGGCGACACGCCGATGACTTGGTCCGGAAAGGGAAAGATTATCGGTCTTTATAGCGTGAACCCAGGCGACAAGGTTGAATTGTACTACGACCCTGCCGATCCGTCGAACCTCGATACTGCCGCAATGAAGGGCTGGCGCGGCGGGTTGTTGCTGCTTGCCAGTACCGCCGGTTTCGTCGCCTTCTACGTCTGGTTATTCTGGCTGCGAGCCCGGCGTGCGCACTAGGGGCTGTTTATGAGGGCAGCGCGTCGCTTCGGCCCGCGTTAAAACCAATCGCGGTGCCGCTTGCCTAGCGTCCATGGCTCTAGATAGAAGTGGGCATGAGACTTCTTTTCCTCGGCGACATGGTTGGCAAGACGGGACGCACGGCGGTGTGGGAACAACTGCCGGGGCTGATATCGGACTTCAAACTCGACTTCGTCATCGTCAACGGCGAGAACGCCGCTGGCGGCTTCGGCATCACCGAAGAGATCTTTCGCGAGACGATCGCCGCCGGCGCAGACGTCGTCACCACCGGCAACCATGTCTGGGATCAGCGCGACGCGCTGGTCTTCGCGCCGCGCGAGGAGCGCTTCCTGCGCCCGTCGAATTTTCCCAAGGGAACGCCGGGGCGTGGCTCGGGCGTCTATATCGCCCGCAACGGCGCGCGGGTGCTGGTCGCCAATATCATGGGGCGCGTCTTCATGCATCCCGAGCTCGACGATCCGTTCCAGGCCGGCGAGCGCGAGCTTGCCGCCTGTCCGCTCGGCGAGCAGGCCGATGCGGTTGTCATCGACTTCCATGCCGAGGCGACCTCGGAAAAAATGTGCTTCGCGCATTTCGTGGACGGCCGCGCCAGCCTGGTGGTCGGCACCCACACGCACCAGCCCACCGCCGATCATCAGATCCTCAATGGCGGCACCGCCTATATTTCGGACGCGGGCATGTGCGGGGATTACGATTCCTCGCTCGGCATGGACAAGGAGGAGCCGCTCAACCGGTTCCTGTCGAAAGTGCCGAAGGGCCGATTCGAGGCGGCGAGCGGGCCGGCGACGCTGTGCGGCGTCGGGGTCGACCTTTCCGACCGCACGGGGCTTGCGGAGAAGATCGCGCCGTTTCGTCGCGGGCCGCGGCTGGAAGAAACTGCCCCATCTTTCTGGTCGTAATATTGATATGGGCGCCAGCAATACCTAACTGGCGACGAAACCCGCGAAAACTGCTCCACAAAATTTTGTTTCTACGCAATTCCGGACGGGAAACCGCGACTGCAATTGCTCTAGATCTTAAGAGGGGACGACTTCATGCAGCTGATCGAGTTTCTGGCGCCGCACCTTGCCTTTGTCTCCGACCCGACCGCATGGATCGCGCTGCTGACGCTGGTGGTGCTGGAGGTCGTGCTCGGCATCGACAATCTGATCTTCATTTCGATCCTGACCAACAAGCTTCCGGAAGCGCAGCGCGCCCGCGCCCGCAGGCTTGGCATCTCGGCGGCGCTGATCATGCGGCTGGTGCTGCTCGCCACCATCTCGATCATCGTGCAACTGACGACGCCGGTGTTCACCGCGTTCGGGCACGGCTTTTCCTGGCGCGACCTGATCCTGATCGCCGGCGGGCTGTTCCTGGTCTGGAAGGCGACCAAGGAAATCCATCACACGGTCGACCCGCAGGACCATCAGGACACGATGATGGGCGAGACGCTGCACATGAGCCTGGCCGGCGCGATCTTCCAGATCCTGCTGCTCGACCTGGTCTTCTCGATCGATTCGATCATCACTGCCGTCGGCATGACCGACGAGATCGGCATCATGTATATCGCGGTGATCGTGGCGGTAAGCGTGATGATGCTGGCGGCCGGACCGCTTGCCAATTTCATTGCCAGGAACCCAAGCATCGTGATGCTGGCGCTGGGCTTCCTGCTGATGATCGGCATGACGCTGATCGCCGACGGCATGGGCTACCACGTGCCCAAGGGCTACATCTATGCCGCCATGGGGTTCTCGGCGCTGGTCGAGGGGCTCAATATGCTGGCAAGGCGACGCAGGAGGCAGAAGGCCGGCGGCGAGCATTGACTAAGCCAACCTGGCCGCCAGCCGAGTGGCTATCCCTGCTGGCCCGGGTTCATCTGCTTTCCGACGTCGGCAACTCACCGCGCATCTCGCTGGGGTAGAACCCTTCACGCAGGTTGATGCCGTATTCGAGGTAGGCCTTCATGCAAGACAGCATTTGCGACCAGCCTTCGCAATTGCCGTAGGATGATTTGCGGCCAGCCTCATCGTCGCGCCATCCGCTTTCGGCGATGGTAACGAAAGTGCCGCCGTCATCCAGAGCTTCGAAGCTCATCTCGATGCTGGTCTTGTAGGCCGGCACGACGCCGGGGCCGCTGCCATCCCAACGCAACACGATGCGCTTGTTGGGAACCACTTCCTCGACCTCGACCGGCACCGTCTTCCACCATGTCACCGTGGTGCCGGCAACGAGCGGGGCGCTTGCGCCGCCGAGGGTCGTAAAATATCCGCTGAGCTTGGTCGGATTGACGACCGCGTCGAAGACTTCGGCGACCGGTTTGCCGATACGCCCGGAAATCTTGAATCCAAGAGACATATCCACAGCTCCCTTTCTTGCTTGCCCCCACGATATGTTATAAAAAGATAACATGTCAACCCGCGCCGGAGATGATCATGTTTTCAAGGCCTTGGCGCATCCGCGCCGGCGCGAGCTGCTCGATCGCCTGAAGGATCAACCGCAGACCACCGGCGCGCTCTGCGAGGCGTTCCCCGATATGGACCGCTGCACGGTGATGATGCATCTCAAGGTGCTGGAGCAGGCTGACCTGGTCGTGGCGCGGCGTGAGGGACGCGAGCGCTGGAACCATCTCAACGCTCTGCCGATCAAGCAGATCCATGATCGCTGGATCAGCCAGTATGCCGGCCACGCGATCAGCATCCTCGACCGGCTCAAGTCGGATCTGGAAGGCTGATGGCTTGAGCGTCGCGGCGGCGAAACGGCGCGGCTGGACGAATTGAGCCGATTTATCTATAAGCCGGCCATTCCGACAGAGAGCGCCGCGCGCCTTCAAAGGCATGGCCCGGGCGTTCTGAAAATTGAATTCGAGCATGTCGCGGATGACGAGGTGATGGCACCTCGCATGCGAATGCTCTAGCCGAACGCGACAGGGGTGCCATGGCTGGCCATTCACAGTTCAAGAACATCATGCACCGCAAGGGCCGCCAGGACGCGGTGCGGTCGAAAATGTTTTCAAAGCTGGCGCGCGAAATCACCGTAGCCGCCAAGACCGGCACCCCGGATCCGGCGATGAATCCACGGTTGCGCCTTGCCGTGCAAAACGCCAAAGCGGTGTCGATGCCGAAGGACAACATCCAGCGCGCCATCAACAAGGCTTCCGCCGGCGATGCCGAAAACTACGAGGCCGTGCGCTACGAAGGCTACGGCCCGGGCGGCGTGGCGCTGATCGTCGAGGTGCTGACCGACAACCGCAACCGCTCCGCCTCCAACGTGCGCGCCGCCTTCACCAAGGCCGGCGGTGCGCTCGGCGAGACCGGCTCGGTCTCCTTCATGTGGGATCGCATCGGCGAGATCTATTATCCGGTCGCGGCCGGCAGTGCCGACAAGGTCATGGAAGCGGCGATCGAAGCCGGCGCCGACGATGTCGAGTCCGACGAGGAAGGCCATACCATCTACTGCAGCTTCGAGAATCTCGGCGAAGTGTCGAAGTCGCTCGAAGCGTCGCTCGGCGAGGCGGAATCGGTGAAGCCGATCTGGCGGCCGCAGAACAACGTGCCGGTCGACGAAGAGCGGGCGCAATCGCTGATGAAGCTGGTCGCCACGCTTGAGGACGATGACGACGTGCAGAGCGTCTATGCCAATTTCGAGGTCGACGAAGAGACGATGGCCAAGCTCAGCGCGGCTTGAGTCTCAGACTGTCACGCGGAAATATATTCAAATGCCATAGCCAAGAACTCTCCGCCCAACGTATAAGTTCGTGTGTTATCGTTGGGAGGGGTGATGATTGGCGAAGGGGTTCAATTTGCCGATGCGTTGGATTGGCCTCGCCGAGGTGGTTTCTGGCGACGGTGTTTCGCGTCTCTAATCGATTATCTTGTCGTTCTGATACCTGTTTATTCGGTGGTAGCAAGTTTTTTTCTGCTGACCGACGGTGGGGTGAATGGCCACTTCTGGCTCAACTGGAGAATATGTAGCTCCGCGACGGTGCACGGAAATCCATCGCTTGAAGCTTACAATTGGCAGGTCTGCAGAACATCTATCTTCGGTTTCCCGGTTACCGAATGGGCAGTTGGCACGCCCATAGATACCCAATCGAGCGCGGCTGAGGCCGTTTCACTCGATCTTGATTCGAAAGGCAATTTTCGACCTGCCGCATTGGATCTGGGCTTCCTCGAATTGCCCATCCTGGCGCTCTACCTTCTTGCCATGGAGATGGCCGCCGGCCAGTCGGTCGGCAAGCGTGCTTTGTCGCTTGTCGTGCATGATGAATACGATTGGCATAGAACCGGCCTGTCCGTGCGAAAAGCGGTTCGTCGACAAGTGATAAAGTTTCTGGGCGTCGTCCCCGTCACCCTGACTGGGGCGTGGTTTGCTTTCCAGACCTGGGGGAGCATTCCTGGACCTGCGCCGAGCTATTCCAAGGTGGAAATTGTATGCGCGTTCGCCGCATTTGCTTTAGCGTTGATCTGGCCGGTGTGGATTGGGCTATCGATTGCCTCGGGTAACGACCCGATACACGATAGACTAGCCGACACGACCGTCCGCATCAGCGAGACTAACGCATGACCCCATTGGAAAAGCCTCGGATCGTCATAACCTACTGCACGCAATGCCAGTGGCTGCTGCGTGCCGGCTGGATGGCGCAGGAACTGCTCTCGACCTTCGGCGCCGATCTCGGCGAAGTGACACTGGTGCCGGGCACCGGGGGCATCTTCACCATTTCCTGCAATGAGGTGCTTATCTGGGATCGCAAGCGCGACGGCGGCTTTCCGGATGCGGCGAAGCTGAAGCAGCTGGTCCGCGATGTCATCGACCCGGATCGCGATCTCGGCCATGCCGACCGCAAGGGCCACACGTCAAAAGAGCAGACGAAAGAAGGCTCTGCCTGAGGCGAATTCTTCACCTTAGTCCACGGATCGGCGGCCGAGGCTAGGGCTTGAGCAGTCGCTGGCTATGGTTTGAGACCTGCAACAAAAAACCCGCCTCGAAGGCGGGTTTTTGATCTGCGACAAAGCAGAGAAAGTCTTAAAGGCCGAAACCTTCGAAGCGCTTCTTGAACTTGGACAGGCGGCCGCCGCGGTCGAGCAGGGTCTGCTGGCCGCCGGTCCAGGCCGGGTGCGTGGTCGGGTCGATGTCGAGGTTCATCGTATCGCCTTCCTTGCCCCAGGTGGAGCGGGTGGTGTACTCGGTGCCGTCGGTCATGACGACCTTGATGGTGTGGTAGTCGGGATGAATATCGGCCTTCATTGTCGTGTTCCTGGCTTGCCGGCGCCGGTGACGGGCCAATGGCCTGCGTCGATGCGCCCCTTTTTAAAACTCGAAGCCGCAGCTATTGGAAAGCCACGGCTTCTAAAACGGTCGGCGAGCCTATACATCAGCCGGAATTGAATCACAAGGCCGCGGTAAGCGCATATTGAAGCGCAAAACCAGCAAGCGGCCGGAGGAAGCGCCCATGGCGGATATCGACGGCAGTGCAGACGCGCGCAGGCGATCGATCCGGCCGCTGAGAAGCCTCTTTCCCTATGTCACGCGCTACCGGAAACTGGCGGTCGGCGCCCTGATCTCGCTGAGCGTGGCGGCAGCGACGACGCTGGCCTTGCCGATGGCCGTGCGGCGCATGATCGATCACGGCTTCCAGGCGGCGAGCTCCAGCTTCATCGCCGAGTATTTCGCGGCGCTCGTGGTGATGGCGGCCCTGCTCGCTGCGGCGTCCGCCAGCCGCTACTATTTCGTCATCACGCTCGGCGAGCGGGTCGTCGCCGATATTCGTCGCGACGTTTTCGCCCATGTCACGACCCTTTCGCCGGCCTTTTTCGACCGCGCGCAGTCGGGCGAAATCGTGTCGCGGCTTGCCGCCGACACCACGCAGGTGAAATCGGCGGTCGGCGCCACCGCCTCGGTGGCGCTGCGCAATCTCATTCTCGGGCTCGGCGCCGTCGGCATGATGGTTTTCACCAGCCCGAAACTTTCCGGCCTGGTGCTGGCCGCCATCCCGCTGATCGTGCTGCCGCTCGTCGCTTTCGGTCGGTCGGTGCGCCGCAAGTCGCGCCAGGCGCAGGATACGCTGGCGGAGGCGACCGCCTATGCCAGCGAGCAGATCGGCGCGGTGCGCACGCTGCAGGCCTTCACCAACGAGAAGCTGGTCACCGACCGCTTCTCGGCGGCGGTCGAAGCTGCCTTCGACGCGGCGCGCACCTCCGTCTTCGCCCGTTCCTTCCTCACCTTCTTTGCCATCTTCATGATCTTCTCCTCGGTGGTGGCGGTGCTCTGGTTCGGCTCGCGCGACGTGCTTGTCGGCACGATGTCGGCCGGCACGCTTGGCCAGTTCCTGCTCTATTCGGTGTTCGCGGCCGGCGCGCTCGGCGCGCTGTCGGAGGTCTGGAGCGAGCTGTCGCAGGCGGCGGGCGCCGCCGAACGGCTGACCGAGATTCTCGCCGAGCGCCCGGCGATCCAGTCGCCGGTCGATCCCCAGCCGCTGCCGGCCGTCGCCAGAGGCGCAATCGGCTTCGAGGACGTCTCTTTCTCCTATCCGGCGCGTCCGGACAGGGCTGCCGTGCATGGCCTGAGTTTCCAGGTGAAGCCCGGCGAGACCGTGGCGATCGTCGGGCCTTCGGGTGCGGGAAAAAGCACCGTCTTTTCACTGATCCTGCGCTTCTACGATCCCGAGAGCGGCCGCATCGTCATCGATGGCGTCGATGTGCGCGGGGCGGACCCCGCCGCGGTTCGCGAACGCATCGCGATCGTGCCGCAGGACGTCACCGTCTTCGCCGCCAGCGTCCGCGACAATATCGGTTTCGGCCGGCCGGGCGCCGGCGATGCCGAGATCGAGGCGGCCGCCAAGGCAGCGCTCGCCGACGAGTTCATTCGCAAGCTCGACAGAGGGTACGACAGCCAGGTCGGCGAACGGGGCGTGACGCTCTCCGGTGGCCAGCGCCAGCGCGTGGCCATCGCCCGCGCCATCCTGCGCGACGCACCGATCCTGCTGCTCGACGAGGCGACGTCGGCGCTCGATGCCGAAAGCGAGACGCTGGTGCAGACGGCGCTCGAACGGCTGATGCGCGGCCGCACCACCATCGTCATCGCTCACCGGCTGGCGACGGTGCTCAAGGCCGACCGCATTCTCGTGATGGAAGGCGGGCGCATCGTCGAGGAAGGCACCCACCAAAGCCTCGTCGCCAAGGGCGGCATCTATGCGCGGCTCGCCAAGCTGCAGTTCGAGACCGGTGCAAACGCCTTCCAGGGCGCGGCGGAATAGCACCAGCCTTCTCGGCAGGAGCTGCCGTGCGGCTATCTGCGCCGGAAGGCCATGAAAAGCGGCACGCCTATGAAGATCGAGACCAGCAGCACCCCGGTTATGACCTGTTGTTGCGACCTGTCAGGATCGCTGCTTAGCGGATCTGCGGGCGCATCCTGGTAGGTGAAGTCGTATGTCCAGTCGATGTTGTCGCCGACGTCCTTGACCGACCTCAGGTAGTCGGTGATTTCCTTGGCCGGCACCTGCGTCGCCAACGTCCGGAAATCCCACTGCACCTCGAAAGTTGTCGGTGTATTGCTCCATGACGACTTCAGCGAGAGATAGGGCGTGACGACACTCTTCATCTCCCCGCCGGAAAACCTCGCCCTCAGATTGCTCACCGTCACGCTGTGCCTGCGATAGACCGGCGATCCCAGCGACACGGGTCCGGCGCGATCCACCACGGTCGGGGTCGGCAGGTCGGTGCCGAGGTCGGCCGCCTTGAGCGAGAAGTTCTTGGCGAGATCGTTGGCCGCGAGCGCTTCAGCCGGCAGCCGATAGCTCTCCCGTATGTTGATGATGTCGCCGTCACGATTGTCGAAGATTTCCAGCTTTGCCGCGCTTTCGATGCCGGGGTAGCGCTTGGTGTAGTATTTCAGGTAGGCGTCGGACAGTTCGCTGACCGACCGGCTGGCGAGCTTGCTGCGCATGTAGTCGGCGTCGGCGCCCTCATGGGTCGACAGCACCGACAGCGTCAACTGGCCACCAGGCTTGTCGGGAAAGGAAAACTCCTCGGCAACCTTGATACTTGGGCTTTTAAGCTCCCGACTGGGCATCTTCTCCAACTCGCCAGTGCCAAAGACCGGCAAGGCGAAACCGTAGTCCGGCTGTGGGAAATTGCTGGCGTCGCCGCCCTGCAGGTAATTGGTGGCGTCGAGCCAGTACGTCTTGGCCCCGATCGTCGTCTTGACGATGGCATGGTCGAAGTTGCGCAACGCCGGCAGGTGCTGGTCCAGCGCCCGCCCGTGGTCAAGGTCGGCCAGCGCGACCTGGGCCGAAACACCCAGCCGCGCGAGCGCCGAGGTCAGCAGCAGCGCCTTGTCCTTGCAGTCGCCGAAGCCGCTCTGGATGACCATCGCCGGATCTCGCGGAATGTACGACCCGGAGCCTATCGAGAGGCTGACATAGCGTATCTCGTCCTGGACGAGGCGCATCGCCTGGATCATCCGATCCTCTGGCAGAGGGTGCCTGGCCGCGATCTCGTCGAGCTTGGCGGCAAAGGCGGGCGGAAAGGCCGTCGCCGGTTTGTAGTAAGGCTGAACGGCGTCGATCACGCTTTGCCAACTGGCGGTGGACGAGACGTCGATCGATCCCCAGGCCGGGAAATCCGTCGGCACGTTCTCCTCCACCTTGACAGGCTTCGGATTGGCAATCTGCCAAAGATAGACGGAGTCCGTTCCCGAGGCGGAGATGGTGGGCTTGATCTCGGTGCCTCGCGGCTTGATCGCGAGCGGCTGCGAGGCCGGCCAGGTGATGCTGGTGCGGATCAGCCCCACCGGGTCTTCCCACTCGGTGGAGAAGCTGTAGAAGAACAGGCCTTTGCCGACGAGCGGTGTGATCTCATAGGTCTCGCCGTAGTCGACTATGTCGCCGACACGCACGTCGTCAATGTTGACATGAGCGGTCAGCCAGCCGTCATAGACGCCCTTCTCGGCGTCCTTCTCCTGCCGGAAAATGTCGAACTTTACGTCATCGAGCCGGTCCAGCACGGCGCCGTCGCGGATGATGCGCAGATGGTTGAGCGTGACCTTGTGTCTCGACGGATCGAACTCGAGGTCGATGCTCGCGCCCTGCTCAAGACCGGGACGGTCGACAATTCTGTAGACCGTGCGCGAATAGTCGTCATAGCCATAGTCGCGATGGATGATCTGCTCATCCGCTAGCAGCCAGGATATCCCGTTCTTGATCTGATCGGCCCGCGCCGGATCGGCCACCGGGACATCGACCGACTTGATCCAGCCCGCCTCCGGTCCTTTGAGCACGATCTCATCAGCACCGGCTGGAAGGATCGGAGCGGCCAGTACGGCCAAAATCACAACGAGGCAACGGAACGGCGCAACCTGACGAAAACTGCCACCCACCAACATTCAAGCCCACTGAAGCAAGGAACGCCCTTTGTCAGAGTCTTTCCCGCCAAAGTAAAGGGTCGATAACGCATCTTTCGCGCCGGTCGGCCTGGTGGTTCGCGAAGCCGCTTCAGTCGCCGTAGCGCCTGCGCAGATGTTGGGTGAAATAGGCGGCGTTGAGCTTCTCGCCGGTGGCGCGTTCGAGCAGGTCGGGTGTCGACCAGCGCGAGCCCTGCGACCAGATCTTGTCGCGGCGCCAATCGTTGATGGCGCTGAAATCGCCTTTCGCGAGATCCTCATCCGCCGACGGGTGCTGACTGGTCAGGGCGGCCCATTGCTGCGCCGCCATCATGGCGCCCAGCGTGTAGGACGGAAAATAGCCGAAGGCGGCACTGGGCCAGTGCACGTCCTGCATCGGCCCATCGGCCGGGTTGTCGATGGTCGACAGGCCGAGATAGTCGCGCATCCTGGCGTCCCAAGCCTCGGGCAGGTCGGCGGCCTCCAGCCGGCCGGAGACCAGTTCCTGCTCGAGCTCGTAACGCAGGATGACATGCAGCGGATAGGTGACCTCGTCGGCATCGACCCGGATCAGCCCGCGCTCGACATGGTGGACATGCGGCAGGATATCGTCGAGCGACCAGGCTTCGCCAAGATGCTTTTCGACCGCCGGCAAAGCCCAGCGCCAGAAGCCGGGGTTGCGGCCGATCTGCTTTTCGACGAACAGGCTCTGGCTCTCATGCACGGCCATGCCGCGCGCCTTGCCGAGCGGCCAGTGCGACCAGGCTTTCGGAAGGTTCTGCTCGTAGAGCGCGTGGCCGGTTTCGTGCAGCACGCCCATCAGCGCGGACAGGAAATCGGAGGTCTTGTAGCGGGTGGTGATGCGCACATCGCTCGGCACCCCGCCGCAGAATGGATGGTGCGACACCGACAGCGAGCCGTGGGTGAGGTCGAAACCGACCGCCGTCATCATCGCGAGGCCGAGCTCGTGCTGTCTGTCGATTGCGTAGCTGCCGGAGAGCGGCTTCAGCGGATGCTTCGCCAGCCGGGCGTCCTGCACGGCCAGCGCATGCGGCAGGAAATCCTTCAGGAATACCTTCAGCTCGGCAAACACCGGCGTGATGTCGGCGGCGCGATTGCCGGGGTCGTATTGTTCCATCAGCGAGTCATAAGGGTCCAGACCAAGCACGTCGGCGCGCAGAGCCGCTTCTTCACGGACCAGCGCCACAATGCCTTCCAGCGCCGGCAGGAAGCCGGCCCAGTCGTTCTTGGCGCGCAGATCGCGCCAGAGCTGCTCGGAGCGCATGCGCGCCGTCGTCTGCCGCTCGACGAATTCGACCGGCAGGCAGGTCAGGTTGGTGTATTGCCGGCGCAGTTCCGTGACCGCCGCCTGCTGTTCCTCGTTCAGCGGCTCTGCCTCGGCAGCGGCGATCCAGTCGGCGATCTCCGGCGCCGTCGCGCGGGCGTGCAGCATGCCGGCAAGCGCCGACATGGCCTCGGCGCGTTTCTCGCCGCCGCCGACCGCCATGTGGGTCGCCTCGTCGGCACCGAGGATGGCAAGCGCGTGCTCCAGCGCTTCGAGCTTGCGGCCGAGATCGTCGAGTTTCTGGAAAGACATGATGGATCCCAACTGGAAATTGGCTGGCGGGAAAAGATACCAATGCACAGAGCTTGGCAACCCTGATCGCAGCGGTTCGGATCAGGCCGTCTTGCCTGGCCATGGCGATGCGTGATCAATGCTTCAACCGGAGGCGCGGAGGAGACAATGATCGGCAGTATCCTGGTCGGGCTGGTGGCTTTGATCCATTGCTGCATCGTCTATCTGGAGATAGTGCTTTGGGACACGCCGCGCGGCCACAAGGCATTCAAGCTGAAGCCGGATTTCGCCAGCGCCTCAAAAGTACTCGCCGCCAACCAGGGGCTCTATAACGGCTTTCTCGCTGCCGGCCTGATCTGGGGACTCTATCTCGGCGCCGCCGGGTTCCAGATCGAGATCTTCTTCCTGCTTAGCGTTGCCGTCGCCGGCCTCTACGGCGCGGCGACCGTCAGCCGGAAGATTCTCCTCATCCAGACGGTGCCGGCGGTGCTCGCAATCGTCGCCCTGTGGCTGGGTTGGTGACAAAAAAGGACGCCCATGGGGCCAGGTCCCTCGGGCGTCAGGTGGTCCCTTCCGTTCCTCCGAAGAGTTGCTCTTGCTCTGGCGGCAGTTCCGGACGGAAGGCCGCTTCACACTTTTCCTGGAATTGCTCAGCCGTTCGGGTAGTGACCGCCGTCGGCGCCATCGCCCATCAGGAAGCTGCTGCCGGTATCGAGCATCAGCTTTTGGTCGACATTGTCGAGCCGGCGCAACAGGTCGTGATATTGCGCGGCAGGGATTCTGCCATGATCCGAAGCAGCGACCTTCTCGGCTGCCAGGCTGATGTGATTGGCACGCATGCGCAGCGACTGCGCCTCGGCGGCCGAGATGGTGTTGGCTTCCCGTGCCTCCTTGATGCCCTGGTCGACGCCTTGAATCTGATCGATGAGGCTGGTCACACGCGGCCCGGTGAGGTCGGTCGGCTCGGTCGCGTCGAGCGCGCCCTTGTGATGCCCAGCGGCATAGGCGCCGGCAAGCGGAGCGGCGACAAGGAACGCGGCGATGGTTGCAGTCTTGAGAGATGCTGAAGTGCGCATGACGGCGCCTCCTTTTGCTGGGAAGTGAGCGGCCCTGCCGCTTCGCCTTCCGACCGTTTGGGCCGTCCGGTTCCGTCGCGTCGCGATGGGAGGCATCGCCGGCGGTTCTCGGCCCGCACGGCAAATTAGGAGTGCCCGCGCAGGATGTGTAATTAAAAAAAGATAATGTTTTCAGGCCTTGCCGGCAGCCTGTTGCGCCCTAGAGTTGCGCCGGCGAACAAATTCGCGTGAACTCGCGTGATGTTGATGCGTGTCGCAATCCTTCAGATTCGCTGCATGCGTCTTAGGGTTTTGATTCCACGCATGTCTTTGTCCCGAGGCCGGTTCCCACTTTCGCGAGACATGCTTCACATCAACGTTCGGTGAGCTTCAGTTCGATGCGCCGGTTCTTGCTGCGCGCTTCGTCCGTGTCGGCCGGATCGAGCGGCTGGAACTCGCCGAAGCCGGCGGCGACCAGCCGGTTGGCCGGCACGCCGTTCTCGATCAGGAACTTCACCACCGAGGTCGCGCGCGCCGTCGACAATTCCCAATTGTCGCGATAGCGGCCGGTGCCCGACAGCGGCTTGTTGTCGGTGTGGCCGTCGACGCGCAGCACCCAGTTGATCTCCGGCGGGATCTCTTTCTGCAATTCGATGATGGCGTCGGCCAGCTTCTTCATCTCGACCTTGCCGGCATCGTTGATCACCTCGGAACCGGTCGGGAACAGCACCTCGGACTGGAAGACGAAGCGGTCGCCGACGATGCGGATGTTTTCACGGTCGGCGAGGATTTCGCGCAGGCGGCCGAAGAAGTCCGACCGGTAGCGGTTGAGTTCCTGCACGCGCTGCGCAAGCGCCACGTTCAGGCGGCGGCCGAGATCGGCGATCTTGGTGTTGGAGTCGCGGTCGCGCTGTTCGGAGACGTTGAGCGCGTCCTCGAGCGCGCCGATCTGCTTGCGCAGTGCCGCGATCTGCTGGTTCAGGATCTCGACCTGGCTCAGCGCCTGCTGGCTGATCTGGCGCTGGTTGCTGAGTTCGCCGGACAGAGCTTCCGCGCGCTGATTGGCGGCATCGCCGGCGCCGGCGCCCTGCGCCAGCAATTGCTGCAGACGGCTCTTTTCAGCTTCGGCCGCCGACAGCGAGGCTTGCAGGTTGGCGAGCGAGTCTTCCTTGTCCTGCGTGTTCGAACGCTCCAGCGCCAGCAGTTGGGTCAATTCGTTGATTTGCGAATTCAGCCGGTTGAGAACCGCGTCCTTGCCGGAAATCTCGCGGCTGAGCAGGAACTGCGCCAGCACGAAGACGGTGAGCAGGAACATGATCGCGAGCAGCAGCGTCGACAGCGCGTCGACGAAACCCGGCCAATAGTCGATGCGGCGATCGGCGCGCCGCCTTGCCAGCGCCACGTCAGTGGACCCCTTGCTTCTTCAGCGCGTCGGCGATCTTCTCCAGCGTGTTGCGCATGGCCTTCTGCTCGTCGGACTGGGCCTCGACCCAGTCGCGCATGATCTGCTGCTCGGAACGCATGTTCTTGACCAGGCCGGAGATGCCGTCGGCGAGATTGGCCATGGCGGTGGCCACGCGGGGGTTGGAGCCGCCGCCATTTTCCTGCAGGCTGCGCAGCCGCTCCGACAGCACGCGAATTTCCTCGGACGGCTCGGTCCGGGCCGGATGGTCGGAGACGACGATGTCGGATGAAAGATCGGTGACCGAGGACAGCCAGTTTTCGAGCTCGGTGTAGAAGCGAGTCTGGGCTCGGCCGGCCTGCAGGTCGAGGAAACCGAGCACCAGCGAGCCCGAAAGACCGAACAGCGAGGACGAGAAGGCGGTGCCCATGCCGGCGAGCGGCGCCGACAGGCCCTGCTTCAGCGCGTCGAGCACGGCGGCCGCGTCTCCCGTGCCGGGGTCGAGCGCCTCGATGGTCTCGCGGATCGAGGCGATGGTGTTGAGCAGGCCCCAAAAGGTGCCGAGCAGGCCGAGGAACACCAGCAGGCCGACCAGGTAGCGCGAGGTGTCGCGGGTCTCGTCGAGGCGGGTGGCGATCGAATCGAGCATGGTGCGCATCGACGAGGTCGAAAACGCCATCGACGACGAGCGGCCGATCATCGCCTTCATCGGGGCCAGCAGGACGGGCTCGGTGGTCTCCGAGCCGGCACGGAAGGAATTGACCCAGCGCACCTCGCGAAAGAGCCGGCCGACCTGGACGAAGGCAAGCAGGATGCCGATGCCGAGCACACCGACGATCAGTCCATTGAGTCCGGGATTGGAGCCGAAGGCGCTCGAGATCTGGCGGGTCAGGATGGCGGCGATGAAGGCGACGATGACCAGGAAGATCACCATGGTCAGCAGGAAGACCTGCGGGCTCGATAGCTTGTGCGGATCATAGACCAGGACATCCGAGCGCCTGCCGAAGGATCTGAGAAAAGCCATCCGTGCCCCGTTTCCGATGCCACCGCCGCAGAATTCACGCGACTCTAAACGGAATTGTGACCAAATTGAATGGCGCTTGGCAATATGGCCAGCGCCGGTCGCCTCGACGCGGATCGCGCTGAAACGGATTCAGGCAGCGTGTTTTGTTTGATGCATGCCATCGTCCCTGAAGCGCTGCACACTTCCGGGCGACAACCATCAGAAGCGGCTTACGACCAGGCAGTCGACCATGGCCGCCAGGTGCAAGCCGGCGCCGGTGACGACGAAGCCATGCCAGACGGCGTTGTGGAAGCGCATGCCCTTCCAGGCGAAGAAGACCACGCCCAGCGAATAGACGACGCCGCCGGCGACGAGCAGGGCGATCGAGGCTGTCGGCAGCGTATCGAGCAGCGGCCCGGCCAGCACGACGCCGCTCCAGCCGATGGCGAGATAGAAGACGATCGCCAACCGGTCATAGCGCCCTGGCAGGAGCATCTTGATCGCGATGCCCAGCGCGGCGGCGGTCCAGACCACCACGATCATGGGCACGGCAAGCGTCGAATTGTGGAGCTGGGCGAGAAAAGGCGTGTAGGTCGACGCGATCAGCAGATAGATCGCGGCATGATCGAAACGGCGCAATATCCATTTCGCCGGCCACGCCACCGGCCACAGATTATAGGCCAGCGACACCGAAAGCACGGTGAGCAGCGAGATGACGTAGAAGACCGCGGCGAAATATTCGCCGGGCCCTGAATGGAAGGCGGCTAAAGCCAGAAAGGCCGAACCGGCGGCGATCGCCAGCACGATGCCCACGGCATGCACGATGCCATCCGCGATCATCTCGGCGCGGGAGTAATGCCAGCGCCCGATGAACGGGATCTCGATCTGGGTTTCTTGACGGGCTTTGCTCATAAATGGTCCTGCAGACCTTATCTGGGCAGCTGCGAACCAGTATTTCAAGCTTCGGTTGCGGTTTTGCGACCACGAGCGCGTCCTTTCGACGCGCAAAGGACGCTGCCGCATTTTCATTTGCGCACGCTCTGGCGCGTCGTGCCTGCGGCGCGACCTGCGATCAACGGGACGCGAGCGGCTTCCTGACGGTCTTGAGCAGCGCGCGCTGGATGACCTCGTTGCCGGCGACGACCGAGCCGCGCTCCAGCATTTCCTGTCCGCCCTCGAAGTCGGAGACGAAGCCGCCCGCCTCCCGGATCAGCAATAGGCCGGCGGCGATATCCCAAGCGGAGAGCCCGATCTCCCAGAACCCGTCCATGCGGCCGGCGGCGACGTAGGCGAGGTCGAGGGAGGCGGAGCCGAGGCGGCGAACGCCCGACACTTCCGCCATGACGTTGCGGAGCTCGATCAGGAAGTTGCCGTGCTGGCCGCGTCCGAGATGCGGCACGCCGCAGCCGATCACCGCATCGGTCAGCTTGGCGCGACCGGCGACCCGCAGCCTGCGGTCGTTCATGAAGGCACCGCCGCCGCGCTCGGCGGTGTAGAGTTCGTCCATCGCCGGATTGTAGACGACGCCGGCGACGATCTGGCCCTGCCGCTCGAGCGCGATCGAGACAGCGAACAGCGGGATGCCATGCAGGAAATTGGTGGTGCCGTCGAGCGGATCGACGATCCAGCGGTGCTGGTCGTCGTCGCCCTCGACGGCGCCGCGCTCTTCCATCAGGAAGGCATAGCCCGGCCGCGCCTTGGACAGCTCGGCAAAGACGATTTCTTCCGCCTTGCGATCGGCCTGGCTGACATAGTCGCCGGGGCCCTTCATCGACACCTGCAGGTTCTGCACTTCGCCGAAATCGCGCGACAGCGAGCGCCCGGCCTTCATCGCCGCCTGGACCATGACATTGAGGATCGCGGAACGCGCCATTTCTTCTTCCTGCTGCCCTTCTTCCCGCTGCTCGCCGCCTATTCCGCGCGGCGCACGTATGTGATTTCGTTGGTGTCGACGATGATGCGCTCGCCCGCCGCGATGAAGGGCGGCACAAGCACGCGGATGCCGTTCTCCAGCACCGCCGGCTTGTAGGAGGAGGCGGCCGTCTGGCCCTTCACCACCGGGTCAGCCTCGGTGATGGTGAGCGTCACCTGGTCGGGCAGCGAGATGCCGATCGGCCGTTCCTCGTAAAGCTGGACCGTCACCATCATGCCGTCCTGCAGGAAGGCGGCACGGTCGCCGACGAAGTCCTTCTGCAGTTCGAGCTGCTCGTAGCTTTCGGTGTCCATGAACACCAGCGCGTCACCCTGTTCGTAAAGGAAGGAAAAGTCCTTCATTTCCAGCCTGATCTGCTCGACCGTTTCGGCCGAGCGGAAGCGCTCGTTGAGCTTGGTGCCGTTGATCAGGTTCTTCAGCTCGACCTGGTTGTAGGCGCCGCCCTTGCCGGGCTTGACGGTGTTGGTCTTGACCGCCACCCACAGGCCGCCGTCGTGCTCGATGACATAGCCTGGACGGATTTCGCTGCCACTGATCTTGGCCATGATGAACTGATCCGGAATGAGATTTTTGGCGCAGCCCGCGCGTGTGGCGCCTCCAAGACCACAAATCGCGCACAGTGGCAAGGGAGGGCGGGCAAGGGAGACCTTCAGGGCAGGCGGTTGGCCTTCTGCAGCGCCTGCCTGGTCTGTTCGTCGTCGAGCCCTTGCAGGAAATCATCCATCTCGGCATCGATCAGTCCGGCGCGGCGGGCAACAATGTACCAGGCGCCGGCGAGGATCACGTCCGGATCGGTGCCGATGCCGCCCATGTAAAGCTTGGCCAGCCGGTTCTGGGCGGCGACGTTGCCGCCCTCGGCGGCCCGTTTCATCCAGGCGAAGCCCGACTTCAGGTCGCGCGCGCCGCCGCGCCCCTCGATCATCCAGGCCGCAAGGTCGATCTGCGCGGTGTCGTAGTTCTGACGCGCGGCCTGCGCGAGCAGGATGCGCGCCCGGGCATCGTCGTGCGGCTTGCCGCCGACGCCGTTGGCGTAGATCTGCGCCAATGCGTATTGCGCATCCGCAAGGCCCGTGGCGGCGGCGCGTTCATAGTAGGCCGCCGCCTTGGCAAGCCCGGCGTCGCCCGGATCCTGCTGGACGAGCAGTTGTGCGAAGTTGAACTGCGCCAGCCGATTGCCGGCCTCGGCGGCGGCCTGCATCAGCGCGAAAGCCGCCTTCTCGTCCTTCTTCACATAGCGCCCGTCGAGCAGCATCAGGGCGTACTGGAACTGTGCTTCCGGAACGCCCTGCTCGGCGGCAAGCCCATACCACTTCGCCGCCTCGGCGGCGTTGAGCGGCACGCCCAGCCCGCGCGACAGTATCTCGGCCACCAGCGTCTGGGCCGCCGGATCGCCATTCTTGGCCCGCACCATCGCGAGGTTGTAGGCGGTCTTGTAGAGCCCGCGCTGGAAGGCGCCATAGGCGGCGTCCGGAGGCCTCGCGCCAAAGCGGTCGGGATTGATGCTGTCGGCCGAGGGCGGCGCAAGCGTGGCCGGCTGCGGCAGCGGTTTGTCGATCGCCTTGTCGGCATGCACCCGATTTTCATGCGCACCGGCAGCGGGCTTGCTGGGATCCGGCGCGCTCGCAGCCGGCTTGGGCTGCGGCATCGGCACGGGTTCGGCTGCAGCCGCGGCCTGGATCGCAAGGGCGGCAGCCAGGGCCGCGAAGGGGAGCCGGGGCAGGCGCACGTCAGTCCTCGAAGCGGGGCGCGGTCTGGTCGAGCAGCGCATTGGCCGCGGCGACCGCCGCGCGCGGGTCCAGCCCGTCGGCGAAGACCGCGCTGGACAGCGCCACGAACTCGGCGCCTGTCGCCGCGACGGCTTCCACCGACCCGAGATCGGATCCGCCCATGACGACGCAGGGAATCTGGATCATCTGCGCCCACCATTCGCCAAGCGAGAGGTTGCGGGGATGCGGCTCAGACTTGTTGTCGTAGCCGAAGCGGCCGAAGAAAATATAGTCCGGGCGCTCCTCGCCAAGGTCCAGCGCGTCGTCGCGGGTCTTGGCGCCGCCAGCGCCGACCATCATCTTGCCTTGCAGGCGCTCGATCGTCTCGGCGAGATCATTGCGGCCCGCCTCGACATGGATGCCGTCGGCGTGAACGCGACCGGCAATGCGGCTGTCGCCCGCGATGACGACAGCGACGCCGGCGGCCTGGGCGATCGGCACGATCTTCTCGGCGAAGGCCTGGAAAGCCGCATCGTCCATGCCGTTTTCAGGCAGGATCAGCGAGGCGACGTCGCCGCCCTCGAATGCCGCGCAGATATGTTCAGCCGTCGCAAGCGGCGGCGCAATCAAAACGATGCGGCAGCGGTTGGGCGGCGTGGCTTCATTCATCGGTCTTCGATCCCGGTTTTCGCCTATGCCGGGCGAAGATGGTTGCATTGCGGCATAGAGCAAACCGGGCGGCTTGAACAGCCGGCTATGCGGCCGGCGCGGATCGATGGTCCGAACGGAGGCGGTGTCGGGCCACCTCCATTTACAGCGCCAGCTTGTAGCCGAGGTGGCTTCCCTTGAAGCCGAGCCGTTCGTAGAAGCGGTGCGCGTCGAGGCGGCTTCTGTTGGTCGTTAGCTGCACCACCCTGCAGCCCCGCTCGCGGCACTTTTCGATCGCCCATTCGAACATGCGCTGTCCAAGCCTTTCGCCGCGCCGGTCCGCCGCGACGCGGACGGCCTCGATCTGGCCGCGCCAGGCGCCCTGCAGCGACAGGCCGGCAAGGAAGCTGATCTGCAGCGTGCCGACGACGTCGGCGCCGTCAGTCATGACAGCAAGGAATTGGTTCGGGTCACGGTCGACCGCGGCGAAGGCATCCAGATAGGCCCGCGCCAAAGGCAGTCGCGTATCCTCGCGGGCGCTGCCAAGCTCATCGTCGGCGAGCATCGCGACGATCGTCGGGAGATCGGCTTCGGTCGCGCGGCGGATCGCGATTTTGCTCATTGTCAGAACCTCTGCTGGGTCGAGGAGTTATGCATGGCCGGCGCGATTGCCGCAAACCGCAAAGGCCGGGTTACGGACAATTGATCGTGCCGTCCGGTTGTCCGGCCACATTGGCTATCGCGACAGTTCGCATTCTGGTCTATTGCAGGACCTCCTGCCGACCTCATCTCCCAGCCGCTCTCTTCTCAATGTCAGGCCTGCCCAGCGACCCGTGGTTCTACGCCGCCGCCATTCCGGCGGTCATCCTCGTCGGCCTGTCGAAAGGCGGCTTCGGCGGTGCCGTCGGCTTCGTCGGCGTGCCGTTGATGGCGCTGACCATCCCGCCGGTGCAGGCCGCCGCCATCCTGCTGCCGATCCTGTGCCTGATGGATATCGTTTCGGTATGGACCTGGTGGGGCATCTATGACCGCAAGATGCTGGTCGAGATGATGCCGGGCGCCATCGTCGGTATCGGCCTCGGCTGGCTGACGGCGGCTCTGGTGACCGAGGAGATGGTGCGGCTGATCGTCGGCGCGGTGGCGCTGATTTTCGTGCTGCGCTGGCTCTATCTGCAATTGCGTCATGGTGCCGACCACGCGGCCGAGCCGAACCGCACGGCGGCCGCATTCTGGGGCACGGTTGCCGGCTTCACCAGCTTCGTCGCCCATGTCGGCGGCCCGCCCTTCCAGGTCTATGCACTGCCGATACGGCTCGACCCGAAGGTGCTTTCGGGAACGGCGACGATCTTCTTCGCCGCCACCAATGCGCTGAAGCTCGTTCCCTATTTCGCGCTCGGACAGTTCGACACCACCAACCTCACCGCTTCGGCGGTGCTGATGCCGCTGGCGCCGCTCGCCACGATCGCAGGCGCGTGGCTGGTGCGGCGCATGCGGCCGGAGGTGTTCTATCCGTTCACATACGCAACCGTCGCGGTGGTGGCGGTCAAGCTTTTGTGGGACGGTATCGCCGGCCTCATGTAAGGAGGAGGGCGGCCTGCCGCCGCCCTTGCCGTCAGGCAGCGCTCGGCACCATCTGACGGCCGCCGCCGACGGCGAGTGCCGCGCCCACTACCACGACCAGCGCCATGCCGGCGAGCATGCCGACATCATGCACAGTCGGCTTCAGGACCATGTCGGCGATGATCACCAGCATGACGGCATAGTCGAGGCGTGCCCAACTCATCATGCGCTGGCCGATGGCGAGAACCGCGGGCGTGACGCCGTCCTTGGCGATCATGGCGCCCATTCGCTCGCCGGTCGGCTTGAAGACGAGCATGCCAATCGAGAAGGTGGTGACGTAACCGGCGAGGCCGATGATGATCCACAGGTCGGAGAAGCCGACCCAGAAGCCGCACATGATAAGCCCGAAGATCAGGGTCAGCATCGACATCGGGGCGAAGTACTTGCCGCCGAGCTGACCGCTTGCGCGCATCGCCTGCAGCTTATCCTCGATGTTGCCGGCGCGCTGGGCAAGCACACCGAGCAGGAACAGGACGAATCCACCGCCGACCCACAGAATGGCCGAGACGACGTGGAGGAATTTGACGATCGAGTACCAGTCCATGCTTTGCTCCTGGAATGCATTTTTATGTCGCGGCGGCGCGAATTCGCGCCCGCCCCCTCAGAGAAGCGGGCCTTTAGCGTGCGGGCTGTATCGGAACGATGTCGCGCCGGCGGCCGGTATGTTTCGGCGCTGCGAATCGCGAGGGAAGGTCAGCCGCCGCCGAAAATCGGGATCGCGATGCAGCCTGTCCTGTTCCGGCACAGAAGAGCTCAATCGGTCAAAAAATCCGCCCGGCGTTAAGGCTTCGTTAAGCTTTACAGGTGTTTACTATGCACATCCAGTTTTGCTGGATTCTTACCGAGTGGTTGGAGCCACTTTGTTTGACGCCTCCCTGTTAAACTCCTGAGAGCCGCCTTATCCGCGGCTCTTTTTTTGTCCCCGGCAGGCCGGCCGGTGGCAGGGTTTGCGTTAACCGTTTGTTAAACATGCGCTTGCCTTCATGGGCGCCTAAGCGCATTTTCAAGCCTCAGTCGTTTAGGGTGCAGACGCGTCGGCAAGAATGCCGAATCGGCTTGCGGCAGTGCAGGGGCGTATCAATGACCGAGCCTTCGAAAGGCAGCGCGAAAACCATCAAGCTCGCGGAGCGCCGGGTCTTTTCCCAATCCTTCAAGCCGCTCTACCAGGAGGGTATGGGACTGGTCGAACAGGCCGCCGAATATCTCGACGGCAAGGGCAGAGCCGAGGCGAAGAAGCTGTCGCGCGCGGCGGCGACGCTCTATGCGGCCGAATCGATGCGGCTGACCACAAGGCTGATGCAGGTTGCGTCCTGGCTGCTTCTGCAGCGCGCGGCGAATTCCGGCGAGATGACGCGCGACCAGGTCGCCTCCGAGAAGTCAAAGGTGCGCCTCGACACGGCGTCCGCGCATGACGAAGCAGCCGGATGGAGCGAACTGCCGAAGGAGTTTCTGGAACTCGTGAGCCGGTCGCTGCGCCTGCAGGCGCTGGTGCGCCGCATGGACGAGGAAATCTATGGCTCGATCTACGACACGCCGGCCGTCAGCCGCCGCGCCAACCCGGTCTCCGACCAGATCAGCCTGCTGAACACGGCTTTCGCCCGCGGCTGATCCGGCTGCTTAGCCAAAATCCGAGCAGCCTGTTTCCCCCTTGAATCGTTTCTGGTTTGTTCACATTTCGCTGGCATCGCTTGCCGCCACGGGTAAAGTTGGCGCATGGGGGAAGCGATTCGCATCATCGGCATCGATCCGGGGCTGAGGCGCACCGGCTGGGGCATCGTCGAGAGCCTTGGCAATTCGCTGCGCTTCGTCGCTTCCGGTACCGTGCGCTCGGACGACAAGGCGCCGCTCGCAGCAAGACTCTGCCAATTGCATGACGGACTGGCCGAGGTGCTGCACCAAGCCATGCCGCACGAGGCAGCGGTCGAGCAGACCTTCGTCAACAAGGATGCGACCGCGACGCTGAAGCTCGGCCAGGCGCGCGGCATTGCCATGCTGGTGCCGGCGCGCGCCGGATTGGTCGTTGCCGAATACGCCCCCAACGCCGTCAAGAAGGCGGTGATCGGCGTCGGCCACGGCGAGAAGAAGCAGATCCACATGATGGTGAAGGTGCTGATGCCGAAGGCCATCTTCGACACGGACGATGCCGCCGATGCGCTGGCCATCGCCATCTGCCATGCGCATCATCGCCAGAGCGTCGCCTATCGGATGGCGGCTTTGGCATGAGAGGAATGCCATGATCGGCAAGCTGAAAGGCACGCTGGACGAGATCGACGAGGATTCTTGTCTCGTCGACGTGCATGGCGTCGGCTATGTCGCCTATTGCTCGGCGCGCACGCTGGCTTCCCTGCCGGGGCCCGGCGAGGCGGTGGTGCTGTTCATCGAGACCTATGTGCGCGAGGACATGATCCGGCTCTACGGCTTCCAGACAGCACTCGAGCGCGAATGGTTCCGCCTGCTGATGAACAATGTGCAGGGCGTCGGCGCCAAGGTGGCGCTGGCGGTGCTGTCGACATTGGCCCCGGCCGATCTCGCCAATGCGATCGCGCTGCGCGACATCGCCATGGTCAGCCGAGCGCCCGGCGTCGGCAAGAAAGTGGCCGAGCGCATCGTCACCGAGTTGAAGGCCAAGGCGCCCGCCTATGCGGGCGCTGCCACCGGCACGATCGGACTCAAGCAGGAGCTCGGCGCGGGCGTGGCGGCAGCACCGATCACCGACGCGGTCTCGGCGCTGGTCAATCTCGGCTATTCGCGCGACATCGCCGCCAATGCGGTGGCGGCGGCGCTGAAGGCGGCCGGCGAGGGTGCCGATGCCTCGAAGCTGATCCGCTTCGGATTGAAGGAACTGGCGCGGTGACGCGGCGCTTGTCCAGTTTGTTGGCGTATGCAAGGAAGGCGGCATGAACCTTTCGCCCCGCCTCATTGCTCCCGACAAGCGCGGCGAGGATGCCGACCAGACCTTGCGCCCGCAGTCGCTCGACGAGTTCGTCGGCCAAGCGGCGGTCAGGGCCAACCTCAAGGTTTTCGTCGACGCCGCCAAGAACCGCGGCGAGGCGCTCGACCATGTGCTGTTCGTCGGGCCGCCAGGCCTCGGCAAGACGACGCTGGCGCAGATCATGGCACGCGAGCTCGGGGTCAATTTCCGCTCGACCTCGGGGCCGGTCATCGCCAAGGCCGGCGACCTTGCAGCACTTCTCACCAATCTCGAGGACCGCGACGTCCTCTTCATCGACGAGATCCACCGCCTCAATCCGGCGGTGGAGGAAATCCTCTATCCGGCGATGGAGGATTTCCAGCTCGACCTGATCATCGGCGAGGGGCCGGCGGCGCGTTCGGTCAAGATCGACCTTGCCCGCTTCACGCTGGTTGCTGCAACGACGCGACTCGGGCTGCTGACCAATCCGCTGCGCGACCGTTTCGGCATTCCGGTCAGGCTCAATTTCTATACGGTCGAGGAGTTGGAGCAGATCGTGCGCCGCGGCGCCCGCATCCTCTCGATGCCGCTCGGCGACGACGGCGCGCTGGAGATCGCGCGCCGCGCCCGCGGCACACCGCGCATCGCCGGCCGGCTGTTGCGACGGGTGCGCGATTTCGCCTCCGTCGCCGGAGACGGCCATGTCGACAAACGCATCGCCGACGAGGCGCTGACCAGGCTGGAGGTGGACGGTCTCGGACTCGACGCGCTCGACCGCCGATATCTTTCGATGATCGCGCGCAATTTCGGCGGCGGGCCGGTCGGCATCGAAACGATCGCGGCGGGGCTTTCCGAGCCGCGCGACGCGATCGAAGACATCATCGAGCCCTATTTGATCCAGCAGGGCTTCATCCAGCGCACGCCGCGCGGCCGCGTGCTGACAGCCAATGCCTGGCGGCATCTCGGTCTCGATGCGCCAAAGGACCTTGCTCAGCAGCAGATCAGCCTGTTCCAGGAAGAGTAATGTGATTTGGTCGCCCGCTGCCGGGTGACGGCTTATCTGCGCAAAATCTCCTCGCCTCGGCCAAGCCGAAGGCGCAATTGCGGCCTCTAAGACAGGGGTGGATTGATGCAATTGCCGTTGCCCGGGCCAGGGACTTATCGATGATCACCAGACGTGGTTTCCTGCGGCTCGTCGGCGGCTCGTTCTTCTCCTTGGTGTCGCTCGGCGCCTATGCGGTCGGCATCGAGCCGATGCTGCTCACCCATGTCAAGCGCTACGCGCTGACGCCGCCGCATTGGCCGGCCGGGCTCAAGCTCCGCATCGTGGCGCTCGCAGACATCCATGCCTGCCGGCCCTGGATGACGCCGGAGCGCGTCGCCTCGCTGGCCGAGGAGGCGAACGCACTGCAGCCGGATCTGATTGTGCTGCTCGGCGACTATGTTGCCGGTATGCGCCTGGTCACGGAGCAGGTGTCGGCGGCGGAATGGGCTTCGGCCCTGTCCGGACTGAAGGCGCCGCTCGGGGTGCTGTCGATCCTCGGCAATCACGACTGGTGGCACGATGTTGCCGCGCAAGAGGCCGGGGCCGGGCCGACGATTTCGCGCAAGGCACTGGAAGGCGTCGGCATTCCAGTGCTGGAAAACGATGTCGTGCGCCTGGAAAAGGATGGACAAGGCTTCTGGATAGCCGGGCTCGCAGACCAGCTTGCACTGCGTCCGGGTCGTGCCTGGGGCCGGTCCAGCTTCAAGGGGCTGGACGATCTCAAAGGCACGCTCGCCAAGGTGAGCGACAACGCGCCCATCATCCTGCTTGCGCATGAGCCCGACATCTTTCCCGAAGTGCCGTGGCGGGTTTCACTGACGCTGTCCGGCCACACGCATGGCGGGCAGGTGCGGCTGTTCGGCTATTCGCCGGTCGTGCCGTCCGTGTTCGGCAACCGCTACGCCTATGGCCATGTGGTGGAAAACGACCGTCACCTGATCGTCTCCGGTGGGCTCGGCTTCAGCATCATGCCGGTGCGTTTCGGCGTGCGGCCGGAAATTTTGCATATCGAGCTGGGCTGAAACCAATCAGTGAAGTGACCTGATCAGATCCATCACTTCCGGCTCCGCCTTCTCGCCATCGAAGCCGTCGACGATGCCGAAGGCGCCGCCGTAGCTCCAGACCGACCAGGAAAAGCCATGCGTTTCGGCGCGGGCGATCATGTCGCCGACGTAAGCGGCGCGGTATTCGGCCGGCATGGCATAGGCGTTGCCATACTCCTTGCGGATCATGCCGAACTCGCCAAGCGTGATGTTTTCCGGCTTGATCCCGTTGGCTTTCGCCCAGGCGTCGACTGTCTTGAACGGCGCGTCCATGGCCGCGAGCAGCTTCTCGGGGCTGTCGAGACCAGCCACCTGTTCGTCGAGATAGGCCAGCAGACCGCTTTGCCGCGCCCATGGCGCCTCGGCTTTGATCCGGTCGCGGATCGTGTCCAGCGTCACGTCGAGCTGCGCACGTGACACGGCTGTCAGCGGATAGGGCAGGCCGGTGACATACTGAATGAAATCACCGGCCCAGGTCGCGCCCTGATGGGTAAGGAGGAACGGGTCGTAGGAATGGAAGGTCCAGATGACGTTGTCATCGGGGATCGCCTTCGGGTCGATCCTGGCCAGAGATTCAGCATTCGAATAGCAGCCGCCGGTGAGGATCAACGTCAGCCTGGTCGCCGAAGATCGCGCGGCCGCGAACAGTTTCTTCTGGCGGTCCGGCCAAAGGCTCGTGGCGCTGCCGTCGCAATCGACGATCGGTTCATTCATCAGTTCGAGCGCGACCTGGCCCGGTTCTTCGGCGGCGAGCGTGCGCGCCATTTTGCGCACCAGTTCGAGGTAAGCGTCGAAGGTGGCGGGGTCGCCCATCACCTCGCCCATGCCGATCGTGCGGTTGCCGCCGGCCGGGATCAGATGCAGATCGACGATGACCTTGAGGCCGGCGCGGTTGATCAGGCGCGCCGAGTCCAGCACGCTGGCATAGAGGTCGTCGCGCAGCGCCGGCGTCCGCTCGGACAGGAAAGGCGAGGGATCGACCGGCATGCGCAGGAAGTCGAAGCCGGCGTCCTTGAGCGCCTTGAGGTCATCTTCCTTGAGGAACTTGCGCCACTCCGGATAAGGCAGGATCGCCGCGCGATCGCCCCATTTGTCTTCAGCCGGCCAGGTGACCCACTGGTCGAGGTTGAGGCCGCGCTTCATGGTGAAGGCCGCCGCTTCAACTGGCTGAGCGAGCGCAAAGAGCGCCAGCAGTGCCGCCATCAAGGTCTTGATCATGCCGCCCAACAGTGCCATCCGGTTCCCGCGCGGGAACAGTGCGTGTCGCCCAAAAGTGCGCAGCGGTTTTGGGACAACGACACGCAAAAGGAAAATGCCTAAAGCCCGCCGGGCGTTAGGTGCCCGTTCGGGGCCGAAAAGGAAAGCGCGATGGACGATCATGGTGAATCGGCGACGCTCAGCGCCGGGCTTTCCGGGGCGCTGACCGAGTTCGGCCATCGCCTGATGGCTCGGGTCTACTATGCCGACACCGACTTCTCAGGCGTCGTCTACCATGCGCGCTACCTCGAGTTCTTCGAGCGCGGCCGGTCCGACTATCTGCGGCTCGCCGGCGTCCATCACACCGAGCTTGCCGACGGCAAGCATGGCGAGCGCATCGTCTGGGTGGTGCGCCGCATGGTGATCGACTTTCGCTCACCGGCCCGCATGGACGATATTCTCACTGTCGAAACACGCACGGAAGATATTTCCGGCGCCCGCATCTTCATGGCGCAGCAACTGAAGCGCGGCGCCGAGGTGCTGGTCGAAGCCAAGGTCGAGGCGGCGATCGTCGGCGAGGGCGGGAGACCAAGGCGCTTTCCAAAAGAGTGGATATCAGCCTTCATGCCCAAGGGACGGTGACATTCAGGTGAGCCCTGGCTGACATGAATTTCAACGCAACTTGATCTCGGTGGCGCCGAAGCGTTCAGCGCCAGGCGCGGCAATGCGCCGCGCTTTTGGATCCTAACCCATCCTTAACCATAACGGTTCATGAAGGAATTGGCGAAGATTGGCGCAATTCCTGCGCCTTCCTTTCACCAAGATTTGCCCCGAAAAGGCCGCGAAACGGTGCATTCGGGGCTTGTCCCGCAAGCTTCAAGCTTCGCGCGATCGGACCAAAGGGATGCCCATGGGCCACGCCAGCGATGCCCGGAAATTCTTAAGGACTTAAGTCATGGAAAACATCGCACTCGCCGAACCGGGCGCGCATTTATCGATTTGGGCCCTGTTCATGCAGGCCAGCTGGGTGGTCAAGCTGGTCATGATCGGCCTGCTCTGTGCCTCGATCTGGACCTGGGCCATCATCATCGACAAGCTCGTCGCCTATGGCCGGATGCGGCTGGCGCTGAACCGCTTCGAGCAGGTGTTCTGGTCGGGACAGTCGCTGGAAGACCTTTACCGCACGCTGGCCGACCGCAAGACCACGGGCATGGGCGCGATCTTCGTCGCGGCAATGCGCGAATGGAAGAAGAGCTTCGAGAAAGGCGCCAAATCGCCGCTGGCGCTGCAGACCCGCATCGACAAGGCGATGGACCTGGCGCTGACGCGCGAGATGGAAAGGCTGGAGGGCCGGCTCGGCTTCCTCGCCACCACCGGCTCGGCCGCGCCCTTCATCGGCCTGTTCGGCACCGTCATCGGCATCATGACCTCGTTCCAGGCGATCGCCGCGTCGAAGAACACCAGCCTTTCGGTCGTCGCTCCCGGCATCGCCGAGGCGCTGCTGGCGACGGCCATCGGCCTGCTCGCGGCCATCCCCGCCGTCATCGCCTACAACAAGCTGTCATCGGATGCGAACAAACTCGCCATGCGCATGGAAGGGTTCTCGGACGAGTTCTCCGCCATACTCTCGCGCCAAATCGATGAAAAAGTAGCCCAGAAGGCCTGAGGATCGATCATGGGGATGTCTGCTGCAGGCGCAGGTGGCATGGGGCGAGGCGGACGCGGCCATAGGCGGCGTGGGCGCCATCACGGCCTGATGTCGGAAATCAACGTCACGCCGATGGTCGACGTGATGCTGGTGCTGTTGATCATCTTCATGGTCGCGGCGCCGCTGCTCACCGTCGGCGTGCCTATCGACCTGCCTGACACGCAGGCAAAGGCGATGAATGTCGACACCCAGCCGATCACCGTGTCGATCAACTCCGCCGGCCAGATCTATCTGCAGGAAACCGAGATCCCGATCGAGGAACTGGTGGCCAAGCTGCAGGCGATCTCGAAGACCGGCTATGACGAGCGCATCTTCATCCGCGGCGATAAGATGACCGACTACGGCACGGCGATGAAGGTCATGGCCCGCATTTCGGCCGCGGGCTACAAGAACATCGGCCTGGTCTCTCTGCAGGAACAGGACCAGTAGACACGAAGATGAGGACCGGCCTCACCACATCGGTCATCTTGCATGCGACGGCGATCGCCTTCGGGCTGTTCACGTTGTCCACGCCGCCGGCCATGCCCGCCGCCGACGTTGAGTCGGTGGCGGTCGACATCGTGCCGATGGAAGCTGTCGCGCAGTCGCTGCAAGGCGACAAGAAAGCGGTCATGCATGACAAGCCGGCGCCGCTGCCGACGAAGCGTCCGGATATCGTTCCCGATGCCCAGAAGGTCGGCGAGAACAGCGTCGACACCGACAAGCCGGTGACGGACGAGGCGAAGCCGAAGCCGGTCGAGAAGACTTCGGCGCCGCCGCCGGCGCCGACGCCGAAAGAGAAGCAGGCTGCCGAGGACGTGCCGAAGCCGCAGGAAAAGCCGAAGCCGGTGCCGGCCACCGAAGTGGCGCCGACGCCTGCGCCGAAGGAAGAGGTCAAGCCCGAGCCGGTCAAGCAGACGGATCCCAAGCCGGCGCCGGCCAAGGAGCCGACGCCCGCGCCGACAAAGGACACGACCGCAGCCATCCAGCCGAAGGAAGAGGTCAAGCCGGACGCTGTGGCCGAGGCGATCGCCAAGCAACAGCCGACCGAGGAGGCGAAGCTTCCGGATTCGGCGCCGGCGCCGGCGGCGCGGCCGAAGCCGCAGCCTGCTCCGGCCGCGAGCGCCAAGGCGCCGGACCGCAAGGATGCCGAAAAGCCGGTCAAGGAAGCCTCGTCCAAGCCGAAGTCGGATGAGAAGCAGTTCAATGCCGATGAGATCTCGGCGCTGCTCGACAAGCAGAAGCCGTCAGGCGGTGGCGCCAAGCGCTCGACCCAGCAGTCGTCGCTCGGCGGTGAAAAGGACCAGGGCCAGAAGCTGTCGAAGTCTGAGCAGGGGGCGCTGGAAAATCAGCTTGGAGGCTGCTGGACCTTGCCTGTCGGGCTGGAAGGTTCAGAGAATTTCGTCGTGGTGGTCCGGTTCAATCTCGACACCAACGGCAAGCTCGACGGCCGCCCGTCGGTCGAGCAGTCGAGCGGCAATCGGCAATTCGACGAAAGCGCGGTGCGCGCGGTGCAGAAATGCGACGTGGCCGGCCTGCAGGTTCCCGCCGGCAAGCAGGACATCTGGAACGACATCCGGGTCACGTTCGATCCACGGGAGATGCTCGGCCTGTAGGGCCGGCGTCCAAACCATCTAAGAAGAGAAGCGAGAAGACATGAGATCTTTCCTCAAGCCGCTCCTGACGATTGCAGCCATGGCGCTGGGCATGACGGCAGGCGCCACACTGCCGGCCTGGGCCCTCGTCGAGCTCAACGTCAACAAGGGCAATGTCGAGCCGCTGCCGATCGCGATCACGGACTTCCAGTCCAACGATGCGCTGGGCGCCCAGATCACGCAGATCGTGACGGCCGACCTGAAACGCTCCGGCCTGTTCGCCCCGATCGACAAAAGCGCCTTCATCGAAAAGATCTCGGGCCCGGACGCCACGCCGCGCTTCGAGGACTGGAAGGTGATCAACGCACAGGCGCTGGTCACCGGCAGCGTCGGCAAGGAAGCCGACGGCCGCATCCGCGCCCAGTACCGGCTGTGGGACACGTTCGCCGGCCAGCAGATGGCGGGCGAGCAGTTTTTCGCCAATGACGCCAACACCAGGCGCGTCGCCCACATCATTGCCGATGCGATCTATGAGCGGCTGACCGGGGAGAAGGGTTACTTCGACACGCGCGTCGTCTTCGTTGACGAGTCCGGAGCCAAGAACGCGCGCAAGAAGCGGCTCGCCATCATGGACCAGGACGGCGCCAATGTGCGCTATCTCTCGGACGGCCGCTCGATCGTGCTGACACCGCGCTTCTCGCCGAACCGGCAGGAAATCACCTACATGTCCTATGAGAGCGGGCAGCCCAAGGTCTATCTGCTGCAGATCGAGACCGGGCAGCGCGAATTGGTCGGCAACTTCCCCGGCATGACGTTCGCGCCCCGCTTCTCGCCCGACGGCCAGAAGGTGATCATGAGCCTGCTGCGCGACGATGGCAATTCCAACATCTTCGCCATGGATTTGAGGAGCCGCTCGACCACGCGGCTCACCAATTCGCCTGCCATCGACACCTCGCCGTCCTATTCTCCCGACGGCAGCAAGATCGTCTTCACCTCGGATCGCGGCGGCCGCGCGCAGATCTATGTGATGGGCGCCGACGGCTCGGGCCAGACCCGCATTTCCTTCGGTGACGGCGTCTATTCGACGCCGGTATGGTCGCCGCGCGGCGACCTCATCGCTTTCACCAAGCAGACCGGCGGCGAGTTCCAGATCGGCGTCATGCGCACCGACGGCTCGGGCGAGCGCATCCTTTCCTCCGGCTTCCAGCAGGAAGGCCCGACCTGGGCGCCGAACGGCCGCGTGTTGATGTTCTTCCGCGACTCCGCCGGCGGTCCGAAACTGGTTTCGGTCGATCTCACCGGCCGCAACGAGCAGCCGATACCGACGGCGAACTTCGCCTCGGATCCGGCGTGGTCGCCGTTGCTTGAGTAGGAACTGAAGAACTGAGGAACTGAGGAACTGAGGAACTGAGGAATGGAGAAGCCAGGGCGCTTCGTTGAGCGCGCGAGAGACCTGGGAGTCTACCAGCGCGCCTATGCAGTTTCTCTCGAGATGCACCCCACCCTTGGTTTTCCGAAAATTGAGCAATACGCGCTGGCCGATCAATTGCGCCGCTCGAGTAAAGCGATTTGCGCCAATCTGGCCGAGGGATTTGCCAAGCAGAGCCACTCCAAAGCCGAATTTGCTCGTTTCGTTTCGATGGCGATCGGCTCGTGCAGCGAAGTGGAGACCTGGATATCCTACGCGTTCGACCTTGAGTACATCACACCGGACCAACTCGATGCGTGGCGGCAGTCTTACGCCCTCGTTCATGGGATGCTTGTGAACTTGAGGGAAAAGCTGACGTAATTTTTTCCCTCAGTTCCTCAGTTCCTCAGTTCCTCAGTTCCTCAGTTCCTCAATTCTTCAGTTCTTCAATTCCCCCTTTTTTCATGTTTTGGCCGCATTTCCGCCTACGGTCCGCGCGCATCGTGGCGCCCTCGCGAGAATGGCCGAGGACGGCGGCCTGAAACCAAATATTAACCGTGTTTCTTGAATGCCGGTTAACCCAAACGTGGTTACTGGGTGATCAACGAAATCACTCGAATGCGAAGGAGAGGCGGCATGGGCCGTATCGCAGCACTTACCAGAAACCCGGCGATGATCGCGCTGGTGGCAGCGCTTGCCATCACCGGTTGCGCCTCGAAGAAGACGCCCAACAGCGCGGCCGATCTCGGCCTGAACGGCGCCGGCGCCGCCACGCCCGGCTCGGCGCAGGACTTCACCGTCAACATCGGCGACCGCATCTTCTTCGACACCGACTCCTCGTCGATCCGCGCCGACGCGCAGACCACGCTGTCGCGCCAGGCGCAGTGGCTCAACCAGTACAGGCAGTATGCCATCGTCATCGAAGGCCATGCCGACGAGCGCGGCACGCGCGAATACAACCTGGCCCTGGGTGCCCGCCGCGCCGCCGCCACCCGCGACTTCCTAGTCTCGAAGGGCGTTGCCGCGAACCGCCTCAAGACGATCTCCTACGGTAAGGAGCGTCCGGTCGCGGTCTGCGACGACATCTCCTGCTGGTCGCAGAACCGCCGCGCCGTCACCACGCTTTCCGGCGCCGGTTCCTGACGCATCGCATCGGCGGCAAAAATACAACATCTCCTCACGAAAGGCGGCCTCAGGGCCGCCTTTTTCGCATGCGACAGGCTGAAACAAAATTTGGCCGAAGTCTCGCGTCCTGCTATGAGCGCGACGGCGCTTCCTCCCATTCCGATTTGGAAAGGCGCATCAGGCCAACAGATTTCACGGCGAGAGACATAAATGCATTTCAGAACGGTCCTGAGCGGCACGCTTGCGCTGCTGCTCGCATCAAGCATCTCAAGCGTCGCCGCCCCGGCAGGCAGCACCGCGCAATCGCCAGACAGCGGATTCACCTTCCATCTGCCGACACTCGGGATCTTCGGCGACAAGACGAAGCCAGAGCAGGCGCAGGTCGCGCAGCAGGACGGCGCCGGGGCGACCGGGCTGGAAGATCAGCTTCGCCAGATGAACGGCAAGATCGAGGAACTCAACTTCCAGATCCTCCAAATGCAGGAGCAGATGCGCAAGCAGCAGGAAGACAACGAGTTCCGCTTCCAGCAGCTCGAGGGCGGCTCCCAAGGCGCTAAACCGACGGGCCAGAAGAAGTCCGAGGCCGCGCCCCAGAACGGCGATGCGAATGGTGGCGATGCGGGCATGGCTGATGCCGGCGCCGACACCAACGTCGCCGATGCTCCGCCGACGCAGGCTCCGGCCGCTGCCGGCACGCAGAGCGGCGGCAAGAGCGTCAGCGAGGTCATCGTGGAGTCGCAGACCGGCGATCCGGGCAAGGTGATCACCGGCGCGCCGCCGAAGACCTTCGGCACCATTACGGTCGACAAGAACGGCAATGTCGTCAATGCCGAGACCGATCCGCAGGCCAGCGCGCCAGCGGGAGCTCCGGCGGCGACGGCGAGCGCTCCGACCGCCGAGACGCCGGCCAAGAGCGGCAAGACCAAGTCGGGCGGCACGGTCATGGCTTCTCTGCCCTCGACCAACGACCCGGACGAACTCTACCGCAACTCCTACCAGTTCATCCTGTCGGGCGACTATCCGACCGCCGAGCAGGGTTTTCGCGACCATATCTCCCGCTTCCCCAAGGATGCCAAGGCTGCGGATGCGCATTACTGGCTGGGCGAGTCGCTGCTCGGCCAGCAGAAATACCGCGACGCGGCAGAGGTCTTCCTTGGCGCCAGCAAGGATTATCCGAAGGCCAAGAAGGCTCCCGACATGCTGCTCAAGCTCGGCGTAGCGCTGGTCGGCCTGAAGCAGAACGACGTGGCCTGCGCCACCTTCAGCGAGATCGGGAAGCGCTATCCCGATGTTTCCGGCGCGCTCAAGGAACGCATCAAGCAGGAGAAGGCGCTGGCGTCGTGCTAGCTTTTCTCTCGCATGTGGTTGCTCCACAAGCGGGACCGTTTCCGCGCGACATGCAGTAATGCCCGGCACTGAGCCTGAGTTTTCGGGCCGCCTTTTTTCAGATTTCGATTTTTCCAGCGGCGCCGTTGCAGCCGTGTCCGGCGGCAGCGACTCGACCGCCCTGCTTCTTCTCCTCAAAGACCGCCTCGATCGAGACGCGCCCGCGGCAAGGCTGCTGGCGGTAACCATCGATCATGCCCTGCGGCCGAATTCGGCAGCGGAAGCGCGCGCCGTGGCGGAACTCTGCGCCGCTCATGGCATCGCGCATCGCACCCTGATCTGGTCCGGACCCAAGCCGGCGACCGGCCTGCCCGCCGCGGCGCGCGAAGCCCGCTACCGGCTGCTGGCCGAGGCGGCTGAAGGGGAAAGCATCGGCCTGATCCTGACCGGCCATACCGCCGACGACCAAGCCGAGACCGTGCTGATGCGACAGGCGCGCGACGCCGGAACTCGCGACGGAGACGATGACGGGCGCGGCCTGGCGGGCATGGCGCCTGCCACGCTCTATGGCTGGCGGACCTGGATCGGAAGGCCGCTGCTCGGCACGCGGCGGGCGGTGCTGCGTCAGTTTCTCAAGCGGCGAAACATCGGCTGGATCGAGGATCCGACCAATGTCGACCAGCGTTTCGAGCGCCCGCGGATGCGGGCGGCGCTCTCGGGCGGCGAGGGCGAGGCTCGCTTCGCCGCGGCGATCGCAGAGGCCGGGCAGGCCGCCGCCGCGCGCGAAGAACTCGGCAGCCGCGCCGCCATTCTGATCGGGGCCTTCGCCAGCCGGCCGGCTTCCGGACTTGTCCGCCTTGATCCCGCCTTTGCCGCCAGCGAGGACGGCGAGGCCGCGACCTACGCGCTGCGCATCCTGCTCGCCACGATGGGGGGCACATCGTTTCTCGCGGACGAGGCGCGCTCGCGTCGCCTGTTCGAGAGACTGCGTTCCGGTTCGCTTTGCGCCACATTGTCGCGGAGCGTGGTGGATGCGCGTCGAAGCGGCATCTTTCTCCACCGCGAGAGCCGAAATCTGCCGGCACCCGCTCCGGCCGAGGACCACAACTGCTGGGACGGTCGGCGGCGGATCACATTGGGCGACAAATCGGACGGGTTGGTGATCGCCCCGTTGGGAGTGGCCGCCGCCAAACGCGCTTGCGCCGACGAAGCTGCGCCCGCCGGCATAGTGCGCAAGGCGCTTGCCAGCGAACCCGCGCTGTGGCGCGATGACGAACGCCTTGATTCTGCTGGCGGCGGCGGCTTGCGGCCGCCAATCGCGGCGGCCCCATTGGTGTCGCCGTTCGCACGCTTCCTGCCGTGCTTCGATTTGCTGCCCGCCGCCGCCGTGGCCCGGCTGATCGGCGCAGCGCAGCCGCCGGCTTCGCCCTTTCGCGGCCATGATCGCGGCCGACCATGGTCGAAAGCTTAACCGACCCGTGCTGTTCTGCTTGGCAAGGAGAGGCGCTCTCCCTATGTTAGGCTCAAGCTTCCTCCATCATCGTGGTCCCCGCGCGGACGCCAACAGGACAATAGATGAACCCGAACTATCGCAACCTCGCGCTCTGGGCGATCATAGCCGTCCTGCTCATTGCCCTGTTCAACCTTTTCCAGACGCCACAGACGCGGGGCGCTACCAGCGATATCGCCTATTCGCAGTTCCTGCAGGACGTCGCTTCCGGCCGGGTCAAGAGCGTGACGATTGCCGGCGCCCGCATCTTCGGCAACTACACGGACAACGCCAACGGCTTCCAGACCTATTCGCCCGGCGATCCGTCGCTGGTCTCCAGGCTGCAGGACAAGAACGTCACCATCACCGCCAAGCCTGAAACCGATGGCTCCAATTCGCTGTTCGGCTATCTGATCTCGTGGCTGCCGATGATCCTGATCCTGGGCGTGTGGATTTTCTTCATGCGCCAGATGCAGTCCGGCTCCGGCCGCGCCATGGGCTTCGGCAAGTCGAAGGCCAAGCTGCTCACCGAAGCGCACGGCCGCGTCACCTTCCAGGACGTTGCCGGCGTCGACGAGGCCAAGGAGGATCTCGAGGAGATCGTCGAGTTCCTGCGCGACCCGCAGAAGTTCCAGCGCCTCGGCGGCAAGATCCCGCGCGGCGTGCTGCTGGTCGGCCCGCCCGGAACCGGCAAGACGCTGCTCGCGCGTTCGGTCGCGGGCGAAGCCAATGTGCCGTTCTTCACCATCTCCGGCTCGGACTTCGTCGAGATGTTCGTCGGCGTCGGCGCCAGCCGCGTGCGCGACATGTTCGACCAGGCCAAGAAGAACGCGCCCTGCATCATCTTCATCGATGAAATCGACGCGGTCGGCCGTCATCGCGGCGCCGGCCTCGGCGGCGGCAATGACGAGCGCGAGCAGACGCTGAACCAGCTGCTGGTCGAGATGGACGGCTTCGAGTCGAACGAGAGCATCATCCTGATCGCCGCCACCAACCGGCCCGACGTGCTCGACCCGGCGCTGCTGAGGCCCGGCCGCTTCGACCGCCAGGTCGTGGTGCCGAACCCCGACATCGTCGGCCGCGAGAAGATCCTCAAGGTGCATGTGCGCAATGTGCCGCTGGCGCCCAATGTCGACCTCAAGGTCATCGCGCGCGGCACGCCCGGCTTCTCCGGCGCCGACCTGATGAACCTCGTCAACGAATCCGCGCTGATGGCGGCGCGCCGCAACAAGCGGCTCGTCACCATGGCCGAGTTCGAGGATGCCAAGGACAAGATCATGATGGGCGCCGAGCGTCGTTCGTCGGCGATGACGCAGGCCGAGAAGGAACTGACCGCCTATCACGAGTCCGGCCACGCCATCCTGGCCCTTAACGTGCCGACGGCGGACCCGCTGCACAAGGCGACCATCATTCCGCGCGGCCGCGCGCTCGGCATGGTCATGCAGCTGCCGGAAGGCGACCGCTATTCGATGAGCTACAAATACATGATCTCGCGTCTGGCGATCATGATGGGTGGCCGCGTTGCCGAGGAATTCAAGTTCGGCAAGGAGAACATCACCTCCGGTGCCTCTTCCGACATCGAGCAGGCGACCAAGCTGGCGCGCGCCATGGTCACGCGCTGGGGCTTCTCCGACAAGCTCGGCCATGTCGCCTATGGCGACAACCAGGAAGAGGTCTTCCTCGGCCACTCCGTGGCGCGCACGCAGAACATCTCGGAAGAGACGGCGCAGATCATCGACGCCGAAGTGCGCCGGCTGATCGACGATGCCTACTCGACCGCCAAGGCCGTGCTGACCAAGAAGAAGAAGGACTGGATCGCTCTGGCCGAGGGGCTGCTCGAATACGAGACGCTGACCGGCGACGAGATCAAGCAACTGATCGCCGGCCACAAGCCCGCCCGCGACCTCGGCGACGACACGCCCCCCAGCCGCGGCTCGGCCGTGCCGAAGGCCGGCACCGGCGGCCGCCGCAAGAAGGGCCCCGAGCCCGAAGGCGGCATGGAGCCCCAGCCGCAGGGCTAGTCTGGAAACACCGATCGAACGAGCGCCGCGGCCTTGCCGCGGCGTTTTTGCTTTGAAGAGCCGGAGGTCGGGCCTACACGCCGGCGATTGTCGAAAGCCGGCGCGACAGCCAATCTCCCCCCTCCTGGGGCCCTCCTGGGGGAGATGCCCGGCAGGGCAGAGAGGGGCGCTGTCCCGCCGGCATGTCGAGCGTGGCTTTGCGCCCGTTAATAAGTCCCCGCCGGGTCTCGGCCTGCCGAGCCGCACCTTCGTGAGCAAACCAAGTAGGATGAAGGAAGCGATCCTTCGCGCCCCCCTCTGTCCTGCCGGACATCTCCCCCACGCGGGCCCCTCGAGGGGGGAGATTGGCAGCGTCGTCGTCGGCGCTTCGCCAACAGCGCAGACACAGTCTCGATGATCTCCAGCAAAAGGCCCGCGCATCCGGCGACGCGCGGGCCTTCATCTGGAGAGTCTGTGCTGAAATCAGCTCTTCAGCTTGGCATTGCACAGGCTGTAGAAGCCGCCGCCCTTCTGGATCCACTTCAGGCCGTTGAGCGTGTTGGCGTCCTTGTTGGCGTAGTACTGCTCGAGGCAGGTGTGCATGCGGGCCTTGGCCGGGGTCTCGTTGGCGAATTTCGACGAGATGGCGGTCGGGAAGGTGACGCCCTTCGGCGCGGCTGCGGTCGGCTTTGCCGGCTCCTTGGTGTAGGTCGCTTCCGTCGGGGCCGGGACAGTGTCGTCGTCGGCGGCGCCTGTGCCGCACTCGGCCTTGCGGAAGTCGTTCCACTTCATGCCGTTGAGCTTGTTGGCCGTCTTGGCTGCCTGATACTTGCTGCTGCATTCAGCCATGGTGAGGCCCTTGGAGCCTTCGGCGGCTTCGGTCGAGGTCTTGGCCGCAGCCGGCTTGGTCTCGGCCGCGGCGGTCGCGCCTGCACCGCATTCGGTCTTGCGGAAGTCGTTCCACTTCATGCCGTTCAGCGTGCCGGCGGCCTTCGCGGCCTGGTACTTGGCACTGCATTCCTTGGCGGTCAGGCCCTTGGCCGAGCTGTCCGCTGCTGCGGTGGGCTCCTTCGCCTTCTTGGCCGGCTTGGTCTCGGCCGCCTCGGTGTTGGTCTTGGTGTCAGTGGCTTTGGTGTCCGTCGCCTTGGTATCGGTCGTGGCCGAGGCCTCGCTGCCGCACTGGGCCTTGCGGAACTGATTCCAGGTCTGGCCGTTGAGCGTTCCGGCGTCCTTGGCCGTGTTGTACTTGGTGCTGCACTCGGCCATGGTCAGCGCGCTCGCCGGCGCCGCCACGAAAAAGGCTGCCACGGCGAGGCCCGTCACTGTTGCAAGTCTATGAATAAGCATGGCGTCTCTCCCTTGTTGCCGTCAGGTTGTGTCCCTATGCCAAATCAATAACTCTCAATGTCGGGTTGCGCCAGATGCTTCCATTGCGAACCCCGTCACAAAGTGTGTTCCTCCCGATAAGGTGATGAATTGCTTACGATTCTCCAGGCAAGCAAGGTCGGATATGCGCTTTGAACGGAAAAAGCTCGTCTCGGCTGCTATATTGCCGTTACAATGAGAGGTCGTGGCAGGGACGCCGAATCATTTGAATCCGCCGCCACAATGATTTTCTAAGGGAATGGTAATATATAATCGCGAAACGTGATGATCGGATGCGGCCCAATTATGGCAATACGGGCCGCTGAAACCGACGGGGACCTAATAAACATGGCAGGGCAATATTTCGGCACCGACGGCATCCGCGGACGCGCCAACAAGTTTCCGATGACGGCCGAGGTCGCCATGAGGGTTGGCATGGCGGCCGGACTCTCCTTCCAGCGCGGCAACCATCGCCACCGCGTGGTGCTCGGCAAGGACACCCGGCTTTCCGGCTACATGATCGAGAACGCGATGGTGTCCGGCCTGTGCGCCGCCGGAATGGATGTATTCCTGCTCGGCCCGATCCCAACACCGGCAGTCGCCATGCTGGTGCGCTCGCTGCGCGCCGACATCGGCGTGATGATCTCGGCCTCGCACAATCCCTACTACGACAACGGCATCAAACTGTTCGGTCCTGACGGCTACAAGCTTTCCGACGAGATCGAAGAGCGCATCGAGGGAATGCTCGACAAGGACATCGAGCTGGCGCTTGCCGATTCGGACGGCCTCGGCCGCGCCAAGCGCGTCGATGGTGTCCATGACCGCTATATCGAATTCGCCAAGCGCACCCTGCCGCGTTCGATGTCGCTTTCGGGGCTGCGCATCGTCGTCGACTGCGCGAATGGCGCCTCCTACAAGGTGGCGCCCGAGGCGCTGTGGGAGCTCGGCGCCGAGGTCGTTGCCATCAATGTCGAGCCGAACGGCTTCAACATCAACAAGGAGTGCGGCTCGACCCATCCGGCCGGGCTGCAGAAGAAGGTGCATGAGGTGCGCGCCGACATCGGCATCGCGCTCGACGGTGACGCCGACCGCGTGGTCATCGTCGACGAGAACGGCGCCATCGTCGATGGCGACCAGATCATGGCGCTGATCGCCGAATCCTGGCACCAGAGCGGCCGGCTCGCCGGCGGCGGCGTCGTCTCGACGGTGATGTCCAATCTCGGTCTCGAGCGCTTCCTCGGCGACATGAAGCTGCAACTGCACCGCACCAAGGTCGGCGACCGCTATGTGGTCGAGCACATGCGCGCGCACGGGCTCAATGTCGGCGGCGAGCAGTCCGGCCACATCGTGCTCTCCGATTTCTCGACCACCGGCGACGGCCTCGTCTCGGCGCTGCAGGTGCTGGCCTGCATCAAGCGGCAGAACCGGCCGGTCAGCGAGCTGTCGAGGAAATTCGAGCCGGTGCCGCAGCTTCTGAAGAACGTGCGCATCGCCGGCGGCAAGCCGCTGGAGGAGGCCCCCGTCAAGGCGGCGATCGAGGATGCGCGCAACCGGCTGGGCAAGAGCGGGCGCCTCGTCATTCGGCCCTCGGGCACCGAGCCGCTGATCCGCGTCATGGCCGAAGGCGACGACCCGCAACTGGTCGAAGCCGTCGTCAACGACATCGTCGGGATCATTTCGGAAACCCGCAGCGCCGCCTGACGCCCGCCGCCGCGTCCGACATCCCGGAGCCCGCCAGCAGGCGGGCTTTTTGCTGCGACCGCGCCGCCATGGACATGGCTTTGCCATCTAGAATTGCATAGATTCGTGGTTAATCGGTACGGTTAAACGGCCTTTAACCTTTGCAATTCATTATCCACCCGAGGCAACCATCTTCGGGCGTCGTCCCGAGGCTTCTTAGGGGTGACAGTCATGTTCAATACAGCAAGAATGGCGGCGTTTGCCGCGCTGTTCGCAGGGGCAGCCGGACCGGTCTTCGCGGCCGATATGGTGGAGCCGATGGTCGAGCAGGCACCGCCGCCTGTCGTCGAGGCGCAGCCGGCGGATGTCGGCGGCTGGTATATCCGCGGCGACATCGACTACCACCAGTCGGATCTGGATAGCATCGACTACATTACATACGGCCCCCCGCCCGGCACCAACGATTTCGATTTCGGCGACCTCAAGGGTGGATTCTCGCTGGGCGCCGGCGTCGGCTACAAGGTCAACGACTACTTCCGCACCGATCTGACTGCCGATTACTGGTTCAAGTCAGACTTCAACGGCCAGACCTCCGACCTCGTCACGACGTCGACCGAGGTCTCAAAAATGAGCGCCTTCCTCCTGCTCGCCAATGCATATGTCGATCTCGGCACCTATCATGGGATCACGCCTTACGTCGGCGCCGGCATCGGCGGCGCGCGTGTCAAATGGGACGACGTCAGGGACCCGAACACCACCGAGTTCAACCCCGGCGTATCCAGCTGGCGTTTCGCATACGCTCTTATGGCCGGCGCTTCCTACTGCTTGACCGACAAATTGATCTTGGATGCGGGCTATCGCTTCTCCCATATCCAGGGAGGCCGCATGTTTGAGTTCGATACGAGCAGCTCCGGGCCAGGTTTCGACCATGGCATCGATACGCACGAGGTGCGCGGCGGCCTGCGCTATCAATTCGGCGGCAACAATGGGTGTGCCGCGCCGGTCGTGGCCTATCAGCCCGAACCTGAGCCCATCTATACCAAGTAGGCGTCCATTTTTCGAGGCATTGCGAACCGCCCGGCGATCCGCCGGGCGGTTTTCGTTTGTCAAGCGTTGGGCAAAAGTCGATCGAAATCAATTCGGTAACTGACTGTTATCCTTAACCGGCACTTAACCACTATGGTTAACAATGCATCCTGGAAACGGCAGCTGTGCTCGCGTTCGCGACTGGCGCCACCTTCAGGAGCCGGGGACCATGATATCAAAATCGCGTATTGCACTGGTGCTCGCCGCAATCGTGCTGACGCCGGCGACGCAGGCGCTGTCGGCCGACTACGACCCGCCGATCTATGTCGACCAGGCGCCGGACTATCAGCCGGTCGAGGTGGGCTCCGGCTGGTACCTGCGCGGTGATGTCTCCTACCTGGTAGACAAGAGCTTCAAGGACCAGAATTTCAGCTCCACCCCCACCAGCTTCAGCGAGAGTGAAGATCCGATCTTTGCAAGCATCGGCTTTGGCTACCACTTCAACGACTATCTGCGCGCCGATCTCAACCTCGGCTATCTGCCGGGCAACGAGGTCAGTGTCAGCTACGATGATTCAACGACTGTGATACCGCCGGCAACGGCGACCGTGGCTTCCGCGACCCTCAAGAACAATGCCATCTCCGGCATACTCAACGGCTATGTCGATCTTGGCACCTATGTTGGGGTCACGCCCTATGTCGGCGCCGGTGTCGGCATCGTTCGAAGCAAATATAGCCTTTCGGCTAGCTATTTTACCGACAACTTGGACCCTACCGATGACTTTGTCGTAAGTGACAACAAGACGAAATATTCCCTGGCATATACTTTGAATGCAGGTTTTGCCTACCAGGTAACGAAGAATGTAGTGATTGACCTCGGATATCAGTATTTCTCGGCGCCTGATGCCGAGTACGCCACGGCCGACAGTCTGAATTCCTATTCCATCCACAAGGGGATCAGCAACAACCAGGTCAAGCTGGGTCTTCGCTACGACCTCTGGTGAGCAGCGCAACTCCTGAAACGCGAAACGGCGGATCCACTGATCCGCCGTCGTTTCGCCGTGTAGTGAAAAACCTGACGAATATCCCGCCAGCGACAAAAACTTTGCTCTTGACGCCGGAAGGCTGACAGCATATCGCCGTCCGTGGGCCACCCCTCCCCAACGAGGGGCCACTATCTGGAAGGATAGACCACGATGACGACGCTTACCAAGCCCGGACTCCGTCCGGCAAATCCCAATTTTTCCTCAGGTCCCTGCGCAAAACGCCCCGGCTGGTCGGTCGAGGCGCTGAAGGCTGCCGCGCTCGGACGTTCCCATCGTGCCAAGATCGGCAAGAGCAAGCTCGAGCAGGCGATCGAGCTGACGCGCGAGATCCTGCAGGTGCCGGCCGACTATCGCATCGGCATCGTGCCGGCGTCGGACACCGGCGCGGTCGAAATGGCGCTGTGGTCGCTGCTCGGCGCGCGCGGCGTCGACATGGTCGCCTGGGAAAGCTTCGGTTCCGGCTGGGTGACCGATGTCGTCAAGCAGCTCAAGCTCGCCGACGTGCGCAGGTTCGAGGCCGACTATGGTGCGTTGCCTGATCTGGCGCAGATCGATTTCGATCGCGACGTGGTCTTCACCTGGAACGGCACCACCTCGGGCGTGCGCGTGCCGAACGGCGATTTCATTCCGGCTGGGCGCAAGGGGCTGACCATCTGCGACGCGACGTCGGCGGCGTTCGCGCAAAGGCTCGATTTCGAAAAGCTCGATGTCGTCACCTTCTCCTGGCAGAAGGTGCTGGGCGGCGAGGGCGCGCACGGCATGCTGATCCTCAGCCCACGCGCCGTCGAGCGGTTGGAGACCTACAAGCCGGCCTGGCCGCTGCCGAAGATCTTCCGGCTGACCTCCGGCGGCAAGCTGATCGAGGGCATCTTCAAGGGCGAGACCATCAACACGCCGTCGATGCTGTGCGTCGAGGACTATCTCGATGCGCTCAACTGGGCGAAGTCGATCGGCGGCCTGGACGCGCTGATCGCCCGCGCCGATGCCAATGCCGCGGTGCTCGACCGGTTCGTGGCGCAATCGCCGTGGCTCGGCCACTTGGCGATCGACCCAGCGACGCGCTCGAACACGTCCGTGTGCCTCTCCTTCAGAGATGCGGACGTGGCGGTGCTCGATGCCGACGGCCAGGCGGCCTTCGCCAAAGCCATCGTCTCGGTGCTCGACAAGGAGGCTGTGGCCTACGACATCGGCGCCTATCGCGATGCGCCTCCGGGGCTGCGCATCTGGTGCGGGGCCACGGTCGAGACGTCCGACCTCGAAGCGCTGCTGCCCTGGCTCGACTGGGCCTTTGCCACGCAGAAGGCGTCGCTGAAAGCAGCGGCCTGAAATCCATTCGCGGCGGCCCGCGAGCCGCCGATCCCCAAACGGATCAAATCCCATTTTCGAAGGAGGTCGCCATGGCGCCCCGCGTTCTCGTTTCCGATAAACTTTCTCCCACAGCCGTGCAGATATTCAAGGATCGCGGCGTCGACGTCGACTATCTGCCCGATCTCGGCAAGGACAAGGAAAAGCTGCTCGAGGTGATCGGCCAGTATGACGGCCTCGCCATTCGCTCGGCGACCAAGGTCACCGAGAAGCTGATCAATGCCGCCCCGAAGCTGAAGGTCGTCGGCCGCGCCGGCATCGGGGTCGACAATGTCGATATCCCCGCCGCCAGCCGCAAGGGCATCATCGTGATGAACACGCCCTTCGGCAATTCGATCACCACTGCCGAGCACGCGGTTGCCATGATCTTCGCGCTGGCGCGCCAGATCCCGGAGGCCAACGCCTCGACGCATGCCGGCAAGTGGGAAAAGAACCGCTTCATGGGCATCGAGATCACCGGCAAGACGTTGGGTGTCGTCGGCTGCGGCAATATCGGCTCGATCGTCGCGACACGCGGAGTCGGCCTGAAGATGCATGTCATCGCCTTCGACCCGTTCCTGTCGGACAGTCGCGCCGAAGAGCTCGGCGTCGAGAAGGTCGAGCTCGACGAGCTCTTCGCCCGCGCCGATTTCATCACGCTGCACACGCCGCTGACCGACAAGACGCGCAACATCATCAATGCGGCCGCGATCGCCAAGATGAAGTCCGGCGTGCGCATCATCAATTGCGCCCGCGGCGGGCTGATCGTCGAGGCCGACCTGGTGGCGGCGCTGAAGAGCGGCAAGGTGGCCGGCGCCGGCATCGACGTGTTCGAGACCGAGCCGGCGGAGAACAATGAATTGTTCGGCCTGGAGAATGTCGTGGCGACGCCGCATCTCGGCGCCTCCACCGCCGAGGCACAAGAGAATGTCGCGCTGCAGGTCGCCGAGCAGATGTCGGACTATCTGATCAAGGGCGCCGTCTCCAACGCCATCAACATGCCTTCGATCACCGCCGAGGAAGCGCCGAGGCTGAAGCCCTTCGTCAAGCTTGCCGAAGTGCTCGGCGCCTTCGTCGGCCAGGTCACCGAGGATCCGATCAAGGAGGTCGAGATCCTCTTCGACGGCTCGACAGCGTCGATGAACACGCGGGCGCTGATCAGCGCCACGCTTGCCGGCCTGATCCGGCCGCAGGTCTCGGACGTCAACATGGTGTCGGCGCCGATCTTGGTGAAGGAACGCGGCATCATCGTCGCCGAGGTGAAGCGCGACAAGTCGGGCGTGTTCGACGGCTATATCAAGCTGACGGTCAAGACCGAGCACAGGACGCGTTCGATCGCCGGCACCTGCTTCTCGGACGGCAAGCCGCGCTTCATCCAGATCAAGGGCATCAACCTCGACGCCGAAGTCGGACAGCACATGCTCTACACCACCAATGCCGACGTGCCCGGCATCATCGGCCTGCTCGGCACCGTCTGCGGCGAGAACGGCGTCAACATCGCCAACTTCCAGCTCGGGCGCAACCGGCCCGGCGGTGACGCCATTGCGTTGCTCTATCTCGACGCGCCCTTCCCGGAGAAGGTCCTGGATCAGCTGCGGGCGCACAAGTCGATCGATTCGGCCAAGCGGCTGCGGTTCGACGTAGGCGATTGAGACACGCCATTGGGAATGCCCCGCATCGCTTCGGCAAGCGGGGCATTTTGGTGCCGCTCTACAGGGCAGCCTTTCGGCCGCTGTATTCGGCGAGGGCAATGCCGCCGAGCACCAGCACAAGCGCAAGACCTTGATAGAGCTGGAATTTCTCGCCGACGATGAGCACCGAGAGCAGCGTGCCGAAGATCGGCACAAGGTTGATGAACAGCCCGGCCCGGTTGGCGCCGATCAGTTCATTGCCCCTGATGTAGAAGATCTGCGAGACCACAGAGGCACCGAGCGCGGTGTAGGCCGCGATCGCCCATCCGCGCGCGTCCGGGACGATGACACGTCCCGCCGCGACCTCCCAGACAAAGAAGGGCAGCGAGGTCAAAAGCGCGGCTAAAGACAAGGCCAGTATCAGGCTTTGCCAGCGGATCGCCGGCTTCAAGCGCAAACCCACCGAATAGAGGCTGTAGCAGAGCACCGCGACCAGCATGATCGCGTCGCCATAGTTGAGACCGAGCTTCAGCAACTGGGCCAGATCGCCGTGGCTCGCGGTGAGTGCGACACCCATGATGGTCAGCGCGACGCCGACGATCTGCAAGTGGCGCACACGCAGCCGGAACAGCGCGAAATTGGCAATGATGATGACGATCGGTATGGCGGCCTGCTCGATCGAGACATTGATGGCGGTGGTGTAGTTCAACGCCGTGTAGAAGATGACATTGAAGAATGTGAAGCCGCAGGCGCCGAGGCCGGCGAGCAACAGCCAATGCCGGCGCACCTGCGGCCAGTCCTCGCGCAACGCCCGCCAGCCGATGGGCAGCAGGATCATCACCGCCATCACCCAGCGCAGGAACACCAGCGTCATGGGCGAGACGTGGCCGACAGCCAGCTTGCCGGCCACGGAATTGCCGCCCCATAGCAGGGTGGTGAGGAAAAGGAACAGGTAGGCGTTCCGATGCATCGCTGATTCCGAAGTGAAGGATGGTTCGACCTGCGGGCCGGCCTATTGCGCAAGCCGACCCAAGTAAATGATGCGAAAGCCGGAATCGGTTGTGCCTCGGACTGTTCCCGCGCGGCAAAGAAAGGGTCGCATCGGCGTGCACATGAGGCTATAGAGGCCTGTCGTTTCAAGCCGCCAGGGCGGCATCTCAAGGGAAAAGAACATGGCCAATGTGGTGGTCGTCGGCTCGCAATGGGGCGACGAGGGAAAGGGCAAGATCGTCGACTGGCTGTCGGAGCGGGCCGACGTGGTCGTGCGCTTCCAGGGCGGCCATAATGCCGGCCACACGTTGGTCGTCGACGGCAAGGTCTACAAGCTGTCGCTTCTGCCGTCCGGCGTGGTGCGGCAAGGCAAGCTGTCTATCATCGGCAATGGCGTGGTGTTCGATCCGCATGCCTTCGTCGCCGAAGTGGCGAAGCTCAAGGCGCAAGGCGTTGACGTGACGCCCGAACGCCTGAAAATAGCCGAAAACACCGCGCTTATCCTGTCGCTGCACCGGGAGCTGGACGGATTCCGCGAAGACGCCGCTTCCAATTCCGGAACCAAGATTGGCACGACCCGCCGCGGCATCGGCCCCGCCTACGAAGACAAGGTGGGCCGGCGCGCCGTGCGGGTGATGGATTTGGCGGATTTGGAAACGCTTCCCCTGAAGGTCGACAGGCTGCTGACGCACCACAATGCGCTGCGCCGCGGGCTTGGCCATGCCGAGGCGACGCATGAGGCGATCATGCAGGAGCTGACTTCGGTCGCCGGCGATATCCTGCCTTACATGGACCGTGTCTGGAAGGTGCTCGACGACAAACGGCGCGCGGGCGAGCGCATTCTGTTCGAGGGTGCGCAAGGCACGCTGCTCGACATCGACCACGGCACCTATCCCTTCGTCACCTCGTCCAATACCGTCGCCGGCCAGGCCGCCGCCGGCTCGGGCACGGGCCCGGGCGCGGTCGGCTATGTGCTGGGCATCACCAAGGCCTATACGACGCGCGTCGGCGAAGGGCCGTTCCCGACCGAACAGCAGAACGAGGTCGGCGAATTCCTCGGCACGCGCGGCCACGAATTCGGCGTCGTCACCGGCCGCAAGCGCCGCTGCGGCTGGTTCGACGCGGTGCTGGTGCGCCAGGCCGTCGCCGTCAACGGCATCAAGGGCATCGCGCTGACCAAGCTCGACGTGCTCGACGGCCTGGACGAGATCAAGGTCTGCACCGGCTACAAGCTCGACGGCGAGCTTATCGACTATCTGCCGGCCAGCCAGGGCGCCCAGGCGCGCGTCGAGCCGGTCTACGAAACGCTCGAAGGCTGGAAGGGAACCACGGCCGGCGCAAGGAGCTGGAACGACCTGCCGGCGCAAGCGGTCAAGTATGTCCGCTACATCGAGGAGCTGATCGGTGCCCCGGTGGCGCTGCTTTCCACCAGCCCGGAACGGGACGACACGATACTTGTGACCGACCCGTTTCAAGACTAGTTTCACAGCCCTTCCCGGCGCTGCGACTGATTTGCGGTCGCCCGGGGAAAGAATGCAGGTCAACTGACGCATGGCGGATTTCGTTAGTGTTCTGAAAAAGTCGCTTGAGAAGCACGGCGAACCGTCGTCCGAGCTGCGCAAGCGGACGTACGAGAATGCTCGTGCGGCACTGGCGAAGAAGCTTGCGGATTATTCCCCGCCGCTCACGGCCGATGTCATAGCCAAGCAGAAGCGTTCGCTGGAAGAGGCCATTTCCAGCGTCGAGCGGGAATATGCCAAGCCGGCCCCGGCAGAAGATCCGCTGGCGGAGCTGGAGCATATTTTCTCGTCGATCGACCGCAACAAGAACCAGCCGAGCCATGTCCGGCAGCCGCTGGCCAAACCGGAGCCGGCCAGGCCCGTGCCCCCCAAACCGGCACCGGCGCCCGCAAAAGCGGAACCGGCGTGGCAAAGTGCGACGAAGAAGCCTGAACCCAGCTGGCCCCCGCCGCCGATGCCGTCGCCGCGCGACGACGACATCGGTCATGCCGCAACGGCACCGGCCGAAGCCGACGATGGCAGCGACGTCTTCGCCAATGACGAACAGCCGGCGGCCGAGAGCTTCCAGCGGGTGCGCCCGCCAGCGCGCAGGCGCAGCTATGGCGGGTTGATCGCCGCCGTCGTCGCGCTTCTGGTTCTGGCTGGCGGCGGCTACGGCATCTGGCTGAACAAGGCTGCGTTCGGCTCGCTGTTCGGCCTGGCTGGAGAGAGCAAGACCGTCGCGACCGAGCCGCTGGTCAAGCCGGCTCCGGCAAAACCGGCTTCCGAGACGGCGGCTGCCCCGCCGGCCGCGGGCACCAATGCGGCCGGTGCCAATGAACCGGCCGAAACAGCCAAGTTCACCCAACGCCTGACCCCGGAAGGCAAGGAGACCGATCCTGGCCCCGCCGGCGGACAGGCCACGATCGGCGAAGGCGAATCCGTCGCTGCGCTGACCACGCCGCCGACCGTCACGCCGGCGCCGACCATTCCGCCGGCTGCATCCGGCGCTGCTCCGGCGGCGCCAGCGCCGGGGGCACCGCCTGCCGGAACACCGGCGCCGTCCGCCGATGCCGCCAATCCACCTGCGACGGCCGCCGGGACCGCGCCGCCCGCCGCCGGGACCACACCGCCGGCGGCCGCCCCGACGCCACCCGCTGCCGGCGCTGCGCCTACGCCCGCGACGGCCGAAGCGACCGTGCCTGTTGGGCAGAAGGCGATCTTCTACGAGGAACGAACCAGCACGCAGCAGGGCACGGCTGAGCCCGGCAGCATCGTCTGGTCGCTGGTGCAGGAATCGCCGGGCGGCGACCTGCCGCCGGAGCCGGCGATCCGCGCCGAGGCGACGATCCCGGGCAAGGACATCCAGCTGCGCATGACGATCCGGCGCAACACCGACCAGACGCTGCCGGCCAGCCATATCATCGAGATGATCTTCCTGACACCGGAAGGATTTGACGGCGGCGGTGTCGACAACATCCTGCGCATCGCCATGAAGAGCTCGGAACAGGATGCCGGCAGCCCGCTGATCGGCATCCCGGCCAAGATCGCCGACGGGTTCTTCCTCGTGGCGCTCAACGACACCAAGGCCGATGAGGACGCCAATTTGACGCTGCTCAGGGGCCAGGCCTGGATCGACGTGCCGGTGGTCTACAAGACCGGACGACGGGCGTTGCTCACGATGGAAAAGGGCATTCCGGGCGAGAAAGTGTTTGATGAGGCGCTGAAGGCCTGGGCGACGAAGACGTCGGGGTGAGAAAACGGGTGGCGGCCCCGACGTTCAGAAGCCTTGAAACAGCATATCCAGCGCAGCGACGATCTCGTCGTGGTGTCGTGTCAGGTTAAGCCGGCTTTCGCCCAATTCCGTCGTCGAGACCGTTGCGATCAACTGCGTCGCCATCACCACTTTGCGTCCGTTGATCTCGAAGACGGGATGGAGCTTGCGCATCGGGGGCGGGGCCGAAGCCATAGGCAGAAGCGGGACAACGACCCGCGTCTTGAAATGATCGAGCAAGTCGGATTGGACGTCCAGAAGGTAGACGCCTTCGGAGCCGCTGGAGGCGAAGACGTCATAGCGCGCCATCAGAACTGCCGATGTTCCTCAAGCGGAATGCCATGCCTTTCGACATAGTCATTCCAGGAGTCCATCGTGTCGCGGTTCTCAAGCTTCCAGAGACGCGTCTTCTCGGCGGCCACGGCTTCCGCGATCCCGGCCTCGGCGGCACGGGACACGTTTACATTGAGACCTTTCGCTTCCTTCATGAGCTGTGAATCGATCGACAGATTTGCAGGCTGACGGACCGCGTTTGCAGCAATCTTGCGCATAATGGCCTCCGCAACATGCGTATACCATATGCGCTTTTCCTCGCTAAAACAACGAGCAGACTGTTCGGCGCCTACCCCTCCATCTCCTCGCGCAGCATCTCCAACTCCAGCCATTCCTCCTCGAGCGCCGCCAGCGTCGTGCGCTCCTTGTCGAGGGCGGCGATGGTCTTCTGGAACGAGGCGGGGTCGCGCTCGTAGAAGGACGGGTCGGCGATGTTGTTCTCCAGCCTCGAGATCGACGCGGTCACCGCCTCGATCTTCTTCGGCAGGGACTCCAGCGCGAACTTCTGCTTGAAGGAGAGTTTCTTGGCCGGGCTTTTCGCGTTGGCCTGTTCGGCCTTGGCTGTCGCTTCGCTTGCTTCAACCTTCGGCCTCGTCCTGCGCTCCTCCAGTCTTGAGCCGCCGCGCTGCGTCAGCATGTCGGAGTAGCCGCCGGCATATTCGATCCAGCGCCCGCCGCCGTCCGGAGCGATGACGCTGGTCACCGTGCGGTCGAGGAAATCGCGGTCGTGGCTGACCAGGATCACCGTTCCGGCAAAGCCGGCGACCAGCTCCTGCAGCAACTCCAGCGTCTCCATGTCGAGATCGTTGGTCGGCTCGTCGAGCACCAGGAGGTTGGCCGGCCTTGCCAGCACGCGGGCAAGCAGCAGCCGCGCCCGCTCGCCGCCCGAGAGCTCGCGCACCGGCGTGCGCGCCTGCTCCGGCTTGAAAAGGAAATCCTTCATGTAGGAAACGACGTGACGCTGCTCGCCATTGACAAGCAAGTTCTCGCCGCGGCCATCGGTCAGGTAGTGCGCCAGCGTCTCCTGCGGATCGACCGCCTCGCGCTTCTGGTCGAGCGTGGCGATCTCCAAATTGACGCCGAGCCGCACGCTGCCGGCGTCGGGTGGAAGCTCGCCGGTCAGCATCTTCAACAGCGTCGTCTTGCCGGCGCCGTTGGGGCCGACCAGACCGACGCGGTCGCCGCGCTGGATGCGGGTCGAGAAGCCCTTGACGACGGTCAGGTCACCGAAGCTCTTGTCGATGCCCTTTGCCTCGATCACCAGCTTGCCGGATTCTGCGGCGTCGCTGGCCACCATGGTCGCGGTGCCTTCGGCGCCGCGGTGGCTTCGGAAGCGCTGGCGCATGGCTTGAAGCTCACCGAGGCGGCGCATGTTGCGCTTGCGCCTGGCCGTCACGCCATAGCGCAGCCAATGCTCCTCGCGCACGATCTGCCGGCCGAGCTTGTGCTGCTCGCGCTCCTCCTCTTCCAGCACCTGGTCGCGCCACTCCTCGAAATGCGCGAACCCCTTGTCCAGCCGGCGTGTTTGGCCGCGGTCGAGCCAGACGGTGGCGCGCGAGACGCGCTCGAGAAAGCGGCGGTCGTGCGAGATCAGGATCACCGCCGAGGAGGTGCGGGCGAGCTCCTCCTCCAGCCATTCGATGACCGACAGGTCGAGATGGTTGGTCGGCTCGTCGAGCAGCAGGATGTCGGGCTCGGGCGCCATCGCGCGGGCGAGTGCCGCGCGGCGGGCCTCGCCGCCGGAAAGGTCGTTCGGCCGCTCCTCTCCGGTGAGGCCGAGATGCTCCATGAGATAGGTGGCGCGGTGCGGGTCGTCGGCCGGCCCGAGGCCCGCCTCGACATAGGCGCGCACGCTGGCGAAGCCATCCATGTCGGGCATCTGCGGCAGGTAGCGAACGGTCGCCGAGGGCTGGCGGAACACCTCGCCGTCCTGCGGCTCGATCAGCCCGGCGGCGATCTTGAGCAAGGTCGACTTGCCCGAGCCGTTGCGGCCGACCAGCGCGATCTTCTCGCCGGCGGAAGCGCTGAGCGCCGCGCCGCCGAGCAGCGGCGCGCCGCCGAAGGTCAGGACGATGCCGTCGAGATTGAGGAGAGGCGGCGCCATGTCAGCTTTCGGGAAGAGGATAGGGGTGGGCGAGAAGCAGAGCCCGGCCACGTTCGAGCGCAATGCCGAGCCGCCCCCTGACCTCGTTTGATATGGTGAGCGAGGAGCCGAACGCCACCTCGACGCGATCCAGCGGCCATTTGGCGCCGGTGACCGTCAGGCCGGCGAGATCGGAAAAGCCGAGCACCGAGAACAGAGTGCCGTCGGCATAGTCGAAACCGGCTGCTTTGCCGGGCAGGATTGGCACGCCTTCCTGCGCGCCGCTGGTCAGCAGCAGGTCCGTGCCCGCGTCCGCCAGTCGAAGCGCAAGCGCCAGATGCAAAAAGGCATGGTCGGCCCGCTTGCCGCCGAAGGCGCCGGCCAGCACCAGGCTGGTGGCGCCGCGCTGGAGGGCCTCGGCGATGGCGAGTTCGCCGTCCGTCATGTCTTTTTCGGTCGGAAAGATCTTTCGCGGCACGGCGGCCAGGTCGTCCGGCAGGTCCGCCGGCACCGAATCGAAATCGCCGACCCAGAGCTCCGGCACGAGGCCGAGCATGCGGGCATGGCCGATGCCGGCGTCGGCGGCGATAAGGCGCGAGCCTTCGATCTGGCGCTCGAGCCGCGGCGTGCGGACAAGCTCGCCGCCAAGCAGGATGGTGAATGTGCCCATGGGTGTCGCCCTTACCAGCCCGGCCCGCGAAACGGAAGCCGGGCGCATCCAAACGGAACGGCGCTCGTTTTAGAATGAACCGTGATGCATTGGAGGCCCGGCAAACTTCCGCTTGCGCGCCGTTTCGGCCGGGCCTATGTCTGCAGCCGCTCTAACGGGGTGCCGGACGCTGATTTCGCGGCCGGCTGAGAGGCAGACAAGCCAACCCGCTGAACCTGATCCGGTTTGTACCGGCGGAGGGATTAGACGTTTCGGACCATCCGGCGCCTCAATTCCTTGTCACACCAACGAAGGAGGCGCCGATGCGCTCACTGCTGTCCCGGCTTATTTTCGCAACAGGTCTTGTTTCGCTGCTGACAGGCGTCGGCGCTGCCGAGGCGAAAGACAAGCTCACCATCTATACTTATGAGAGCTTCACCGCCGAGTGGGGCCCCGGCCCGGCGGTGAAGAAGGAATTCGAGGCCGAATGCGGCTGCGATCTCGAGTTCGTCTCGGTCGCCGACGGCGTGGCCTTGCTCAACCGCGTCAAGCTCGAAGGCGCCGGCACCAAGGCCGATGTCGTGCTCGGTCTCGACACCAACCTGACGGCAGAGGCGAAGGCGAGCGGTCTGTTCGCGCCGCACGGCGCCGTAGCCGATGCGAATGTGCCCGGCGGCTGGAAGGACGACACTTTCGTGCCCTTCGACTACGGCTATTTCGCCGTGGTCTATGACACCGAAAAGCTGAAGAGCCCGCCGAAGAGCCTGAAGGAACTCGTCGAGGGTAGCGCCACCGACAAGATCGTCATCCAGGATCCGCGCACCTCGACGCCGGGCCTCGGCCTGCTTTTGTGGGTGAAGTCGGTCTATGGCGACAAGGCGCCGGAAGCCTGGGCCAAGCTCAAGACCAAGGTGCTCACCGTCACGCCGGGCTGGAGCGAAGCCTACGGCCTGTTCACCAAGGGCGAGGCGCCGATGGTGCTGTCCTACACCACCTCGCCCGCCTACCACATGGTTGCCGAGAACACCGAGCGTTACCAGGCTGCCTCGTTCGAAGAGGGCGAATACCTGCAGATCGAGGTTGCGGGCATCACGACCACGGGCGCGAAGAATCCGCTCGCGGAGAAGTTCATCGCCTTCATGACCGGGTCGAAATTCCAGGACATCATCCCTGAGACCAACTGGATGTTCCCGGCCGGCAAGACCGACAAGCCGCTCAACCCGGCCTTCGACAAGCTGGTCAAGCCGACCAAGACTTTGCTGTTCAGCCCCGAGGAAGTGGCAGCCAACCGCAAGGCCTGGGTGGACGAGTGGCTTGCGGTGATGAGCAAGTAGCTGGTCTTGGCTAGCCTTCTGAGATGAGTGTTCTACGGCGCCCCCCTCTGTCCTACCGGACATCTCCCCCACGAGGGGGGAGATTGGCTGTCATCGGCGATTTCGCCAATCTTAAACGTTGCGGGACCGGGCGGGGCGCCCGAACTTCCAATCTCCCCCCTGGAGGGGGAGATGTCCGGCAGGACAGAGGGGGGCGCGAAGGATCGCGGCATTCGCCAGCCAGCCCTGCCCACATGGTGCAGCGTGCAGTCCGCCGCGCGCTCTGAGGCCCGCGTCGTCGCCGGCGTCCTGGCCCTCGCGGCAATCGCCTTGCTCATCGGCGGCGCCTTCGCCGGCCTCATCTTCGAAGGCATCCACGATCCGTCCGGCGCATTCGCTGCCTTCGATGGCTATCTCTTCCGCGTCGCCCGCTTCACGCTGTGGCAGGCGCTGCTGTCGACGCTGCTGTCAGTCGCACCGGCGCTTCTGGTCGCGCGGGCGCTGTCCACGCACCCGCGCTTTCCCGGCCGAAATATGATGCTCAGGCTGTTCACCGTGCCGCTGGCGCTGCCGGCCATCGTCGCGGCGCTCGGCATATTGGCGCTCTATGGACGCGCCGGCTATTTCGCCGGCGTCCTGGGCAAGCTCGGCGGCCAGGAATGGCCGGGCATTTACGGCCTGTCCGGCATTCTTGTCGCGCATGTGTTCTTCAACCTGCCTTTGGCGACGCGGCTGTTCCTCGAAGCGCTGGGCACCATAGCGCCCGACCAGTGGCGGCTGGCAAGCCAGCTTGGCATGGGGGGCTGGCCGGCCTTGCGGCTGATCGAGTGGCCGGCATTGCGCGCGGCATTGCCGAGCGTCGCCGGACTGGTCTTCATGCTGTGCATCACATCCTTCACCATCGTGCTGACGCTGGGCGGCGGGCCGGCGGCCACGACACTCGAGGTCGCTATCTACCAGGCGCTGCGCTTCGATTTCGATCCGGCCCGCGCGGTGGTGCTGACGCTGCTGCAGATCGCCCTGACCGTCCTCGTCATCGCCGTGCTCTCGCGGCTCGGCGCCAATACGGTCGGCGACGCCAATCTGCCGGTGGCGCGGCGCCGGTATCTCTCGTCAGGCAAAATCGAAACGGTGCTGAACGCCTGCCTGATCGCGCTTGCGCTGCTGTTCGTCGCCGGGCCGATGGCGGCGACCGTTTTGGCGGGGCTGCAGGCGGATCTCGGTCGGCTGGCGGGCGAAGACGCGGTGCGCCGCGCGACGCTCACCAGCGCCGGGCTCTCATTCCTTTCGGGGCTGCTTGCCGTGGCGCTCTCGCTGGCGCTGGTTGCGGCGCGGCGGGCGCTTGCCCTGCGGCGGCGCGGCGGCGCCATGAGCCTGCTCGAACATGCCGCCGACACCGGCGCCGGCTTCGTGCTGGTCGTGCCGCCGATCGTGATCGGCGCAGGCTGGTTCCTGGCGCTGCGCGGCGTCACCGACGTCTTCGCCATTGCGCCCGTGATGGTCGTCGCCGTCAACGCAATGATGGCGATGCCGTTCGTCCTCCGCGCCGTCCGCCCCGCCTATGATTCCGCCAGCGAACGCCACGAGCGGCTTTGCCTGGCGCTCGGCATTTCCGGATGGCACCGGCTGCACCTGATCGACTGGCCGGCGCTCCGGCGGCCACTGGCCACCGGCTTTGCCTTTGCCATGGCGCTCTCGCTCGGGGATCTCGGCGTGATTGCGCTGTTCGGCAGCGACTCGGTGCAGACCCTGCCCTATCTCCTGTTCGCACGCATGGGCAGCTACCGGACCGCCGATGCAGCGGGGCTCGCCTTGCTGCTCGGCCTCGTCTGCCTGATGCTGGTTGTTGCCGCCGACTGGCTGGGGCGGGAAGAAAGGTCATGACCATGGCCACCACCGGCATTCAGGCGGGGAAAGGCTCGGCCGTGCGGCTGGACAGCGTCTCGTTCAGCTATGGCGAGGCGATCTTCCGCTTTGATGCCGAGTTCGAGGCCGGCAGGATCACGGCGATCATGGGGCCGAGCGGCTCCGGCAAGTCGACGCTGCTCAATCTGGTGGCCGGCTTCGAATCGCCCGGAGCGGGCAGGGTTCTGATCGGCGGGGTGGATGTCGGGGATGTGCCGCCCTCGCTTCGTCCGGTGTCGATGGTGTTCCAGGAAAACAACCTCTTCGCCCATCTTTCGGTCGAAGCCAATGTCGGGCTCGGGCGTTCGCCTTCGCTCCGGCTGACAGATGGAGATCACGCCGCAGTCGCGGAGGCGCTGGCGCGTGTCGGCCTGGGCGGCAAGGAAAGACGGCTGCCGCGCGAGCTTTCCGGCGGCGAGCGGCAGCGCGTCGCGCTGGCGAGGGTCCTGTTGCGCAACCGGCCGGTGCTTCTGCTGGACGAGCCTTTCGCGTCGCTCGGCCCCGCATTGCGCGACGACATGCTGGATCTTGTGGCCGCCATCCATGCCGAGCGGCAAATGACGGTGCTTTTCGTCACCCATCAGCCGCAAGACGCGCGCCGAATCAGCCAGAATGTGGCCTTTGTCGACGCGGGTAAGGTCGCAGCCACAGGGCCGGCCGAAGATTTCTTCGATCGTGCTGGACCTGAAGCTTTCCGGCGTTATATCGGGAGCGAAGGCGCGGGCAACGGATCACAGGATATTGCCCGGAAGCGGACATAATTTACGCCCAAACCGTCAGGGTGCGATGCGGCGTTTGCTTGCCTTGTCAGGAGGAGTGTGGCTAGGTCCGGCCACACTGGTCCGGCATAGGCCGTGATTTGCCGAGAGATTTGGAACGGAGGCCGATCTGCCGACCGGCATCGAGAAAGTGCGGACGAAGCCGCTGGCGCGATTCCTTGCGCTGGCCAGCTTTGCCGTGGCGCTGGCGAGCTGCCAGATGTTCACGCCGCCGGATGTGCAGGAATCCGGATTCCAGCCTTCCGACAAGCCGATCACGGTCGACAATGTCGTCGCCAATGCCAAGCTGGCGGAAATGGCGAAGGCGCAGCATCCGCGCATCCTGGCCACCTATGGCGGCGAATATTCGGATCCGAAGCTCGAGCGGATGGTGGCCAAGGTCGTCGGCAACCTGACCGTGGTGTCAGCCAACCCGACCCAGACCTACCGCATCACCATCCTCAATTCGCCCAACGTCAATGCCTTCGCACTGCCGGGCGGCTATCTCTATGTCACGCGCGGCCTGTTGGCGCTGGCCAATGATTCCTCGGAACTCGCCGCCGTCATCGCGCATGAGATGGGCCACGTCACCGCGAATCACGGACTGCAGCGGCAGCAGCTCGAGGCCGAGGAGGGGCTGGCCACCAAGGTCGTCTCCGACGTGCTCGGCGACAGCCCGACCGCCAAGGCCGCGCTGATCCGCGGCAAGCTGAAGCTGGCGCAGTTCTCGCGCAACCAGGAACTGCAGGCCGATGCGATCGGCATCAAATCGATCGGCGAGGCGGGCTATGACCCCTATGCCGCCGGCCGTTTCCTGCAGTCGATGTCGGCCTATACGGATTTCCGTTCGGTCAGCGGCGCCACCGATGCCAGCCTCGACTTCCTGGCCACGCATCCCAACACGCCGCAGCGCATCGAACTGGCGCAGCGTCTTGCCCGCAATTTCGGCCCGCCGGGCGTGGGCACTCGTGACCGCGACGCCTTTCTTGCCGGCATAGACGGCCTGCTCTACGGCGACACGCCGGAAGAGGGCTATGTGCGTGGCCAGACCTTCCTGCATCCTGGCCTTGGCGTGTCGTTTTCGGTGCCGGACGGCTTCGTGATCGACAATTCGGCCGCCGCCGTGACCGCCACAGGGCCTGGGGACATCGCGATCCGCTTCGACGGCGTGGCGATCGACAAATCGGTTTCATTGACCGATTACATCCGCAGCGGCTGGGTTGCCGGCCTCGAGGACGCAAGCGTCCGCCAGGAATCGATCAATGGCAATGAAGCGGCGATGGCGCATGCCGTCGCTCAAGGATGGCAATTCGACATCGCGGTGATCCGCGCCGGCGGCCAGGTCTACCGGCTGCTCACCGCCGCACCCTCGGCCAGCACGGCGCTGGAGCCGGTCGCGCGCTCCGTCAGCGGTTCGTTCCGCATCCTGAGCGCGGCCGAGAAGGCGGCGCTGAAGCCGCTGCATATCCGGGTGGTGACCGTGCAAGCCGGCCAGACCATGGGCTCGCTCGCCGCGCAGATGATCGGCGTCGACCGTAAGCTCGATCTGTTCCGGGTGCTCAACGCGATGTCACCGGGGGCCACGGTGTCGGCCGGCGACAAGGTCAAGATCGTCACCGACAGATAAAGCCCGGCTCCGCGTTCCGGCCGCTTCCGCCAGGATTGGCTCCGGCGGCCCGGGCATGCCGTCGCCGCTGCTACCCGGGGCTGCCGCTGACGGTGTCAAAGCCACCGCCGGTCCCGCTATCAGTGCTGCCGGTCGTGCCGCCGTCGGTGCCGCCAGTGGTGCCGCCGTCCGTGCCGCCGGTGCTGCCGCCGTCAGTGCCGTCAGTGTTGCCGCCGCCTTCGGAGGGACCTGGGCGGTCGCCGCCATTATTGCCACTCCAAGTAGCCCGCCCGGGTTCGTCCTGCACTGGTTTCACCGGTCTGACGACTCTCGGCGGCTTTGGCGCGGGTACGCGGATCACCTTTATCTTGGTTATTATTTTCGGCACGATCTTGGGCGTGCACACAGCGAGCGTCTGGAGGTTGCGCCCGCCAGGAGCGAGAGCGCTCGTCGAAAAGTTGCCTTGCCGCTCGATGCCGGCTCTGAGAAAGGCCATGGCGCGAACCGGATCGGCGGGCATGCCATTGCGGCCTTCCGTGAAGATCACCGCAAGATCGTTCATGGCATCGACATGCCCCATCGCCGCCGCCTTGAGCAGCAGGTCCAAGCCCTTGCCGGTATCGCGCTGGACGCCGAGGCCATTGAACAAGGCACGCCCCCAAGCGGCCATGGCGTAGGGATCTCCCCTGTCGGACGCTTGTGAATAGAAGGTGTTCGCTTTCGCAGGATCCGCCGCCGTCCCGGTGCCGGACGACGCGATATAGCCGAGCTCGAAGCCGGCGCGGACATGGCCCTTGTCGGCAGCAGCTTGGATGACCTTCCTGGCCTCGTCGACCTTGCTTGCCGCCAGCAGCGCCCGCCCGAGCTCGTAGCGGAAGCGGGCGACATCGGGGTAGGCCTTCACCGCCGCCTCGCAGGCCTCCACCGCCTGGCCGCCGATCTCATTCGGCAACCGGCCCGGGACGACGCCCTGCAGGTCGAGCGGAGCGCCCGCCGCCTGATCGCAAGGGTCGATGCTTGGCGACAGCTTCATCGTCGCCTGCTTGGACGATTTGCTGGCGCGGATTTGGAAGCCGACCTCGACAGGAACTGCCGAGCCGATCTGCGGCTCGTAGCGAAGATCGCCGACTTCCTTGGCCATCAGACTCGATTGAGGCGACAGAATGCGATCCGGCAGGGACAATGTTCCGGTCGCCGGATAACTCGCAAGCTTCAGGCTGATCGCCGGATCCTTGGTCGGGAAGTCCAGCTTCAATGGAACCGGGCCAACGCCGACAGGAATCGTGACGTCGCGGTTCTCGATCACCTTGACCGCGCCGGTGATATGGAGGCCGCGCTCCACGACCTGCTCCTTCTGCGAAGCCACGATCTGCCGACCCTCGGCGCCGCCGCCGCTCTTGATCCGCAGCACCAGAATGCCCTGGGATTGGCCGCCCCACTCGTCACGTGTGGTATAGGCCAACGTTTCCACCTGTTCCTGCGCGTCGATCGTCTTGGCCACCTCCATGCGCAGGCGTGGCAGATCCTTGCCCTGTATCGGTTCGGTTACGGCGACAGGTCGGCCGTCCAATGTCAGGCGCCCGAGCGTCGGAAGCGTTTCAATGCTGACGGTAACTGCGCCGCCGTCGACGTCGACCGGCTGTGGCAAGTCGAGGGCGACCGGGCCGACGCCCGACGGCACGACCTTCTCCAGCACCGGCGGCAGCGAGGGCCGGGTCGCCCGGCGCATCAGCACCACGTCGTCGATCAGCGAGGAGTTTTCCCAGGGAACCTGCTTGCCGTCGGTCGCCCGCACCACATCGCGGCGCACGGCGGCCATGACGGTGCGTATCTCCTGGTTCGGCGCCAGCGCACGGCGGGAAAAGGCGGATGAAAACGGGCTGAGGCTGCCGGTCCCGTCAAAGGCAACAGCGCCAGGCTCGGTAGCGAAGGCGATCAATGTGTTCTGCGAGCTTTTCACCTGCGCCAGGCCGGTGCCGCTTGCGGTGATCAACTGGTCGCGCAGCCAATAGTCCTTGCGTGGGAACGGATTGTTGCGGCAGGCATCGAGGATGATCACCTGGATCTTCGATTTCGAGCGCAATTGCTGCAGCACGTCGTCGAGCTTGATTGCCTGGACCTCGATATCGGCCGCATCCTTCAGGGAGGCATCGACGGGGATAAGAAAGTTCTCGCCGCCGATCTGAAAGCCATGGCCCGAATAATAGACGACCGCCAGATCGGCGCCGTCCGCCGCGGCCAGATAATTGCGGAACTGTTGTTCGAACTGCAGCTTGGTCAAGTCCTTGGCGACGAACACGTCGAAGCCGGCCAGCCGGAACGTGTTCGCCACGTCCTGAGCATCCTTGTCAGGGTTCTTGAGCGCAGGGATCTCTCGGTATTCTGAATTGCCGATTACAAGGGCAACCCGTCGATCGGCGCGAGCTTCGAACGTCGCGAAACCCACGAGGATCAAGGCTGCAAGGAACGCGCAGCATCGCAGCATCGCAAATCCTCACCCGCTATCGTCTGTCGGCTTCATGAAAGGCCAGTCGGCGCGCGCGGTCTGTTAAAGAATTCACAATCCGCAGATAGTTAAGAACAAATCCGCCCCGATGGCGAGATATTCTTATTTAGTAATTTTTTAAATTGGCAAATGCGAGTCGCCGCATAGCTCTCAGGCTGCCTCCGCGAGGAATGCGGGGTTCTGTTTGACCAGCGCCACCTTGAGTTTTTCCATGGCCCGCGCTTCGATCTGGCGCACGCGCTCCTTGGAGATGCCGAGTTGCTCGCCCAGCGATTCCAGCGTGGCGCCATCGTCGCTCAGCCGGCGCTCCTCGATGATTCTGAGCTCGCGTTCATTGAGCGCGCCGAGCGCGCCCTTCAACCAAACCGCGCGTCGCTCGACATCGATCATTTCGCCGACCACCTCGTCCGGCAGCGGATCCTCGCAGATCAGGAAATCCAGCCGCTCGGCGGCGCCATTCTCGTCGGCGAGCGGCGCATTGAGCGAGCTGTCGGGCGCCGACAGACGCGAATCCATCATCGCCACATCGGCTTCGGGGACACCCAGCGCAGCCGATACCTGACGGTAGAGCGAGGTGTTCGAGATCGGCTCGGCGCTGTTGGCCAGGCGGGCGCGGAGCCGCCGCAGATTGAAGAACAGCGCCTTCTGCGCCGAACTGGTGCCGCCACGCACGATCGACCAGTTGCGCAGGATGTAGTCCTGCATCGAGGCGCGGATCCACCACGTGGCATAGGTCGAGAAGCGTACCTCACGGGCCGGCTCGAAACGCGCCGCCGCTTCCAGCAGGCCGACATGACCTTCCTGGATCAGATCGCCGAGCGGCAGGCCGTAGTGGCGGAACTTGGAGGCCATGGAAATCACCAGACGCATGTGGGCGACGGTGATCCGGTGCAGGGCGTGCTGGTCGTTCTCTTCCTTCCAGCGAACGGCCAGAAGGTGCTCCTCGTCGCGCTCGAGATAGGGAGCCTGCATCGCCGCCCTGACCAGTGTCCGTCCTGCCGTATCTTCGATCATGGCGGTTTCCGTTGGCGGCTATGTTCATCGATGGTGGTTGAAATGGCGGCGCCGCGCCCTACAACAGCCAGCAACGTGCCAGGCGCGGGATTGGTTCCGATGCAACCCGTTGGCGCGCGACCCGGCGCGCGGTGCGAACACGACCGTCGCGGGCAGGCCGATTGGCGAGAGGCGGAGTCTTTTGAGAATTGCATTCCCGAGATGCCCGATTTTTGAAATCGCGTTCCTTATTTCGCCGAGTTCCATCTGCCAGTTTCCAGGCTCTCACAAACGCGCCGGCGCACCGGTCAAGACGGGATCACAGAAAAATGAAATGGCTCAAATCGCTCATCATCGCCGGAACGCTGCAGGCTCTGGCGATTGCCGCCGGACACGCCGGCGCCAATCTCGACCAGATCAAGCAGGCGGGCGTCATCAAGGTCGGCACGGAAGGCACCTACGCGCCCTTCACCTATCATGACGCGTCAGGCGCCCTGGTCGGCTTCGATGTCGAGATCGCCAAGGCGATCGGCGAGAAGCTCGGCGTCAAGGTCGAATTCCTCGAGGGCAAATGGGACGGTCTGATCGCAGGTCTCGACGCCAACCGCTACGATGCCGTCATCAACGAGGTCGGCATCACGGACGCCCGCAAGGCCAAGTATGATTTCTCCGATCCCTACATTGCCTCCAAGGCGGTGCTGATCGTTCGTGGCGACAACACCGACATCAAGACCTTTGCCGACCTCAAGGGCAAGAAGGCGGCGCAGTCGCTGACGTCCAACTTCGGCAAGCTTGCCGAGAAGAACGGCGCCGAGCTGGTCGGCACCGACGGCTTCGACCAGTCGATCCAGCTGCTCTTGACCGGCCGCGCCGACGCCACCATCAACGACAGCCTGTCCTTCCTCGACTTCAAGAAACACAAGCCTGACGCCAATGTGAAGATCGCCGCGCAGGAAGAGAACGCCGACTATTCCGGTGTCATCGTGCGCAAGGGCGATCCGGAACTGGTCGCGGCCATCAACAAGGCGCTGGCCGACATCAAGGCCGACGGCACCTACAAGAAGATCGCCGACACTTATTTCGGCCAGGACGTTTCGCAGTAAGGCATACCGCCTTTCCTTCTTGAATCCCGGCGGGCCGTCTTCGATGGTCCGCCGGTTTTTGCGTGATGGTCATTTGAGGATGCCAGGCAAGACGCTGTCGCGTCCGAAAGGAGAAGGGCTCCGTGCCGCACTGGTTGCAACTGATGCTGGAGTCGCTGCCGACGTTGCTGTGGGCGGCGCTGATCTTCACCGTGCCGCTGACGCTGCTGTCGTTCGCCTTCGGGCTCCTTGCCGGGCTGGTCACGGCACTGATCCGGCTGTTCGGCCCGAAACCGCTGGTCGCGCTCGTCCGCTTCTATGTCTGGATCTTCCGCGGCACGCCGCTGCTGGTGCAACTTTTCCTGATTTTCTACGGGCTGCCCTCTGTCGGCGTCCTGCTCGATGCCTTTCCGGCCGCGCTGATCGGCTTCACCCTCAACATCGGCGCCTACAGTTCGGAGATCATTCGCGCCGTCATCGGCTCAGTGCCGAAGGGACAGTGGGAGGCGTCCTATTCCATCGGCATGACCTGGAGCCAGGCGATGCGACGCACCATCCTGCCGCAAGCCGGGCGTGTCGCAGTGCCGCCGCTCTCCAACACCTTCATCTCGCTGGTCAAGGACACTTCGCTGGCCGCCGCCATCACCGTGCCCGAGATGTTCCAGGCGGCGCAGCGCATCGTCGCCACCACCTACGAGCCGCTGATCCTCTATGTCGAGGCGGCGGCGCTCTACCTGGTCATGAGCTCGGTGCTGTCGGCGCTGCAGGCGCGGCTGGAGGTGCGCCTCAACCGCTATGGCGGCTTCCTGGAGGCGAACGCATGATCGGCCTCACCAACATCGAGAAGCGCTTCGGCGACAACCTGGTGCTGAAGGGCGTCACCGTCAGCATCGACGAAGGCAGCGTGACCGCCCTGGTCGGTCCCTCCGGTGGGGGCAAGAGCACGTTGTTGCGCTGCATCAACCTGCTGGAAATGCCGACCTCCGGCACCTTGCGGATCGGCGATGAGACACTGGAGTTCCGGCCGGGCGGCAAGGTGGCGGCAAAGGATGTCCAGCGCATCCGTCTGCAGACCGGCATGGTGTTCCAGAACTTCCAGCTGTTCCCGCATCGCACCGCGATCGAGAATGTCATGGAAGGGCTGGTGACGGTGCTGAAATGGCCTGAGCCGAGGGCGCGCGAGCGGGCGCTGGCGCTGCTCGACAAGGTCGGCATGGGGCACAAGACCGATGCCTGGCCGGCGACGCTCTCCGGCGGTCAGCAGCAGCGCGTGGCGATCGCGCGGGCGCTGGCGCCGTCGCCCAGGGTGCTGCTTTGCGACGAGCCGACCTCGGCGCTCGATCCGGAGCTGGCGCAGGAAGTGGTCGAGGTGCTCGGCCAGCTTGCTCGCGAGGGCACGACCATGGTGATGGCCACCCATGATCTCAGGCTCGCCTCCAAGATCGCGCAGGAGGTGGTGTTCCTCGATGCCGGCGCCATCGTCGAGAAGGGCCCGGCCTCGGTGGTGTTCGACAATCCGCAGCGCGAGCGGACCAGGCGCTTCATTGCCTCGTTGCGGCAGGAGGAGGCGCAGAAGGAAGCCGGCAGCGGCGCGAGCGGTGTGTAATGCATAGTCGCCCGGAATGTGCCGCGGTTCTGGCAACGACATTCATCAGGCTCAAGTATCCTGTCTTCAAAAACAAAAACCCGGCGCTCGGCCGGGTTTTCGTGTCGTGGTGAGCAAAAAGCCTCAGGCTGCTTCGTCCTGCTCGGCTTCCTCATTGTCGGCCTTGGCGCCGCGCTTCGGCCCCTTGTTGAGGTTGACCTCGATGAGGCGAACCGCTTCGGTCTCCGACATGCGGTTGACGGCGGCGATCTCGCGCGCCATGCGGTCCAGCGCGGCTTCATAGAGCTGGCGCTCGGAATAGGACTGTTCCGGCTGGTTGTCGGCACGGTAGAGGTCGCGCACGACTTCCGAAATCGAGATCAGGTCGCCGGAGTTGATCTTGGCATCATATTCCTGGGCGCGGCGCGACCACATGGTGCGCTTGATGCGGGCGCGGCCCTGCACCACCTTCAGCGCGCGGTCGACATAATCCTCTTCCGACAGCTTGCGCATGCCGATCGAGGTCGCCTTGGCGACCGGCACCTTGAGCCGCATCTTGTCCTTCTGGAAATCGATTACGAACAGTTCCAGCTTGTGGCCCGCAACCTCTTGCTCGTCGATGGACACGATCTGGCCGACGCCGTGGGCCGGGTAGACGATGAACTCGCCGGTCTTGAAACCGTGACGCGCTGCACTGGACTTCTTCTGCGGGGTGATCGTTGCCATTACGCCGTGAACTCCTTAGTTGTAGCGCCGGCATGGCGGCGCCGGCAAAACCCACGTGGTCGGCGGTCGCCGACTGTCAGCCGCGCACAGATGAGCCACCGGAAAAGCCGAGACGAGCTAACCGCATCATGATGCGACCGCCTGCCCCAGATCGCTCTGGTCCGGATGGAAAGCTCACCTTTCAGTGATTTGGGGCGTTAGCGCCATAAATCGACGTTGTGTCACCGGCATGTTTAGCTGATGTAACACAAAAAGTCGGAAGAATCAAGGTTTTGCTGCGGTCGCTAACAACGAACGCCATCGCTGCCTGTCAAGACAGTTATTGTGTCGGTCGTGTCATGCGGCGGTCATCGCAAGGCAGCCGCCGCGGATGTCAGTCGCCTTCGCCGGGCTCGGGCGAGAAATACTTCTCGAATTTTCCGGTCTCGCCGTCGAAGGCCTTGGCGTCGGCAGGCGGTTCCTTCTTGGCCGTGATGTTCGGCCATTTCTCCGCATATTCGGTGTTGACCTGCAGCCATTTCTCGAGCCCCGGCTCGGTATCGGGCTTGATCGCGTCAGCCGGGCATTCCGGCTCGCAGACGCCGCAGTCGATGCACTCGTCGGGATGGATGACGAGCATGTTCTCGCCTTCATAGAAACAGTCGACCGGACAGACCTCGATGCAGTCCATGTATTTGCATTTTATGCAATTATCGGTCACGACATAGGTCATCGCAGGCTCCGGGACGTCCCGTCTTTGCAGGGCTTTTTCAGGTGAGGTACCGCCTTTGCCGGTCGCTTGCAAGGGCGCAGCTTGTCGGCTGAACCGGCGTTTCCGGATTGCATTTCCAACAAGCGCCCGGCAATCGATCGGATCAATCTTCGCCGAGCAGCCGGTCGGTCTGGCGGCGTTCCCTTTTGGTCGGCCGGCCGCTGCCGGCCTCGCGCAGTGCCGGAATGGCGTCCGGGACCGCCTCGCCCTTCGGGGTAGGCGGCGGCGACATGTCCTCATAGAGCAGCCGCGCCTCTTCGGCCGGACCGCGTCGGGTTCCGGGCCCAAGCACCTTCCAGACCAGGATGCGCCCCTCAAGCGTGATGGTCAGCACGTCGCCCGGCTTGACCAGATCGGAGGCCTGCGCTGCTTTGTCGCGATTGATGCGGACCCGCCCGGCAACGACGATCTTCGCAGCCAGCGAGCGTGATTTCACCGCACGCGAGAAGAACAGCCATTTGTCGATGCGCTGGCGGCCTTCTCCAACCATCGCAACCGGCCGACGCTATTTCTTCAGCTGGTCGCGCAGGGCGGCGAGCTTGGCGAAAGGCGAATCCGGATCGAAGCGCTGCGGGCGCTCCTCGCGCGGCTTGCCCTGGAAGCTCGGCTTGCCGGCGGCATTTTCCTTGGCGTCCTGCCTGTTGCCTTTCCAGTCGGGCCGAGCCTCACGGCGCTCGGGGCGCTCGCCTTGCGGCCGTCCTTCGCGCCGTTCGCCGGTCTCGCGCTCCGGCCTGGGCTTGAACTTGCTGCGATCGAAGCGCGGCTTGCCGGCGCCGTCGCGCTGATCGCGTCGACCTTCTTGCCCTGACCGATTGCCGGGTTGTCCGCTTGCGGCATCGGCCTGGCCCTCGCGGGCAGCCTTCCCGGTGCGCGAACGGTTGTCGTGGTGGCGGTGGCGCGGGCGCTGGTGGTCGAAGCGGGCCTGGCGCCATAGCAGGATCGGCTTGGGTTCTTCCTGCTCGGACGGGCTTCCCGCGGTGTCAGCCTCGCCCGAAAGGCCGGCGCGCAACGGCGGGGCAGCGTCAGCGGCAGCAGTGCCTGCATCGTCGGCGCCATCACCCGCTTCGCTTCGCGCCGCGGCATCCCCCATCGAGGAGGAGGCAAGGGCGTCGGCGCTCTCGGCCGACTCGGGCACGGCGAAATTCTCCTCCGCAGGATGGGCCACTTCCGCAACCTCGACGGCAGCTTCTGCCGGCTCTTCCGCGACAGGTTCCGCTGCCGCTTCCGTGCCGGCTTCAGCGGCAACTTCGGGCGCTTCGACGACGCCTGCCGGCTCCGAACCTTCGACCGATGCTGCGGCAATCGCGTCTGTCGCCGCAGCTTCTGCTTGCGCCGCCTGGCTGGCGCGAGCCGCCTCTTCGGCCGCGAGCTTGGCCGCGGCGGCTTCGCGAGCCGCGTTGTCCTGCGCCTCCAGCTTGGCCTTCACCTCGGCCGCCGGCTTTGGTTCGGCGCGGTAGCCCAGGCCTTTGAGGATTTCTTCCATGTCGTCGGCGGTGGCGCCGAGGATCGACATCATCGGCGGCGTCACCATGAAGGCGTGGCCGTCATAGGCGCCGTCGGGACGCTGGCCGAGGCCGGGCTTCCAGTTGGTCGCCGGTCGGATGAGATCGGCCAGTCGCTCCAGTATGTCGACGCGAACGGCGCGGCGGCCGAGATTGCGGTAGCCGGCAAGCTTGTAGAAAGTCTTGTCGAAGGCTGGGTCGATGACCACGGATGTGCGGCCCGACGCCAGAGCGTGGACGACATCGCCAAAGCCGGGTTTGTCCTTGCCGTCGCTCTGCAGCGCCCAGAGCAGCGTGACCAGCCCGGCGGGCGCCGGCTTGATCAGCGCCGGCACGAAGACGTGGTAGGCGCCGAAGCGCACGCCAAGCCGGCGCAGCGCCGCACGTCCTTCCTGGTCGAGCGACTTCATCTCGTCGGCGATATCGCGGCGATTGATGAGGCCGAAATGCTCGACGAGCTGGAAGGCGATGCCGCGGCCGATGCCGGTGAGCTGCTCGGCGTTCTTGAGGTCGACCAGTGGCTTCAGGAGGGATTCGATCTGGTAGTTGACGAAGCGCTCGGCGCGCGCTGCCACCTTGTCGCGGGCCGGGCCGGTGAGCTGCTCGTCGGCGAGCAGCACCAGCCGCGGCTTCAACGCTTCGTCGCCGGAAACCAGTGTGCCGATGGGGGCGCCGATCCAGCGCAGGATGCCGTCCGAGCCAAGCGCCAGGTCGCCATTGGCGCAGGCGGCAAAGCGTTCGGCGCGTGCCTCGAACTCGGCCGCAAGCGCCTTCTGCGCGGCGGTGCGCACCGCCTTGGCGTCCTCGCCGCCGGCGCTCTGGTCGGCGGTGAAGCGGAAACCCTGCAACTCGCCGACATGATGGCCTTCGACGAGGACGGTTCCGGTTGGGCTGATTTCGGCTTCAGGCATGGTATTTTCTCTAAGGCGCCGCATGAGGACGGAAGTCCTGCGGTCTACGAAGCGTTTCGTCAACCGCTCATGCAACGCATCGGACAATCTGTCTTCGATTTCGCGTGTCTTTTCCCGCCAGTGTGCCTGATCGGCCAGCCAGCCTGGGCGGTTGGAGACGAAGGTCCAGGTGCGGATCTGGGCGATCCGGTGCGACAGCGTGTCGATATCGCCGTCCGTGGTGTCGGCGCGCCGAACCTGCTCGGCCATGTAGTTCTCATCGACATGGCCATGGCGGGCAAGATCCATGTAGATCGAGGCGATGAGGTCGGCGTGCTGAGCGGGCGCGATCTTGCGGTAGTCCGGCAGGGCGCAGGCCTCCCAGAGCAGCGCCACGCGCTCGGGGCTGTTGGCGAGCGCGCGGATATCCGCGTCACGAGACAGGTGCTCGAGCGCCTGGGCGTCTACTGCCGGAAGGGCGCGCGTCAGGCCTTCGACCGGCGCGTTGGTCTCGATCGAGCGCTTCAGCGCGTCGAGGCTGGCGAAATCGAAATCGGCGGTGCGCCACTGCAGCACCTTCACCGGGTCGAAATCGTGCGCCTCGATCTTCTTGACCAGATCCTCGTCGAACGGGTCGACCTGGCCGGTGACGCCGAACGTGCCGTCGCGCAGGTGCCGGCCGGCGCGGCCGGCGATCTGGCCGAGCTCGGCGGCGGTCAGATTGCGATATTGATAGCCGTCGAACTTGCGGTTCTGGGCAAAGGCGACGTGCTCGAGATCGAGGTTCAGCCCCATGCCGATGGCGTCGGTGGCGACGAGATAATCGACGTCGCCCGACTGGAACAGCGCCACCTGGGCATTGCGGGTGCGGGGCGAGAGCGCACCGAGCACGACGGCGGCACCGCCCTGCTGGCGGCGGATCAGTTCGGCGATGGCGTAGACTTCGTCGGCGGAGAAGGCGACGATCGCCGTGCGCCGCGGCAGGCGGGTGAGCTTCTTCGAGCCGGCATAGGCCAGGTGCGACAGCCGTGGCCGCGTCACCACCGACACGCCCTTCAGCAGTTTCTGCAGGATGCCGTGCATGGTTGCGGCGCCCAGCAGCAGTGTCTCCTGGCGACCGCGCAGATGCAGGATGCGGTCGGTGAAGATGTGGCCGCGTTCGAGGTCGCCGGCGAGTTGCACCTCGTCGATGGCCACGAAGGCAGCGTCGGTCTCGCGCGGCATGGCCTCGACGGTGCAGACCGAATATTTCGCGCTCGCCGGGACGATCTTCTCCTCGCCGGTGATCAGCGCCACCTTGTGGGCGCCGACCTTCTCGCAAACGCGGGTATAGACCTCGCGGGCGAGCAGCCTCAGCGGCAGGCCGATGACGCCGGTCTCGTGCGCCACCATGCGCTCGATGGCGAGATGGGTTTTGCCGGTGTTGGTCGGCCCCAGCACGGCCGTCACGTCGCGGCCCGAAAGGATCAGCGGCTTAGTATGTTTCGGCTGAATGTTCATCGGCTCGGAAATGAGGCTTTCTGCCGCTTGTTGTCGGGAACGCTGCGGTGCCGCCGCGTGTGACAGGCGACACATAGGGATTTCGGACGCGAAGCGAAAGCGGAATTGTTCCGGCGGAGGCCGGCGATGCTGCAATTCGCTGTCAGAAACCGCTGCCGATTAACCGTTGGAACGAGTCTGGAACGAATCGGCGACGAATCGCTGACTCGTCCTGATTCAGGGTTTGTTCACGGCTATATGTGGATTTTTTGACGATGAGTCTTACCACATGCTGAATCCCCGGATTGGCCCGTTTCGTGCTTGGACGAGCCACCTTCCGGCGCGGCGTTAACCTTTGCCGGCGAGGGCTGGCGACCTCCCCGCGCGTTGCTGTCAAGGTTATGAAATTATTGACGTTTCTTAATCGACGTTAACAATTCAGGCGTCATTTCGGGGCCGTCGCGTTAACGTTCCGGCCAAACCCGGAACGAATCGGCGACGAATCAGCGATCTGCAAGTTTTCCCGGTTTGTTCACCCCCAGATATGGTGTTGTGCACAGCTTGCGCACCGATAATTCACAGCTTGTGAACAGGCTTTCGCACAGGCCGCCGCGCGGCCGTTAACCTTTGCGTGCCGTCTTGAGGCATGCGCCGCGACCAGCCTGGCGGCGCCAACGAAACAGGCGGCCCGGTTGCTCCGGACCGCCTGCCAGCGATGTCGAAGGAAATCAGGCGAACAAGATCTCAGGCGAAATACTGGCCGCCATTGGCGGTGATCGTCGAGCCGGTGATGAAGCCGGCTTCGTCGGACGCCAGGAAGACGACGCAACGCGCGATCTCTTCCGGCTCGCCGAGGCGGCCGACCGGGATCTGCGGGATGATACGCTCGTTGAGCACCTTCTCGTCGATCGCCTTGACCATCTCGGTGGCGATGTAGCCGGGGCAGATGACGTTGACGGTGATGCCTGCGCGCGCGCCTTCCTGGGCCAGCGCCTTGGAGAAGCCGATGTCGCCGGCCTTGGCGGCGGAGTAGTTGGCCTGGCCGGCCTGCCCCTTCTGGCCATTGATGGAGGAAATGGTGATGACGCGGCCGAACTTGCGGTCGCGCATGCCGCCCCACAGCGGATGCGTCATGTTGAAGACGCCGGAGAGATTGGTGTCGACGACTTCCTTCCATTGGGCGGGCGTCATTTTGTGGAACATGGCGTCGCGGGTAATGCCGGCATTGTTGACCAGCACGCCGACCGGACCGAGATCGGCCTCGACCTGCTTGATGCCGGCCGCGCAGGCGTCGTAGTCTGCGACCGACCATTTGTAGACCGGGATGCCGGTCTCGGCCTTGAACTTCTCGGCCGCCGCGTCATTGCCGGCATAGTTCGCGGCAACCGAATAGCCGGCATTCTTCAAGGCCACCGATATCGCCGCACCGATACCGCGCGATCCGCCCGTGACGATTGCTACCTTGCTCATGAAATTTCCTCTCCCTAAAGATCTGGTGAATGGTCAATGGTGAATAGCGAACGGGTTCATGACGGTCGCGACCGGCCATTCACCATTTTGCCATTCACCATTCACTCTTTTCTCAGAGCGCTTCCACGCACATGGCGACGCCCATGCCGCCGCCGATGCACAGCGTCGCGAGACCCTTCTTGGCGCCGCGGCGACGCATCTCAAACACCAGCGTGTTGAAGACGCGGGCGCCGGAGGCGCCGATCGGATGGCCGATGGCGATCGCGCCGCCATTGACGTTGACGATCGCAGGATCCCAGCCCATGTCCTTGTTGACGGCGCAGGCCTGCGCGGCGAAGGCTTCGTTGGCCTCGACCAGATCGAGGTCGCCGACCGACCAGCCGGCCTTTTCCAGCGCCTTGCGCGACGCCGGGATCGGCCCCGTGCCCATGATCGTCGGATCGACGCCGGCGGTCGCCCAGGAGGCGATGCGCACGAGCGGCGTGATGCCGCGGCGGGCGGCCTCGGCTTCGCTCATCAGCAGTGCGCCGGCGGCGCCGTCATTGATGCCGGAGGCGTTGCCGGCCGTCACCGTGCCTTCCTTGTCGAAGGCAGGCTTCAGCTTGGTCATGCCATCCAGCGTCGCGCCGTGGCGGATGTATTCGTCCTGGTCGACGATGGTGTCGCCCTTTCTGCCCGCAACAGTGAACGCGACGATCTCGTCCTTGAACTTGCCGGCCTTCTGTGCCGCCTCGGCCTTGTTCTGGGAGGCCAGCGCGAACTGGTCCTGGTCGTCGCGGGTGATCTGGAACTGGCGGGCGACGTTCTCGGCGGTGGTGCCCATGTGATAGCCGTGGAAAGCATCCCACAAGCCGTCCTTGATCATGGTGTCGATCATCTTGTAGTCGCCCATCTTGACGCCGGCGCGCAGATGCTGGGCGTGCGGCGAGAGCGACATCGATTCCTGACCGCCGGCGACGATCACCTTGGCATCGCCGGAAGCGATCTGCTGCATGCCGAGCGCGATTGCCCTGAGGCCGGAGCCGCAAACCTGGTTGAGCCCCCAGGCAGTGGTCTCCTTGGGCAGGCCGGCCTTGATCGAAGCCTGACGGGCGGGGTTCTGTCCCTGGGCCGCGGTCAGCACCTGGCCGAGAATGACTTCGTCGACTTCCGAGGGCTGGACGTTGGCCCGCGCGAGCAATTCCTTGATCACCACGGCGCCGAGCTCATGCGCCGGCGTCGCGGCGAAACTGCCGTTGAAGGATCCGACCGCGGTGCGGGCGGCGCTGGCGACGACGATTGAATTGGAAGCAGCCATTTTCTTCTCCAGACTTCGAGTGTCGTTTCTCAGTATCTTTGAAGACTTTTCTTGCCCGTTACGGACCCCGAGTCAAACCGGAATTCGGCATAGCGGTCATGCGCGGCAAGCAGGACAGGGAGATCCGCGGCCACCGCCTGCCGCTGCTCCGCAGCATATTCTGCCCGGCTCTGCAGCATTAATTGATGCCGCACTGCACAAACCACTTGGAATTGCGACGCTTTTGCGCATATCCTTAACGGATGGCGCAATCGTTACCGGCTGCTTACTCTCAATGCGCCGGTATCCTGGGGAGGATACGGATGGCCAAGGACGACCCGATCGTCATCAAGAAATATGCCAACCGCCGGCTCTACAACACCGGCACCAGCACTTATGTGACGCTCGAGGATCTGGCCGACATGGTCAAGAAGGGCGAGGAGTTCACCGTTCAGGACGCCAAGACCGGCGACGACATCACGCATCCGGTGCTTACCCAGATCATTTTCGAGCTGGAGAACAAGGACGGGCAGAACATGCTGCCGATCCCGTTCCTGCGCCAGCTGATCTCGTTTTACGGCGACCAGATGCAGATGATCGTGCCGAGCTTCCTCGAACAGTCGATGATCGCCTTTTCCAAGGAGCAGGAGCGTTTTCGCGAGCAGATGAAGGGCGCCTTCGGCAAGACGCCGATGGACATGATGAAGACACCGATGAAGGCGCTGGAAGAACAGACGCGCCGCAACGTCGAGATGTTCCAGAACGCGATGCGCATGTTCACGCCGTTTCCGTCGGCCGGTCCAGGTTCCGCAGCGCCCGCTGAGCCGCCGAAGAAAGACGAGAAATCCGACGATCTGCAGGAATTGAAGGCGCAGATCGCAGCGATGCAGCGCAAGCTCGACACGATGTCCTGACGGTGTGCCATCGTTTCTGGCGGTCGCTCGCGTTTGTGGTTAGCCGAAAACGCCCCTCGCTTCGTCATCCTCGGGCTTGACCCGAGGATCCAGGGTACAACGGTGCAGAATTCTGTAATCGTTGCGACGCCTTAGTGTCACGGCATGGAGGGTTTGCGCGCGTCGCTTCGCTCCTGCTCCGCCCCTAGAACTGCTAACTTCCGGGAAGCTATCGTCCCGGTCCGACCGCTCCCTCATAGCGGGCGCGTGGCCTGATCGGGCGGTTGCTCGTCACCTGCTCGATCGCATGCGCCGTCCAGCCGACGCTGCGGCCAAGCGCGAACAGGCGGAACGGCGCGTCGGCGGGCAGTCGCAGGCCCCGCGTCAGTGCGGCCAGCGCGAAATCGATATTCGGCAGCAGGCCGGTCGCGGCAAGCACCGCCTCGCGCAGGCGTTGGAGCCCGGCATCGATCGCGAGGTCGGACAGCAGGGCTTCGGCGCGCGGGTCGCCCTCGGGATAGAGCGGGTGGCCAAACCCGGGCAACGGCCGATCCTGGGCAAGCCAGCGCGCGATCGCTTCGTCCGGGCCGAGCCGCTCGGCATCCTCGACCATTGCAATCGCCGCCGCGCCGGCTCCGCCGTGACGAGGGCCGGAGAGGGTCGCGAGGCCTGCGAGCAGGCACGCAGCGATCGGCGCACCGGTGGAGGCGGCAACGCGCGCGGCGAATGTCGATGCATTCAGCTCGTGATCGGCGAGCAGCACCAGCGCCCTGCGGATGCGATCGGCGCCGGCCTGGTCCGCCGACCAGCCATGCGCGAGCCTCTCGTGAGGCGGCGCCGAACCGGGGGCAGCGCCGAGCGCCGTGGCAAGTGCGCTGGTGGCGCTGGCGCCATCCTGCTGCAGCATGGCTGGCCTGCGGCCGAGCGAGGACCAGCCCTGGGCAGCCAGCGCCGACAACCTTGCAAATGCTGTGGGAGTGCCGCTCTGCCGAACGGCGGCAGAGGTCAGCGAAGCAAAGGAAACTGGTTTGTCGGAGGCCCAGAGCAGGCCGGCGGTTTCTTCCAGAGTGGCCGTCGCTGACAGCGCCGCCGCGTCCTTGCCGCGATAAACAAGGCGGCCATGCAGAACCGTCGAAATGGCGGTGGTGATCGCCGGCTCGCCCCAGGCGATGGCGCTCTCGGCGATCGCCTGCGGGCTTCGCCCGCGCGCCCTGCGGGTGGCGAGCGCGGCGATGTCGTCGGCGCGGTACTGACTGCGCCGCGGGTCGGCCGCGTCGGGCCGCATGCCGATGCGGCCCCGGCTGACATAGGCATAGAGCGTCTGCGGCCGAACGTTGAGCCGTTGAAGCGCTTCCTCCCTTGTCAGCCATTCCGACATCCCCGTTCCAGCCTCATATTGATTCAGTTGATCAAGATTGATGCATTGATTGCGCAGCATTAATTGCAATGCGCAAGAGGTCAAGGAGACGGTCATGGCAAACGGGCTCGATGATGTGGTGGCGGCCGACACGGTGCTTTCCGACGTCGATGGCGCGGCAGGTCATCTGACCATTCGAGGCTACTCGGTGACAGAACTCGCCGGCCGTTGGCGTTACAGCCAGGTCGTCCAGCTGCTGTTCCATGGCTTCTTCGACGGACTGCCGGCCGACGCCGAGTTGGAAAGGGCTATCGGCGCGGCGCGTGTCGAGGTGTTCGAGCGGCTGCAGCCGCTGCTCGCCCAACTTGCGCCGCTGGACATCTACAGCGCCATGCGGGCAGGCATCGCCGCGCTGCCGGATGGGGAGGGCCTTGCCGATGCGCTGAGGCTGATCGCGGCGCCGGCCGTGCTGACGCCGGCTCTGCTGCGGCTGCGCCGCGGCGAAAGCCCTGTCGCGCCGGACCAACGCGCCGATCACGCCACCGACATGCTAAGGATGCTTGGCGGCGGCCCAAGGCCGGCGCTTGCGAAGGCGCTCGACACCTATCTGGTGACGGTCTGCGACCACGGGCTCAATGCGTCAACCTTTGCGACACGCGTCGTGGCATCGACGCAGGCCGGGCTGACCTCGGCGATCCTGGCGGGCCTCGGCGCGCTGAAAGGTCCGCTGCATGGCGGCGCACCGGGGCCGGTGATCGAGATGCTCGATGCGATCGAAGCCAGCGGCGACGCTGCCGCCTGGTTGCGCGACGAGATCGCGCGCGGCGAGCGCATCATGGGTTTCGGACACCGCATCTACCGCGTGCGCGATCCGCGCGCCGATGTGCTGAAGGCGGTGAAGCGGCAACTGGGCGCGGCGGGCAAGGCCGGCAGCCGGCTGGCCTTTGCCGAGGCGGTGGAGCAGGCGGCGCTCGAGGTGCTTCGGGTCGCGAAGCCGCAGCGCTCGATCCAGACCAATGTCGAGTTCTACACGGCCCTGCTGCTCGAGGCCGCAGGCTTTCCGAAAGAGGCGTTCTCCAATGTCTTTGCCGCCGGCCGCGTCGCCGGCTGGATTGCGCATGCGCGCGAGCAGCAGGCGACCGGCCGTCTGATCCGGCCGCAATCGCACTATGTCGGACCGATGCCCGGTCTGGTCGCCTGAGGGTTGCAAGCCACAGCCTTGATGGCGCGCTTCCGCTCAGGATAGCGGAAGGCGCCTTTTCGTCGCAGAAATTTCATGTGATCACGCGAGCGTGTTCGTGTTCTTGCCTTGGTCCGCTCCTATATGCTGCACTGCAACATAGGTCGACGGCAGCTTGCTTCGTGCGATGACGCTGGGGCAGGCTGACGCATCAAGACGATAGGAACGCCATGACGAAGAACGGCGAGGCGGAAGACAACAAGAAGATCAACATCGCGCTGCAGGGTGGCGGCTCCCATGGCGCCTTCTCCTGGGGCGTGCTCGACCGCCTGCTGGAGGACGGACGGCTGGAGATCGCTGCCGTGTCCGGCACCAGCGCCGGCGCCATGAATGCCGTGGCGCTGGCCGACGGATTTGTGCGCGGTGGCGTCGAGGGCGCGCGCAAGAAGCTCGAGGATCTCTGGCGCGCCGTAGCTTCGAAAGGCCGCTTCAGCCCGGTGCAGCGCATGCCGTGGGACGTCCTGTGGGGCAACTGGTCGATCGAGAACACGCCCGGCTACCTGTTCTTCGACACCATGTCGCGGGTGTTTTCCCCCTATGTCGCCAATCCGCTCGGGCTTAACCCGCTGCGCGACGTGCTCAAGCAGGAAATCAACTTCTCCAACGTGCGCGCCTGCAAGGCGATGGAACTGTTCATCTCTGCGACGAATGTCGAAACCGGACAGTTGCATGTCTTTTCCGACGGCGAGATCGAGCTCGACACCGTGATGGCCTCGGCCTGCCTGCCGCAACTGTTCCGCGCCGTCGAGATCAAGGGCGTTCCCTACTGGGACGGCGGCTATGGCGGCAATCCGGCGCTCTACCCGTTCTTCAAGGCGACAGCGACCGAGGACGTGCTGCTGGTGCAGATCAACCCCGTGGTGCGCGAAGGCACGCCGAAAAGCGCCAACGAGATCCAGAACCGCATCGACGAGATCACCTTCAACGCCGGGCTGCTGCGCGAATTCCGCTCCATCGCCTTCGTCAAGGAGCTGATCGCCGCCGGCCGCCTGCCGCATGGCGAATACCGCGACATCCGCATGCACCGGATCGATGCCGACGAGGCGTTCAAGGACCTGTCGGCCTCATCCAAGATCAATGCAGAGTGGGCCTTCCTCGTCTATCTGCGCGACCTCGGCCGAAGCGCGGCGAGCGACTGGCTGGAGGAGAATTACGATGCCGTGGGCAAGCGCGCGACGCTCGACCTCTCGGGCGAGCTCGACGACGGCTTCAAGCCTGTGCGCGGCCCGGCGCCGGGCCGGCGGGTCAAGGAATTCCTCGCCGCTCGCATGAAGCCTGACGCGGCGCGGCGGCAGGCATAGAATTCTTCGCCTGTCCGTTCGGGTCTGGAGCAGTTCAGTCTATCGTGGGCGGACCGCTCGAACGGCTTTTACGCAATCGGCGCGACGTCTTCCCTTGCGGAAACCGCGGAGGCGCTGGATTCGTCGCTGTTCAGCGATATAGCTTACCTCGACGTAAACGGGAGGTGGCGATGCTGCAGACCGGACAGAATGCCCTTGCAGTCAGGTTTGAAGCGCAGGCCCGGGCCTTCGAGAGGGAGCCGTTCCCCGCTCTCGAGGTCCGCAAGGATAGGCTGAACCGTCTGCTGGCGCTCACCGAAAAGCATGAGGCCGAGATCTGCGCGGCGATCGACGGCGACTTTTGCGGCCGGGCACAACAGGAAACGCGGCTTGCCGAGCTGTTCGTCGTCCGTGCCGGGATCAGGAATGCCATTCGCCATCTGCGCGGCTGGATGCGCGAGCGCCGCCTCGCCACCAGCCTGCCGTTCCTGCCTGGGCGCAATCGCCTGCTGGCGCAGCCCTTGGGCGTCGTGGGCATCGTGTCGCCCTGGAACTATCCTTTCCAACTCGCCATCGCGCCGGCGACCGCGGCACTCGCCGCGGGCAACCGCGTGCTGATCAAGCCCTCCGAGCTGACACCGAAATTTTCGGACCTGCTTGCCCGGCTGGTCGAAGAACATTTTTCTCCCGACGAGATGAGCGTGGTGGTCGGCGACGCCGAAGCCGGCAAGGCATTCGTGTCGATGCCTTTCGATCATCTGCTGTTCACCGGCTCAACCGCGGTCGGCCGGCAGGTGGCGCTGGCGGCGGCGGCCAACCTGACACCGGTCACGCTCGAGCTCGGCGGCAAGTCGCCGGCGATCTTCGATCCGTCCTGCGATCTCGACGCGGCGGTCGCCAGCGTCGCCTACGGCAAGCTGCTCAACGCCGGCCAGACCTGCATCGCGCCGGACTACCTCATGGTCCCGCGCGGACAAGGGGCGACAGTCGCCGCCAAGCTGGCGGCAGCCATGGCGCGGCTCTATCCCAGCCTGCGCAACAACCCCGACTACACGGCCATCATCAGCGAGCGGCATCACAAGCGCCTGGGCGACATGGTCGCCGAGGCGCGCGAAAGCGGCGCCGAGGTCGTAGAGGTCAATCCGGCCAGGGAGGAGCTTGGCGTGACGGACCGCAAGATGTCGCCCGTGCTGGTCAGGAATGCCGGCGAGACTTTGCGGCTCATGCGCGAGGAAATCTTCGGGCCGGTGCTGCCGATCGTCGAATATGGCACCCTCGAGCAGGCCATCGATCACGTGAATCGGGCGGAGCGACCGCTTGCCCTTTACTGGTTCGGCAGCGACAGCGCCAATCGGCGACGGATGATGCGCGAAACCATTGCCGGCGGCGTCACGGTCAATGATTGCATGATGCATCTGGTGCAGGAGCGGCAGCCATTCGGCGGCGTCGGCGAGAGCGGCATGGGGGCCTACCACGGCGAATGGGGATTTCGGACCTTCAGCAAGGAAAAGCCGATCTTCGTGCAATCGAGGCTCAGCGCTGGCGGGCTTTTGCGTCCGCCCTATGGCAGACGGTTCGAGTGGCTGTTCCGACTGCTGAACCTGATCACCTGACGGCAGCTTTTCCGATATGGGCCGGTTCGCGCGAATTCGAGAACAAAGTTTCGCATCATCCTGACGCCTGCTGCCATTCGGCTTCCGAGCGAGAAAAACGCAGCGGCAGGCGCGGAAGCCGAAGAACGCGAAATACCTAGAGCGCGTCGCGGTGGAACGCAGCCATGCGCTGCGCTTCAGGTCTTAGTTTTGTGCATGTCGTTTTCGCAAAACAGCTGCACACGTTTGCGCGGCATGCAGTAACTCCGCAGGAAACATCAAAGTTTCTGACTGTTTTGGGTTGCAACTTTGCGGTAAGAAGCGCCCCGTCGCCGATCACGGCGAATTGAATTGGGCCCTGCGCGCACCCATATCGGCCGCGCGCCCGGGAGTCGGACGCGCCGACCTCGCCAGGCCCGCAACGGAAAAATGACGATGCCGAAAATCAGGTTTCACAAGCTTGCCGCTATTGCTGTGCTCATCGGCTTCGCAGCCTGGATGGGAACGGGCGAGTTCTCGTCCGTCGGCAGCAGCGCTGCCGCCGACGATCAGAAGACAGCTGATGCTTCGAAGCCCAAGCAGCCGGACGCCAAGCCGAAATCGGCCGAGGCCGAGCCGAAGGCACCGCTGCGCACGGTCGCGGTGGTGACGCCGCCGCGCAAGACCTATGCGCGGGCCATCCGCATCTCCGGGCTGACCGAGGCCGACAAGCGGGCGGTGCTGGCGACCCGCGTCGCCGGCGTGATCGACAAGCTGCCGGTCAGACAGGGCCAGCGCGTCAAGACGGGCGACCTGGTGCTGATGCTGGCCGCCGAAGAAAAGATCTCCAATGTCGACAACGCCAAGCAGCTGCTGGTGCAGCGCAAGGCCGAACTCGAAGCCGCCGAGCAGTTGGCCAAGACCGGCAACCTGCCCAAGCTGCAGCTCGACACCGCGCGCTCGAACCTGACGGCGGCGCAGTCGATGCTGGAAACGGCGCAAGCCGAACTCGACCGCAACGAGGTCAAGGCGCCATTCGACGGCGTCATCGACCGCGTGCCGGTGGAACTCGGCAGTTCGGTCATGCAGGGCGGCGAGGTCGCGACCATCCTCAAGCTCGATCCGGTGATCGCGCGCGGTGAGATCAGCGAGCGCGACCTGCGCTACGTCAAGATCGGCGACGAGGCCGATGTGCGCCTGGTCAACGACCAGAAGGTGACCGGCACGCTTCGCTACATCAGCCGCGACGCTTCTTCCCAGACCCGCACCTTCCGCGTCGAGGTGGCGATCCCGAATGGGGACGGCTCCATTCCGGCCGGCATGACGGCCGAGATCACGCTCAGCGCCGAGCCGACCGATGCGATCATGCTGCCGCGTTCGGTGGTGACGCTGGGCGACAAGGGCGATCTCGGCATTCGCGCGGTCGGCAAGGACGACAAGGTCGCGTTCTTCCCGATCGACCTCGTCGACGACACGCCCCAGGGGCTGGTGCTCGGCGGCATCCCGCAGGAGGCACGCATCATCGTGGCCGGCCAGGAGCTGGTGAAGGAAGGCGATCTGGTGAAGCCGGTCGAAGCAGACCAGGCGACCATCAGCAAGCTGATCGGCGAAGCCACCGCCGGCACGCAGTAGCGCGAGCACCCGGCACCGCGCCATCAATGGCGCCGGCCCTTCTCCGCTTCCGAAGAAACAGCAGGCATAAGTCATGGATATCGTCAGACTCGCCATACACAACGCCCGCCTCACAATATCGGCGCTGATGTTCCTGCTGGTGGCGGGCTGGGTCGCCTATCAGTCGACGCCGAAGGAAGCGGAGCCCGACGTTCCGATTCCGATGATGTATGTCAGCCTGATCTACCAGGGCATCTCGCCGGAGGATTCCGAGCGCCTGCTGCTGAGGCCGATGGAAAGCAAGCTCAAGAGCCTCAAGGGGCTGAAGGAGATGCGCTCGGCCGCCTTCCAGGGCGGCGGCTACGTGCTGGTCGAATTCCAGCCGCAGACCAATCTGGCGACGGCACTGCAGGACACGCGCAGCAAGGTCCAGGACGCCAAGGCCGACCTGCCGCAGGCGGCCGAGGAACCGACGGTCACCGAGGTGAACGTTTCGGAATTCCCGGTCATGGTCGTGACGCTTTCGGGTGATGTGCCTGAGCGCGTGCTGACGGCGGCGGCGCGCGAGTTGCGCGACCGCATCGAGGAAGTGCCGGGCGTGCTGGAAGGCTCGCTGCAGGGCGCGCGCGACGATCTGGTCGAGGTCGTCATCGATCCGGTGAAGCTGTCATCCTACGGGCTGCAGCTCGACCAGGTGATGCAGGGCGTCGGCGCATCCAACAGCCTGGTCGCCGCGGGCAATCTCGAGGGCTCCGAAGGCAAGTATGCGGTCAAGGTGCCGTCGCTGATCGAGACGCCTGAGGATGTCGCCAACCTGCCGGTGGTCGCCACCCCAAATGCCGTAGTGCAGGCCAAGGACGTCGCCACCATCCGCTCGACCTTCAAGGACGCCGAGACGGTGACACGGCTCGACGGCAAGCCGGCCATCGCCATCGAAGTCAAGAAGCGCATCGGCGCCAATCTGATCGACACGCTGAACCAGGTGCGGGCCGTCTCGGACGGCTTTATCAAGACCATGCCCGAAGGCATGCACGTCACCTACACGCAGGACAAGTCGGTCTTCGTCAACCAGCTTTTGGGCGACCTGCAGAACCATGTGATGATCGCCGTCATCCTGGTGTTCATCGTCATCCTCTATGCGCTGTCGGGCCGGGCATCGCTGCTGATCGGATTGGCTATTCCGTCATCCTTCCTGATCGGCATCCTGCTGCTTGCGATGATGGGCTACACGATCAACATGATCGTGCTGTTCAGCCTCATCCTGGCGGTCGGCATGCTGGTCGACGACGCCATCATCGTCACCGAATTCGCTGAACGGCGCATGAGCGAAGGCATGCCGAAGGCGGACGCTTTCGCGCTCGCCGCCAGGCGCATGGCCGGCCCGGTCATCGCGGCCACGATGACGCGCATCGCCGCCTTCTCGCCGCTCCTGTTCTGGCCCGGCATCATCGGCGACTTCATGAAGTACATGCCGATCACGCTGATCGTGACCCTGTCGGCATCGATGCTCTACGCGCTGGTCTTCGCGCCGACGCTCGGGGCCATCTTCGCCAAGGCGCCGGCGCATCACGAGGGCGATCATCGCGACGGCTGGTACATGGCGCTGGTCAAGCAGGCCGTGCGTTTCCCGATAACGGTCATCCTGCTCACCGTCGGCCTTCTGGTCGGCGTCGGCTTCGCCTATTCGAAATACGGCGCCGGGGTCGAATTCTTCCCCAGCGTCGAGCCTGATTACGGCCTGCTCTATGTGCATGCGCGCGGCAACCTTTCGCTGGCCGAAATGGATGCCGCCACCAAGACGGCGGAAGGCCGTCTGCTCGGCTGGCCCGGCGTGAAGTCGGTCTACACGCGCGTCGGCAAAACGCAGGGCGGCGGCCAGGACATTCCGGAAGACGTCGTCGGCGTGATCCAGTACGAGTTCGTCGACTGGCGCGAGCGCAAGTCCGCCAACCAGATCCTCAGCGACCTGCGCGGCGTCATGGCCGGCATTCCCGGCGTCGACGTCGAGGTGCGGGTGCCGGAGGCCGGCCCGCCGACCGGCAAGCCGATCCAGATCAGGCTTTCGGCCGCCGATCCGGCCGGGCTCGACGACAAGGCCCGCGCGGTGGCGGCGCGGATCGCCAAGATATCCAACGTCATCGACATTTCGGACGGCCTGCCGCCGCCCGGCGTCGACTGGGCGCTTGAGGTCGATCGTGCCAAGGCGGCGCAATACGGCATCAGTCCGACTTCGGTCGGCACTGTGGTGCAGCTGGTGACCAACGGCCTCAAACTGTCGGAATACCGGCCGGCCGGCGCCGACGACGCGGTCGATATAAGGCTGCGCCTGCCTGAGGACCGGCGCACGCTGTCGACGCTCGACGAACTTCGCGTGCAGACCTCGCAAGGGTCGGTGCCGATCTCGAACTTCGTGGTGCGCAAGCCCGAGCCGACGGTCGGCATCCTCAACCGAATCGACGGCGCGCGCACCGTGGTCGTCCAGGCCAATGTCAGCGCCGGCGCGCAGGTGGCGGCGGTGCAGCAGGAGGTGACCAAGGCCGTCTCCGAGATGAATCTCGGCAACGGAATCCGCTGGAAGCTCGCCGGCTCCAACGAGGACAGCGCCGAGGCCGGCGCCTTCCTCAGCAAGGCATTCGGCGCGGCGATCTTCCTGATCTTCCTGGTGCTTTTGATGCAGTTCAACAAGTTCACCAGCGTCTGGCTGGTGCTGTCCTGCGTCGTCATGGCGACGGTCGGCGTGTTCCTGGGGCTGCTTCTGACCGGCGAGGCCTTCGGCATCGTCATGTCGGGCATCGGTGTCATCGCGCTGGCCGGCGTGGTTGTGAACAACAACATCGTGCTCATCGACACCTATGACCGGCTGCGCGAGGAAGGCTGGGACAAGATGGAGGCGGTGCTGCAGACCTGCCGCGAGCGCGCGCGGCCGGTGGTGCTGACGGCTGTCTCGGCCATCCTCGGCGTGCTGCCGATCGCCTTCGGCCTCGGCCTCGAAATCTTCCACCACGAGACGACTATCAACGCGCCTTCGACGCAATGGTGGATTTCACTGTCGTCGGCGATCGTCTTCGGCCTGTCCTTCGCCACGCTGCTGACGCTGGTCGTGACGCCGTCTATGCTGATGGTGTTCACGCGCAGCAAGGACAGCCGCTTCCATGCCTTCTTCCGGCGCGGCAAGGGCGAGGTCTCTTCAACCACCAAGGCGGCCGAATTGGCCGCCCAGACGGAGGTCAGCTTCCAGAAGGCCGCGGAGTAGGGGCCTTCTCTGGATAGCCGCCTCCTCTGGATAGCCGCTTGGGGCAGGATACATCCGGCATCCTGCTCAGGCTATTTGTTAACGCATTCCAGCGACGCCAGGCGGCTGCGCCGGCTGCAGAATGCTCTGAGCCGCCCGGGAACTATCGGGCGGCCTTTTGCATTGTCTCCTCGATTCAACCACACGGCGAGGATTCCATGACGCTCGGCACAATTCTCGTAATCATCCTGATCCTGATCCTGATCGGCGCGATACCGGCGTGGCCGCATTCGCGTTCCTGGGGCTATGGCCCCTCGGGGATTGTCGGCGTCATTTTGGTGGTGCTGCTGATCCTCCTCTTGATGGGCAGGATCTGACGCAAGCACTTGCGGCCGGGCTCTTCAAAGCTCGGCCGTTCTCCCGCCACCGCCAGGCGGCTTGGCGACGATTGATCCTCCCGTAGGTTTTGAGAAGCGCTTCGCCCTAGAACGACGAGGCCGCAGGCGATCGTTTAGTGATCCTTCGGCCGCTTTGCCTCGAATTCCGCCTTCTTGGCTTCGGACGCATCCGTCTGGTTGAGCGCCTGCCATTCGGCATAGGGCATGCCGTAGATGATCTCACGGGATTCGTCCTTCGACAGCGCCACGCCATCGGCCGCGGCAGCCTCGCGATACCAGTTCGACAGGCAGTTGCGGCAGAAGCCGGCGAGGTTCATCAGGTCGATGTTCTGGACATCGCCGCGTTCGCGCAGATGCCCGACCAGCCGGCGGAAGGCGGCGGCCTCGAAATCGCGTTTCTGCTCGTCGCTGAGATCGATCATCGCCGGGACCTCCTTGCCGCCTCTGTCACACCGGGCCGGTGCGGGAGCCGAACCTCTTCACCTGATGTATATCGGCACGACAGTCGATGGCGTCAACGATCGGCGCCAGCCGCTCGGCCCATGCCAGCGCGCCGGCGCGGTCGGCGATCAGGTCCTGGCGGATCTCGAGCAGAGCATGGGCATAGCCGTTGACGATCGCGTGTCGGAACATCGTGTCGCCGCGCAGCGCGCCGTCATAGGGCTCGTTGTCGCCGACGACGAGCGTCTTGTCTTCGGCCAGCATGTCGATCAGCGGCCGCGCCACGCGATCGTCGAGGTCCCACAGGATGCCGACATGCCACGGCCGGACGAAGCCCTGCATGCGGGGCGTGAAGGAATGCACCGAGAAGATGAAGGGCGCTTTGCCGGAGGCGTGCGCCACGGAGGAAATCATCGCGCCGACGGCGTCATGGTAGGGCCGGTAGAAGCGGTCGAGGCGCCGCTCGCGCTCGTCGGCGGCCATGGGGTAGTTTCGCGGCACGATGGTGCCGTCATAGAGCTGGCGGATCAGCGTCGGATCGTCTTCGCCCCGGTTCGGGTCGATCAAAAGCCGCGAAAAGCCGGCGAGCACGGCCGGCGCATCGAGCGCCGCCGCCAGTTCGCGCGTCACCGTCTCGACGCCGATGTCGTAGGCGATGTGCCGCTCGAACTCGGCCTCGGGCAGGCCGAGGCTGCCATATTCCTCGGGCAGGTCGCGGCGGGCGTGATCGGCGAGAAGCACGATGCCCTTCTTGCGATCGCCCTCGACGATATCGAATGGCGCGAAAACTGTGGATCGGGTCATCGGCTAGGAAATGGGCTGGTCGCTGGTGTCCGGCAGGGTGGTATCGTCATTCCACGAAGAGGACGCCGGTGCAATGCCGTTGTTTGGCCACGGTTTCTGCAAAAAAATCCCGGATGAGACGACAAACCGTGCAACTACAGCGCCGCGCGTCCTCTTGGATGGGCAAAGGATGCTGTAGCACTTTGATTTGGCGCATGATCCTTTCCGAAAATCGATTCCGATTTTTCGAGGTCAGGCGCCGGACCTTTCTAAATCGATTGGAATTCAACAAAACGGCGCGTTGACATGGGCCCGGAGTTTGCTGAAAAGGGGCGTCGAGAGATGCAGATGTGGTTCGTGAGGGGATTTGGGATGGGTTTTAGCGGCAGGCTGCGCGAGCGCATGGCCGTGCCGCTGCTGATCTTTGCCGCGGGCCTGTGCGCGATCGCGGCGACCTCGCCGGCGCGCGCCGACTTCCGCGTCTGCAACGCGACGCAGAACCTTGTCGGGGTCGGCATCGGCTATCGCGCCAAGGCCGGCTGGATCACCGAAGGCTGGTGGCACATCGAAGGATCGACCTGCAAGACGCTGATCGAAGGGCCGCTGTCATCAAGGTTTTACTATCTCTATGCAGAAGACGCCGAGCGCGGCGGTCGGTGGGACGGCCCGATCAACATGTGCGTGGCCGAAAAAGAGTTCAAGATCGCCGGCGTGAATGATTGCGTCGCCCGGGGCTTCCAGCGCGCCGGATTTCAAGAATATGACACGGGCGAGCAGGCAAGCTGGATGGTCCAGCTTACCGACGAGCCCGCAACGGGAGGCGCGCCAGCGACCCCCGCTCCGGGAACAAACAGTCAATGAGACGTAGCCGCAAGGTCAAGATCCTCGCCACCATCGGTCCGGCTTCTTCATCCGACGAGATGCTGAAGAAGCTTTTCGAAGCGGGCGCCGATGTCTTTCGCATCAATATGAGCCACACCGACCACGAACTGATGCGCACGCTCGTCCGCCGCATCCGCGCCGTCGAGGCGGATGTCGGGCGTCCGATCGGCATTCTGGCCGACCTGCAGGGTCCGAAGCTCAGGGTCGGCAAGTTTGCCAATGGCAAGGAGGCGCTGACCGCCGGCCAGACGTTCACGCTCGACGACAATCCCGAACCCGGCACGTCGAAGAGGGTCTATCTGCCGCACCCGGAAATCCTGAGCTCGGTCGAGGCCGGTCACCGGCTTTTGATCGACGACGGCAAGCTGGAGCTCAAGGCGGTGAAGAGCGACGGCAAGTCGATCACCTGCACGGTCGTGGCCGGCACCTCCATCTCGGACAAGAAAGGCGTCAGCCTTCCCGACACCGTGCTGCCAGTCGGCGCGCTCACCGAGAAGGACCGCGCGGACCTCGACGCGGTGCTCGCGGAAAGCATCGATTGGGTGGCGCTGTCCTTCGTGCAGCGGCCGGAGGATCTGGCCGAAGCGCGCAAGATCGCGCGCGGCCGGGCGCTGATCATGGCCAAGATCGAAAAGCCCCAGGCGGTCGCCCGCCTGACGGAGATCATCGAATTGTCCGACGCGCTGATGGTCGCGCGCGGCGATCTCGGCGTCGAGATGCCGCTGGAGGCGGTGCCCGGCATCCAGAAGCAGATCACGCGCGCCGCCCGCCGCGCCGGAAAGCCGGTGGTGATCGCAACACAGATGCTGGAATCGATGATCACCGCGCCGGTGCCGACCCGTGCCGAGGTATCCGACGTGTCGACCGCGGTGTTCGAGGGCGCAGACGCGATCATGCTTTCGGCCGAATCCGCGGCCGGCGCCTACCCGGTCGAGGCGGTCGGCATGATGAACCGCATCGCCACCAAGGTCGAAACCGATCCGACCTATGCCGGCATCATCAACGCACAGCGCTCGGAGCCGGAAGCAACCGGTGCCGACGCGATTTCACTCGCCGCGCGCGAGATCGCCGAGACGCTGAAGCTGTCGGCGATCATCACCTATACCGCCTCGGGCACGACGGGCCTGCGCGCCGCGCGCGAACGGCCGCAGGTGCCGATCGTGGCGCTGTCGCCGATCGTCAACACGGCGCGGCGGCTTTCGCTTTTGTGGGGCACGCACTGCGTCGTGTCCCCGGATGCCACCGATCTCGACGACATGGTCAACCGCGCCTGCCGCATCGCGCTCGACGAAGGCTTCGGCAAGCCGGGCGACCGCGTCATCATCACCGCCGGCGTGCCGCTGAGGACGCCGGGCTCGACCAACATGCTGCGGATTGCGTATGTGGGGTCGGACACGCATTAGCCGCTGCCTGTAGCCAATCACTGGCCAATCGCTTCCGCGAAGCACCAGCGATTGCTGCCGCCGCATGAGCCTATGCAGCGCCATTTCGATGGCGTTTGGCGACAGTGGTGAAAACCGCTTAGCCCGGCGCGAGCTCCGCGTCGGGCGCTTTGAGTTCCGGGCATCTGCCGGCACCTTGGGTGTCGCCGGCAACGCGGCTTTCCACCGTCCTTGCCATCGCCAGAAGGTCGATGGCCGCTCCGGCCGCTTTCTCGATCGCGCCGACCACCAGATCGGGCGCGATCCAGTCGGGTTTGTGGCCGAGATTGTGGACCCAGACGAGCTCAGCACCAGGGATGTCGCGCTCGAGGCCGACCGAGTGGATCGTGGCGTACACGACCTTGTCGCGATCGCCTGAGATAACCACCGTCGGCGCGCTGATCTCGCGGTAGTGAGGCGAGGCCGTCCGGGTGTATTCATAGAGCTGGGCCACATCGATGGCATTGGCGCGGAAGGCGGACGGCCGCAGCACCAGCGGGATGGCGGCGTTGGCGATATAGCCCTCCGGCACCTTGTTGGGCGAGAAGACGCAGGCCGTCGCATTGCCGAGTTGCAGCATGCCGGCGGGATAGGCGAGCGTCTCGGAAAACAGCCGGCCGACTGCGGGGGTGGCCGTCAGCTTGTAATACCAGGCGGTCGCGCCGCCAGGCCAGGGATGGCTGACGGGCGCCAGGAAGACGAGGCCGAGCGTCTTTTCCGGATGGTTTCGCGCAAAGGCGGTGGTGACCGCGCCGCCAAAGGAATGGCCGACGATGATGGCCTTGGCGAGACCGAGGCGATCCATCAGCGCGGCGATTGTGTCTCCCTGCGCCGCCAGCGTTTCGTTGTTGCCGCGTTCCGACCAGCCGAAGCCCGGCCGGTCGAAAAACAGCATCTCGGCACGGCCTTCGAGCAGCGGCCTGAGCGGCAGCATCTGGTCGTTGAGGTTGGCGCTGGCGCCATGGATGAAAACGACCGGCGGCAGATCGCCGCCGGCGGGAGCCGGGATATGGACGTAGTGGATCCGGGCGCCGTTGATCTCGGTGAACTGACCCACTGGCGGATTGCGGCGCTCAACCACCCAGAGGCCGGCACGGGTAACGCCGGCCAGGGCAAAGACGGACGCGATGAGGAAGAAAAGCGCGGCGAAGATGAGGTTCATGCGAGGAAGTACGAAGATGGGAGGAATTAGTTTTAGGGGAGTAGGGGAGTAGGGGAGCAGGGGAGGTGTTCCGAGCCAATCTACGCTATTCCCTTACTCCCCTATTCCCCTACTCCCTTAAAAGAATCAAATGCCTTCGCCTGCCAGCTCTTCCGAAAGCGCGGAGACCTGGTCCTGGGCGCTGCGCATCATCGGATAGATGGTCAGCACTCTCTGCCAGGCTTCGAGCGCCGATTGCTTGTGGCCGGTCTCGGTCATGATCTGGGCCAGCCCGGAGAGGGCGCCGAAATGGCGCGGCTCGAGCCGCAGCGTGTGATCGATGTCGGACATCGACTTGCCGTAGTTCTTCATCAGGAAATGCACGGTGGCTCGCCGGTTCCAGCCCTCGGCATAGTCCGGCTGCAAGATCACCACCTGGTCGAGAAAATCGAGCGCGACGCCGAATTTCTGGTCTTCCGCCGCCTTTTGCGCCCACCGCATCATCAGGTCGATCGAGGCGCTGCCGGACTGGTTCCACTCGCTCCAGATGCGGCCGGCGATGCGCTCGGCGGCCTTTTCATTGCGCTCGCGCCTGAGGTCGGCAAACAGCTGGTCGAGGCGGCCCTGCCTGGTGGAGGGGACCGGCGGCGGTGTGATGGCCGGTGGCGGCGAGGCCACGGACGGCTGCGTGGGCTGATCCTGCGCCGAAGCAGGCAAGGCAGGGCAGGCGAGGAGCAGGGCGGCGAGAGAAGCAAAAAGAGTCCGCATCGCCGGAATCTAATCCCGGACGGCGGATCGTCAATCTGATTTTAGCGTGAGAGCGCCGGCGAACCGGCAGTCAACATCAGCAAACGCGGCCCGTTGTTTTTTGCGCATGCCGTTTTCCCACTTTTGGGGGACATGCATCAAGCCGCGCGCAAGCCTCAGCCCTGGCGCGCCTTGTAGCGCGGAGCGGTCTTGTTGATGATGTAGATGCGTCCCTTGCGGCGAACCAGCCGGTTGTCGCGGTGACGCGCCTTGAGCGCCTTGAGCGAATTCTTGATCTTCATGGTCTTGCCTGTTTGGTCGGGGCCCGGTCCCGGGCCGAATTTTAAAGGCGCGCCCGAAAAAGCGCGCCTTGTGAACTTGCGTGGCTCTTAAACGAGGAGCCTTGCCTATGTCAACCGCATGGCCGGCTCCTATGCCGCAAATGGCAGGGCTCATCAAATATTCGCCATCGCAACCGCGCGGCATTGCGCGACTCGAAAGCTGCTGGAAAAGTGCCCGCGTGAAGCGATCGGAGTCCACCTTGCGCCCTCTCTTTCTCTCCGCCTGCCTTATCCTCCTTGGAACGGCGCCTGTTGCCTGGGGGCAGGAGTGCGACCGCAGCGACGACAGCCAGTCGATGATGAATATCTGCGCCAATGCCGACTTTCAGACCGCCGACGCCAAGCTCAATGCCGCCTACAAGGATCTGGTCGGCCGCAACGACGAGAAAGCCAACAAGCTGCTGCAAACGGCGCAACGCGCCTGGATCGCCTTCCGCGATGCCGAATGCGCCTATTCGACCGCCGGCAGCGAGGGCGGCTCCATCCATCCGATGGAGGTATCGCAGTGCCTGACGGAGCTGACCAACGAGCGCACCAAGCAGCTGACGTCCGGTCCCAACTGCCAGGAAGGCGATCCAAGCTGTGCCAGCCCGGACGAGGACGAAGATCAGGACATGCAATAGCGCCAGGTCAGGCCCGGCGGCTGATCCGGGTGAAATGGCCCATCTTGCGGCCGGGGCGTGATTCCGCCTTGCCGTAGAGATGCAGCATCAGATCAGGCTCGGCGAGCAGCGCCGGGACCTGCAGCATGTCGTCGCCGATCAGGTTTTCCATCACGCAGTCGCAATGGCGGCTGGGCGCACCCAGCGGCAGCCCGGCGACGGCGCGGATGTGCTGCTCGAACTGCGAGACGAGGCAGGCCGCCTCCGTCCAGTGTCCGGAATTATGAACGCGCGGCGCCAGCTCGTTGGCGAGCAGCGAGCCATCGGCAAGGACGAAGAACTCGACGCCGACGACGCCGACATAGTCGAGCGCCGACAGGATTTTCGCCGCCGCTTCCTTCGCCGCCGCGGCCGTATCCGGCCTGATGGCGGCCGGCAGGGTCGAGCTGCGCAGGATGCCCTCGCGATGGACGTTCTCGGCCGGGTCGTAGGCGGCGATGCTTGCGTCAATTCCACGCGCGGCGATCACCGAAATCTCGCGCTCGAAGGCGACGAGCGATTCGAGGATCAGCGGCACATTGCCCATCGCCTCGCAGGTGCCGGCAAAGCCGCCCGTCTCCATGTTGCGGAAGACGCGCTGGCCCTTGCCGTCATAGCCCATGCGCCGCGTCTTCAAGACGCCGCTGCCGCTGAATTTCTTCAGCGCGGCCGTCAGCTGCTCGTCATTGTCGATGGGACAGAATTCAGCGGTCGGGATGCCGATGCCGTTCAAGAAATGCTTCTCGATCACGCGATCCTGCGCGACTTCGAGCGCGCGGGCCGGCGGGTAGACCGCGACTTTGGTGGCGAGCGTCTCGGCCGCCGCAACTGGGACATTCTCGAATTCGTAGGTGACGACGGCGCTCGCCGCAGCCAGTTCGGCAAGCGCTGCCGGGTTGTCATAGGCGGCGACGATCTGGCGATTGGCGACCTGCGCCGCAGGGCAGTCGACCTGCGGTTCCAGCACGATCGTGCGATAGCCGAGACGAGCGGCGGCCATCGCCAGCATGCGGCCGAGCTGGCCGCCGCCGATGATGCCGATGGTCGATCCGGGGACCAGGCTCACGGCGTATCCGCCGGCTCGGCGGCGACCTTGGCGGTCTGCGCGGCGCGCCAGGCGTCGAGCCTGGCGGCGAGCTTGTCATCGTGGAGCGCAAGCACCGCGGCGGCGAGAAGGGCGGCGTTGGCGGCGCCCGCCTTGCCGATGGCTAAAGTGCCAACGGGAATGCCGGCCGGCATCTGCACGATGGAGAGGAGCGAGTCCTGACCGGAGAGCGCCTTCGATTCCACCGGCACGCCGAAGACGGGCAGCGGCGTCATCGCCGCGGTCATGCCGGGCAGGTGCGCGGCACCGCCGGCGCCGGCGATGATCACCTTGTAGCCGGCCGCCTTGGCACCCTTGGCGAATTCATAAAGGCGGTCCGGCGTGCGATGCGCCGAGACGATCAGCTTCTTGTGCGGAACGCCCAGCGCATCCAGGATTTCCGCCGCCTGGCGCATCGTCGCCCAGTCGGACTGGCTGCCCATGATGATGGCGACGTCGGCATGCTGATCGGTCAATGCATCGCTCCCCGGCGGCAAAGGCGCGCCTTAGCGGAATTCGCCGACAGCCGCAAGGATTGTCGCGGCTGTGGCGCCCCGGGGAGAGTTTAGTCCGGCCAGCGCAGCGCCCCACTCGAATTCTTGCGCGGCGCTTTCATCGCATCCGCCGGGCGGTCCTTGGCAGTCAGTACCGCGCGCAAGCACTCGGCCACGATCTCGGCCTCGCCGGGATGGAGATTGCAGGGGTCGAGGAAGAAGTGGCCGCGTTCGACCTCGTGGTTGCGCACAATGACGGGCGGCGACCCGGCCGCAAGCGCCGAAGCGAGGCCGGCAGCGGTGAAGCGGCTCTCCGGACGCACGAACACCTGCAGGCGGTCGAGTGGATTGGCGGTCGGGTCGGGGATGATCTGAGCGCCTATGCCCGGAATGTCCTGGAGCGCATCCTTCCACAGCTTGAGCGCCGCCTCCTCGCGCCGGCGGATGCCGGCGTGATCGCGCTTCTCCCAGGCCTCGAGCGCCGCCATGGTGCCGGCGATGCTTTCCTTGCCGACCTTCATGGCGCGGGCGACGCCGCGGTTCTGCAAATAGGCGGCGCGCACCAGATCCTTGCGTCCGGTAACGATGCCGCTGGTCGGGCCGCTGAGAAATTTGTGGCCGCTGTAGACGACGATGTCGGCGCCGCGCGCGAGGAAGGCGCGCAGATCGTATTCCGAAGCGGCGTCGACAATCACCGGCACGCCCTTGGCATGACAGATCTCGCAGAACTCCTCCAGCGAGAGCATGCCGTATTGCACCGTGTGGTGAGCGACCACGTAGAGCGCTGCGGCCGTGCGCTCGTTGATCGCTTCGCGTACGTGATAATCCTGCGTGACGCTTACGGTGCCCGCCGGCACCACCTTGGCGCCGGCGACGCGGATCGACTGGTCGATCGGCGCGCCGTAATTGACGATGTGGCCGAGCTGGATGACGACCTCCGACTTCAGCCCTTCGGTGTCGTCCGGCAGCCGCTCGATCGCCAAAAGATTCGTGCCGGTCATGGCGCCTGCGATCGCCATGGTGATGCCGCTGGCGCAGCAGGCGGTGATGAAGCCCGCCTCGCCGCCGGTGAGGCGCGCGACGACCGAGCTCGCGGCGCGCTGCAGATCGTCCATCTCCACCCATTGCGAGGCGATCTCGGCCATGGCGCTGATCGCTTCGGGAACGATGATCGAGGCCCCAAGCGCCGTCATCGTGCCGGAGACGTTGATGATGGGCCTCAAGCCTAGCCTTTCGCGGATCGTGGTGTTGGAGCCGGTGTCGGAATAGGTCTTCATGGCAGCAGATCCTAATGTCAGGCGGCGATCTCGACCACCGCTTCGATTTCAACGGTTATGTTTCCAGGCAGCGAGCCGACGCCGATCGCCGAACGCGCATGGCCGCCGATCTTGTCGAAGACGTCGGCGAAGAGATCGGAGCAGCCATTGACCACTTTGGGGTGGTCGCTGAAGGTCGGCGTCGCATTGACGAAGCCGAGCAGCTTGACGACACGCACGATGCGGCCGAGATCGCCGGCAGCCGCATGCATGACCGCCAGCAGATTGAGGCCGGTGAGGCGGGCGTGCTCATAGGCCTGCTCGACGGTGACGTCCTCGCCGACCTTGCCGGTGCAGAGCGTGCCGTCGGCGCGCAGCGGTCCCTGGCCGGAGAGGAAGATCAGCCGGCCGCTCTCGGCATGGGTGACGAAGTTGGCGATGGGTGTCGGCGGCTCGGGCAGCGTCAGGCCGAGTTCGGCGAGCCGGATGTAAGGCGTCATGGAAGAAGGCTCCTTGGATGGTCTCAGCCATCCGATGTCCACAATGAATGGCTTCGGCCACCCGATGTCAAAAATGCGAGGCGCGGAAACGCGCCAGGAAGGTGCGCAGCCGCTCGTTGCTGGTCTCCGCGGCGAGCACCTCCTTCGGCGGCCCGACGGCGCTCACCCCGCCATCGGCCATGAAGACGATGCGGCTGGAGGCATCGCGGGCGAAGGCCATCTCATGCGTCACCATCACCATGGTCATGCCGTCCTCGGCCAGGCTGCGCACAACGGCCAGCACCTCGCCGACGAGTTCCGGATCGAGCGCCGAGGTGATCTCGTCGAGCAGCAGGATCTTCGGCTCCATGGCCACCGCGCGGGCAATGCCGACACGCTGCTGCTGGCCGCCGGAAAGTTCGGCCGGCAGGCTGTCGGCCTTGTGGGCGAGGCCGACACGGCCCAGCCAATGCTCAGCGATCGAACGCGCTTCCGCATTGCTCTTGCCGCGCACCTTGGTGAGGCCGAGCATGATATTGCCGGCTGCGGTCAGATGCGGGAACAGGTTGAAGCTCTGAAAGACCATGCCGGTCTCGGCGCGCATGGCTGCCAAGTCGCGCTCGCTGCGCCGCTGGCGCGCGCCGGAGTCGCGAGCAGGACCGGGGCGAAAGCCGACCTCCTTGCCGTCGATGCGGATCGAGCCGCTGTCGTAGCTTTCGAGGAAGTTGACGCAGCGCAGCAGCGTTGTCTTGCCGCTGCCGGAAGGTCCGATGACGGTGACCACCTCGCCCTTCGCCACTTGCAGGCTGACCGAGCGCAGAACCGCGACGGAGCCGAAGGATTTCGACACTTCGGCGATATCGAGAAGAGCGGGGCTTGCGTTCGAATTGGCGGCCATCGTCCTATTCCCGAATGAAGGCGAAGCGCTGTTCCAGCCGGCGGCTGGCGTATGAAAGCGCGTAGTTGACGGTGAAATAGAGCAGGGCACCGAGGATATAGAGCGGCATCGCCTCATAGGTGCGGCCGATGACCTGGTTGATGGCCTGCATCAGGTCGGTGATGCCGAGCAGCGAGACGAGCGCGCTGCCCTTCACCGCATCGGTGACGCCATTGATCCATGGCGGCAGGAAGCGACGGAAGGCCTGCGGGAAGATGACGTAGGCAAGGCGCCGGCGGAAGGTGAGGCCGATCGCCATCGCCGCTTCCGACTGGCCCTTCGGGATCGAAGCGACCGCACCGCGCAGATATTCGACCACCTGCGCGGTCTTGAACAGGGTCAGCGCCAGCACAGCGGCCCAGAAGGACTGCAGGTGCACGCCGACCGCCGGCAGGCCGTAATAGACGAAGAAGATCAGCACCAGGATCGGGATGCCGCGAATGGTGTCGCTGAAGATGCGCACCGCCCAGCGCAACGGCGCCGGTCCGTAGACCAGGCCGACGCCGAGGACGACGCCGGCAATCAGCGACAGCACCACGACCAGGAAGGATACCCAGAGCGTCAGAGCGAAGCCCTGGGCGAGGAACGGCAGGGCGTAGGCGATCTGGCTCAGCATCAGCGTGCCGTCCTGTACCAGCGCTCGACCAGGCGGAGCGCGAAGAGCAGGGCGTATCCCGTTACCAGATACATCGCCGTCACCACGAGATAGACCTCGACGATGCGGAAGGTGTTGAAGTTGATCCACTGCGCGCCGTAGGTCAGCTCGGGCACGGAGATGACAGAGGCGACCGAGGTGTCCTTGAACAGCGAGATGAAGGTGTTGGAGAGCGCCGGCAGCGTGATGCGCATCATCGTCGGAAGGCGCACATGCAGCAGACGCTGCCAGGGTGTCAGCCCAATCGCCTTGCCGGCATCGATCTGGCCGCGCGGCACTGCCTCCAAGCCGGAGCGGAACACCTCGACCAGATAGGCGCCGCTATAGAGCGCAAGCGTCGCAACGAAGGAGGTCTGCGCGCTATAGGCGAGGTCGACCACCGTCGGCAGGCCGTAGAAGACGAGATAGACAAGCAGGATCAGCGGCACGTTGCGGATGAATTCGACATAGGCCGCGATGATGCCGCGCACGACGCGCCCGGCCGAGACATACCAGACGGCCAGCACCAGCCCGATGACGATGCCGATGGCGATCGAGATCACGGCAAGCTCGAGGCTGAGCAGCAGCCCGCCCCACAGCTTGTCGAAATGGCGCCAGATCAGGTTGAAGTTGAGCGTGTAGCCCATGCGTCCGTCTCAATGGCCAGCGGCGGATCATCGTCCGCTCGGCCCGTGTCGAGGAGAAACCGACGGAAGGACGTTTCCTTCCGCCGGTTCCGTCTGATGCGCTTGATCAGATGACCGGGAAGCCCGGATGGCGCGGCGGCGGCTCCTGGCCGAAATATTCCTTGAAGGCAGCATCGTAGAGTGCCGTCTCGTGGCCGAACATGGCGATGGTGAAGGTCTGGTTGACGAAGGTCAGCCAGTCGAGATCACCTTGCCGCAGCGCCGCGCCGTAGAGCATCGAGTACCAGCTCTTGCCGGCGTCGAAATATTTCTCGGGGTTGCGCGAGGCGAGCCAGCGCACGGTTGAGAGATCGACCGCCGCGGCATCGACGCGCTTCGATTCCAGCGCCTGCAACACATTGGCCTGGGTGTCGATCTGCATCACCTGCGCCTGCGGCAGGGCATAGTGCACCGAGCTTTCGGCATCGACATTCTGCAGGATCGAGACGCGCGTGGCCGAACCCGCGGCAAGCAGCTTGTCGAAGGTCTTGTTCTCGGCGCCGGGCAGCGTCAGCAGGGCGACGCCTTCGACATAGTATGGCCGCGAGAAATGGATCAGTTGCGAACGCTGCGCGGTCATGGTCATGAACTGGATGGTGATGTCGACCTTGTTGGTGGTCACGTTCGGAATGCGCTGCGCCGGGTCCTGCGCGACGAACTCGACCTTTGTCGGATCGTCGAAAAGACCCTTGGCGAGGATGCGGCCCATGGTGATGTCCATGCCGACCAGTTCGCCGGCGTCGTTCTCGAAATGCCACGGCGCGTTCGTGCTGCCGGTGCCGACAATCAGCTTGCCGCGGTCGAGCGCCGTGCGCAGCACGCTGTCGGACGCGGCTTGCGCGGCCGCCTTCTCGGCACTGATGGCGGTGAGCGCGCCTGCCGTTGCCAGTCCGGCCATTCCCAGCTTCAAAAAGTCACGTCTTCCGGATGCGTCGTTCACGGCGACCTCCCTTCGTGTTGTGTTCCCCTGCGAGCCATACACGCGTCCGTGATCGACAAGCGGTTGTCTCTTACAAGAGACGCATGTATGTTGTACAAGACAATACTAACACCAGGAATCGACAATGCAAGATGGCGAGACGCTGACCGAATGGCAGGCTGGCGGGGCGGACGAGGAAAGGCCGGCCAATTCCCGCGAGAAGGGCATGAATCGGGTGCTCCACATTCTGGAGTTCCTGCATGCGACCCAGCGGGCGATCGGCATCGGCGAGCTGGCAAAGGGGGTGAATGCGCCGCGCTCGACGACCTACACGCTGGTGCGCGACCTGGTGGATGCCGGGCTGCTTGAGATGGCCGGCGACGGCAACCGCGTCTACTTCGGCAAGAAGCTCTATCTCTACGGAATGGCCTATATGCGCGGCAACGACCTGCTGCGGCGCGGCCGCCAGGAGGTCGACACGCTGTCGCGGGAGACCGGGGAGACCTCGGAACTGTGCATGCTGCAGAGCGGCCGCTACACGATCGTCCACTCCAGTCCGGGCACGAGGCCGTTCCGGATCAGCTCGGCCACCGGCCTGCAGATACCGCTTCCCTGGACGGCGTCGGGCAGGCTGCTGCTTGCGGGCCTGGACAGAAGCCGCATCGAAGCGATGATCTCGGACGGCGACCTCGTGCTGCCGGATGGGCGCAAGCTATCGCTCGACGATTTCATCGACGACATCGGCAGGGCGCGCGTCGCCGGCTATTGCGTGACGTCGGGCCTCGTCGACGCCTACACCAAATGCCTGGCGGCGCCGGTCTTTTCGGCACCCGGCAAGGTCGAGGCGACGATGTGCCTGGTGGTTCCGATCGACACGTCGGAAGAACGAACGGGCGAACTGGTCGCGCTGCTGCGCGAACGCGCCGCACGGCTTTCGATCTCCTGATACGGCTGAAGCCGGAGGCGGCTCAGGCGATGATGTCGGGGATGATGCGGTCTTCCAACCTCATCAGCCTGTCCTTCAGGAGCAGCTTCTTTTTCTTCATGCGCTGGATCTGAAGCGGGTCACAGCCTGTGGCGATCATCGCATTGATGGCGGCGTCGAAATCGGCGTGTTCCTGTTTCAGCCGGGAAAATTCTAGGCGTATCTCAGCCTGTTCCTGCTCGGACATTATCTACCGTGTGCAAATGCGACGCCCAAGGGGCCTTGTTGAGCGCGGCCGGTGGGGTTTGTGACCGGCGCGCCGCTGATATCACATTTCACATTGTCGTGGAATGCTACCACGCGGCATTCGACATCGAGATCGGATGGTGGCAGACTGTCATCATGCCGTCACAGTAGCGAGCCTGCGGTGGACGTTGCCTTGTGATGGCTGCAATCGAGGAAACCATGAAAGGGAGAACCAATCATGTCTCTTGCGTCCCATCTTGATGAGCTGCAGCGGAAGCACGGCGACATCGAGCGCGAACTCACCGACGCCATGAACCATCCGTCGGTGGACGACCTCGAAATCGTGAATCTCAAGCGGCGCAAGCTGGCAATCAAGGACGAGATTGAAAAGCTGAAGGCAAAACCGACGGCACACTGAAGCTCCTTTAGGCAACACCCCGCGCCCCTGCGGCGCAGTCCTCCTCCGGTAGCGTCTCAGCCGCCGGAGCTTGGGTTCTTACTTCGGATTTTGGGTCGTTTCGGCTCGGTGGCGTCTTTGGACGCCTCCGGTGCCGTAATTGGGCACATATTCTCAACACCCAGCACTGCGGCCGATTTGCGGGCTTACCTGCCAGTCGGCATTGACAAGCCATCCTTGCTCCTCCACCTCATGCCCGGAACTTCCAGATGAAGGCGGCCGGCATGACCGGATATTTCTCTTCTCCCTTCCCGCGCCGGGCTTCGGTCGGCGTTTCCGTCGGCGGCGTGGTCGTCGGCGGCGGCGCGCCGGTGGTCGTGCAGTCGATGACCAACACCGATACGGCCGATGTCGACCAGACGGTTGCCCAGGTCGCGGCGCTGCATCGTGCCGGCTCGGAGATCGTGCGCATCACCGTCGATCGCGACGAGAGCGCCGCTGCGGTGCCGCGCATCCAGGAGCGCCTGGCGCGGCTCGGCGTCAATGTGCCGCTGGTCGGCGATTTCCATTATATCGGCCACAAGCTGCTCGCCGATCACCCGGCCTGCGCCGAGGCGCTGGCGAAATACCGCATCAATCCCGGCAATGTCGGCTTCAAGGACAAGAAGGACCGCCAGTTCGCGGCGATCGTCGAAATGGCGATCCGATACGACAAGCCGGTGCGCATCGGCGTCAACTGGGGCTCGCTCGACCAGGAGCTCCTGACCCGGCTGATGGACGAGAACCAGGCGCAGGGCTCTCCGCTCACCGCGCAGGAGGTCACGCGCGAGGCGATCGTGCAGTCGGCAATCCTGTCGGCCGAGATGGCGGAAGAGATCGGGCTCGGCCGCGACAAGATCATCCTGTCGGCCAAGGTCAGCGGCGTGCAGGACCTGATCGCCGTCTACACCGAGCTCGCGACGCGCTCGAACCACGCGCTGCATCTCGGCCTCACCGAGGCCGGCATGGGCACCAAAGGCATCGTCGCATCATCCGCCGCCATGGGCATTCTCCTGCAGCAGGGCATCGGCGATACGATCCGCATTTCGCTGACGCCGGAGCCGAACGGCGACCGCACCCGCGAGGTGCAGGTGTCGCAGGAACTGCTGCAGACCATGGGCTTCCGGCAGTTCGTGCCGATCGTCGCCGCCTGCCCGGGCTGCGGCCGCACGACGTCGACGGTTTTCCAGGAACTGGCCCAGAGCATCCAGGCCGATATCCGCAAGAACATGCCGGTGTGGCGCGAGAAATATCCCGGCGTCGAGAACCTCAAGGTCGCGGTGATGGGCTGCATCGTCAACGGTCCCGGCGAATCCAAGCATGCCGATATCGGCATATCGCTGCCGGGCACCGGCGAGACGCCGACGGCGCCGGTCTTCATCGACGGCAAGAAGGCGGCGACCTTGCGCGGACCGTCGATAGCCCAGGATTTCGAGAAGATGGTCGCCGACTATATCGAGCAGAGGTACGGACACGGCAAAGCAGCGGCCGAGTAGGCCGATGCGACGCTTGTTCGGGGCGGCACTGATCCTGACTTGCGCGCTGATGTCGGCCGGTGAGGCGTTCGCCGATCCGCCGCAGTCACATTCGGCCGCCAAAAGGCTGATCGGCCGCGTCTGCGACCTGATCGAGGGCGAGGCCGTCAGGAACGGTCTGCCCAAGGATTTCTTTGCCAGGCTGATCTGGAAGGAAAGCCGCTTCGACCCCAACGCGGTGAGCCCGGTGGGCGCCGAAGGCATCGCCCAGTTCATGCCGGGCACCGCCAAGCTGCGCGGGCTCGCCGATCCCTTCGACATCGGGCAGGCGATTCCGGCTTCAGCGAAATATCTCGCCGAGATGAAGGTCAGCTACGGCAATCTCGGCCTTGCGGCTGCCGCCTACAATGCGGGCGAGAACCGCGTGTCGCGCTGGCTCTCCTCCGGCGGCTTCCTGCCGATGGAGACGGAAAGCTATGTCTTCGACATCATGGGCGAGCCGGTCGACAAGTTCTCGGACACCGCCTACGACGGCACCATCCGGCCACTCGATCCGAAGATGAGCTTCGCGGTCGCCTGCCGCAGGCTGCCGGTGATCATGTCGCAGACCGTCGCCATGGCGTCGATCAACGTCAAGCCATGGGGCGTGCAGGTGGCCGGCAATTTCCGGCGCTCGGCGGCGATCGGCCAGTGGCTCAGGGTGCGCGGCCGCTTCCCGGCGCTGCTTGCCAACCACGATCCGGTGGTCAGCCGGGTGCGCACGCCGATCGGCCGGCGCGGCATCTATGCGGTCAGGATCGGCGCCGATACGAGGGCCGAGGCCAACGGCATCTGCAATAAGCTGCACGGCGTCGGCGGCGCCTGCGTGGTGATGCGCAACCGGTAGGACGCCTGCGACAAAATATTAGAAACGCTGTCGAAGGAACTCGGCGGTGGGTCGTCGGTCGCCTCCTTCAGAAGCGCCTCACGCTCTCTTCGCTGCCACCGTTTCGCTGAGCCAGGTGCCGATCTTGGCGCCGAGGCGGTCGGGCGAGACCGGCTTCGGCAGATAGTCGTCCATGCCGGCCTCGATGCATTTTTCGCGGTCGCCCTTCAGCGCATGCGCGGTGACGCCGATGATCGGCGTATGGCCGCCATTCTGCTGCTCGATGGCGCGGATGGCGCGCGTCGCCTCGTAGCCGTTCATCTCCGGCATCGAGACATCCATCAGCACCAGCCGCGGCCGCAGCGAGCGGTACATCTCTACCGCCGTGCGGCCATTGCCGGCGATGCGGTAGCTGAGACCAAGGCCGTTGAGGATCTGGCCGAAGACCAACTGGTTCACCTCATTGTCCTCGGCGATGAGGATGTCGATCGGGCCGCCCGGGGCGACGGTCTCCGGAGCCGAGGGCACCGAAACCGCCGGGCCGCGGATGACGGTAAAGGCCGGGGGCGCGGCCTGAATCGCAACCGGCTCGCGCACGAAATGCGCCCTGCCGGCCTGCGTGCGCGCCTTCTGGATGGCGGAGATCACGGTGCCGAGCAGCACCGCCGAGCGCGCCGGCTTGGTGAGATGGGCGGCAATGCCGAAATCGATCACCATCCTGCCGAAATCGATCTGGTCGACTGAGGTCAGCAGCACGACCGGAATGCCGGCGAGGCGACTGTCGGCGGCAATCGCCTTGGCGACATCGGCGCCGTTCATGCCGGGCATCTGGTAATCGAGGATGATGCAGTCGACCGAAGCGCCCAATTGGCAGGCACGGTCGAGGAAAGCGAGGCCCACAGCGCCGCTTTCGGCCGCCGCACAGTCGAAGCTCCAGCTTCTCAGCTGTTCCAGCAGGATTTCGCGGTTGACCGGATTGTCGTCGATGACCAGCACACGCGCGCCGGTGACATCCACCGGCACGATCTCGTCGCGCGCATCCTGGTTGTGCGCCGGCAGCGGCACGGCGAACCAGAACACGGAACCACGCCCGATCTCGCTTTCGACGCCGATCTTGCCGCCCATCAGGTCGACGAGGCGGGCGGCGATCGCAAGGCCGAGGCCGGTGCCTTCGTGGCGGCGGGTCGAGGAGCCGTCGACCTGCGCGAACTTCTCGAACACGCTTTGCAGCTTCTCGGCGGGGATGCCGATGCCGGTATCCTCGACGCGCACCTTGAGCTGGACCACGCCGTCGACGACATTGCCGCCGACATCGATCAAGACATGTCCCTTCTCGGTGAACTTCACCGCGTTGCCGAGCAGGTTGGTGACGATCTGGCGGAAACGTCCGGCATCGCCGACGACGAAGCCCGGCAGGTGCGGGTCGACGCGCACGATGAGCTCGAGGTTCTTCTCGGCGACGCGTGCCGACACCAGCGTCGCCACGTCCTCGACCGCTTCGGCAAGACGGAACGGGGCGGGGTCGAGTGTGAGCTGGCCGGCATTGATCTTCGAGAAGTCGAGGATGTCGTTGATGATGGTGAGCAGCGCATTGCCGGATTTGACGATGACGTCGGTGAAGGTCTTCTGGCGCGGCGTCAGCTCGGTCTTGGCGAGAAGCTCGGCCATGCCCAGCACGCCGTTCATCGGCGTGCGGATCTCATGGCTCATATTGGCGAGGAACTCGGACTTGGCGCGGTCGGCCGCCTCGGCCTTGAACAGCGATGCAGCGGTCTCGGCGAAGGCGCGGCGGATCGCCCTTTCCATCGGCCGGAAGATCCAGAACGCGGCTATGGCGAGCACGGCGAACAGAAGGCCGCTCGCCCACAAAAGCAGCCGGTCGCTGGAGGCGTCGGCGAGGTGGCGCTCGTCATCGAGCGCGGTGCGCACGCGCACCAGCATCGGCTGGGCGAACAGGTCGTTCTGGTTGCGGATCTCGCGGTAGCTCCACTCATCGACCTTCTGCGCCGTCGACATAAGATTGAAGTTGCGCACCATGTCGCGTGCCGACCAGAACAGATCGCCGTTCACCGAAGCGGACTCGAGCGCGTTGACCGTGTTCTTCGACAGGCGCGGCCTGATAGCGGCAAGCTCCGCCGTGAGAATATTGATCTCGCTGGTCAGGCGTTCGGAATGGCCGCGCGCGGCCGTGGTCAACGCGTCGCGTGTCTCGGCTCGCCAGGCAGTGCTGGTCGTCTCGGCAAAATTGGTGGCGTTGCGCAGGTCGCGCGCGAAGATGACGAAATTGCCGCTGAGCGTATCGACGTCGTGGCGGAAGGAGTTCACGCGATTGAGGGCGAACATCACGGCGGCGGAAGCCAGCGCGAAGATCAACAGGCCCGAGACATAGCGGACCCGGATCGACCGGAGGAAGGAGGAATATTCCGGCATGCGCAACCCCAACCAATACGCATCATTTGAATGGTCGGGATTACGCTTGATTTACATTAAGATTTCGTTCGCGCTGCCGCCTCTCCTGCCTCCCAATTCAAGGCTTCTGGGCACCATCAATCCGCCGCCAGGGGAAACTCGTTGGCGATGGTGACGTGATGGTGAATGCGGCCTTCGAAATATTTGGCCAGCACTGCCTCGGTCGCCGCCCGCGACTCGGCCCGTACCGGGCTGGCGAGAGCCGCGTCGACAGCTGCCATGTCGCGATAGTTGATCGCCAGGATCAGCGGGAATTCCGGCGCGCCATCGTCGCGTTTCTCGGCGAAGCTGACGCGCACATCGAGCGCACCCGGGAAAGCCTTCCACTTCGGCAGGATGGTCTCGATCACGTCCCTGCGGAACGCCTCGATCTGGCCTTGCTTGACCTTGCCCTCAAACAGCGCATAGCGGGTGATCATGTGTTCTTCTCCTCGTCGTTGCGCCGGAAAAATTCCATCAAAGCAGCCTGATCCTCGCCACCCAGTCCGGCGGCCGTCAGCAGGCGATGCACCTCGGCGCAGAGCGCCGTCAGCGGCATGGCCGTATGTGTGCGCCGCGCCAGATCCTGCGCGGCGTTGAGATCCTTCACCATGTTGTCGATGCGGCCGGTGCGGCGGTAGTCGCGGGTGGCGAAGCGCGGCAGGTATTCCTGCAGGATGGCGCTGTCGGCGCGGCCGCCCTTCAACGCCTGCGGGATCTTCAGCGCGTCGACGCCGGCGTCGAGCGCCAGCCGCGTCGCCTCCGCCACGGCCATGAAATTCAGCGCGCAGAGCACCTGGTTGATCAGCTTCGTCGTCTGCCCCGCACCGGCCGGGCCCATATGCGTGTAGTTGCTGGCGACATGGCGGAGCACCTTGTGCGCGTCCGCCACATCTTCCGCCTTGCCACCGGCCATCAGCGTCAACTCGCCGACGAGGGCTTTCGGCGCCCCGCCCGAGAGCGGAGAGTCGACCCAGCGCAGACCCTTTTCGCCGGCGTCCACCGCCAGCTGGCGCGTGGCGTCAGGGTCGATCGACGACATGTCGACGATCAGCGTGCCGGGCTTCGCGCCGGCGGCGACGCCGCCATCGCCGAACACGGCGCGGCGTACGATCGCCGCGGAATTAAGGCTGAGGATGACGAAGTCGGCCGCAGCGGCGGCCGCGGCCGCACTGGCCGCGGCGCTGGCTCCCCTGGCAACCAGCGTTTCCACCTTGGCGGTGTCGAGGTCGAACACGAAGAGCCGGTTGCCGGTGGCAAGCAGGCGTTCGCCGATCGCTCCGCCCATGGCGCCGGCGCCGATGAGCGCGACTATGTTGGTCATGACGGCCGCTCCTCAAATCTGGACGTTATGTCCGCGACAATCTTTTCGAGCGGCGCGTCGATCGCGACCGTGATCGCATTCTCGTCTTTGCCCGGCACCTCCAGCGTCGCGAACTGGCTGTCGAGGAGGCTGGTCGGCATGAAGTGGCCGGTGCGCTCGTGCATGCGCCGCGAGATCAGTTCGCGCGACCCCTCGAGATATACGAACAGCACCGGCGCACCGGCCCGCTCGGTGATGAAATCGCGATAGGCGCGCTTGAGCGCCGAACAGCCGACGATGACCGGTGCGGGCTGCCGCCTCAGCGTTTCGCCGACCTTCGCCAACCACGGCCACCTGTCGGCGTCGTCAAGCGGAATGCCGGCGCTCATCTTGGCGATATTGGCCTCGGGATGCAGCTTGTCGCCATCCACAAAGGTTGCGGCGATCGCGCGGGTCAGCGCTTCGCCGATGGTCGTCTTGCCCGACCCGGTGACGCCCATGACCACCATGCGCGGCGGCGGGTCAGATCGAAGCCGTGATGCCGCCGTCGACATAGAGAACATGTCCATTGACAAAGGATGATGCCTCGGAGGCCAGGAAGACGCAGGCGCCGACAAGCTCCTCGACCCTGCCCCAGCGGCCGGCCGGCGTGCGCTTTTCGAGCCAGGCGCTGAAGGCCGGGTCGGCGACAAGGGCGGCGTTGAGCGGGGTGTCGAAATAGCCGGGCGCAATCGCGTTGCACTGCAACCCGTGCCTGGCCCAGTCGGTCGCCATGCCTTTGGTCAGATTTCCGACCGCGCCCTTGGTCGCCGTATAGGGCGCGATGCCCGGGCGGGCGAGCGCCGTCTGCACGCTGGCGATGTTGATGATCTTGCCGCGGCCGCGCCGGATCATGTGGCGCGCCACCGCCTGGCCGACGTGGAAGACGCTGGCGATATTGGCCTGCAGCAGGCGCTCGAACGCGTCGGCGGGAAAATCCTCGAGCGGCGTGCGGAACTGCATGCCGGCATTGTTGACCAGGATGTCGATCGGACCGTGGGCCTGCTCGAACGCGTCGATCGCGGCCCGGACCCCCTCATGGTCGGTCGCATCGAAGGCGAGTGTGAGTGCATGGGGGATTTGAGCGGCCGCGGCAGCGAGCTTCGCCGGGTCGCGGCCGTTCAGGATCACCCTGGCTCCGGCGTCGGCAAGGCCCTTGGCCAGGGCAAAACCGATGCCTTGCGAGGAGCCGGTGACGAGCGCCATGCGCCCGGTGAGATCGAACAGAGTGGATGACATTTTTCCAATTGCCTCTCGTCGCTGAGCGCCTTATGTTATCGATAACATCTTCTGTCAAGTCAAGCGGAGCGAAAAACCGATGCAGCGGCCTCACATCCTTCAGGTTGGACCCTATCCCGCGTGGGACGAGGCGCCGCTCAATGAGGCCTTCGTGGTGCATCGCTATTTTGCCGCCGACGACAAGCCGTCCTTCCTCGCCGAGATCGGTCCGCAGGTGCGCGCCATCGCAACCCGCGGCGAACTGGGCGCGAGCCGCGCCATGATCGATGCCTGCCCCTCGCTGGAGATCGTCTCCGTCTACGGCGTCGGTTTCGATGCGGTCGATCTCGCCGCATGCCGGGAACGGGGCGTCCGCGTCACCAACACGCCCGACGTGCTGACCAACGACGTCGCCGATCTCGGCATCGCCATGATGCTGTGCCTGTCGCGCGGCATGATCGGCGCCGAGCGCTGGGTGCGCGACGGCAGTTGGGCAGCGAATGGGCTCTATCCGCTCAAGCGCCGCGTCTGGGGCCGGCGGGCCGGCGTGCTCGGGCTCGGCCGCATCGGCTACGAGGTGGCCAAGCGTCTTGCCGGGTTCGGCATGGACATCGCTTATAGCGACGTCGCGCCGAAGGACTTCGCTCCGGATTGGGAGTTCGTCGCCGATCCGGTCAAGCTGGCCAGGCGTTCGGACTTCCTGTTCGTGACGCTGGCGGCGTCGGCCGCGACGCGCCACATCGTCAACGGCGAGGTGATCGCAGCGCTGGGCGAGGACGGCATGCTGATCAACATCTCGCGCGCCTCCAACATCGATGAGGAAGCGCTGCTCGACGCGCTCGAGAAGAAGGTGCTGGGTTCGGCCGCGCTCGACGTCTTCGAAGGCGAGCCCAAGCTCAATCCCCGCTTCCTGGCGCTCGACAACGTGCTTTTGCAACCGCACCATGCGTCCGGCACCGTCGAAACGCGCAAGGCGATGGGCAAGCTGGTGCGCGACAATCTTGCCGCTCATTTCGCCGGCGAGCCGCTGCTGACGCCTGTGCTCTAGACATGTTTTGCGCGTTTCGAGGCAAACCGTTGCGCGCCTTTTCATGAACTGCTCGAGGAGTTCGCTCATCATGAAGTCAATCGTCATCCACGCCGCCAAGGACCTTCGTATCGAGGACCGGGCCGTCGAGGACGCGGATTCGGGCCAGGTGCTGCTGCGTCTTGCCGTCGGCGGCATCTGCGGCAGCGACCTGCACTACTACAATCACGGCGGCTTCGGAACGGTGCGCCTGAGGGAGCCGATGATCCTCGGCCATGAGGTATCGGGAGTCATCGAAAAGATCGGTCCCGGCGTCAGCGGGCTGGAGACCGGGCAACTGGTCGCCGTCTCGCCGTCGCGGCCCTGCTACACCTGCCGCTATTGCCGGGAAGGCATGCACAACCAGTGCCTCAACATGCGCTTTTATGGCAGCGCCATGCCGTTCCCGCATATCCAGGGGGCGTTCCGCGAAATGCTGGTAGCGGACGCGATACAATGCGTTCCGGCCGATGGGCTGACCGCCGCCGAGGCGGCGATGGCCGAACCGCTGGCGGTGTGTCTGCATGCAACGCGCCGGGCCGGCGAGATGCTGGGCAAGCGCGTGCTGGTCACCGGCTGCGGACCGATCGGCCTGCTGTCGATCCTGAGCGCGCGGCGCGCGGGCGCCGCCGAGATCGTCGCCGTCGACATTGCCGATTTCACGCTGGCGATGGCGATGCGCGCCGGCGCCGACAAGACCATCAACACCCGAACCGATCCGGATGGGCTCGCGCCCTATCTTGCCGACAAGGGAACATTCGATGTCCTTTACGAATGTTCGGGCGCGGCGGCGGCGCTGGCGCAAGGCATCTCGGCGCTGCGCCCGCGCGGGACGATCGTCCAGCTTGGCCTTGGCGGCGGCGAAATGGCGCTGCCGATGACGGCGATCACCACCAAGGAACTGTCGCTGCACGGCTCGTTCCGCTTCCACCCCGAACTCGCCGTCGGGGTCGAACTGATGCGCAAGGGGCTGATCGACGTGAAGCCGCTGATCACCCACACGGTGGCCTGCGGCGAGGCGCTGTCCGGCTTTGAGCTCGCCAACGACCGCAGCCAGGCGATGAAGGTCCAGATCGCTTTCGCATAGGCGGCGGCGATGCGTTGCAATCCGATGTGATATCGATAACGTACGGCCATGCAGTCTTCGCCAAAACGCCCGACCATGGCCGATGTCGCGCATCGCGCCAATGTCTCGACCATGACCGTCTCGCGCGCTTTCAAGCGCGACGCCTCGGTCAGCGCCGACACGCGCGACCGCATCCTCAAGGCCGCGGAAGAGCTCGGCTATGTCTTCGACAGCATTGCCGCCAACCTGTCGTCGCGGCGGTCGGGTTTCGTCGCGGTGACGATCCCTTCGATCAACAATGCCAACTTCGCCGACACGGTGCGCGGCATGACCGAGGGCCTGCGCGACAGCGGGCTGGAGATCCTGCTCGGCTTCACCGATTACAATGTCGAGGAGGAAGAGCGCCTGGTCGGCCAGCTGCTGCAGCGGCGGCCGGAAGCGATCATCGTCACCGGCGGGCGGCATACGCCGCGCTGCCGCAAGATGCTGGCCAATGCCGGCGTCCCGGTGGTGGAGACCTGGGACCTGCCGGCCGATCCGATCGGCCATGTCGTCGGTTTTTCCAACGCGGAGGCCGGGCGCCTGATGGTCGATCATTTCGTCGAACGCGGGTACTCGAGGCTCGGCTTCATCGGCGGCGACACCTCGCGCGACACGCGCGGCCTGGACCGTCGGCGCGGCTTCGTCGCGGCGCTGCAGGGCCGCGGGCTCGATGCGTCGCGCGTGATTGCGTCCGGCGTGCCGCCGATCTCGATGCGCGAGGGCGCGGCCGCCATGGTCGAGATGATCTCGCGCTGGCCGGACACACAGGCGGTGATGTGCGTGTCGGACCTTTCGGCCTTCGGCGCGCTGATGGAGTGCGTGCGGCGCGGCATCCGCGTGCCGGAGGATGTCGCGATCGCCGGCTTCGGCGCCTATGACCTTGCCGAGCAGTCGGTGCCGCCGATCACCACGATCGATGTCGGCGCCCACGAGATCGGCGTGCGTGTCGCGGAGCTGGTGCTCGACCTGCTCAGTGGACGCCGCGCGGCCGACGATCGGGTGGTGGTCGGCATGACGCCCAAGGTGATCGTGCGCCACACGGCCTGAGCTTGGGAAAAACAAACGGCCGGCGGTGACCGCCGGCCGCTCGCTTGTCCTGCGAATGGCGCTTACTTGCCCCAGATCTCCTTGTATTGGTCGCGGTAGCCGTTGCCCGGGTCGAAGCGGTTGTCCGGGCCGCCGTCGAATTCGACATTGTCCGAAGTCACGACATGCAACGGCGAGATGTAGCCCGACCATTTCTCGCCGGCCATGGCGCGGTTGAGCTCGTCGACGAGCTGCCAACCCTGCAGATTCAGCGGCTCGGCCACCGTCACCTTCTGGAACTGGCCGGAGCGGATGCGCTGGTAGGCAGATTCGGAGCCATCGCCCGCCGCCACGTTGATCGGCGCGTCGGTGCCCGACTTGCCGGCCGCCGCCAGCGACGGTCCCATGAAGTCGAAATAGAGGTCGTTGATCGCCAGCGAATGCGTCCATTGACCGCCGTATTTCTGCAGCAGCGAGGTGGTGAGCTGCGGCATGCGCTGCGAGGTCTCGGCGATCGGCGTGTCGACATATTCGAGCACCTTGCCGCCGAGATCCTCGATCTCCTTCTTCATTCGATCCGCCTTGGCGATGGCGATCTGGTAGGTGGAATCGGTGAAGATGATGACGCCGGGCTTGCCCTTGGCGTCGACAAAGGCCCAGTCGGCGGCGGCCTTCGACACTTCCATCGGATCGGTCGAGACATTGGCGATGATGCCGAGATCGTCGATCGGTCCGACGGTCGGCGCGGCATGCCATGCCGCCATCGGGATCTTGGCGGCCCTGGCCTGCTCCATCGCCGGCTTCTGCTCCACGGCATCGAAGCCGTTGATGATGATGCCGTCGGGATTGAGCGCCAGCGCCTGGCCGAAGGCCGCGGTGCGGCCGCCGATCGAGCCGGCGCCGTCAAGCGTCTTGACCGTCCAGCCGAGCGCAGCAGCGGCTTCCTCGACGCCCTTGGTGACGCCGAGGATGCCACCGTTCTTCATGTCGGCGCCGAGCACGACGATTGTCTTGCCGGCAGCGCCCTTCGGTCCGGTCGTCGGTCCATCCCACTTCTCGACCTTGCTGGCGTATTTGTCGACGACCGCCTTGGCGTCGGCCATCGGGTCGGCCAGGCTCGGCGAGGCAATGCCGAGCGCCAGGCAGGCGACGCCAAGCTGAAGGACTGTTCTGCGCTGCATATCGTTTCTCCCATTAAGCGTTGTTGGATGTCGTTGTCGGTTGGCTAGTGGCTGGTTGGCTGGTGGATGCGGGGGGCGGCACGACCGCGCCGCGGCGGCGCTGCGCGTAACCGGCAATACCGATCGCGACCAGCAGCGTGACGCCATTGAACAGCGGCTCGACCCAGAACGAGCCGCCGAACTGCTGGATGCCGGAAATGCCGACGGCGAGGATGACGACGCCGACGATCGTGCCCCAGACGTTGACGCGGCCGGGCTTTATGGTGGTCGAGCCGAGAAACGCGCCGACCAGTGCCGGCAAGAGGTATTCGAGGCCGACGCTGGCCTGGCCGATCCTGAGTTTGGACGCCAGGAGCACGCCGCCAAGCGCGGTCAGCGCGCCGGAGGCGACGAAGGCGCCCATGACGAATTTCTGCACCGGAATGCCGTTGAGCGCTGCAGCCTTCGGATTGGCGCCGATGGCGTAGAGATAACGGCCGAGCGGCATGTATTCGAGCACCAGCCACATCACGAGTGCCAGCGCGACCACGTAGTAGCCGGTGATCGGCAGGCCGAACAGCATCGTGCCGTTGAGCGAGAGGAAGCCGTCGGGAAGCACGCCGACGACCTGACGCCCGCCCGTGTACCACATGGCCAAGGCATAGAGCACGGTGCCGGTGCCGAGAGTGGCGATGAAGGAATCGATGCGTGCCACCTCGACCAGCAGGCCATTGATGAAGCCGGTGAGCACGCCGAGCAGGATGACGATCAGCACGGCAAGCGTCCAGGGCACGCCGAAGGCGGTCTGCAGGCTGATGGCGAGGATGTGCCACAACACGATGCCGTAGCCGACCGTCAGGTCGATGCGTCCCGAGGCCATCGGGATCATCGCCGCCAGCGACAGGAGCGCGATGATCGCCTTGTCGGAAATGATCGAGCGCAGGTTGAGCAGGGTCGGGAAGGTCCGCGGCAGGAGCAGCGAGAAGAGCAGGATCAAAAGCAGCGTCAGGATCGGCAGACCGTAGACCGGCAGGTAGCGCGCCGCTTTCTGGCTGGCGCTCAGGCCCGAGAGTTCCGAGCGGGTCGGCTCCAGCGCCGTCGATTTGATCGAATTCATGGATCCTCCTCAGGCTGCCTCGGATACGGACGCGGCGCTGATGAGCGCAGCCGTCGTCAAGGCATCGCCGGCCAGTTCGCGCACGATGCGGTTATGCGAGAAGACCAGTGCGCGATGGCAGATATGCGCGACCTCCTCGAAATCGGTGGAGACGACGATGACCGCCAGCCCGGCTTCGACGGCGGCCGCGATCAGCCGGTAGATTTCGGCCTTGGCGCCGACATCGACGCCCGCCGTCGGGTCCTCGGCGATCAAGAGCTTGCGTTCCGTCGCCAGCCAGCGGCCGACCACCACCTTCTGCTGGTTGCCGCCGGACAGCGCCTCGATCGGGAGATGCGGGTCGTTGGGCCGCAGCCCCAGCCGGGTGCCGAGCTCCCGCGTTAGCTCACTCTCCCGCGCCGGCTTCATAAAGGAGAAAAGCCCGCGGCCGATGGCCGACGGGTTGAGGTACATGTTCTCGCGCACGGAGAGCGACAGCGCCACCGACTCCTCGGTGCGGTCGCGCGCAATCAGCCCGACGCCGGCGGCAAGGGCCGCGCCGACCGAGGACAGGTCGAGATGCTTGCCGTCGAGCAGGACGGTGCCCTCGAAGTGCTCGGCACCGAACAAGGCGCGGCCGACGGCTTCCTGCCCGGCGCCGCGCAGGCCGACTAGGCCAAGCAGTTCGCCGGACCGGGCCTCGAAGCGGATGGGGCCGACGCTCCCGCAGGTGAGATTTTCCACCTTGAGCCGCTCCGGCCCCTCCTGCCAGCGCGACTTGGCGAACATCTGGTGCGCCGGGCGGCCGACGATGAGGTCGACCAGTTCCTGCGGCGTGGTCTCGGCGACCGGCTTGACCGCGACCATGCGACCGTCGCGCATGACCGCAACCCGGTCGGCGATGCGGAACACCTCGTCCAGCCGGTGCGAGACATAGATCATGCCGACGCCGCGCTCGCGCAGCGGCCGCAGCGCCTCGAACAGCCGCTCGACCTCGTCCGCCGGCAGGCTGGCCGTCGGCTCGTCGAGCACCAGGACATCCGCTTCCGTGGCCAGGGCGCGGGCGATGGCGACCAGCGACTTTTCGGTTCGCGACAGATCCTGGACGCGTGTCGCCGGATCGAAAGCGCAGCCGACCAGCGCCAGCGCGCGCTCGGCGCGGCGTTCGGTGTCGCGCCAGTCGATCAGGCCGGAACGGCGCGAGAAACCCTGCGCCATGCCGACATTCTCGGCCACCGTCATCCATTCGATCAGACCGAGGTCCTGATGGATGAAGGCGACCTTCTGTGGCAGGCTGGGGCTCGGCGGGCGATGATGATAGTCCTCGCCGCGAAACCGGATCGTGCCCTGGTCGCGCTTGTGGATGCCGGCGAGCGTCTTGATCAGCGTCGACTTGCCGGCGCCGTTCTCGCCAAGCAGCGCGACGATCTCTCCCTCGTGAATGTCGAGCGACACCGACTTCAACGCCAGCGTACCGCCGAAGCGCTTGGAGATGTCGATGAATTCGATGAGCTTGGGCCGCATTTTTGGCTCCTCCCAAGCCAAGCAGACGGATTGAATTGGCGCGGATGTTATCGCTAACATTTTTGCAGGTCAAGTCTTGAAAAAGGGGCGAGGCGACGGCTATCGATGAACCGATTTTGCGGAGAGACAGCCATGTTCGGCGACATTGACGGCACTGGGTTCGAGGTTCTCGACGAGCGGTTCGAGAGCTGTTTCGTCGGTCATGTGGCGGTCGAGCGGCTTTGGACGGGGGGCCGCTGGCTCGAAGGTCCGGCATGGTTCGCCGCCGGCCGCTATCTCCTTTTCTCCGATATCCCGAACGACCGCATCATGCGCTACGACGACACCAGCGGCGTGGTCTCGGTTTTCCGCGCGCCGGCCAACAATGCCAATGGCAACACGGTCGATACGCAGGGACGGCTGGTCACCTGCGAGCATCGGGCGCGGCGGGTGACGCGGACCGAGCATGACGGCTCGATTACGGTGATCGCAGACGGTTTCGAGGGCAAGCGGTTGAATTCGCCCAACGATGTGGTGGTGCGCTCGGACGGAACGGTATGGTTTTCCGATCCGCCCTACGGCATCGCGACCGACTACGAGGGCGACCGGGCCGAGCAGGAAATCGAGGGCTGTCACGTCTACCGCGCCGACCCCGCAACGGGCGCGGTGGCGCGCGTCGTTTCCACGATGGCCAAGCCCAATGGCCTTGCCTTCTCGCCGGACGAGACTGTCCTCTATGTCGGCGACACCGGCGTCACGCACCAGAAGGATGGGCCGAAGCACATCCGCAAGTTCGCCGTCGAGGGCAATGCGCTCAAGGAGCTCGGCGTCTTCGCCGCCTGCTCGGCCGGGCTGTTCGACGGATTCAGGGTGGATACCGCCGGCCGCATCTGGGCGGGCGCCGGCGACGGCGTCCACTGCTTCGATCCCGACGGCTCGCTGATCGGCAAGATCCGCATCCCCGAGACGGTCGCCAACCTGACCTTCGGCGGCCCCAAGCGCAACCGCCTGTTCATCACCGCGCGGCAGTCGCTTTATGCGGTGTTCGTCGCGGCGAATGCCGCCGGGCGCGGATGAAGTCAGGCCCAGAGATGCAGCGTCAGCTGCTCCGGGTCGCGACGAACGTCGCGGCGGCTTTCAGCATCGCCGCCTGCTCACCATAGGGTTCGAGCAGCGCATGCGCCTGGTCGATGAGGCCATGGAGCTGACCGCGCGCCCAGTCGGGGCCATGCAGCGCCGCGACAGTCGCCTTGCCGGCGGCGGCGTCCTTCTTCGTCGCCTTACCCATCTGGTGCACGTCGGCGGTGAGGTCGAGCAAGTCGTCCGCTAGCTGGAAGGCAAGCCCTATTGCCGAGCCAAACTCCGCCAGCCGTTCGCGATCAGTGGCGGAGGCACCGGCGACGATCGCGCCGGCCTCGCAGGCAAAGCGGATCAGCGCGCCGGTCTTCATCGCCTGCAGCGTGATGATGCCGGCCTCGTCCGGCCGCTTGCGCTCGGCGTCCAGATCGAGGCTCTGTCCGCCGACCATGCCGCCGGTTCCGGCGGCGCGGGCGAGCGCCAGGACAAGCGACGCCCGGCGTTCGGCCGGCAGCGCGGTCGCCTCGTCGGCGACGATATCGAAGGCCAAGGTCAGCAGCGCGTCGCCGGCCAGAATCGCGGTCGCCTCGTCGAAGGCCCTGTGCACGGTGGGCTGGCCGCGGCGCAGGTCATCGTCGTCCATGGCCGGCAGGTCGTCATGGATCAGCGAATAGCAGTGCACGCATTCGAGCGCCGCCGCGACACGCAGCGCGGCCTCGCCATCGGCCGAAAACAGAGCCGCACTTTCCATGACCAGAAAAGGGCGGAGCCGCTTGCCTCCATTCAGCACGCCATGACGCATGGCAGCCATCAGGCGCTCCGGCCGGGCGATCTCGCCTTGCGAGGGGCGCGCGTCGAGCAGGCGCCGCAGCAGGGTCTCGATCGTGGCGGCACGCGCAAAAAGCGCGGAATCGAAGGCCATCTGGTCGTCTTTCGTCATGGTCGGGACCGGTAGCCGACACTCAGACATTGCGCAAGAAGCGTCGCGCCTTTATGCCGGTTGGGCGAATGGCGCGGGTGGGGCGGCTTGACGGAACCAATCGTGGATCATGGAAGCGAAGTGCTGGACATGGCGCGGCCGAGGCGTCTGAACCGCGCCGGTCTCAAGCGCCTCGGCCGGCGCTTGGTGGTTGTCGCCGCCGTCCTGGTGGCGATGCCGGTCGTGCTCGCCTTCCTCTATCTGCCCTCCTTCGTGCATCCGGTATCGACACTGATGCTGAAAGACCTCGTGACTTTCTCCGGCTACGACCGGCGTTGGGTGTCGATCGACGACGTGGCGCCGGTGCTGGCGAATTCGGTGATCATGTCGGAGGACGGGCAGTTCTGCTTCCATCGCGGCGTCGACCTCGGCGAATTGCGCGGCGTCGTCGACGATGCCCTGGCCGGCGAGGCGACGCGCGGCGCCTCCACCATCACCATGCAGACGGTGAAGAACCTGTTCTTGTGGTCGCGGCCGCTGGGCAGCGTGCGCAAGGTGGTCGAACTGCCTTTGGCCGTCTATTTCGACGCGGTGATGTCGAAGCGGCGCATCATGGAGATCTATCTCAACATCGCCGAATGGGGACCGGGCATCTACGGCATCGAGGCGGCCGCCCAGCATCATTTCGGCGTCTCGGCCAAGCAATTGTCGCGACGGCAGGCCGCGCTTCTCGCCGTCACCTTGCCCAACCCGATCGCCCGCAATCCGGCCAAGCCCGGCCCTGGCTTGAGGCGTCTCGCCAATCTGATCGAGCGGCGCGCGGGCAGGTCCGGAGCGTATGTGGGTTGCCTGGATTAGGGAAAGGCGGCGGCGGGTCAAAAAAATTCGCGGCAGTGCTGGCCAAAACGGCGCAAGGCGTGTATAGGCACCCGACTTTCTCAGATTATGGCCTCGATGCGGCCCTTTCGCGAGGGTTGCCGGGGCATTTTGACCATGTAGTGGAGCATATCCATGGCCGTTCCAAAAAGAAAAACCTCTCCGTCGAAGCGCGGCATGCGCCGCTCGGCCGACGCTCTCAAGGCCCCGACCTATGTCGAGGACAAGAATTCCGGCGAAATGCGCCGCCCGCACCACATCGACCTGAAGACCGGCATGTATCGCGGCCGCCAGGTCCTGGAGCCGAAGGAAAGCTGAGCAGCTTCCACGGTTTGGGCAAGTCAAAAGACCGGCCACTGGCCGGTCTTTTTGCGTTTTGGGCTCGCGGTCTGGGCCGGATCGCTGCCTTCCGGCCGAGCCTCGCAGACCGGCGAAAGGCCGGCAACCGGCTGGCATTCCTGTTTCATTCGGGTTTTGGAGCGGTTCACCGTTTCACGCAAACGGCGAACCGCTCTATCCCTTTGTTTGACGCAATTGCTGACGGAAAACCGTTTCACGCTTTTCCCGGAATTGCTCCAAAGCGTGTTTGCCGCCGCGCCTGAAAAACCTTGACGGCGTGCCTGCCCGGCATTCTACAAATGGGAGCCCATTGGAGTTGCCCAGATGTTCGGTGCCATCCCGCTGCTGATCGTGCCTTTCGTCCTTTACAATCTCGGACTGCTCGGACTGTTCGGCGGCGGCGACGATCCGTGGATGACCGAGATGTTTTCATTCCGCATGATGTCGGGCGGCGTGTTCTCGATGACGCTCGGCGACCTGATGGTGCTGATCGGGTTGATCTTCCTGTTCGTCGAGATCTCGAAATCGGTGCGCACCACCAATGCATCGATCCTCGATCATCTTCTGTCGACGCTGGTCTTCATCGCCTTTCTGGTCGAGTTCCTGCTGGTCAAGGGCGCCGCGCACTCCGTTTTCTTCACGCTGATGATCATCGCGCTCTTCGATGTGCTTGCCGGGTTCTCGGTGTCGATGCGGTCGGCGAGCCGGGATATCAATCTGAATTAGGCTGTGCCGACCATCCTGCGGCCTGCCGCTCAAGCGCGGTCATCTGGCGGCGGCCGAAGCCTTGCGCGCCACCACCGCTTCATAAGCGGCCTGCAATTGCGCGCGGACGCTCGGCGTGCCTGGCGGCGTCTTCACCGGCGCGCCGAGATGCTCGTGGCGCAACTCGTCCATGAACTGATCCCATAGCGGCAGGCCGCCCTTTTCCAGCAGCTCGGCGCGGATCGAAAGCTCCTCGCTCACCGGCAACCAGACCCGTCCCCAGGCGCCGAGATGCGCCATGATCGGCACCAAGGTGATTGCCATCTCGGTCAAGCTATAGATCGCCTTCTGCTTGTGGCTGGGATCGTCGGCCTTTGTGAGCAGGCCCAGTTCCATCAGCCGCTTCAGCCGGTCGGCCAGGATGTTGGAGGCAATGCCCTCCAGCGATCCCTTGAGCAGCTCGCGAAAATGCCGGCGGCCGCCGAAGATCATGTCGCGCAGGATGATCAGGCTCCAGCGGTCACCGAAGACCTCGAGCGACAGATTGATCGGGCAGCCGGACCGGTGCTCGGTGTTCATATATTTCTCCAAAACCAGTTGCATAATGATATCGGTTTGATTATCGTGCAACTGATTGCAAAATGCAATCGGATTGGAGGACTGGACGATGACCCTGATCCGCCGCCCGACAATTGTCTGCGAAGGCTTCGGCAATCCGGCCGACCCGGCCATCCTGCTGATCATGGGCGCCATGGCTTCGATGCTCTGGTGGCCGGAGGCCTTCTGCCGGCAGCTCGCCGAGCGCGGCCGCTTCGTCATCCGCTACGACAATCGCGATACAGGCCTGTCGACGAAATACACACCGGGCGAACCGCCTTATACGTTCGAGGACATGGTGGACGATGCCATCCGGGTGCTCGACGATCACCTGATAGGCGAGGCGCATGTCGCCGGCATGTCGATGGGCGGCATGATCGCGCAGATCGCGGCGCTGAAATATCCCGAACGCGTTCGGGCACTCACCGTGATCTCCAGTTCGCCGCTTGGCGTCGACACGTCCGGCCTGCCGGACACCAGCGAGGCTTACCGGAAGCATTCGGCGCATGGCGCCGACGTCGACTGGTCGAAGAGGAATCAGGTGCTCTCCTACATGCTTGAGGACGCGCATGCGCTCGCCAGCACGTTGCATCCGTTCGACGAGGACCGCGCACGCGCCACGATCGAGGAGGATTTCGACCGTTCCGGCGGCCTCGCCAGCGCGACCAATCATTTCCTGCTCAAGGGTGGGGGGCAGGAGCGGCGGGCAAAAGATTTGTCGGTGCCGCTGCTCGTCATCCACGGCACGGCCGATCCGATCTTCCCGATCGAGCACGGCGAGGCCTTGGCCTCGGCGGTTCCCGGCGCCAGACTGGTGCGGATAGAAGGCGGTGGCCATGAACTGCATCGCATGGATTGGCCGCAAATCATCGAAGCCATCACGCAGCATGGCGGATAAAATGGAAGCGAGAAGAAATGTCCCTGACCCTGCACTTTCATCCATTGGCCTCCTTCTGCTGGAAGCCGCTGATCGCGCTCTACGAAAACGCCACGCCTTTCACGCCGGTCATCGTGGATCTCGGCGACGAGCAGTCGCGCACGGCTTTCCTGAAGGTATCGCCGACCGGCAAGATGCCGGCCCTTCGTGACGACACGCGGGACCGCACGGTGTTGGAATCGACCATCGTGATCGAATATCTCGCCGCCTATTATCCAGGACCGGTCGAACTCGTTTCGGCCGACATCGACCTCGCCATCAAGATCCGCCAGGCCGATCGCTTCTACGATTTCTATGTGCAGGAGCCGATGCAGAAGATCGTCGGCGACCGGCTGCGGCCGCAGGACAAGACCGATCCGTTCGGCGTCGAGCAGGCCCGCGCGCAGCTTCGCACCTCCTACGCCATCATCGAACAGGAGATGAAGGGAAAGACCTGGGCAGTGGGCGAGACCTTCACCATGGCCGACTGCGCTGCCTCGCCGGCCCTGTTCTACGCCAACAAGGTCGAACCGTTCGGCGACAAGTTCCCTGCCGTGAGGCGCTACCACGATCGCCTGATGGATCGCGCTTCCTTTGCCCGCGTGATCAAGGAAGCGCAGCCCTATTTCAAGCTCTTCCCCTACAATGACGGTTGAGCCGGCAGAAACAGTTCGGAAGCGACAGCCGCCCGGCAGCTGACGGCTTCAGCTGCCGGGCGCGCCGAGTTCCTCGGATTCCCAGAACTGGTCGAGCCAGATGTTCAGCCTGAGGAAGCCCGCTTGGCTGACGGTGTAGACGCGCTTCGTGCCCTCGGCCTTGGCATGGACCAGGCCGGCGTCGAGCAGGACCTTCAGATGCTGGGAAACGGCTGGACGGGAAACCGGCAATCCGGCCGCCAGTTCGTTGACCGTCTTCGGGCCGCGTCGGAGCTCTTCCAAGAGATAACGCCGGTTGGGATCGGCTATCGCCATGAAGGCGTCGGAGAACATCATACCATATTTTTAGGCAAACTTCGCCGAATCTCAACCGTCGGTTTCAACCTTTCTGCGCGGATCGAGCCGCAAGGCTTCCGGCGTGACCGCCCTATCAGCCGGCTGCGTCTTGAAGGCTTCGCGGTTTTCGATGGGCACAGGAGCGCGACGGCGGATGCGCAGCAGCGTGTAACCGGTGAGGCAAAGGTGCGCGAAGGCGGTGGCAAGAAAAAGCCCCTCGGGGCGCAGTCCCATCAGGGCAGCCCCCAGCAGCGGCCCGATCATGGTGCCGAAACCATAAAGCAGGAGCAGACCGCCGGAGACCTTTACGAAATCCTCGGCCCGCGCATGGTCGTTGGCATGCGCAACCGCGATGGAATAGAGGGTGTAGGCGAAGCCGCCATAGGCAGCGGTCATGGCGATCACGAAGGCGCCCGAATGCGGTTCGATCAGGAAGACCAGCACCGCGAACACGGCCGCACCGAAGGCGGCGCCAGCCAGCACGAAGCGGCGATCGGTGGTGTCGGAAAGCCGACCCGCGGGGAGTTGCATGGCCGCGCCGGCAATCACCACAAGGCTCATCATCAGCGCGATCTCGGCGGTCGAGATGCCGATGCGCGCGCCATAGACGGCCCCAAGCGTGCCCCACGCACCGTTGGCGATGCCGATCAGGAGGCAAGCCACGGCCGATACCGGAGAATTGGCGTAGAGGCCTTTGACGTCAAGCTTCACATCCTGCAGCGGCTTGGGGTGCGACTGCGTCGAGACGGCCGTCGGAATGAGCGAAAGGCAGAACAATATGCCGGTGATCATGAACAGCGAGGCCGATCTCACGTCGCCGCCGGCGACGATCATCTGGCCACCCATGATCGAGGCGAAAGTGACCATCATGTAGAGGCCGAAGACGGTGCCGCGGTTCTCGTTGGTCGCTTTCTCGTTCAGCCAGCTTTCGATGACCATGAAAGCGCCGGCCATGGTGAAGCCGGTGAAGGCGCGCAGCAGGATCCAGATATACTGCTCGATGATCAGCCCGGTGAGCAGGGCGACTATGGCGCCCGACGCGGCGAAGGCGCCGAAGGCGCGGACATGGCCAGCACGGCGCACGAGGCGCGGGGCGAAGAAGCAGCCGGCGACGAAGCCGCCGGCCCAGGCCGTGCCCATCAGGCCGAGCGAAGCGGTGGAGAATCCTTCCAGTTGTCCGCGCAGCGGCAGAAGCAGGCCGTGCAGGCCGGAAGCCGCAAGCAGGAAGGCGGTGCCGCGAAGCAGCGAGAGAATCGGTCTGTATGTGGCGAACATGGGCTCGTCTGGCTGGAATGTCGTGGCGCAGGTCTGACAGGCTTATTGGGGCTTTTCAGCGGCAACGAGCCGCGGAAGTCAACCGCGGCGGAACAGTGCCTCGGCGGCTGACTTGGTGGCGCCCTTGGCGGCCCGCTCGGCCTCGAGCCGGGCGATCTCGTCACGCAACAGGGTTATGCGTTCGGACAATTCATCGACGGAAAGCAGCGCCAGGTCCTGCCCGATCTCGTGCGAGCGCGGCTTCTTCCTGGGTTCGTCGTCGAAGGTCGCCATCGTCGCTCCTCCCTGAGTTGGCCATTTGCCTGATTTGGCAATCAGCATACATAGGGCGAGGGCGCCGATGCAAACAGCCGGCGACTCGACCGGCGTTGAGGAGACGGGAACCATGCCAAGCGGACACAAGATTCCGGCGAAGATGACGGCCATCGCGATTTCGCAGCCGGGCGGTCCCAGGGTGCTGAAGGCGGAGACGAGGGACGTGCCGAAGCCCGGCCCCGGCGAGGTTCTCATTCGGGTCCATGCCGCCGGCGTGAACCGGCCGGACGTACAGCAGCGCAAGGGCGCCTATCCGCCGCCGCCCGGCGCCTCGGACCTGCCCGGCCTCGAGGCGGCCGGCGAGGTGGCGGCGCTCGGCGACGAGATTTCGCGCTGGCGCATCGGCGACCGGGTCTGCGCGCTCACGCCGGGCGGCGGCTACGCCGAATATGTCAAGGTCCATGCCGGCAGCGTGCTGCCGATCCCGGCCGGCTTCACCTATTCGGAAGCCGCGGCGGTGCCGGAGAACTATTTCACCGTCTGGCATAATGTTTTCGAGCGCGGCGGGTTGAAGAAGGGCGAAACGCTGCTCGTCCATGGCGGCTCGTCCGGCATCGGCACCACTGCCATACAGCTGGCGTCCGCGTTCGGCGCCTATGTCGTCACCACGGCCGGCACCAGGGAGAAGTGCAACGCCTGCCTGAAACTCGGCGCCGACCGCGCGATCAACTATCGCGAAGAGGATTTCGTCGCCCAGGTCAAGGACGCAACCGATGGCCGGGGCGCCGACCTCATCCTGGACATGGTCGGCGGCGACTATGTCGCCCGCAACTACCACGCCGCCGCCATGGAGGGCCGCATCGTCCAGATCGCGGTGCAGGCTGGCGCGGTGGCGAGCGCGGACTTCTCCAAGATCATGGTCAAGCGCCTCACCCATACCGGCTCGACGCTGCGGCCGCGCACAGTCGAGTTCAAGGCCGCCATCGCCGCCGCTCTCGAGGCTCAGGTCTGGCCCCTGCTCGGCACCCGCAAGGTCGCGCCGGTCATGGATATGATCTTCCCGCTGACCGAAGCCTGGCGGGCGCATGAGCGGATGGAGGAAGGCGAGCATATCGGCAAGATCGTGCTCGACGTCGGCTAGGCGCGTCGAAATTCAGGCGAGGTTGGTCTGTGGACGGGGCGCTTGCGGTGCTCACGTGTTTCAAATGCGCTCCGCCCCGGTTCTCGAAGGCGCAACTCTCGGCTCGACCTGACCTGAAGCTCGATGCAGCCTGGGGTGTCCGCATCGCCTTCCGCAAGCTGAACAGAACCTTAATGGTGCAATGCAACAAATGCATTGCCGCCATGCAAAACCATCCGTTCATTTCCTGTGCAACGATGCCTATTTACGCGTCATCGAAATCCACGATCCAGACGAATGGAGGACTGAAATGAACCCGATCCGCGCTTACCGCAACTGGCGCCTGTACAACGAGACCGTGCGCGAGCTGAACAAGCTCAATGCTCGTCAGCTGCACGACCTCGGCATCAACCGCGGCGACATCGAGAAGGTCGCCCGCCAGGCGCTTTGATGACGCATGCCCGGCCGCAGGGCCGGGCTGCGCCGAAAAGCCAGAGCCGTCGCAGACGCTTGCTGTCTCCGGTTCCAAGCCCGCTGGATCCTGTCCAGCGGGTTTTGTCTTTTGGGGCACTTTGTTTATCAACGTCGTCTTCCCAAAGCCGCCGTGCGCTTTCGGGCGACATGCCTCGGACGCCTCCCTTCCCAAAAATATTGCGAAATCGTGACGGAGCGTTTATACAGGCCGCGAATTTCCCATTTTGGTGGCTCTAAACCACCGCCCGCGCGGGAACGCGGGCGAACGAGAAGGATTTTTGACATGGCCAATACGCTGCTGATGCCCAAGGCGACCGCCGTCTGGCTGGTCGACAACACTGCGCTCTCGTTCGAGCAGATCGCACAGTTCTGCGGACTGCATCCGCTGGAGGTCAAGGCAATCGCCGACGGCGAGTCGGCGCAAGGCATCAAGGGCATGGACCCGATCATGACCGGCCAGCTGACCCGCGAGGAGATTGCGCGCGGCGAGAAGGACACGAACCATCGGCTGAAGCTCTCCGATCCCAAGGTCAGGGTGCCGGAATCGAAGCGCAAGGGCCCCCGTTACACGCCGCTGTCGAAGCGCCAGGACCGTCCGAACGCGATCCTGTGGCTGGTGCGCAACCACCCCGAACTGAAGGACGCGCAGATTGCCCGTCTTGTGGGCACCACCAAGTCGACGATCGAGCAGATCCGCGAGCGCAAGCACTGGAACTCGGCCAATCTCCAGCCGATGGATCCGGTGACGCTGGGCCTGGCCTCGCAGATCGATCTCGACATGGAGGTCAACCGCGCTTCGCGCGGACGCGAGCAGGCGCAGCCCGTCGCCGGCGACACGCTGCTGCCGGCGGCTCTTACCGAGCGCTTGGTGCCGGCGCCGGAAAAGCCCAAGGACGAGGATCAGGAGCTCGACGCCAACGCCGTCTTCGCCAAGCTGTCGGCGCTGAAGTCGAAGGACAAGCCCGAGGACGAGGAGTGAGATTCCTTAATGCATGTCGCTCAGAAGTGCGCAGCGGTTCTGAGACTACGACATGCATCAAACAAAACCTTAAAGCGCGTCGCCTGAATCCCTTTCAGCGCGCCGCAGTTTAAGCCTCGTGGCGATGCATTCGCCCAAAACCGCACTTTTGGCGAGTTGCAAAGGCTCGACAAAAAAGCCCGCTTCGAGCGGGCTTTTTTGTTGGACAATGGCTTGGGAGGCATCATGTCCGGGCGGCACGGTCGGGCGCCATGCCGTAATCCTCGCTGCGCTCGACGGCGCGATAAAAGTCGGCGAGCTGCTTGCCGCGCTCCGGCTTGAAAATGCGGCCGGCGATGACCACTGAGGCGATGCGGTCGATGCGGAAGGCGCGGAAATCGTCGCGCATCTCGCACCAGGCGACCAAGGTCCAGACCTTGCCCCAGAACCACAGGCCGAGCGGCCGGATATCGCGCGCCGTGCTGCGGCCCGCCTCGTCCGAATAGTCGATGGTCAGCACCTGGCGTTTCTCGACGGCGCGCTCGATCAGGTCGATCGCTTCCCGCGCGGCATCGCTCACCACCCACATCGGCGTATGGATCTCGGTGCGGGCGATGCGGTCCTTTTCGGCGTCGGGCAGCACCGCGCCGATCTTGACCAGCGCCTCGTCGGCGGCCCTCGCCATGGCGGCTCCGCCGAAAGCACGCACCATGCGCGCGCCGGCAACCAAGGCCACGATCTCGTCACGCGTGAACATCAGCGGCGGAAGGTCGAAACCCTCCCTCATCATGTAGCCGACCCCTGCCTCGCCGTCGATCGGCACGCCGGTCGACTGCAGGTCGGCTATGTCGCGATAGATGGTCCGCTCGGATACCTCGAGCCACGTGCCGAGCTTCTGCGCGGTGACGAGCCGACCACCGCGAAGATGCTGCACGATCTGGAAGAGCCTGTCGGCGCGGCGCATCGTTTGACCCCTTGGTTTCGGTTCTATGCATGCCGCGGTCCCACAACCGGGCGCAGGTTCGAGTCAGCTTCAATAGCGCAGGCCTCCTGACAACATAGTGTCAGGAGGCTGCGCTGAATCAACTCGCAAACAATGGCATCTTTCCTGAAACCGAGCGTTTCGACCGACATTACATCTGGGCGCGGCACGGCCGACATCCAAGTCATGCGTCGAAAAATTTCAGTTCCTGCGCACACGGCCGTCGTAGAGATCGGGCCAACCGATGTCTTTGCGGATGTCCGCGGGCAAAGTGTTCAGGAAACGCTGGGTCCGGATCTCGTTCCGTACGGTGCGAATCTTGCCGACATAGTGCTGCACGCTACGCAGAATCGTAAAACCGTTCATGACCAGACTCCTCTCTTTTTGATGAGAGCAGTATCGCACACCCCTGCTGACAGCAGTCTGTCAGGAGGGTGGCAGCCTTCTGAAAAACAGATCGCGCGACGCCGCGGACGAACAGCAAACCAGGCTTTTGGCAGCAATGGTCTGGATCGCCGGCCCGCCGAAGAAGCGCTTTGACAGCAGCCAGCGATGCTGGTCAAAGGCGCCATGACCAAACTTCTCGCCCTTGTCATCATCGGCATCATGCTGATCCAGATCATCAAGCCGCTCGGCTGGCCGGGGCTGAAGCGGCGCAGCGATTTCTGGAAGCTGGCGGTGCTCGCCATGGCGGCGATCTCGCTCGCGGCGATGCTCGGGCATTGGGCCTAAGGTTCGATGAGTTTCAGGTGAGGACGGCTTGCAAATGAGGGTGCCCTGCGCTTCCGGAGCTCACGAGTACGCCACCAACATTTCCGGCTCGTCCTGACTTGATGTTCAGCAAGCCTTCTGCGGGCTTTCGTTGCCGAGCACAAAATCCAACAGATGCTCGGCCCAGGCACGATAGCCCGCTTCCGAAGCGTGGAAGCCGTCGGAGGCGAAACCGGCCGCCGGATCGTCGATCGGCAGGCGCGCGGCGGGAACGCCGCCGCGCTCGTTGCAGAGGCGCACGCCCATCCGGTTCATCTGCGTGGCGCGGATTTCGAGGATCTTGCCGAGCAGCGGCGGCATTGCCGGCGCGCGGGTGAATTCCAGCACCGGCGACCAGACCACGCGCGCCTCCGGCCATTTGGCGCGCAGCGCGTACAGCAGGCCGCCGAACTCCTTCTTGAAGCGGGGCACGGAATGGAAATTCTTGGTGTCGTTGGTGCCAATGGCGAGCACGATATGCATCCACGGATCCGCCGACAGGTTCGGCAGGACGTGATCACGGATTTGGCCGGACGTTGCCGAGTTGAAGCCGGCGGCGCGCCAGCGCACAGTGCTGCCGGTACGCTCGGCAGTCAGGCCGGCAAGCTGCGCGGCAAGGCCGTATTCGGATTGTTCGATGCCGACGGAGGCGGCCGAGGAATCGCCCAGAACCAGCAGCGAGATGGCCGGCGCCGCGCCGGCGATCTCGTGCATGACGGGGCCGTGCGCGGGCAGCATGCGTGTCGTGCGGCGGCGCACGCCAAGGCCCTGCCAGGCATAGACCGGATAGGCGAGCCAGGTAAGGAGGGCGAGCAGGCGCTGCATGGTGGTTCCCGTTTGACAATCACCCAAAAGCAAAGCCCGGGCGAAGCTGCACGGGCTTTGAGTTTGCAAGAAAGGTCAGGCTGGTCAGGCGGCCTTTTCCAGCGTCGGCTGCCATTTTCCAAGCGCCGCCAGATGGTTCATATGGGCGCGATGGATAAAGGCCGCCTGGCCGGCGGCGACGTTCGATGCCTTGCCGCTCCAGGCCTTCTGCGCGGCGGCCTGCAGGGCGCGGCCATAGGAGAAGGTGAGTTTCCATGGATGCGGGCCGATGGCATTGATGGCGTTGAGGTTGGCCGTGGCCTCCTCGTCACCCTGTCCTCCGGACAGGAAGGCGATGCCCGGCACCGCCGCCGGAACGGTCTCGCGGAACAGCTTTATGGTCTTTTCGGCCACCGCTTCGGGGCTGTCGGTCCGGCCCGACTTCTTGCCGGAGATGACCATGTTCGGCTTGAGAATGGTGCCTTCCAGCACCACGCGTGCCGCATAGAGCTCGTCATAGAGCTTCAGCAGCGTCGCCTTGCTGATCTGATAGCAGGTATCGATGCTGTGGGCGCCGTCCATAAGCACTTCCGGCTCGACGATCGGCACGATGCCGGCTTCCTGACAAAGTGCCGCATAGCGGGCCAGCGCGTGCGCGTTGGAGGCGATCGAGGTCGCGGAAGGCACGCCTTTTGCCGTGTCGATATCGATCACGGCGCGCCATTTGGCGAAACGGGCACCGAGCTTGTAATAGTCCGCCAGCCGCTCGCGCAGGCCGTCCAGCCCCTCGGTGACGGTGTCGCCGGGAAAGCCGGCCAGCGGCTTGGCGCCGGCATCGACCTTGATGCCTGGGATGGCGCCGGATGCCTTGATGATGTCCACCAGCGGCGTGCCGTCGGCTGCCTTCTGGCGGATCGTCTCGTCATAGAGGATGACGCCGGAGATGTATCTGGTCATCGCGTCGGTGGCGCGGAACATCATCTCGCGATAATCGCGCCGGTTGTCGGCGGTCGATTCGACGCCGATGACGTCGAAGCGCTTCTTGATGGTGCCGGAGCTTTCATCGGCAGCCAAAAGGCCCTTGCCATCGGCCACGATCGCGGCGGCAATGTCTTCGAGACGTTCGCTCATTTTCGCTTCTCCCTGATGGTGGTTCCGCGCTTTTGCGGAACTCTACCGCCAAAGAAGCATCGGCGAGAAGCAGGATTCGAGCAGAAGCGGCGGGCTCTGCTGGTTTTGATTGCGTTGCCAGGCGCTTCCGCCTGGCTGCAAGATGCTCCGCGTTCACGCGGTTCAGAGGAAAAACCGCCACGCGCATTCCTGGATGTGCTCTACCGCTTCAACACATCGACGCCGGGCAGCGGCTTGCCTTCCATCCATTCCAGGAACGCGCCGCCGGCGGTGGAAACATAGGTGAAGTCGTCGGCGACACCGGCATGGTTGAGAGCGGCGACCGTGTCGCCGCCGCCGGCCACGGACACCAGCTTGCCTTCCTTGGTGCGGGCCGCCGCGTGCCTGGCCGCCGCCACCGTCGCACGGTCGAACGGCTCGATCTCGAAGGCGCCGAGCGGACCGTTCCAGACCAGCGTCGCAGCCCTGTCGATCCAGTCGGTTACGCTTTGCACGGTCTTTGCGCCGACGTCGAGGATCATGCCGTCGGCCGGCACTGCCTCGATGGCGACGGTTTCGCTCGGGGCACCGGCCTTGAACTCCTTCGCCACGACGCCGTCGTTGGGCAGGATGATGGCGCATCCGGCCTCGGCTGCCTCGATCATGATCTGCTTGGCAGTGGGAGCAAGGTCATGCTCGCAAAGCGACTTGCCGACATTCGTGCCGCGCGCGGCAAGGAAGGTGTTGGCCATGCCGCCGCCGATGACCAGCGCGTCGACCTTCTTCACCAGGTTCATCAACAGGTCGATCTTGGTCGAGACCTTGGCGCCGCCGACGATCGCCACCACCGGCCGCACCGGATTGCCGAGACCCTTTTCCAGCGCTTCGAGCTCGGCCTGCATGGTGCGGCCGGCATAGGCCGGCAGCCGGTGTGCCAGGCCCTCCGTCGATGCATGCGCCCGGTGGGCAGCGGAAAAGGCGTCATTGACATAGATGTCGCCGTTGGCGGCGAGTTTGTCGGTGAAGCTGGGCTCGTTCTTTTCTTCGGCCTTGTGGAACCGGGTGTTTTCCAGCAGCAGCACGTCGCCGTTCTTCATGGCCGCGACCGCTTCCGCAGCCTTGTCGCCGATGCAGTCGGAGGCGAAGCCGACCGGACGGCCGAGCACTTCAGCCGTGGCCCTGGCGATCGGCTCCAGCGAGAACTCGGCCGACGGGCCCTCCTTCGGGCGGCCAAAATGCGCGAGCAGGATCACCTTGGCGCCCTGGGCCGAAAGCTCGGAAATGGTCGGCGCAATGCGCTCGATGCGCGTGGCGTCGGTCACCTTGCCGTCGGCGACCGGCACGTTGAGGTCGACCCGCACCAGAACCCGCTTGCCGCTTACGGCGCCGATGTCGTCGAGTGTCTTGAAGCCGGCCATGGTCGTTCCTTTCCGCAAAAAACGCGGCGACCTTACCCGGCATGGTCGGGGATGCAAGGCCCGCATGGTGACGCGCGCGCAAAAATGATGTCGCTGTGTGACGTCAGCTTTCGCTCGCTGCTTTTTTCGCCTCAGGCTCAGGCGTCGCCGGCTCGTTGGGCCCGCTTTCGGCTGCCCGCATTTCGGCAGGCTTGCGCCAGCCTCGAATGAAAGCGGCGATGCGGTCGACGATCTCGCCGGCGCTGAGGAAAACCGGCACGCGCGCCACTGGAGCGGTCGGCTCGAAGGACAGGCCAAGGCTGATGATCCTGCCCTTCTCGTCGACGTCGCGCACGATCAGCTCGATCGGGCCGATCATCACTCGGTCGGCATATTCGGCGTGGCTGCCGAGACGCTCCGTAACCAGCTCTGCGACGGTGAGCTTCTGTTCGGCTTCGGTGAGGCCTGGCCCGTAGGCGGCCTCCAGCTCGGCCGCGGAGCGGGCCGGATCGAGGGAGAAGGCGCCGAAGAAATCGGCATCCTCGGGATCGACCACAGCGCGGCTGGCGAAGAGCTTGTCGAGCAGGCGCGGATACCGATCCGGCACGAAGATGTAGACCTGGTCGCCGGCGGCAAGCCGGCCCATGTCCTGGAAACGCATGGAACGGCCGTCGCGCAGCACCAGCGAGGGCCTCGCCCAGCGCGGGATGCGTTCGCCGCGCGCCACCGGACTGCCGGGCGCGACGCGATAGGCAAGCAGCTCGTGATGCGCCGAACCGGGCAACTCGAGCTCGACCTTGTCGAGCGGCCCAAGGCGCGCCGGCACGATCAGGCCGAGCCGCCGCGCCAGCGGGCCGACGGTCCAGCCCTGCACGACAAGCGACACAAGCACGATGATGAAGGCGACGTTGAAGATGAGGCGACCGTTGGCGAGGCCGCCGAGCAGCGGCGTGATGGCAAGCAGGATCGAGACGGCGCCGCGCAAGCCGACCCAGGAGACGAACGCGACTTCGGGGCGCGGCAGGCGGAACGGGATCAGGCAGAGCCAGACGGCGAGCGGCCGTGCGACGAAAATCAGGAACAGGCCGAGCAGCACCGCCGGCACCATGATCGCCGGGAATTGCGAGGGGGTCGCGAACAGGCCGAGGATCAGGAACATGATGATCTGCGCAAGCCACGACATACCGTCCTGGAAGCGCTTCAGGATGGTGACGGCGCGGATGTCGGAATTGCCGGCGACCAAGCCAGCGAGATAGACGGCAAGAAAGCCCGAACCGCCGACGGCACCGGCGGCTGCGAACACCATCAAGGACAGGGTCAGCACGAAGATCGGCAGCAGGCCGTGGTCGAGGTTGAGCCGCTCGACGAGACGCACGATGGCGAGGCCGCCCAGCCCGCCGATGACGGCGCCGAGCCCCATATTAATGAGAAAACCGAGCACCAGGTTGGTGGCGAGAACATCCGCCTCGGGATTGGCATGCGCGGCGATGATCTCGACCAGGGTGATGGTGAGGAAGATTGCGATCGGGTCGTTGGTGCCGGATTCGACCTCGAGCGTCGAACGCACGCGCTCGCGCAGATGGATCTCGCCGGCGCGCAGCAGGAAGAAGACGGCGGCCGCATCGGTCGAGGCGACGGCGGCGCCGAGCAGCGAGGATTCCAGCCAACTGAGATTGAGAAGATAGTAGGCGGCGGCGCCGAAGATCGCGGTGGTCAGGACGACACCGAAGGTCGCCAGCGAAAGCGCCGGCCCGGCCGCCTGACGGAGCGCATTGAGCGGGGTGCCGAAACCCGAATCGAACAGAATGATGGCCAATGCCAGGGAGCCGGCAAAATAAGCCAGCCTGGCATTGTCGAATTCGATGCCCAGGCCATCGGTGCCGGTGGCAAGGCCGATGCAGAGGAAGAGAAGCAGCAAGGGAGCGCCGAAGCGAAAGGCGATCAGGCTCGAGAACGCGGCGACAACAATGAGTGCCGTGCCGACCAGCGTCACGAGATAGATGGCATGCTCCATCCGGTATCGCCCCTCCAAAACCCTGTGTTTTGTCGCTTCAAGGCAGACTGGGGCGAAGACATGACCAGTGCAAGGCAACAGCGTGGTTTTTCGCACCATGCCGCAGATTTTCCGGAGTCTCCGGAAGTCGGACCGGCTGAAACGAAAACGCCCGGCCGAAGCCGGGCGTCTTGGACATCAGCAAAGGAGGCCGCTATCAGGCGATGGTCTTGCCGAAGGCGACGGCGGTGTCGCCCATGCGGTTCGAGAAGCCCCATTCGTTGTCGTACCAGGACAGGACCGAAACCAGGTTGCCGTCCATGACCTTGGTCTGGTCGAGCGCTGCGATCGAGGAATGCGGATCATGGTTGAAGTCGATCGAGACATTCGGGTGATGCGTGACCGAGAGCACGCCCTTCAGCTTGCCCTTGGAGGCGGCGATCAGCGCCTCGTTGATTTCCTGCGCGGTCGTCGAGCGCTTGGCGATGAACTTGAAGTCGACCACCGAGACGTTCGGTGTGGGCACGCGGATCGAGATGCCGTCGAGCTTGCCTTTGAGGTCGGGCAGCACGAGGCCGATCGCCTTGGCCGCGCCGGTCGATGTCGGGATCTGCGAGAGCGCTGCCGCGCGGGCGCGGTAGAGGTCCTTGTGCATGGTGTCCAGCGTCGGCTGGTCGCCGGTATAGGAGTGGATCGTCGTCATCATGCCCTTCTCGATGCCGACGGTCTCGTGCAGCACGGCGGCAAGCGGCGCCAGGCAGTTGGTCGTGCAGGACGCGTTGGAGATGACGATGTGGTCCTTGGTCAGCTTGTCGTGGTTGATGCCGTAGACGACCGTGAGATCGGCGCCTTCGGCCGGGGCCGAGACGATGACGCGCTTGGCGCCAGCGGTCAGGTGCGCGGCGGCCTTGTCACGGGCGGTGAAGATGCCGGTGCATTCGAGCGCGATGTCGACGCCGAGCTCTTTCCACGGCAGCTGCGTCGGGTCCTTGATGGCGGTGACCTTGAATTTCTCGGTGCCGACGGAGATCTGGTCGCCGTCGACCGTCACCTCATGCGGGAAGCGGCCATGGACGCTGTCGTAGCGCAGCAGGTGCGCATTGGTTTCGACCGGGCCGAGATCGTTGACGGCGACCACGTCGATGTCCTTGCGGCCGGATTCATGGATGGCGCGCAGGATGTTGCGGCCGATGCGGCCAAATCCGTTGATGGCAACTCTGACGGTCATTTCTTTTCTCTCCTTGGGGGCTGGAAAGCGGATGGGTCCGCAGCTTCATAACGGCGGGTGGACAAAGAATCCAGCCGCAGAAGTCCAGTTCTAAATCGATTAAGTTGAGCCAGCCCGGTGAAACTCTCTGGATGGCTTCACCGGATCGGCGCGTTTTCTCACTTGCCGTGCAAGCGGGCTTCTGCAGCCTTCGCCGCTGCTTCGGCGGTGATGCCGAAATGCGGATAGAGCTGCTCGATGGTGCCCGAGGCACCGAAGCCGGTCATGCCGACGAAGATACCGTCGCTGCCGATGATATGGTCCCAGCTCTGGCGAATGCCGGCCTCGATGGCGACCTTGACCTTGGCGTTGCCGATGGTCTTGCTGCGATAGTCTTCGCTCTGCTGCTCGAACAGCTCGAAGCACGGCACCGAGACGACGCGGGTCGGATGGCCGTGCTGCTCAAGCAGATCGCGGGCGCCGAGCGCGACCTCCACCTCGGAGCCGCTGGCAAAGATCGTCACGGCCGCCTCGCCGCTGGCGGCGGCGAGTTCATAGGCGCCGGAGGCGCTCAGATTCTTCTCGCTGAACTCCATGCGCACCGTCGGCAGGTTCTGGCGGGTCAGCGCCAGTGTCGAGGGTGTCTTCTCGGATTCGAGCGCCAGCTGCCAGCATTCCGCGGTCTCGACCGCATCGGCGGGTCGGAACACATTGTGATTGGGAATGGCGCGCAGTGCCGCCAGATGCTCGACCGGCTGGTGGGTCGGGCCGTCCTCGCCAAGGCCGATCGAGTCATGCGTCATGACGAAGATCGAGCGGATGCCCATCAGCGAGGCCAGGCGCATCGAGGGGCGGGCATAGTCGGAGAAGCAAAGGAAGGTGCCGCCATAGGCAATGACGCCGCCGTGCAGCGTCAGTCCGTTGATGGCTGCCGCCATGCCATGTTCGCGGATGCCGTAATGGACATAACGCTGGCCGTAGTCGTCGGGCGTGATGTTCTTGGTCTGGCTGGTCTTGGTGTTGTTGGAGCCGGTGAGGTCGGCCGAGCCGCCGATGGTCTCCGGCACCGCGCCGTTGATAACCTCCAGCGCCATCTCCGATGATTTGCGGGTGGCGACCTTCGGCTTGTCGGCCGACAACTTCTTCTTGTAGTCGGCGATGACGGCGTCGAAATTCGCTGGCAGCTTGCCGGCGATGCGCCGCTCGAATTCGCTTTTCAGCGTGGCGTCGGCCTTGGCAAGGCGTCCCTCCCAGTCTGCGCGCGCCTCGGCGCCGGCCTTGCCGGCGGCGCGCCAGGCGTCGAGAATGTCGGCCGGAATCTCGAAGGGCGGCGATTGCCAGTTGAAGAATTTCCGCGCGCCGGCGATTTCGTCGGCGCCGAGCGGCGAGCCGTGCGCCTTGTTGGTGCCGGCCTTGGTCGGGGCGCCGAAGCCGATGGTGGTCTTGCAGGCGATCATGGTCGGCTTGTCGGAATGGCGCGCCGCCTCGATGGCGTAGGCGATCGCTTCCGGATCGGTGCCGTCGATATGGCTGGCGTTCCAGCCGGAGGCCTGGAACCGCGCGACCTGGTCGGTGTTGTCGGCGAGCGAGACAGGGCCGTCGATCGAGATGTTGTTGTTGTCCCAGAAGACGATCAGCTTGTTGAGCTTGAGGTGGCCTGCGAGCGCGATGGCTTCCTGGGAAACGCCTTCCATCAGGCAGCCGTCGCCGGCCAGCACATAGGTGTAGTGGTTGACGAGGTCGTTGCCGAAGGCGGCGTTCATGATGCGCTCGCCGAGCGCGAAGCCGACCGAGTTGGCAAGACCCTGGCCGAGCGGGCCGGTGGTGGTCTCGATGCCGGCGGCATGGCCATATTCGGGATGGCCGGCGGTCCTCGAGCCGAGCTGCCTGAAATTCTTGATCTGGTCGATCGTCATGTCCTCGTAGCCGGTGAGGTACAACAGCGAGTAGAGCAGCATCGAGCCGTGGCCTGCCGACAGGATGAAGCGGTCGCGATCGGCCCAGTGCGGAGCCTTGGCGTCGAATTTCAGGAAGCGTGTGAACAGCACCGTTGCGATGTCGGCGCAGCCCATGGGCAGGCCGGGATGGCCGGAATTTGCCTTCTCGACGGCGTCCATGGACAGGAAACGGATCGCATTGGCCATCCGGTCATGTTGTTCACGCGAGGTCATGCTTCCTCCGGAAATGGGGGTTGGGGCCTTGGGAGAGCCCTGGAAAAGGGTGCGCGACACATAGCAGGCGGGGCCCTTGAGTCAACAAATCGGGTGCGTTTTTGCCAGTCTTGTGAAGCGTCGGCCGAGCTACATTAGCGTTAGCGGGGGACAGTCGCGAGAGCTTTATTGACGCGCGCTTCACACGGCGCCTAATGTTTCCCAGATAACGCGTTCTGAACGCGAACGATTCGGTGATGGGCAGGGCACAGGACGAAGGCCATGACCGGGGAAACGACACTCAAGGAAGTCATCGCGAGGCTCGGCAAAGCCATTGAGGGGCTCGAAAATGCCGTGGCGACGCGGCTCGAGCAGGAGCGCGACTATTCCGAAGCCGAGGCCGAGGTGCAGCGCATGAACGCGGACCGCTCGCGGCTGGCGCAGGAGCTCGACAATTCGGAGGCGCGCGCCGAACGGCTGGAAGATGCCAACAAGGAAGTCTCACGCCGGCTGGTGACCGCCATGGAAACCATCCGCGCCGTGTTGGACAGATAAGGCTGGGCAGGCAGGCCAATGGCACAGGTCACGGTTTCCATCGACGGCAAGCAGTATCGGATGGCCTGCGACGAGGGCCAGGAAGAGCATCTCATCGATCTCGCCGAGCGCTTCGACCGCTATGTCGCGCATCTGAAGGATTCCTTCGGCGAGATCGGCGACCAGCGGCTGACGGTTATGGCCGGCATCATGGTGATGGACGAATTGTCGGAGCTCGCCAAGCGCGTCAAGGGCATGGAGAGTGAAGTGCTGACCTTGCGCAAGACGCGCGACGAGGCGCTGACCAAGGCGGACAAGAGCGACAGCGTGCTGACCACGGCGCTTGCCGCGCTGGCCCAGCGCATGGAAGATCTCGCGGCGACGCTGGCGCTGAAGAAGGCCTAAAGTAAGCCGCTCGCCTTCACTGCGGAAATTTCAGCTGTCTTTTCCAGGAAAAGACGAAGATTTTCTGCGACCCCGATCACGCTTGCTGATACAGGCCTTTTGAACCGGGCCATCCGGCGGTATAAAACGGCAACCGCGCCGGTGGGGTTGGCCATGCCGGCGATTTGTCACAAGGGTAGGGAGCACGTCATGAGCCTTCGCATCAACGATATCGCGCCGGACTTCACGGCCGAGACGACACAGGGGACGATCAATTTCCATCAATGGATCGGCGACGGCTGGGCGGTGCTGTTCAGCCACCCGAAGAACTTCACGCCGGTCTGCACGACCGAACTCGGCACCATGGCCGGGCTGGAAGGGGAATTCAAAAAGCGCAACGTCAAGATCATCGGCATCTCGGTCGATCCGGTCGAAAGCCACGGCAAGTGGCAGGACGACATCAAGACGGCCACCGGCCAGGTGGTGAACTATCCGCTGATCGGCGACCGCGATCTCAAGGTCGCCAAACTCTATGAGATGCTGCCGGCCGGCGCCGGCGAGAGTTCGGAGGGCCGCACGCCGGCCGACAACGCAACCGTGCGTTCGGTCTATGTCATCGGGCCGGACAAGAAGATCAAGCTGGTGCTGACCTATCCGATGACCACCGGGCGCAATTTCGACGAGATCCTACGCGTGGTCGATTCCATCCAGCTGACGGCCAAGCACCAGGTGGCGACGCCGGCCAACTGGAAGCAGGGCGAGGACGTGATCATCACCGCCGCCGTCTCCGACGAAGATGCGGTCAAGCGCTTCGGCGCCTATGAGACGGTGCTGCCGTATCTGAGGAAGACCAAGCAGCCTGCGGCTTGAGCTTTCCTTCTCCCCGTTCCACGGGGAGAAGGTGCCGAAGGGCGGATGAGGGGCGGCGCGGCGTTCGGCGATCACCGCGCCAATATCCTCAGACGCAACCGCGGCCCTGGTAGGACAACCTCGAGGCATCGGCGCTGCCCCTCATTGTCCTGCCGGACATGTCTCCTCGTATAGTGACGGGGAAAAAGGGCTGGAACCGCTGCCTCGGCCAATCGCGAGCGTTGCACAAACACAAACGGCGGCACCAGATCCTGGCGCCGCCGTTTCGTATTCTACGCGATCCCGAGGCCTAGGCCGCCGGCTGCGCCTCGATGGTGCGCAGCGCCTGGCTCTGGCGCTTGGCCGCTGCCTTGACCGCATCCTGGACCTTCTCGAAGGCGCGCACCTCGATCTGGCGCACGCGCTCGCGGCTGATGTCGAACTCGGCCGACAGCTCTTCCAGCGTCAGCGGCTCCTCGGCGAGGCGGCGTGCCTCGAAGATGCGCCGCTCGCGGTCGTTGAGCACCGACAGCGCGCCCGAAAGCATGGTCCGCCGGTTCTCCAGTTCGTCCTGCTCGATCAGCATCTCTTCCTGGTTGTCGTGATCGTCGACCAGCCAGTCCTGCCATTCGCCGGACTCGCCCTCGCTTGCCCGGATCGGAGCATTCAGCGAAGCGTCACCCGAGAGGCGGCGATTCATCGACACGACCTCGGCCTCGGAGACATTGAGGCGGGTCGCGATCTCGGCGATCTGATCGGGCCTGAGGTCGCCTTCATCGAGCGCCTGGATCTTGCCCTTCACCTTACGCAGGTTGAAGAACAGGCGCTTCTGGTTGGCGGTGGTGCCCATCTTGACCAGGCTCCACGAGCGCAGGATGTACTCCTGGATCGAGGCCTTGATCCACCACATGGCATAGGTGGCGAGACGGAAGCCGCGCTCCGGTTCGAATTTCTTGACGGCCTGCATCAGGCCGACATTGCCTTCCGAGATGACCTCGCCGATCGGCAGGCCGTAGCCGCGATAGCCCATGGCGATCTTGGCGACGAGCCGCAAATGGCTGGTGACTAGCTTGTGCGCGGCCGAAGTGTCCTGATGCTCGGCGTAGCGCTTGGCGAGCATGTACTCTTCCTGCGGCTGCAGCATCGGAAAGCGGCGGATTTCTTCCAGGTAACGGGCGAGACCGCCTTCACCGGAAACAATACTGGGTAATGACTGGGCCATGATAGCGCCCCCTCTCTATTGGAGTGATGCCCCCGCGATGCGGCGGGCATGCGTCGCGAATGCCAAAGGCTCACTCGCGGCAACGGGTATATATAGGAACAAAACCAGAAAAGACAGGCATTTGTTCAACACGAAACAGTGTGTCACGCTGAAGTGAACAACGCCAGTCAGGTTTTTTGATGGCTGGTTTGAAGCGTCTTGAAGGCGGGTTCAGAGCTTGCGGAAGCCGCCGACGAGTTCCTCCATGTCCTTCGGCATCGGCGCCTCGAACCTCATCGTTAGATGGGTGGCCGGATGCCGGAATTCAAGAAGCCACGCGTGAAGCGCCTGCCTTGGAAATGCGCCGACCGCGCCTTTCAGCGGTTCCGGCAGCCGGTTGGCCTTGGTGCGGAAGGCCTGGCCGTAGTCCGGGTCGCCGACGACCGGGTGGCCGATATGGGCCATGTGGACGCGGATCTGGTGGGTGCGGCCGGTCTCCAGCCGGCATTCGACGAGGCTCGCCGTGGTGAAGGTCTTCTGCTGCTCGCCGAAGCGCTCGACCACCGTGAAATGGGTAATGGCGTGGCGGGCGTCGTCGCGGCCTGCGGGAACCACGGCGCGGCGGACCCGGTCGGCGGCACGGCCGAGCGGCGCGTCGACGGTGCCGGCCGGCCGCTGCGGAATGCCCCAGACCAACGCCAGATAGGCGCGCTCGAGATCGCCGGTGCGGCCATGATCGGCAAAGGCTTCCGACAGAGCCTTGTGGGCGCGGTCGGTCTTGGCCACCACCATGACGCCGCTGGTTTCCTTGTCCAGGCGATGGACGATGCCCGGCCGCTTGACGCCGCCTATGCCTGAGAGGCTGTCGCCGCAGTGATGGATCAGCGCGTTGACCAGCGTGCCGGTCCAGTTGCCGGCGCCGGGATGAACGACCAGCCCGGCCGGCTTGTTGATGACGACCAACTCCTCATCCTCGTGCAGGATATCGAGTGGAATGTCCTCGCCTTGCGGCTCGGCCGGCTGCGCATCGGGCAAGACGACCAGGACACGCTCGCCGGCCGCCATCTTGCGCCTGGCTTCCTCGACAGGCTTGCCGGCGATCGAGATCGCGCCCTGTTTGATCAAGGCTTGGACGCGGCTGCGTGAGATGTCGGGCCCAAGCCTGGAGGCCAGCCACTGGTCGAGGCGCTGGCCGGCGGCTTCGGCTCCGGCTTCCAGTTCCACTGCTTCGCCCCCTATCAAAATCGGGGTGTCTTCGTTATGAGCGCTCATCGAAACCCGTTGCGGATTGTTTAGCCATGGCCCGGCCGATCGCCGAAGAAGAAGAGGAAAAGCCGCTCGATCCCGCGGCCGAGAGAGTGCGCCAGAAGCTGATCCGCTTCATGATCGTCAATCTCGGGCTGCTGTTTCTTGCCCTTATGGTGGTGATCGGGGCGCTTGTCTACAAAGCGCGCAACGCGCCTGGGGCCGGCTCGGAGTCAGCCGGCGAGATCCAGGCTCCGGCGGGCGCGCCGCTTTCCGGCGACATCGTGCTGCCGGTCGGGGCCAAGGTGGCCGGTCAGTCGCTTTCCGGCAACCGGCTGTCGATCGATGCCGAGCTTGCCGACGGCAGCCGCGCGATCTTCGTCTACGACATTGCCGAGCGCCGCATGATCGGCCAGTTCCCAATCCGTAATAAATGAGCCCGCAACAAATGAGCGCCTTCGCAGAGCGCCGCAGCATTGCGACCGTGGCGCTCGTCGTCGGGAACTATGACGAAGCGGTTGGCTGGTATGTCGAGCGGCTGGGCTTCGTGCTGACCGAGGATGTCGACCTCGGCGACGGCAAGCGCTGGGTCACCGTCTCGCCACCGAACGGTAACGGCGCGCGGCTGTTGCTGGCGCAGGCGTCCGGCGAAACGCAGGCGAGCCGCATCGGCAACCAGACCGGCGGCCGGGTGTTTCTCTTCCTCGAGACCGACGACTTCGCCCGCGACCATCGGGCGATGCTCGACAAAGGCGTCGAGTTCCGCGAGGGACCACGCCATGAGGGCTATGGCACGGTCGCGGTGTTTGCCGATCTCTACGGCAATCTCTGGGACCTGATCGAGCCAAAACGGCAGGGCTAAGCCAAGCCGTTGGGCAAACTGCGCGAAGCGGACCGAAACCCCAGTTGCTTTTTCGCTGCCGCCAGCCTATGTAGCCGGTTCTTGAGCGCGCCCATCGTCTAGCGGTCAGGACACCGCCCTCTCACGGCGGGAACAGGGGTTCGATTCCCCTTGGGCGTACCAAGTTCCTCTCCTTCAAATGTCGAGCAAGCCGCCATTGCCGCTTCTGGCGCAATGCCGCCGATTGAATTAGCATCAGATCAGCAAGCCTGGGGCGCAATACAGCTTTGCACGACACCGGGCGCAAGGGAACAAGCCGGCGGGCGGCTATGCATTCGCAAGACGGCTGACGAGGCGCGCTCGTGCGGGCTGGACTCCGTTCGGCACACGGGCGAGCGATCCCGGGAGGAGAGCCAATGCAGAAGCTGCAGTCGCAGGGCGTCCATCACATCACGCTGGTCGGTGCCGGGCGCCAGACTTCCATCGACTTCTGGGAAGGTGTGCTCGGCATGCCGTTCATCTTCGAGCAGCCCAATCTCGACAAGGCGAGCGAAAGCCACCTCTATTTCGATCCGGGCGACGGGCGGCTGATCACGATCTTCACCGATGAGAGCCGCACGCCGGTCAAGCGGCGCACGCCGACCGACATCGGCTGCGTCCATCACATCGCGTTTTCGGTGTCGCGGGTCACGTTCCTGCAGGCGGTCGCGCGGCTCGACGAGCGCGGCATCAAGCATAGCGGCGTCAAGGACCGCGGCTTCATGGATTCGATCTACTTCGAGGATCCGCTCGGGCTCTTGATCGAGCTGGCCTCTTACCGCTTCGAGCCGCCGGCCAGCTTCACCCATGCCGACGTCTTGATGGAGGCGCACAAGATCCGCGTCGGGCGCGGCGACTACGCAATAGCCGAAGTGCACCTTGCCGACGCCATCCAGGCGCTGGTCGAGCGGTCGCGCGCGACTTTGTCCGAGGAGCGGGCGGCGAAAAACCCATACTGAACAGGTCAGAGGGAGGACGAAAGATGGCAAAGGCTGCAACGAAGGCAACCAAGAAGGCCGTCGCCAAGCCGGCGGCGAAGAGCACAGCAAAGACAGCGGCCGCCGCCAAGGCGTCAGCCAAGCCGGCCGCAAAGGCAGCGGCAAAAGCCGCACCCAAAGCGACGGCGAAAGCCGCACCCAAGATGACGGCCAAGGCCGCGCCTAAGACGACGGCCAAGGCCGCGCCTAAGACGACGGCCAAGGCCGCGCCTAAAGCGAAGCCGGCAAGGAAACCGACGGTCAAGCTCAGCATGCTGCGGCCGAGCGTCAACAACATGACGGTGCGGGTGTTCACGCGCGCGGCCGGGCTCGACCATTCCGAGACGGACGCCTGGGGCCAGACGCGCTCACCGGAATTCCTGGCGCGCAACCCGGCGCACCTGACGCCGATGATCGAGGACAAGGGCCTGCCGCGCGGCGTGCTGTGGGAAAGCTGCGCCATCATGCAGTACCTCGCCAACAAGCATGGGCTCGATAAATTCTATCCGAAGGCGCCGGCCAAGCGCGCGATGGTCGACAGCGCCATGTTCTATCTCGTCGGCACGCTCTATCCCTATGTGGCTAGAGCCACCTATCCCGCGCTGGGCTTCCCGCAATATGCCGGCGAGGTCGGCCACAGCGACGCACATCCGGAGAAGAAATCGGAGGCGCAGAAGGCGGCGCTGGCCGCGATCGCCGAACCGCTGGAGGTGTTCCACAGCTTCTTCCGCGACGGCAAGCCGTTCATCGGCGGCAGCAATCCCTCGATCGCCGACATCCGGCTGGCGGCGACGCTCGAATTCCTGGCCGTGGTCGACTACGAGCTGCCAGGATGGGCGAAAGACTATATGGCCGCGATAGAGAAGAAACTCGGCAAGGCTTATGCGGAGCCGGCCGGCGACGTGCGCGCCTACATCGCCCATGTGAAGGCTCAGGCCGGGGCGTAGCGCGCTTGGACGGGTTAAGGATTGGTTAACCAAAACCCTGTCTAGTGTTGTGGTCCTCGCTGCGACCACGGATGTACTGGCGCAGCGCCGAGGCCAAGGGAAAGGTCGGCTCGTTGCCGACCTTTTGCTTTTCCGGCGAGCGCTACGGCAATCGCGACGACGGGATTTGTTGCCGCCGCCCGGCTGAAGCCTATTGTCATCCTTCTGGTTGGACCTACCATACCTTCAGGCGAGCGGCGAAAGCGACGAGGCCCCGTCATGACAAGCATGGCAAGAATCCTGGCGATCGCGGGCGTGATGCTGGCGCCTGCTATTCCGGTGAATGCCGCACCGCTCAACACGATGAACGAGGTGGGCACCGCGCTACAGGCCTGCTGGACTCCGCCAGCCAATTCCGGCACAGCCTCCGTCACCTTGAGCTTCAGCTTCAAGCGCGACGGCACGCTGATCGGTCCGCCGAAACCGACCGCCATCAAGGTCAGCGGCGACGACAAGGCGCGGCAAGCCTATGTCGATGCGGCGACGACAGCGTTGCGCAATTGCCTGCCGCTCAGTTTCTCGCCGGCACTCGCCAAGGGGATTGCCGGCAACATCTTCACTCTGCAGTTCAATTCGCCGAAGCAGTAGTCACGCAAGGCGCCGTTCCGGCCTGGGCACACCCGGCATCGACAAGAGCGGGCCAGCCTTTTCGCAGGCGAACCGGTCCGCTCCAAGTCTTTGCTTTTTGCGTGATGCCGGATGGAGAACCGCTACGCGCTTTTGCCAGAACGCCGCGCAACGACGTGCTTTCCCAGCTCCGGCATTTCGTAGACATAGTCGTTCCAGGCCGAATCCGGAATCTGCCCGGCCAGATAGCATTCCAGCAAAAGGTTCTGCTCAGGCGTCAGATGTCTCGGCGTGCGCTCGTGATCCAGCCCAAGGGAATGGATCAGGTTCCTGGTCAGGCCAGAGACGGTGAAGTGAATGGACATCTTCGGTCTCCTTGCGTTCCGCCGATAACGTCAAACGCCTGCCAATGGTTTCATCAGCCGTCCGTGACCGCAGGCGCGCCCGGGCGGCTGCGAACCGAAACGGCAGCGCCCTTCGGCGCGCCTCGATCAGACATGAAAAAGCAATGGTTCATTCTATCGCAGGCGGCATGGCGCGCCAGCTATACAAACGGTCTATCCGCGATTTTGCCGTAGCCGGGCGCAGGAACGGGCGGCCACAGTCTCACCGTTCGGGAACATCGCATTGCGCCGAAGCCGCTTCGCATCGCTTGCTTGCTCCGGCTCAGGATGACGAAGACACGACGAGAGCTATTTGCACACGACGCGATAGCGTTTGCCGGGTTCGCTGACGTTCCTGCAGGCGAGCGACCTCTGCGGCCCGGAAGCTGCATCTTGCTGGTTCAGGGAAGGCGTTCCCGCTGACGGCTTGAAGTATCTGCGGGGAGCCGCAGTCGTCGGCGGAGACGGCGGCGGCTGAGGAAACACATCCGCGGCCGTCTGACTTGGAGGAGCCGCTCCCGGCGGGGCCTTGTCCCAGACGCGCCTGACGTCGAGCGGTTTGGGGATAATCACCGTGCCGTCGTCGCTGCGGGCGCAACCGCTTGCCGCAAGCAGCGCCGGGCACAAGACAAAAGCCAGCAATCGACCAAGCATAAGCATACCCCCCGCATCTTATAACCCGGCGACGGCTGCCGCGCCAACGGACCGATTATCGCAGCCGGTCAGACCTGCGTCCGAAACGAGCGGCCGCGTGTCTGGTTGCGAATCGTTAAGGTTAGCGGATCGTTAATGCTTGTCGGGCACATTCCGCCGACGGACCCGGAAGGATCAGCCTGGGGGTGGGAATGGCGGGTAGGGACGAAACGTTCGGGGCGAGCGATACGCGCGATTTTCCGCGCGGCAAGGAAGTGGTGTGCCCTGCCCATGAACAGCACGCAGCCGGCATTTCGCAGGCACTCACCGATCTTCGCCTGATGGTCGATTCGATGCCGATCGGGGTCATCGTCCTCGATGGCAGTCTCAAGGTAGAGATCATCAACAGGGCCTTCTACGATTTCTGGAAGGTCGATCCGCGTCGCGCCATGGTTGGCTGCACTTTCCGCGAATTGATGGAGGCGACCCGCGATGCCGACCCATACGGCACCGAGGAGGCGGCCTGGCAGCGCCACATTGCCGAGCGTGAGGCCGAGATCACGGCCGGCGCGACGGGCTCCAGGGAGTTGCCGCGCAATGACGGCCGCACGCTGATTGCATCGCTGGCACCGCTTGCCCACGGCAAGCGGCTGATTTCCTATATCGATATCACCGACATCAAAAACCGCGAAAAGGCGCTGCACGATTCGATGCGCCAGACCGATCTCTACCGGCACGTCATGGACGAGCTGCCGGTGGCGGCATTCATCAAGGCCGAGGACCTCAGCATCGAGTTCGTCAACAAGGCCTGGTGCGCGCTGACCGGCATCGCCAAGGAAGACGTCATCGGCAAGACGGACCGCCAGCTGTTCGGCACCGACGATGCCGAAAGCTACAGCCATGACGATACCGAGGTCATGACCACCGGCAAGGGGCGGGAGGTCGAGGAGCCGGTCACCCATCGCGATGGAACGGTCCGGCAATTGATGACCCGCAAAAGCCGCCTCGTGGCGATCGACGGCACGGTGCACCTGGTCGGTTCCAGCACCGACATCACCGAGGTCAAGGCGCGAGAGCGGGCGCTCAAGGAAAGCATGCGCGAGAACGAGGTGTTCCGCAGCCTCATCGACAACGTGCCGGTGTCGATTTACGCCAAGCGCTCGGACCTCAGGCAATTCTACGTCAACCAGGGCTGGTGCGACCTTACCGGCTTCAGCAAGGACGAGGCGATCGGCAGGACCGATGTCGAGATCTTCGGGCCGGACGGCGAAGCCTTCGTGGCGAGCGATCTAGCGGTGCTGCGCACCGGCGAGACGCAGGAAACCGAGGAGACCGTGACATTGCCGGACGGCAGCGTGCGGCACCAGTTCGCGCGCAAAGGCGCGATGATTGCTTCCGACGGGTCGCTCTACCTGATCGGATCGACCACCGACATCACGGAGCTGAAGCAGCGCGAGGCGGAGCTCAGCGAGGCGCGGCAGCGCGCCGTGCTCGCCGACCGCGCCAAATCGGAATTCCTGGCCAATATGAGCCACGAGATCCGCACGCCGATGAACGGCGTGCTCGGCATGGCAGAACTGCTGGCCAAGTCCGAGCTCGATCCGAAGCAGAAGACCTTCACCGACATCATCGTCAAGTCGGGCAACGCGCTGCTGACGATCATCAACGACATCCTCGATTTCTCCAAGATCGACGCCGGCCAGCTGGTGCTCGACCCGGCGCCGTTCAATCTCGCTGAGGCGATCGAGGACGTGGCGACACTGGTGTCGACGCGCGCCAAGGAGAAGGATCTCGAGCTCATCGTGCGCGTGCAGCCCGGCCTCGACGGCCAGTTCATCGGCGATGTCGGCCGTATCAGGCAGATCGTCACCAACCTGCTCGGCAATGCGGTGAAATTCACCGACGAAGGCCATGTCCTGGTCGATGTCACCGGCGAGCCCGTGCCAATGGGGACGAGGCTCACCATCTCGGTCACCGATACCGGCATCGGCATTCCGGAAGACAAGCTCAAGCTGGTGTTCGAGAAGTTCAGCCAGGTCGATACATCATCGACGCGACGGCACGAAGGCACCGGCCTCGGCCTTGCCATCACCTCGCGGCTGGTCGAATTGATGGGCGGCGAGATCGGCGTGGACAGCGCCGAAGGCAGGGGCTCGACCTTCTGGTTCACGGTGACGCTGCCGCGCGCCATGCAGCAGGGCGGGCAGCGGGTCATGCCGGTGGACGTGACCGGCGCGCGGGTGCTGATCATCGACGACAATGCCGTCAACCGGTCGATCCTCAGCGAGCAGATGGCCTCATGGACATTCGATTCCTGCGCGGCGGAAAGCGGCGCCGAAGGCCTCAAGGTGCTGATCGCCGCCGCCGCCTATGGCGTGCCGGTCGATTGCATCGTGCTCGACTACCAGATGCCGGGCATGAGCGGCGCGGAGACGGCGCGGATCGTGCGCAACAACGATGGCCTCGCCAATACCCCGATCATCATGCTGACCTCGGTCGACCAGTCGCTTGCCAACACGAGCTATCGCGACCTCGGCATCGATGCGCAGCTGATCAAGCCGGCGCGCTCCTCCATCCTGCTTGAGACGCTGGTGTCCACCATCCAGCGTCACCGCCACAGCACAGGCACTCGTCCGCCGATGTCGGCGGGACCCGGCTCGCAGACCTCCGCGGCGCAGGCGGCCTCGGACCGCGCCCTGCTGCAGCCGCCGCCGACCCGCGCCCGACCGCGCCCGACCAATGGGGAAACCGGCCTCGATATTCTCGTTGCCGAGGACAATGAGGTGAACCAGCTCGTGTTCACGCAGATCCTCGGCGAGACCGGCTATGGATTCGAGATCGTCGGCAACGGACGCAAGGCGATCGATGCCTTCAGCCGGCTCAACCCGCGCATGATCCTGATGGATCTGTCGATGCCGGAGATGAACGGCCTCGAGGCGACTGCCGCCATCCGGCAGCTCGAGGCGGAGACGGACACGCATGTGCCGATCGTCGGCGTCACCGCGCATGCGCTCAAGGGCGATCGCGAGCGTTGCCTCGAGGCCGGGATGGACGATTACCTGCCGAAGCCGATCAGCCCGCGCGCGCTGCTCGAGAAGCTCGAGCGTTGGCTGGACAACGACGAGCAAGCGCGGCGCAGCGCCGGCTAACAACGCGGCTCGCCGACCGTCGCGCGAGGTTGACGTATGCGTATGGTGCGATCGCACCATACCAAGCGAGCACCAAGTCTGGACAATGGCTGCATCGATTCCGCCTTTCGGTTACGGGCGGGAGCAGCGACCGCCGGTCAAGAAACAGCGTCGACTCTACCCCAACGGACCTGTTTTCGGCGAAGGCTTGGCCATGACACGCTCTGGCATTCATGCGACGCGCTCTCGCCCGGTTTTTATTATTCCGGCGGCCGCAGACCGGCCGCCGGAATAAATTTTTCTTCAAAGGCGACGCAAGTTACTGATTCTGGAAGCGAACTTTGGCTGGGCCGTGGGAATGGCGCGGGCGCCGCCGTGCGGACGTTATCGCGCTGACACGAAACTGTCATGCGACTGTAATAATCGGAAGCTATTGGCCACGGCGGGCGCCGGCAGACGACGGTGCCGAGAGACAATATTTCTGAACAGGAGCAGGCCACATGAGACATTTCATCCGCTCGGCGGCCGTTGCGATTGCAATGGCTACGGCGTCCACGCTCACCCTGTCCGCCGCTTGGGCCGCGGACATCTCGGGTGCCGGCGCCACCTTCCCCTATCCGATCTACGCGAAGTGGGCCGATGCCTACAAGAAGGAGACCGGCGTCGGTCTCAACTACCAGTCGATCGGCTCGGGCGGCGGCATCAAGCAAATCAAGGCAAAGACCGTGACATTCGGCGCTTCCGACGCGCCGCTGAAGGGCGATGAACTGGAGTCCACCGGGCTCGCGCAGTTCCCGATGGTGATGGGCGGCATCGTTCCGGTCGTCAATCTCGAAGGCATCAAGCCGGGCGAGCTCGTGCTCGACGGCCCGACCCTGGCCGACATCTTCATCGGCAAGATCGCCAACTGGAACGACGAGGCGATCAAGAAGCTCAATCCCGATCTGAAGCTGCCCGACCAGGCAATCGCGGTCGTCCACCGTTCCGACGGCTCGGGCACCACCTTCAACTTCAGCTACTACCTGGCCGACGTCAGCGCCGAGTGGAAGTCGAAGGTCGGCGTCGACAAGGCGCTCGAATGGCCGGTGGGCATCGGTGCCAAGGGCAATGAAGGCGTCGCCAACAACGTGTCGCAGACCGGCGGCGCGATCGGCTATGTCGAATATGCCTACGCCAAGCAGAACAAGCTGACCTATACGGACATGGTCAACAAGGACGGCAAGAAGGTCGAGCCGACCGCAGCGGCCTTCTCGGCTGCCGCGGCCAACGCCGACTGGAACTCGCAGCCGGGCTACGGCGTGATCCTTGCCAACCAGGCAGGTGCCGAATCCTGGCCGATGACCTCCGCCACCTGGATCCTCGTCTACAAGAAGCCCGACGATGCGGCGGCGACGACCGAAGCGCTCAAGTTCTTCGCCTGGTCCTACGGCAAGGGCGACGACATGGCTGGGGAGCTCGATTATGTCCCGATGCCCGATGCGGTCGTGAAGAGCGTCGAGGAGATGTGGGGCAAGGACATCGTCGACAACGACGGCAAGCCGCTCTACTCGGGAATGTAATTTCCGGAACAGGAGGGCGCTTCCGGCGCCCTCCCGTTTCTCCTTTCCAAATGCGAGGGGCTAGATGACAGCCGTTTCCGAAGCCATGACGTCGGCCGCCATGCGGACCAGGGAAGCAACGGTCCGGCGCTTCGCCCTTACCGACGTGATCTTCCGCACGGCGACGCGCCTTTCGGCCGTCCTCGTGCTGCTCATCCTGGGCGGCGTCGCCATCTCGCTCTTTGCCGGCTCATGGCAGGCGCTGTCGAAGTTCGGTTTTTCGTTCCTGACGACCGAGTCCTGGAATCCGGTCAAGGAGAACTTCGGCGCTCTGGCGCCGATCTACGGCACCGTCGTCACCGCGGCGATCGCCATCCTGATTGCCGTTCCGATCGGTATCGGCATCGCCATCTTCCTGACCGAGCTCTGCCCGCGCCCCCTCAGGCGCCCGATCGGCATCGCCGTCGAGCTGCTCGCCGGCATTCCCTCGATCATCTACGGCATCTGGGGCCTGTTCGTCTTCGCGCCGTTCCTGCAGACGACGGTGCAGCCTTTCATCATCAACCTGTTCCACCACGTGCCGGGGCTCTCCAGCCTGTTCGCCGGTCCGCCCTATGGCATCGGGCTGCTGACGTCGGCGCTGATCCTTGCCATCATGGTGCTGCCCTTCATCACCTCGATCACCAAGGACGTCTTCGACACGGTTCCGGCGGTGCTGAAGGAATCGGCCTACGGTATCGGCTGCACGACCTGGGAGGTCACGCGGCGCGTCGTCATCCCCTACACCCGCGTCGGCATCATGGGCGGTGTCATGCTCGGTCTTGGCCGCGCGCTCGGCGAGACCATGGCCGTCACCTTCGTCATCGGCAATGCCCATCGCATCAGCGCCTCGCTGTTCGCGCCGGGCACGACGATCTCGGCGACCATCGCCAACGAGTTCACGGAAGCGGACGGGGACCTCTACACGTCCTCGCTGGTGGGGCTCGGCCTGATCCTGTTCATCATCACCTTCCTGATCCTCGCCATGGCGCGCTACATGCTGCTGCGCATGGATAGCCGCACGGGAGCCTGACCGATGTCGACAGCCACGTCGCTCCACCAAAGCCGTAAGCGCAGGAATGCCGTGATGATGACGCTTTGCGTCGTCGCGGCCGGCATCGGCCTTGCCTGGCTGGCGCTGATCCTTGGCGCGCTCCTCTACAAGGGCCTATCCGGCGTCTCACTGTCCGTCTTCACCGAGATGACGCCGCCGCCCGGCGATGCGGGCGGCCTGCTCAACGCCATCTACGGCAGCATCGTGATGACGATCATCGGCATCGTCGTCGGCACGCCGATCGGCGTGCTCGCCGGAACCTACATGGCCGAGTACGGGCGCTTCTCGAAGCTCACCACGGTGGTGCGGTTCATCAACGACATCCTTCTGTCGGCGCCCTCGATCATCGTCGGCCTGTTCGTCTATGAGCTCCTGGTCCGGCCGATGGGGCATTTCTCGGCCATCGCCGGCGCCTTCGCGCTTGCCATTCTGGTGATTCCGGTGGTCGTGCGCACCACCGAGGATATGCTTCTGCTGGTGCCGAACGCCCTGCGCGAGGCCGGCACGGCGATCGGCGCGCCGCGCTGGATCGTCATCCGCTCCGTCGCCTATCGCGCCGCGCTGTCGGGCATCGTCACCGGCATATTGCTGGCGATCGCCCGCATTTCCGGCGAGACGGCGCCGCTGCTTTTCACCGCGCTCAACAACCAGTTCTGGTCGAGCAATCTCAACGCGCCGATGGCCAGCCTGCCGGTGACCATCTTCCAGTTTGCGCTCAGCCCCTATGAGGAATGGCAGCAACTGGCCTGGACCGGCGCCCTCGTAATCACCCTGACGGTTCTCGGGCTGAGCATCTTCGCCCGCAGCCTTACCGGACGCAGAGAGGACAGATGAAACCGATGTTGTCCACCGATTTGAACGTGGCCGAAGCAGCCGTCGAGAAGGCCAAGATCGAGGTCAAGAACCTCAACTTCTACTACGGCCAATCGAAGGCGCTGAAGGATATCAGCCTGACGCTGCCCGAACGCAGCGTCACCGCCTTCATCGGGCCGTCGGGCTGCGGGAAGTCGACGCTGCTGCGCGTCTTCAACCGCATCTACGAACTTTATCCGAAGCAGAGCGCCGAGGGCCAGGTGCTGCTCGACGGCAAGAACATCCTTGACCGCTCGCAGGACCTCAACCTGCTCAGGACCAAGATCGGCATGGTTTTCCAGAAGCCGACGCCGTTTCCGATGTCGATCTACGAGAACATCGCCTTCGGCGTCCGGCTTTACGAGAAGATCAGCAAGTCCGAGATGGACGGCCGCGTCGAGCAGGCGCTGAAGCGCGCGGCATTGTGGAACGAGGTCAAGGACAAGCTTCACGCCAGCGGCCAGAGCCTGTCCGGCGGCCAGCAGCAGCGGCTCTGCATCGCGCGTACCGTGGCGGTGAAGCCCGAGGTCATCCTGCTCGACGAGCCGGCCTCGGCGCTCGATCCGCTGTCGACCGCCAAGATCGAGGAACTGATCGACGAACTCCAGGCCGACTACACGATCGTCATCGTCACCCACAACATGCAGCAGGCGGCGCGCGTGTCCCGGCAGACGGCATTCATGTATCTCGGCGAGCTGGTCGAGTTCGACCGCACCGAGAAGATCTTCACCTCGCCCCGCGAGAAGCGCACGCAGGACTACATCACCGGCCGCTTCGGCTGATCTCATACGAGGACATGAATCATGGCCCATACGGTCGCTTCCTTCGACGAGGATCTCGCCCAGATCAGCCGGCTCATCCGTGACATGGGCGATCTTGCCGGCGCGATGGTCGGCGCCTCGACCAAGGCACTGCTCAATTCCGACAATGCGATGGCGCAGCGCGTGGTCTCCGACGACGCCATCATGGACGCCCGCCAGCGCGAGCTCGACGACCGCGCCATCACCCTGATCGCCAAGCGGCAGCCCATGGCCGACGACCTGCGCAATGTGGTCGGCGCCATCCGCATGGCCGGCGACCTCGAGCGCATCGGCGACCTCGCCAAGAACATCGCCAAGCGCGTCGGCACCGTCGGCGTCAGCGCCGCGCCGCGCGACCTCTCGCATTCCATCGACGGCATGGCGCAGCTTGTACTGATCCAGGTGCAGGGCGTGATCGAGGAGTATGCGGCGGGCGACGCGGCGGCACTCGCCAGGCTGCGCAACGACGACGAGCGCATCGACGTCAAGTACACTTCGGTCTTCCGTGAGCTCTTGACCTACATGATGGAAGATCCGCGCAACATCACCGCTTGCACGCACCTTTTGTTCTGCGCCAAGAATCTGGAGCGCATCGGCGACCATGTGACCAACATCGCCGAGAACGCCTATTACGTGCTGACCGGCACCCAATTGCCCGCAAACCGTCCGAAGCAGGACGAGATGTCGGCGCCGGCGGCCTGACGACAAGGGTGAATTTCCAATGATCGCGCCACGCATCATGGTGGTGGAGGACGAGGAGCCGCTGGGCGTGCTGCTCCGCTACAACCTCGAATCCGAGGGCTATCAGGTCGAAGTGGTGACGCGCGGCGACGAGGCCGAGATCCGCCTGCAGGAGAACGTGCCCGATCTGCTGGTGCTCGACTGGATGGTGCCGGCGGTTTCCGGCATCGAGCTGTGCCGGCGCCTCAGGATGCGGCCCGAGACGGAGCGGCTGCCGATCATCATGCTGACCGCGCGCGGCGAGGAGAGCGACCGGGTGCGCGGGCTGTCGACCGGCGCCGACGACTATCTGGTCAAGCCGTTCTCGACGCCGGAATTCATGGCACGCGTCAAGGCGCTGCTGCGCCGCGCGAAGCCGGAGGTGCTGTCCAGCGTGCTCAAGGTCGGCGACATCGTGCTCGACCGTGAATCGCACCGTGTCTACCGCAAGAAGAGCGAGATCCGGCTCGGACCGACCGAGTTCCGGCTGCTCGAATTCATGATGCGCCATCCCGGCCGCGTGTTCTCGCGCAGCCAGCTGCTCGACAATGTCTGGGGCGAGACGATCTATATCGACGAGCGCACGGTGGATGTGCATGTCGGGCGCCTGCGCAAGGCGGTCAACAACGGCCGCATGCCGGATGTCATCCGCACCATTCGCGGGGCGGGCTACGCGATAAGGGAGGATTAGGTCCGGCGGCGACCCTTATGCCGACCTCGAGGGCGCCCGGCCAACCTTCAGCATTGGTGGCGATCTATCGAAGCAGCGTTGGCTCACGCCACGTTCTTTCCGGCGCCTGCCCGTGCCTGGATGCCCGGCGCGAAGATCTCCTGGTCGACGAAGGTCAGCGCGCGGACGGCGCAGCCCTCGCGGATCAGCGGCAATTCATTCGGCTCGGTGTCGAAGGAAATCGACTTCGAATGCTGGCCGCCGGCGGTCTGGGCGATGGCTGCGCGCAGCGCCGGCTCGATCAGGTCGAAGGCGGCGGCGCTGACGCCGACCATGGCGACCGGCGCCGGGTCGATCAGCGCGAACAGGCTGCCGAGGCCGAAGCCCAGCGCCTCTCCCGCCCGGCGATAGGCTTCGCGCTCCGGGCCGTCATTCTCGCGTGCCCGTGCCGCCAGAGCCCGCATGTCGGCGTCGCCGATGTCGACCGGCTCGGCATCCTCGCCCATCCGCATGGCGTTGCGCCAGATCGCGTAGTTGCCGGCATAGGCCTCGACGCAGCCGCGCCGCCCGCAGCGGCAGAGCGCACCGCCGGGTCGGTGGATCATGTGGCCGAACTCGCCGCCCGAAGAATGGGTGCCGGTGAACAGCTCGCCCTTCAGCACCAGGCCCATGCCAATGCCATGCGAGAGCAGGATGGCGATGAAATTGTCGCGGTAGCGCTCGGGTTCGCGCCACTGCAGCGCCACCGCCATCATGTTGCAGTCGTTCTCCATGGTGGCCGGGATGCCGAATTCCTGTTCCAGTATGTCGGCAAAGGCAATGTCGGTCAGCGGCGTGATCGGCGACCACAGCATCAAGCGGGCATGGGAATCGGTGATGCCTTGGATGCCCATGGCGATGCGGGCGACGCTGCTGACGTCGAGGTCGGGGTCCTCCAGCCGGCGCCGGACGATTGCGGTGCATTCGCCGATCAGTTCATCGCGGGGCAGGGTGAGAGTGTCGAGGCGGCGCTGCTCCTCGGCGATGACCTGGCCAGCATAGTCGATGACGGCGACGGAGAGGAAATTCAGCGACAGCACCACCGTGACCACCGCAGCCGCCTCGGGGTTGAGGGCAAGGCCGACCTGTGGCCGCCCCCGCTTCAGCGCTGCCGCCTCGCTCGCCTTGCTCTCGGCGAGTATGCCTTCCTGAATAAGGTCGGAGGAGATCGCGGATATGGTCGAATGGCTGAGCCCGGTGGTGGCGGCGATCTCCGTGCGCGACGGCTGCCCACCCCGGCGCACGGCCGCAAGCACCATCGCACGGTTGCGCCGACGCAGGTCGTCGTGGCGGATTCCCACCGACATCGTTTGCATTCCTCCCAGTCACCGCAGGCTTTCCGATGACATGGGCAGCGGGTGACAGGTGTGGATAGTGGCAGAACCAGGCGAAGCTGTCATTATTTATTGCGGAACCCGAAAAAAAGTTGCTGTCAGCTCAAAAACCCTCAGAATCGCAGTTGACAGCACTCCGCCATTGGATCAGTATTTTTTCGAGGCTCGAAAAAAAGAGCCTTGTGCCGGCCTTCGGGCCAGACTAGGTCGCGCCACGCACGGCGCAGGGAGGATATCATGAAGAAATTCGCAGCCGCCATGCTGGCGGGCGTCGCCATGTCGATGACGTTGGCCCCGGTCGCAGAGGCGAAGGACAAGGTCATCGGCGTTTCGTGGTCCAATTTCCAGGAGGAGCGCTGGAAGACCGACGAAGCGGCGATGAAGGCGGCGATCGAAGCTGCCGGCGACAAATACATTTCCGCCGACGCGCAGTCCAATCCGGGCAAGCAGCTGACCGATGTCGAAAGCCTCATCTCGCAGGGCGCCAACGCGCTGATCGTCCTGGCGCAGGACGCCTCGGCGATCGGGCCCGCGGTGCAGAAGGCACTGGACGAAGGCATCCCCGTCGTCGGCTACGACCGGCTGATCGAAAACAAGGACGTGTTCTACCTGACCTTCGACAACAAGGAAGTCGGGCGCATGCAGGCTCGCGAGGTGTTCAAGGCCAAGCCCGAGGGCAACTACGTCTTCATCAAGGGCTCGGGTTCCGATCCGAATGCCGATTTCCTGTTCTCGGGTTCGATGGAAGTCCTGAAGGAAGCGATCGACAGCGGCAAGGTCAAGAATGTCGGAGAGGCCTATACCGACGGCTGGCTGCCTGCCAATGCGCAGAAGAACATGGAACAGTTCCTGACCGCCAACGACAACAAGATCGACGCCGTGGTCGCCGCCAATGACGGCACCGCCGGCGGCGTCGTCGCGGCACTGACCGCGCAAGGGCTGGCTGGGACCGTTCCGGTGTCGGGCCAGGACGGCGACCACGCCGCGCTCAATCGCATTGCGCTTGGCACGCAGACTGTGTCGGTGTGGAAGGATGCGCGCGAGCTCGGCAAGAACGCCGCCGAGATCGCCTCGCAACTGGCCGACGGCAAGAAGATGGCCGACATCCCCGGCGCCAAGGACTTCACCACGCCCGGCGGCAACACCGTCAAATCGGTGTTCCTGACCCCGGTCGCGATCACCAAGGACAATCTGAACGTCGTCATCGACGCCGGCTGGATCAAGAAGGACGAGGTCTGCGCGGGCGTTGCCGCCGGCAGCGTCGCGGTCTGCAACTAACCAGCCGACCGAACAGCACGCCGCGGTCGAGAAAAGCCGCGGCGTTTGCCAAGGACTTTCCGCTTCAACGGGGCGGGAAGAGCCATGCGGGCAGCGCACGCGTCCGGCAGGATCGCCGAACTGCGCCGCCGTTGGTTTCCACGCAATTCCGGACGCAAAAACCGTGCGCGTTTTTCCTGGAACTGCCCTAGCATCGTGGTCCGGCAATTCGCGACAGACGGCACGCCGGTGGGAGGATATCATGACCGATACGACCTCTGATGCCGCCGCCAACCCGGCCGCGGATCGCGCGCGTGCCTCCGAACTCAGCGCCCTCGGGCGCTTCCTCAAGGCGACCGAGCTCGACACGCGCATGCTCGGCATGGTCGGCGCGCTGCTGATCATCTGGATCGGGCTGCACGTCATTTCGAGCCTGCGGCTTGGGGTCAATCCGTTCGATTTCGACAGCCGCACGTTCCTGACGCCGCGCAATTTGTGGAACCTGTCGGTTCAGACCTCGGCCGTGGCGATCATGGCTTCCGGCATGGTGCTGGTCATCGTCATGCGCAACATCGACCTTTCCGTCGGCTCGGCCGAAGGGCTGATCGGCATGGTCATGGGTTTTGCCCAGGTGCATTTCCTGGTGCGCATGGTCGGACTCGAACTGGGCAATCCGTGGGTCTGGGTGCTGGCACTGGCGATCGGCCTGACGCTCGGGCTGCTGATCGGCGCCTTCCAGGGTTTCGTCATCGCCTATCTCGATGTTCCAGCCTTCATCGTGACGCTGGGCGGACTGCTGGTGTGGCGCGGTGCTGCCTGGTGGGTGACCAGCGGCCAGACCGTCGCGCCGCTCGACGCCACCTTCCAGCTGATGGGCGGCGGACCGGCAGGCTCGATCGGCGCCAGCTGGAGCTGGGTCGTGGGCGTCGTCGCCTGCCTGGCGGTGGTGTTCATGCTGTTTCACGGCCGGGTGCAGCGAAAGCGCTTCCGCTTCCCGCTGCGCCCGATCTGGGCCGAGGCGCTGCTCGGTGCGGTCACCTGCGCGATCATCATGGGTGCCGTGTGGCTCGCCAATTCATATCCGTGGCCGGTCGGCATCGTGAACCGCTACGCGGCGGCCAACAACATCACTGTGCCCGAGGGCGGTCTGTTCATCGCCCACGGCATAGCCATCCCGGTGCTGATGGCGATTGCCGTCGGACTGATCATGACCTTCATCACCAAGCGAACCCGCTTCGGGCGCTATGTCTTCGCCATCGGCGGCAATCCGGAGGCGGCCAATCTTGCCGGCATCAACACCCGCTGGATCACCATGAAGGTGTTCATGATCATGGGCGTGCTGGCGACGATCGCCGCGGCGATCTCGTCCGCCCGGCAGAACTCCTCGACCAATGCGCTGGGCACGCTTGACGAGCTCCTGGTCATCGCCGCGGCGGTGATCGGCGGCACCTCGCTTGCCGGCGGCTCCGGAACCGTGCTCGGCGCCATGCTCGGCGCGCTGCTGATGCAGTCGCTGCAGTCCGGCATGGTGCTGCTCGGCGTCGACTCGCCGCTGCAAAGCATTGTCGTCGGCGGCGTGCTGGTCGTCGCCGTCTGGCTCGACACGATCTACCGCAAGCGCGTCTGAGCAGGCTGAAGGAGGAGGAGAACGATCATGGCAGACAAGTCCGCCCCCGCCGGCGCTCCGCTGGTCGACATGCGCAACATCTCGATCGCATTCGGCGGCATCCGCGCCGTCGACGACGCCTCCCTCGATCTTTACCCCGGCGAAGTGGTGGCGCTGCTCGGCCACAACGGCGCCGGCAAGTCGACGCTGATCAAGATCCTGTCCGGCGCTTACAAGCGCGATGCGGGCCAGATCTTCGTCAATGGCGAGGAGGCATCGATCTCCAACCCGCGCGACGCCAAGAAATACGGCATCGAGACGATCTACCAGACGCTGGCGCTCGCCGACAACGTCGATGCCGCCGCCAATCTGTTCCTCGGTCGCGAGCTGATGACCGGCTGGGGCACGCTCGACGACGTGGCCATGGAGGCGGAGGCGCGCAAGGTCATGGGTCGGCTCAATCCGCGTTTCCAGCGCTTCAAGGAGCCGGTGGTCAAGCTTTCCGGCGGCCAGCGGCAATCGGTGGCGATCGCTCGCGCCATCCTGTTCAACGCCCGCATCCTGATCATGGACGAGCCGACAGCGGCGCTCGGCCCGCAGGAAACCGCCCAGGTCGGCGAGCTGGTGCGGCAGCTCAAGGCCGACGGTATCGGCATCTTCCTGATCAGCCACGACATCCATGACGTGTTCGAGCTCGCCGACCGGGTCTGCGTGATGAAGAACGGCCAGGTCGTCGGCACCGCGCGCACCGGCGACGTGACCCAGGACGAGGTGCTCGGCATGATCATTCTGGGCAAATGCCCGCCCGGCGCCATACCGGGACCGGGAGCGCTGAAGATCGCGGCCTGAGGTAATTTAGCCGGCTAATTGCGTTGCCGGTGTGCCAGCCATCGCGATGATTTGGCCTCGCCATTGTATTGGCGCGGAGACTTGCCCATAAAGGCAACGACCGTCCATGGGCCGCATCCTGCGTTGAAAAAGCTCTTTCCGATCGTTGCCTTTGTCGCCGTCGCGCTTATCAGCCTGACGATGGCGGGATTCGCCTATTTCGCCACCCAGGAAGCGGCGCGCATCAAGTTCGAAGGAACGGCCGACGACGCGCTCAACCGCATCGAAAGCCGGATTGACCTGCATTTGTCGCTGCTGCGCTCCACGCAGGCACTGTTCGATGCCAACAACGGTGAGATCACGCGCGGGGAATTCAAGGCGTTCTTCACCGCGCTCGATATCAACGACAATTTCGCCGGCCTGCGCGGCATCGGATTCCTGAGACTGGCCAAGACCGGCGATGAGGCGGCGGTCGAGCGCGATATCCTGCGCGATCACGGATCGGCGCATCCCGTCTATCCCGCCACGACCCAGCAATGGCGCACGCCGATCGTGCTGTTCGAACCGCTCGACACATCCAACCAGTCGATCATCGGCTACGACATGTTCACCGAGCCGGTCCGGCGGGCGGCGATCGAAAAGGCGATGGCCGACGACCGGCAGCATGCCAGCGGGCTCGTCCAGCTCGGCCAGGGCACGGGCGCCGCGCAGACCTTCACGGGTTTTCTGGTCTTCGTGCGGCTCAATGTGGAGACCGCTCCGGATGTCATCGATGCAAGCCGCTCCTCCACGGCCGGATTCCTCTATGCCGCCTTCCGGGCGCGCGAGCTGTTCCAGACATCTCTCAGCCGCGCGCCGCTGCTGCCGGTCAACATCGAGATCTATGACGGCAAGGCGGAGGCCGGCAAGCTGCTGTTCCGCTCCGAGACCCCTCCGGCGCACGCCTTGGGCGACAGGCTTCTGGCGCGCCGCGAGATCGTCGTGGCGGGCAGGCCTTGGACCGTGCTGTTCAGGCCGACGAGCGCCTTCTCGCTGCCTTCCTCCCGCGCGGTGCCGGTGATGCTCGGTCTGTTCGGACTGCTGCTTGCCGGCGCCATCGCCTTGGTGGCGCGCTACCAGGAACGCGCTTACGACGCCGTGTCGCTGCTGCATGAGACGACGGAAAAGAGCCTGCTCGAAAAGGATCTGATGCTGCAGGAGATGAAGCATCGCATCAAGAACTCGATCACGCGGGTTCTTGCGATCGCGCGCCAGACCGCATCGCAGGCCACGGATGTGAAGGAGTTCTCGTCATCCTTCTCGGCGCGCCTGCAAGCGATGGCGGCCTCGCAGGACATGCTGACGCGTTCGCGCTGGCAGAAGGCCGACCTCGGGGATCTGCTGCGCATCGAGCTCGGTCAGGTGTTCGGCAAGGAACTGCCGGACGGCATATTGTCGGGGCCCGAGGTGATGCTCGATGAGACCACGACACAGGCGCTCGGCCTGACCTTTCACGAACTGGCGACGAATGCGCTGAAATATGGCGAAGCCGGCAATGTGGTCGGCGCGCTCAAGGTCGACTGGTTCGTCGAGAGGCGTAGCCGGGAGCGGATCCTGGTGCTCAACTGGCGCGAAGCCGGCCAGAAAAAACTGGAGACACCGGCCAAGACCGGTTTCGGCACCAAGCTGATCGATCTCAACGTCACCCGCGAATTGCGCGGCACGATCAGGCGCGATTTCCAGGCCGACGGCCTGACGGTGGAAATCAGAATCCCCCTGACCGGCTGAAGAGCGCGGTTCTCACGCAGCCCGGGCGCAAACCGCTACGCAGTTTTCCCGCGCAAGCAAATCCAGAGACCGGCCCGCCGGTCTCTGGATGGATGCGTCTGTCTGAAGCGGAAGTTAGTTGCAGCGGGCCGTGTAGATCCGGCCGCGATTATCGCGATACTGGCAGTAGCCATTGCGCAGGTTGCGCACCAGAAGACCGGAGCCGGCACCGACGGCCGCGCCGATCAGCGCCCCCTTGGTGCCGCCGATAAGGCCGCCGGCCACAGCGCCGACACCGGCGCCCACGCCGACGTCACGCTCGGTCGAAGTGCAGCCGCTGACACCGACGACCGCAACCAAGGCAATAATCATTTTCCGCATAAAATGCTCCCTCATTTTGAACTAACTTTTGGCAATGCCAGCAGCCGTTTAGCACGAAAAAACGAGCTTTGCCTGCTCGATCTTACTGTTGGTGAAGATAGTCCTTTTCGGGGCGCGGGCCGTTCGCCGCAATGAGCGTGCCGGCGATCTGGAGCGAGGCCTCGAGGGTGCCGTCAGGGCGCACGTTCCAGGCGATCTGGTCGTAGTCGTCCTCCAGCGCCGGATCGACGGCAAGGCACTCACCGATGACATGCTGGGCCTTGCTCCGAAGGCCGTCCAGCGCGAAGGGGCGTTCGGCGGTGCATTCCTCGAAGGTCTCGAAGACGCTCACCGGCACCGACAGCTCCCGGCAATCGGTCATGCCGTTCGAACAGCCGATGACAAGCAGCAAGGCAGCGATGTGTTCCATGGCGGAAGAACCTCCGGCCGCAGAAACGACGCCGAGTTGGTAAAGGTTCCGCGTCCAGGGCTTGCCCATGCTGCCTCAGCCTGCCCTTTGAGCCTTGCGAAGCAGCCGGCGAACCCGATCAGGTCAACTGCCAGGCCGCCAGCAGCGCCACGGCGGCCAGCAGCACGACAGCGCCGAGGCGGAGCGGACGGAGAAAGGGCTGAGGCGGAGGCTGCGGCTCGACCTCCTGGACGCCGCCCATCGAGATGCGGGCGGCCTGCTCCAGGCTATTCATATCGGCAACGATCACGTTCACCATCTCCCCAATCGCGCTTCGGCACGGCCGGGATTGCCGGTGCATGGGCCGCAGCGATTGTCGGGAAGCCCAGCATCGGACTTTATGGTGAACAGCCGGTTAAAGTCGCCGCCCACCTCGGCGGTCATACTCGGGATTATGAGAACAATCAGTCCGTTTCGAAATTGCCGTGAGGGACGGTGAGACGGTACTCGAGATGACCCTCGCCGATGTCAAGCGTGGCGGTGCCGTTCAGCGAGGCTGGGACGACACGCTCGAGGGCCACGCTGCCGAAGCGCTTTTCGTTGTGAGGCTTGTCGAGTTCGATCATTTCGCTCCAGATCAAACACAACGCGGGAGCCTCGCCGGGAGCCGTGGCCAGCCTGGCGTTGACCGATACATAGCCGCCCGGCCGCGACAGTGCCCCATAGCTCACCGAGTTCACGGCAAGCTCGTGCATCGCCAGTCCGATGTGCAGAGCCGCGTTGGGGTTGAGGTAGGGATTTTCGCCTTCGAACCGCAGGCTCCGCTTGGGGTCCGCGCCATAGCGGCCGACCTGACCGGATATGAGCTCGCGGAGCGCGGCGCCGCGCCAGTTGGATGACGTCACCAGATCCTGCGAGGAGGCGAGCGACTGCAAGCGGCCGCGAAAACGGGTCAGAAAGTCACCAAGCGTTTCCGAGTAGCGTCCGGTCTGGCTGGCGATGCTTTGAATGATGGCCAGAAGGTTCTTCGAGCGGTGGCTGACTTCGCGCAGCAACGTCTTCAACGTCTGTTCGCGCCGTTTCTGCTCGGTGGTCTCGACCATCGTGGTAACGACGCCCTGGACCTCGCCGGCCTCGCTGCGGTCGGCGTCGATCCAGATATGGAACCAGCGTATGCCATCGCTTGCCGGGATGCTCAGCTCGAGCCGATCCGCATTGCCGGATTGAACCACCCTTCGCTTGGCGGCCTTGATTCGCTCGGCCTGAGCGGGAGGAATCTGATCGGTTCCGTCGGCGGTGTCCGCTGCCCAGGGCGCGCGCATGTTGCGAGCCCAGACCGTCTTCATCTCGCGATCCTGGTAGAGAACGGAGATGCCTGCATTGTGGAGGGCATGAAGGAGAGCTCGCCCGAGCTGCATGCCGCTTTCGGCGGGATGCATGGCAATGACTTCGCTTTCGCGCACATCATCTTGGCTTTTGTCTCCCGTGGAACGCATCGATCGTATGTCCACCCGACGGAGGCTGAACGGCTCTGTTCGAAAACGGGTTCTCAAAAAGGTCCGCCGGGCGGCTTCCCGTGGAGGACTCCGCCCGGCGGTGGCTGGAAACCGTTTGAGGGGTGCGGCTTCCAGTGTTCAGCCGCTATCCCGTCAAGCCCGTCTAAACAGGCCGGCGATGAGCGAAATGATCAAGAAAGCCAGGAAGATGAAGAACAGTATCTGCGCGATACCGGCCGAAGTGCCGGCTATGCCGCCGAACCCAAGCGCGCCGGCAATGATAGCAACCACAAGGAACACGAGCGCCCAGTACAGCATGATGCGTCTCCTTCTTATGTCGGGGGAAAAACGTGGCTCGGTGCCGTTTGTTCCACCATTCGCTGAAAAAGACGACCCCCCACGACGCTCTTCCAGATCGAAAATGTCGAACGCGTCGAACCCGCGGCAGGCCGCGCCGCGCGCGTCAGAATCGCACTAACGAAAACGCCTGATCAGGCGGCCGCCTTGGCCTGCCGATCGAAGAAAAGCGCCTGACTGATCAAGGCCTTGACCATGTCGGGGTTGAACGGCTTGGTGACTAGGAATGCCGGCTCGGGTCGCTCGCCGGTCAGCAGGCGCTCGGGGAAAGCGGTGATAAAGATCACCGGTATCGGCGTCGAAGAAAGGATCTCGTTGACGGCCTCGATGCCGGAACTGCCGTCGGCGAGCTGGATGTCGGCCAGGACCATCTTGGGCCGCGTCTTGCCGAACATGGCGACCGCCTCGGCATGGGTGCGCGCCGTTCCGACGACGCGATGGCCGAGACTTTCGACCATCTCCTCTATGTCCATGGCAATCAGCGGCTCGTCCTCGATGATCAGCACGTCCGTCGCGACCTGGCGCGAAATCTCATTGCTGGCCTGGGCAAGCAGCTCGGAAAACTCCTGCTCGTCGGCGTCGAGAATTTCCGCGGCCTCGTCCTCGCTGAAGCCTTCCACGGCAACCAGCAGGAAGGCCTGCCTGGGCCGCGGCGCGATGGCATTCAGATTGGCGGCAGCCCGCTGCTCCCAGGCGGTCTGTGCATGCTCCTGCGGCACGCGAATGGCCACCGAGGTGAACAGCCGGGCAAAGACCTTGTAAAGAGCGATGCGGTCGCTCGACGCCTGCGGGAAAATCTCGACATCGGCGATGATGGCTTCAAGCATCGCGGCGACCAGCGCGTCACCACTTTCCTGCGATCCGGAGACGGCCCGCGAGAAGCGGCGCAGGAACGGCAGGTGAGGCGCGATGGTTGCGGAAAGGCTCATATTGGACGTCTCCCTCAGATGACGTATTGCACTTTTACAGGCCTGGCGGATTTGCAAGTCCCGGCCAACCCAACGTGGACTTTTAGAAAAAGTTCCGATGTTTGTGGAACTAATTTAGTCGGAACACGTTTCGGGGCTTCGGGATGGGCGACCAGACGAGGGTGCCGCTTGCCTTATGTCGTATCGATTTCAGAAGCGGTTTCGGGTGCTGGGAATTAGGGCGAAATGAAAGATATGACGAAACACATCACGGCTGGCGCCGCAAACAAGCGCCGGCTCGCCAATGGCGATCCGCTTGGGCCAAACTCCGAGATCGGGCGCAAGCTCAAGCAATATTATGACGAACTGGTCTCCGATCATGTGCCGGATCGATTCGCTCAGTTGCTCAGCCAGCTGGAAAAGGCCGAACCCGCCCAGAAAAAGGACTGAAGCATGGCGGCGGTCTCCCAGAGCTTCAAGACCGAGTTGCTCGGCGCGATCCCGAGCCTGCGCGCCTTTGCGGTGTCGCTGACGCAGAACGCCGACAAGGCCGACGACCTGGTGCAGGAAACACTGGTCAAGGCGTGGGACAAGCACGAGAGCTTTCAGCCAGGCACCAATCTCAAGGCATGGCTGTTCACGATCCTGCGCAACGAATTCTATTCGCAGATGCGCAAGCGCGGTCGCGAGGTGCAGGACAGCGACGGTATTATGACCGCCAGGCTTGCCGTGCACCCAGCCCAGCACGGCCAGCTTGACCTCAAGGATTTTCGCGGCGCGCTCGAGCAACTGCCGGAGGATCAGCGCGAAGCGATCATCCTGATCGGCGCGTCCGGCTTCTCTTACGAAGAGGCGGCCGAGATCTGCGGCTGTGCCGTCGGCACGATCAAGAGCCGCGTCAGCCGCGCCCGCGCCAGGCTGCAGGAGATCCTCAAGATTTCCGGCGAGGACGAATATGGGCCCGACGCCATCTCGGCGCAGGTGACAGGCTCGAACGCCGCCTGAGCCCGGTCGACATGGCTTGCGCCCAATGTCGGCTCAGGCGGCCTCGGCGCGCCCGCAGGCCGCCGCCAGGGCGGCGATCAGATCTTCGCCGGAATAGGGTTTGCTCACCAGCCGAATCTCTGGAAAGGCCGACTTGAGATCATCCGAGTCGGAATAGCCGGACGCAAAAACGAACGGAATGCCGGCCGTGTGCAGTCGGGCGGCGAAATCGAGCGTCGACGTGCCGCCCAGCATCAGGTCGACGACAGCCGCGTCGAACCGTGCGGGCAGCTCCTGCTCGTCGATTTCGGTCAAACCGCGCGCGATCGCGACCTCGGCGGCGCCGTGGTCGCGGCACAGCTGTTCGACATCCATGGCGATCAGGAATTCATCTTCCAGGACCAGAATGCGTAGTCCGGCTAGCAATGAGGGCACGTGGCGGCGGACTCCTAAATGCAAGGTCAGCAGTGATGCTCGGTATTTGGTCTCATGTCATTTAAAAAAGACATGGCTGAGGCGAGACATCAAGGAATACGGAACCTCGGCTTGGCTGGAGCGTTTCTATGCGCCCCACAGGGAGCGATCTCCCGCGGGGCGGGAATTTCGAAGAGGGGTCGAAATGTCCAGCCAAACCGCCCGCTTCCCTTCCAGCCGCCAATATCCCTGTGAGAAGTGTCCGCTTCGGCCGCTGCCGGCCTTTCGCGAGTTCGAAAAGCAGGAACTGGCATTCGTCAGCATCTTCAAAGGAGGGGAGCTTTCAGTCGACAAGGGCGCGACAGTGCTGGTCGAAGGCAGCCATAGCGCGCACCTCTACACGGTGCTTTCCGGCTGGGCCTTCCGCTACAAGCTGCTGCCGGACGGGCGGCGGCAGATCCTCAACTATTCGATGCCAGGCGACCTGATCGGGCTGCAAGGCAGCCTGATGGGCGAGATGCAACATTCCGTCGAGGCGCTGTCGCCGATGCTGCTGTGCGTCTTCGAGCGCGAGCAATTGCACGAGCTCTACCGCAATCATCCCGGCCTTGCCTATGACATCACCTGGCTTGCATCGCGCGAGGAACGCATGCTTGACGAGAACCTGCTCAGCATCGGACGGCGCACGGCTCTCGAACGCGCCGCCTATCTTATCGCCTTCATCTCCAGCCGGGCGCGCGGCGCCGGCTTGAATGGCAAGACGCCGGTGCAGGTCCCGATCACGCAGCAGCACATCGCCGATACGCTCGGCCTGTCGCTGGTTCACACCAACAAGACGATCCGGAAACTGATCGACCGCAAGCTCATTCTGTGGCGTGATGGCGGTTGTGAGGTGGTCGATCATGAAGGGCTCAAAGGGCTCGCCCGCTGGGAAGGCTTGCGTGAACAGCGCCGGCCACTGATTTGAGCAAAGCACGAGCCGAGGGGGCGGGAACCTTGGCGCCGATCCGACGTTGAAACCGAAGCAAACGCAAGGAGTTAAGCGATGGCGACCGCCGCAGGCAGAACCTCATCAGATGCCCCCTCTAATGCCGATCTCGAAGCCGACATCCGGCAATTGCGGGCCGACATCGAAGAACTCACCAGGCAATTGGCAAAGACCGGCGAACATGGCTATGGCGCTGCACGACGTGCGGCGGCCGAAGGCGTCGAACAACTGCGCGCCCAAGGCGAAGCGGCGTTCGAAAGCGTGCGCGGCAGCGCCCAGGACCTTGAAGCGCAAATCGTGGCCAGCGTTCGCGAAAAGCCGGTGACCTCACTGGCGATAGCCGCTGGCGTCGGCTTCCTGTTCGCGCTGCTGTCCCGTCGCTAGTGCGCATGGGGACGCTGGTTTCGCTCATTACCGCCCTTGCCTCCGGCGAGGCTCTCGCGGCTCTCCAACGAGCGCGCACGACGGCAATGCTTTACGGGCTTGCCGGTGTCTTGGCTCTGTGCGGCCTCGGTTTCCTGATCGGCGCCGCTTATATCTGGTTCGCCGAGCGCTATGGCCCATTGGCGACTTCCTTCGGCTTCGGCGTGGGCTTCCTCGTCATAGCCGGGCTTATCCTGTTGTATCATCGCGTGACGGCAGGGATACGCGCGCGGCGGCGGGCGCGCCGGCGCAAGACCGACATGACGGCTGTCGGGGTGACGGCGGCGCTCGCGCTGCTCCCGGCGCTTGCCAAGAGCAAGGGCGGCCTCGGCGCCGTTCTTGCACCCGCGATAGCGCTCGTCGCCTATGCCATCTATCGCGAGAATGTGAAGCCAGGGCCAAAGGACCCAGCCGGATAGGGCGAAGAGCCGGAGATTGGGAACCTTCGGGGAAAGGGGTCGTTACCCGACCATGTCGCGCCAGGTGCGTTTCGCCGCCACGTCACATGGAGGCCAATGATGACGAAGACCGTTCCTGAGAACAAAGCCCGCCAGGCGCATTGGGGCTGGCACGCCCTGAGGATTCTCATCGCCGGACTGCTGCTGGTTTTCATCGCCTGGGGGGTGGCAGAGATTTATGGTGTCATGATCAAGCAGCCAGCCGCCGAGCAGCAGCACGTTCCGCAGCCTCCGGGTACGGAACAGGCGCCCGCTCCGAGTGGCCAAAGCCAATAGTCGTATCTTCTGGTTAGGCGGCCTTGGCCTGAATGCTGCTCCTGGGGACCAGCACATTGAGCGCGCCGGGATGGATTTCAATCACCGTCTCGCGTTCCAGCTTGACCAACTCTCCGTCCATCACCGCACGGAATTTCTTCGTCGACGAATGGATCTTGAGCACCGCCTTGTCGGCTTGGTGGATTTCGACATGTTCGCTGTCGCGCCACCGGCCTCGCAGCATGTCGAGGAAGAGTTTCGCCAGATCGCGGCGCCGCCGCGCGACGCTGACATAGATGCCGAGCACGCCGCCGGCCGGATTGTCGGCATAGGGAAGATGACCCTCGCCGAACAGATTGTTGCTGATGCCGATGCCGGTGGTTCGGGTGACGATCTCGGCGTTGCCGACGATCAGCGTGACCTTGAGGGCCGGCGGGTTCTTGATCGTCGCCCAGGCGGCGCGGACCGACGCCTGCATCTTTCCAAGGCGGGAGCCGAAATCCATTTTCTCGCGCAGTTGGACCATCCTGGCATGCATGCCGATCGAAAACTGATGCACGAAGGGCTGGCCGTTGGCGGTCGCCATGTCGACGGCCTTCACCTCGCCGTCGGCAAAGGATTTCAGGGCCGCATCCAGGGTCTGGGGAACACCGAGGCCGCGAGCAAAGAGGTTCATCGTGCCCGCCGGCAATATGGCCAGGGCCTTTTGCTTGTACATGAGAAGCGATGCCGCCGTCGAGATCGTGCCGTCGCCGCCTCCGGCAAGCACGACGTCTATGTCGGGGTTGGCGATGGCCTTTTCCAGCGCGGCAGCGACGTCGCGGCCCGCGACGATGTCCAGCTGAACCGAATGTCCGGCCGCTTCCAGCGTCTGGCGCAACTGATCCGACAGAGCAGAGAGATCGGTCGTGCGCAACGTGCCGCCGCTTTGGTTCAGCACTGCAGCAAACCGCATGCCCCGCTCCGTTTGTGTGGATCCATAGCCGAAAACGGCCTCTCAGCCGCAGGCTGAAAACGAGAGAGGCGGTTCGAAGGTTCCAGGAACGAGCCGAAACTCGCAGCCTCAGGTAGCGACGCTCTTTTTGGAACAACGCTCCGCTCACGACGTTGTGAAACTGTCAAACGATGCCGCGTCCGACCTGGTTTTCAGAGGCCGGTCAGGGTGCGGCGTGCACTAATCAGGCACGAGGAGAGACCATCATGATCCGCACTCTTTTTGCGACGACAGCGCTTGCGACGCTGCTTGCGACGGGCGCCTTTGCCCAGACGGCAACCACCGCGCCGGCTCAGCCCCCTGCCGCGGAGAACCCCGCGCCCGTTGTGCGCGCGGAGGGCGCACTGATGAGCAACATCATCGGCGAATCCGTCTATAACGGCACGGGTGACGACGCCCAGAACATCGGCAAGGTCGACGATGTCATCTTCGATGAAAGCGGCAAGGCCAAGTCGGCAATCATCGGAGTCGGCGGGTTTCTCGGCGTCGGCACGAAGGACGTGGCCTTCGACTACGGCAAGCTGGAATGGGCCGAGAAAAACGGCGACCGCTGGCTGGTGGCCAAGACAACCAAGGATGAGTTGAATGCTCAGCCGGCATTCGACCGCAAGGCCTATGATCCGGCCCCGCCGGCGCAGTCGACCGATGCGACACAGCCCGCAACCACCGAAACCGCCAAACCGGCTGAACCGGTGAAGAAAGCCGAAGGCAATCTCGCCACCAACATCATGGGTGAGTCGGTCTACAACGGCACCGCGGACGATGCCCAAAAGATCGGCGACGTGAACGACATCGTGCTGGCCAAGGACGGCAAGGCCGAATCGCTCGTCATCGGTGTCGGCGGCTTCCTCGGCATGGGCGAAAAGAACGTCACCTACGACTTTGCCAAGGCAAAGTGGGCCGAGAAGAACGGCGATCGCTGGCTGGTGGCCGAGACCACCAAGGAAGAGCTGCAGGCACAGGCGGATTTCAACCGCAAGGCCTATGATCCGGCCCCGGCGCCGGCCACCGCGGCTTCGAACAATGCTCCGGCAACGACCACCCCTGCCGTGACATCGGCCGAAACCACGACCGATAAGCAGGCCAAGCCTGCCCAGACGACGGCCGAGAACAAGCCTGCGGCTCCGGCCGCGACAACGGGTACGTCCGCCACCGACGAGACCCAGACGGCCTCGATCGACAAGTCGACCCTGACGGAGATGCCGATGGGCAATATCAGGGGCGAGGACCTGAAGGGAGCGACCGTCTACGGCGCCAATGACGCCAAGATCGGTACGATCGGCGACGTGGTGCTGACACCCGAGAACAAGCCGGACGCGGTGATCGTCGACGTCGGCGGGTTCCTCGGCATCGGCGCCAAGGAGGTCGCACTCGGTTTGGACAAGCTCAAGGTCATGACCGACAAGGACGGCAACAAGTACCTCTACACCAACTTCACCAAGGATCAGTTGCAGGCACAGACAGCCTACGACAAAGGCACCTATGCCCAGAAGCGCGACGAACAGCGCATGATCCTGAAGTAGGTGAATTAAGGCAGTAGGCAGTAGGGCAGTAGGCAAAGAAAATTCTGAACCTACTGCCCTATTGCTTTGGCCACGTGGCCGACAACGCCGGCCTCCGTCAATTCGGCAAGCGCCAGTGACTGGTCGAGGTGTTCGGCACGCCATGCCAGCAGCCGTTCGGCGAGTTCAAGCCTCACAGACAAATAGGCCGGGTCGCGGGCGACGTCGGCCAACTCGCCCGGATCCTTTGTCAGGTCGAAGAGAAGCGGCGGCAGGCCGCCACCGAAATGGACATATTTGAACTCCGCGGTGCGGATCACGCTGAGATTGCAGTGGCGTGGTCCGATGCCGAAATGACGCTCCGCTGCGCCGGCGGCGACCGAGCGGAAATCGAACTCCCAATGCGCGGCGTCGCGCCAGTCGGCAGGTTCGCTGCCGTCCAGCCAGGGCGCCAGGGACCGGCCGTCGAGGTGCGGCTCGGGTGCGGCGCCGGTCAGCTCGAGCAGGGTCGGAAAGACGTCGACGGCCTCGGTGAAGCGATCGACGGAGGTGCCAGCCGCCGCACTCCGGCGAGGATCGCGGACGATCAGCGGAATATGGTAGCTGCCGTCGAAGAAACCGCCCTTGCCCAGCATGTAATGGTCGCCCATCATCTCGGCGTGGTCGGAGGTGAGAACGATCACGGTGTCGTCCCAGGCGCCCGCCGCCCGGACCGCGTTCCAGATGCGGCCAAGCTGCGCGTCGAGTTCGGAAATCATGCCGTAATAGATGGCGCGTATGCGGCGGAAATTCTCGTCGCCCCAATCCCGGACATTGCCACCGACGCCGGGAACGAAATTCGTTCTTTTCTGCCGGCCAAGGTCGTAGGCGAGGTAGGGATGGCTCTGCGCCTCGGCCTGCCGGTCTGCGGCCCGCCAAAAAGCCGGACCTTCGGCCGGGTCATACAGGGTGTTGTAGGATTCCGGCACGATGAAGGGCGGATGCGGACTGATGAAGGAGATGTGCGCGAACCACGGCGCGCCCTGCTCCTGCTCGCCCAGCCAGCGGACGAATTCGCCGGCCAGGAAGGCGGTCGGCGTCTGATCTTTCGAATAGACGGGCGGGGCGCTGGTCACATCGGGTTCTGGATGACCGAGCGGCCGATGAATGCCTGGATAGCCGGCACTGCTGTCGATGCCCTGTGCCCGCAACCAGGAAAGCCACGGCTTCTGGTGTTCGGGCAGGAACTGCCGGACGGTGAAGCCAGGCAGCACGCCTTCGTAGGTCGTCAGCCGGGGATCGTCAGGCGCCAGCGCGCGCGGGTCCGGCGAGACGTCGGTGTAGCCGAAGAGGGTCGGGTCGTAGCCAAGCCGGCGGGCCGCAAGCGCAATGTTGTCGTGCCGCGCATCCAGCGGCGTGCCGTTGCGGCAGACGCGGTTGTTCATCTGGTAGAGACCGGTGTAGAGGCAGGCGCGCGCCGGCGAGCAGGGCGCAGCCCCGCCATAATGGCGTCGAAACAGCACGCCCTCGGCGGCGAGCGCGTCGGCGTTCGGCGTCTTCACCACCGGATGGCCGGCAACCGACAGGCAGTCGCCGCGCCACTGATCGCAGGTGATGAGGAGGACATTCGGGCGGCTGGTTCGGTTGGCCAAATCGATTCCCTCGGGAAGGTGTGCGGCTCATGGAGCCCAATTTCGCAGCCGTTGCAAGTTGCAGCCATTGGTGAATTGGTGAACATATGAAGTGCATTCGTTCACTATTGTGACACAGTGCATTCTGTGTTTGGCGGCTTTGCCACCGCCGGTGCCATCCTCATATTGGCGTGGACAGCGGCAAGGGCCGCAGCAAGGATAGGCAAGGAACACGATCATGCTCAATCAGATCAAGGGCCTGCACCACGTCACCTCCATGGCGAGCGACGCGCGCCGCAACAATGATTTTTTCACCAGGAAGCTTGGCCTGCGGCGGGTGAAGAAGACCGTCAACTTCGATGCGCCCGATGTCTACCACCTCTACTATGCCGACGAATTCGGCACGCCTGGCTCGGTGATGACCTATTTCCCGTTTCCCGACATCGGCAAGGGCCGGCACGGCGTCGGCGAGGTCGGCACCACCGTCTTTTCCGTGCCGGAAGGCACGCTCGGCTATTGGGAAAAGCGCTTTGCCGACGAAGGCGTGGGCGGTGTCTCCCGCGGCGAAAGCTTCGGCGAGCAGCGCCTCACCTTCACCGGTCCCGACGGCGACAGTTTTGCGTTGCTCGAGGACAAGGCCGACAGCCGCGCGCCCTGGGTCAAAGGCGGGGTTCCCGGCGACGAAGCGATCCGCGGCTTCCACTCGGTTGCGCTCAGGCTGAAGGACGGCGGCGCCACCGAGGAGCTGCTGAAGTTCATGGGCTATGAGGAAGTCGACAAGTCGGGCAATGTCCGGCGGCTTGCGATCCAGAACGGCAACGGCGCCGACGTCGTCGACATCGAATCGCTGCCGGGCGCCGGTTTTGCCAATCTCGGCGCCGGCTCGGTGCACCACGTCGCGTTCGCGGTCGAGGATCGCGCCAGGCAGCTCGAGGTGCGCAAGGCGCTGATCGACACGGGCTATGGCGTGACCCCGGTCATCGATCGCGACTATTTCTGGGCGATCTATTTCCGCACGCCCGGCGGGGTGCTGTTCGAGGTGTCCACCAACGAGCCGGGCTTCGACCGCGACGAGGATACCGCCCATCTCGGCGAGGCGCTGAAGCTGCCGCGGCAGCATCAGCATCTCAGGTCCTATCTGGAACAGCACCTGCAGAAGCTGGAAGACTGAAGCCATGAGCAAGGACGCCTACATCCACAAAACGCTGCCCGGGTCGCCGGGCGGCCCGCTGTTGTTCGTCTTCCACGGAACAGGAGGCGACGAGAACCAACTGCTGTCGCTCGGGCGCGAGCTGCTGGCTTCCGCGACCATTGTCTCGCCGCGCGGCGATGTGCCGGAGCATGGGGCTGCCCGCTTCTTCCGCCGCACCGGCGAGGGCGTCTACGACATGGACGATCTCGCAAGGGCGACGGCCAAGATGGGGGGCTTCGTCAGCGCGCATGTCGAGGCGACAAAGCCCACGGCGGTGTTGGGCCTGGGCTACTCCAACGGGGCCAATATCCTGGCATCGGTGGTGTTCGCCGCGCCAGGCCTGTTCGACGCGGCGGCGCTCATGCACCCGCTGATCCCGTTCGAGCCGGAAGTGAAAGGCAGCCTCGCCGGGCGCCGCATGCTGATCACGGCCGGCCGCCGCGATCCGATCTGTCCTCCCAACCTGACGTCGCGGCTGGAAGCCTATTTGCGCGCTGACGGCGCCGACGTCGCGATTGAGTGGCACGACGGCGGGCACGAGGTGCGGCCGAACGAAATCGAGGCGGCACGGCGGCTGTTTGCGCTGGCGCCGGCCGAAGGAGGCAAGGACAATGGCTGAGCAACTGCCGGAGATCGAACTCGAAGACCGCGGCTCCAAGGGGCGCTACGTGCTGCGCGGGCCGGGCCGGGCGGAGGCCGAGATGACCTTCACCAAGATCGGCGAGCATCAGCTCATCATCGACCACACCGAAGTGCCTGATGTCTTTCGCGGCCAGGGCGCCGGGCTTCGGCTCGTCACCCGCGCCGTCGAGGATGCACGCGCCGCCGGCAAGAAGATCATCCCGCTCTGCCCCTTCGCGAACGCCCAGTTCCGCCGCCATCCGGAATGGGCCGACGTGCTGAAGCAGTAGGGGCGGCATTCCCCTTCTCCCACAAGGGGGAGGAGGGGAACCGCCAGCCAGCCACAATTCCGAACACGCCTCTGGCATTTGCGCAGTCCGGCCATCTTGCCTAAGTAGACAGATCACCTGCGGCTTTCGCGCCTCCGACCTGCTACCTCAAAAGCGAATGGCCTGATGACTGAACCCGATCTCATTCCCGTTTTCGACGGGCACAACGACACGCTGCTCCGGCTGTATCAGTCGCAGGATACGGACGTCGAAAAGCTGTTCACCGACGGCACGGCGGGCGGTCATATCGATCTGCCGCGCGCCAGGAAGGGCGGCTTCGCAGGCGGCATGTTCGCGATCTTTCCGCCGCCGATCGAAAAGACCAAGCGCAGCGCCGTGCCGCCGGCGCCAAGCGACAACGAGCCGCTGCCGCCGGAACTGCCGCATGCCGAGGCGGTCACCTCCACCATCGGCATGGCCTCGATTCTGTTCCGCCTCGAGCGCGCGGGAGCCCTGACCGTGTGCCGCAAGGCCGACGATATCCGCGAGGCGATGGCGAGGGACTCGATCGCAGCGGTGTTCCACATCGAAGGCGTCGAGGCGATCGATCCCGAGCTTGCCATGCTCGACGTGCTCCATGCCGCGGGCCTGCGCTCGCTGGGCATCGTCTGGAGCCGGCCGAACGCGTTCGGCAATGGCGTGCCGTTCCGCTTCCCGTCCTCACCTGACACGGGGCCCGGCCTCACCGACGCCGGCAAGGCGCTGGTCAAGGCCTGCAACCAGCTCAGGATCATGATCGACCTTTCGCACCTCAACGAGAAGGGCTTTCGCGATGTCGCGGCGCTCAGCGAGGCGCCGCTGGTCGCGACCCACTCCAACGTGCATGCGATCTGCGGCCATTCGCGCAACCTGACCGACTGGCAGCTCGGCGCCATTCGCGAGTCGGGCGGCATGGTGGGGCTCAATTTCGCCACCGGCTTCCTTCGCGAGGACGGCCGCATGAATGCCGACACCGGGCTCGACATCATGGTCCGCCATATCGAATCGCTGCTGCAGGCGCTGGGTGAGGACGGTGTCGGCTTGGGCTCGGATTTCGACGGAGCGATGATCCCGGCCGCCATCGGCGACGTCGCCGGCCTGCCGAAGCTCATCGATGCGCTGGCCGGGCGCGGCTTCGGCCGGGCGCTGATCGAAAAGATCGCCTACCGCAATTGGCTCAGCGTGCTCGAGCGAACGATCGGCTAAGGTAATCGGCGCGCTTGGAAGCGATCGAATAGCCGGCAGATCGAGGCGGGCGAGTGAGCAGCAAAATCGAACGAACCGATGTTGCCATCGTCGGGGCCGGGTTCACCGGCCTGTCCGGCGCGCTGGAACTCAAGCGCGCCGGCATCGACTTGATAGTCCTGGAAGCCCGCGATCGTGTCGGCGGTCGTGTGGAAGCCGTGCAGGACGGGCTGGGCGAACGGATCGACACGGGCGGTCAGTTCCTTTGCCAGGACATGCCGGAACTGATGGCTTTGGCGAAAGCGCGCGGCAAGACCTTCGTCGAGACTTATGTCGAAGGCGATTTCGTCACTCATCCGTCGATGTCGATCCGACAGGCGGAGCGAACCTATCGCGAAGCCGTGGCGATGCGCGAGCGGATGAACGGGATCGAGCCGGACGACGCGGCGATCGCCGGCCTGACGGTCGCCGGCTGGCTGGAGCGCCAGAAGGGCACCGCCGATGCCAAATCAGCCTTCCGTTCGATGATCGAAGGGTTGTGGTGTCTTGCGATCGACAAGCTGCCGCTCTGGCATCTGATCGACAATGATCGCCGCATCACCAACGATGTGCCGGAGCTGCAATATTCCCTGCGAGAAACCATGCAGTCGCTCGCCGACGATCTGGCAGATGATCTCGCCGACCGGCTGCGGCTCAACCGGTCAGTCACGCGCGTCGAGCATGGCGGTGACAATGTCCGCCTTCATACGACAAGCGGCGTCCTCGAAGCGCGCCAGGTCCTTGTCGCCCTGCCGCCGGCGACGGCCGCGAAGCTCGATTTCGCGCCGGCCTTGCCCGCCAAGCTGGCTGCGGCTTTGAGCGTGTGGGAAAGCGGCGCAGTGATCAAGATCCGGGTGCGCTATGCCAGGCCGTTCTGGCGCGAGCGGCATTTGAGCGGCATGGCGATGTGGCGCGACCTGCCGGGCCTGTTTGTCTGCGATGCGAGCAGAGATGCCGAGCACGCCGCGCTCACCGTCTTCGTTGGCGGGCCGCTGGCGCTGCGCTGGCGCGCGCTTGGCAAAGCGGCGCTGCGCGCGCAAGTGACGGTCAGGCTCACCGACGCGCTCGGCCCGGATGCAGCCGACATGCTCGATTTCAATCAGCGCGATTGGACAGGTGACCGCTGGAGCGGCGGCGGCTACGGCGATCTCATCGTCGACGTGACGGCGACGGATGCAGAGCGCACGATGCTCGCCGGCGCACCGCCAGTGTATTTCGCCGCTTCGGAACTATCGCCGTCCTATCCGGGCTATGTCGAAGGCGCCATTGTCGCGGGGCGTATCGCCGCCCAGAAGATCGCGGGCGAGCTTCAATCGGCGAGGGTGACGAGAACCTCGTAACCGAGGCGGATCGACAAATCGATCCGAATGCCGGCTGCGCCCGAACTATCGGAGCGACCACCGAAACCGCCTTCCGGCGCGGCATCTCCAGGATCGTGGTCGCAGGCCCGAAATCAAGCTGCTGTGTGAGTTCGCTTACAGTGCGCGAGGCCAGGCTCGTGCATGAGCGTCGCCAAACCGGAAGCGGCGAGTGCCGGCCGGTCCGATCAGGGATCGGACGTCACGACGAAGATGCTGTTTCATTCCTGTTACACAGGCAATTGCAGTTAGCATTCGCTCGTTACCTGACGCGACTACATTCGTTTCATAAGCAAAAGAAAGATAACGAAGGGAACATCCGATGTTTGCGAAAGTCCAGACCGCCGACATGAAGCGTCGCGCCCATGGCCCGGAGCTCAATGACCGCCGGCCGAAGCTTTCCCTGCGCCAGCGCGCCAGCGACCATCCGATGGCGATGTTCATGCTGCTTGGCGCCACCGCCTTCAGCAGCATGCTGCTCGCGCCGGCCGCCGGTCCAGCTTTCGCCTCGATCAATCCGCCGGCCAATGTCGTCGAGGGTGCCTCGACCACGCTCAAGACCGCGCGCCTGCCGCAGCCGGCGATCGAGTTTGCGTGCAAAGGCCAGAACTGGGGCGCCGAAAGCGCCGAATGCCTGCGCGCCATCGCCGAACAGTCGGGCCAGCACCGGGCGCGTGCGGTGCGCATGATCGCCAACGCCGCGCCGCTCACAAATACGCCGAATATTTTCTGAGTTCTGCTGGGCTGATCCGAAACTGGTTTTGCGTCTTCGGATCACGCCCAACCTCCCCAGAGCGCGCCTCCAGCGCTCCAGTCAGGCTCCCACCGCATGTCGGTCGGGAGCCTCTTTTTTTGGCGCCAACGCGAACGATGCGGCAGCGACGGGGGACAGCCGCCATCCCGATGGCGCAGGATCAGAGATGCGCTGCGCCGTCGGCCACCGCGTCCTCCGCCACTATCGACAGGACGCCGCGTACGTCGAGCGTCGAGAACGGCTTCTCCAGGATCTGAGGTCGCTGCTGCGGCGGCAGTGCTTCGATCTCTGCCTTGGCGCCGATCAGGTCGCCGGTGACCAGCACGAACCGCCGCGCCAGCATCGGGCGTTCGACAAGCAGTTCGCGATAGATCGAAATTCCGCTGGTGCCCGGCATGCGCAGGTCGGAAAAGACGATGTCAGGCGGCATGTGCCCGTCGAGCGCTTGCGCGGCCGAACTCCAGTTCGCCACGACCCGCGACTTGACGCCCATCAGTTCGAGTATGTCGGAAAGCGAGCCGGCGACGTCGGGCTCGTCGTCGATGATCAGCGCATGGCGCAACCCGCTCGAGCGCGCCGGACCTTCGCCGGCCTTGGCGACATCGCCGACCAGCGCCGGCAATTCGACCACGAAACGCGCGCCGTGCGGCACCACCTCCTCGAACCAGATGTTGCCCTTGTGCCTTTCGACGATCGATTTGGAGATCGACAGGCCGATGCCGGTGCCGACGCCGACCGGCTTGGTGGTGAAGTAGGATTCGAAAATGCGCGAGCGAATCGCCTCCGGTATGCCCGGCCCGTTGTCTTCGACGGAGAAGCCCGGGTTGCCGCGGTCGCTGCGGAAAGTCCGCACCTTGATATGCCGTTCCCCTGCCGCCCCGGCGAGCGCGTGCTGGCTGTTGACCAGGAAGTTGGCGGCGACCTGCGTCACGTGGTCGGCATCGGCCATCGCCAGCAGCGGACCGCTGGCAAAGTCGGTATCGATGATGATGCCGCTTGAGCGCGCACCATAGGCGGTGACTTCGAGCGCGGCGCGCATCACCTGGTTGAGATCCGTTTCCGTCTGCTCGGTCGGATGCAGGCGCACCATCGACAGGAAGCTCTTGACGATGCGGCCGCAGCGCTCGGCCGCGGCACGCACCTTCTCGGCACGCACCTTGGTCTGCGGATCGCCAGCGAATTCGTGCAGCAGCGTCGACTGCGCCACCACCACGGCCAGCGGGTTGTTGAGCTCGTGCGAGACACCGGCAAGCAGCGAGCCCATGGCCGCCATCTTCTCGTTCTGGTGCAGCTTTTCGCGCTGGCGGTTGATTTCCTCCTCGGCCCTCAGCTTGTCGCGCAGGTCGCGGATCGAACCGAAGATCAGCCGGCGGTCGGCAACGCGCATCTCGGTCGCCGTCAGTTCGATCGGAAAGACCTCGCCGGCGGCGTTCTGGGTCACGGTCTCCAAGCGCTGGCCGACCATCGGCGCGCCGCGGCCGGACATATATTCGGCGCCCGATACGTAGCCTTTGCGGTAGTATATCGGAACGATGGTGTCGAGCAGGTCCTTGCCGAGGATATCGCTGCGCGGGAAGCCGAACATCTTCTCGGCTGCCGGGTTGAACTCGATGATAGAGCCCGCCTCGTCGATGACGATGATGGCGTCGAGGGAGGCCTGCAGCATAGTGCGGCGAATGACCTCGCTGGCATGCGCTTCCGATGGCGAGTGCTCGATCGCATCGCCGATGGCGAGCGCGATGATGTGCAGCGTCGCCTCTTCCTCTTCGGTCCATTCGCGCTCGGCAACGCAGTCGTTGACGGCCAGCGTGCCCCAGAGATGCCCATGCGCGAAGACCGACACGGACAGGAACGACTTGATGTTCTGCTTTTCGAAGTCGGTCCGCAGGAAACCGTCGAGATTGCGGGTGTGGCCGGCGAAGACCTTGCCTTGGCGCTCGTCCTCCTGCAGCCGTTCGAGCAGTGGATCGGAATTGATGATCGACTGCATGATCACGGTCGGCAATGCCAGCTCGCCGCCGAATGCGGGGTCGATCCAGTAGGCTGAAACCGACTGCGCAAAGCCCTGGCCGGGCAGTTCGCGCAGGCGAAACAGAATGCCGCGCTGGCAATCCATGGCGCGGCACAGCGTCTCCAGTATGCCGTCCATCTCGCGCTGCCAATCGCCGGCCTCGCGCAGCCGGCGAACGACGTGGACGGCCGCCATCGCGGCGCCCTGGCGCGAGCCTGGCATGTCTGTGCGGGCTGCCTCAGCAGTCATGTTCGGCCGTCATTCGGGGGCTCGGATGTCTGGTCGTTCAGTTGCTGTCGCCTGTCGGCAGCGAGAAAATATAGCCTTCGCCGCGAACCGTGCGCAGAAATTTCGGATTGGCCGGGTCGGCCTCGATCTTCTTCCTCAGCCGCATGATGCGGATGTCGACCGCGCGGGATGATTCGGGATCCTCGACAAAGCCGATCGCTTCGGAAATCGCCGCCCGCGTCAGCAGGCGGTTGGCGCGGGTCAGGAAGACTTCGAGCACGTCGAATTCGCTCTTGGCCATGTCGATCACCGCGCCGTTGGCGCCAGTGACGAGGCGGCCATCGAAATCGGCCTGGAAGCTGCCGAAGTTCATGAAGCGGCGGGCAGCGCCGTTGTCGGCCTTCGTCGGCTGCGGCTCGGCCAGCTGCGGAACGCGACGCAGGACGCTGCGTACCCGTGCCAGCACCTCGCGCAGCTCATAGGGCTTGACGATGTAGTCGTCGGCGCCGAGCTCCAGCCCGACGATGCGGTCGAGCGCGGTGCCGGCCGCGGTGGCGTAGATGATGCCGATCTGCGTTTTCGACCGCAGCCAGCGGCCGAGCGAAAGGCCATCCTCGCCGGGCATGGCGATGTCGAGAATGGCAAGATGGAAGGATTGCATGTCGAGCAGGGCGCGCGCCGCCGCCGCGTTCTCGGCGGTTGCCACGTGGTAGCCGCTGGCGCCAAGATACTCGGCGACCGCCTCCCGCAGGTCCGGCTCGTCCTCGACGACGATGATGCGTGCCTTCACTATGATCTCACTCCCGCTTTCAGTGGAAAGTAGATTGGGTATAAACATGATGTCCAGCACTCATCTCTAGATGTCTGTGGCGGGGTGGAAAAAATGGCCGCACGATCCGTTGTCGCGCTTGTGTCCGTTGCCGATGTGGTGGCGGGCGATCTCGCCGACCATCTGGAACGGCGCGGCCATGACGTGCGCCAGGCGCGTCAGCCTTGGGAGGCGGAGTCGCTGCTTTCGGCCGGCGGTATCGACGTCGCGGTGGTCGGCGACAGCGTGACCCAGGCGGAAGGCCGCGAGCTGCTCAAACGTTATGGCGGCGAGGGCGGCCCGGACTTCATCCTGATCTGCCGGCCAGCCGACCTGGTCGACAAGGTGCTGGCGCTCGAGCTCGGTGCCGCCGACGTCGTCGAGAGCCCGCTCAACGTGCGTGAGCTGGCGGCGCGTATCGGCGGCCTGCTGATGCGGCGCGGCAGGAATGCCGGAGAGCTGATCGTGCTGGAGAACGCCACGGTCGACCTCAGGTCGGCCATGGTCATGCATCGCTCGGGTGCCGAGGATCAGCTCTCGCCGGGGCAGGTGGCGCTGCTGCGGCTTTTCCTGGCCAGTCCGCGCAAGGTGCTGACGCGTGACGACATCATCGCCGCGGCGCCCGCCGAGAATGCCGATGCCTTCGACCGCTCGATCGATTCCCGCATCGTGCGGCTGCGCCGCAAGCTCGACACCGACACCATCACCACCATCCGCGGTGCCGGCTATCGGTTCGACCCGCCGACGCAACGCACCGACTGAGACGCAATCGGTTTTTCCCAGGTTTGTCTGCTTCAAGATCGGAGTTCCCAAAAGCCGGTTGTCACATTTGGGCCCGATGTGGGTGTTGGCGCGTCATCGGGTGCTGCAAACCGAATTTCGATGGTGGGTCCGATACCGCGGCTCAACGCACCACGAGCACCGAGGGTCCCGATGGCATCTCCGCGCTGGCGGAAAGCTCGGCATGGGCGCGATCCTTCAGGAGCACGGTGGCGAGCGCGGCAAAACCAAGCAGCCCCTGGGCGTAGAGCAGGGCGGAAAGCACGGAAGCGGCGAATTTCGTCTTCATATCAGTATCCCCAGACTTCGATTTCCGTTGTGCTTCAGGAAACTCCCGAAGCGCCCGCGCCGCTGACGGAGCCCCCCGCTGCGGCGCGGGCCTTCGGTCCTCTCGGCAGCAAGTAGCCGGAGGGGCCGCGCATCCTCATCAGCCGAAGGCCGACCCGCCAGAGGGCCTTCAGCCGGTGGATGCGCAGGCTGGAAACAATCCAGACCGTGGCGATGAACAGAGCGGTGTGCAGCGTCGAAACCTCGCCAGAATTCATGGCCCCAAGCGTCGTGACCGGGTTGCCGGCCACCGAGCCGGCGCCGCCGATAATGACCGCCGCGACACTGAGCCCGAGGAGCCAGGAGCGTAGGTTCGTTTTCCTGCCCATTTTCGTTTGCCGTCGTCTGTTCCCGTTGCGTCAAACTGTCCCGCCGGCCTGTATCCGGATCATGCCGCCAGGGCCGCGGTTTGTTGCAAATTGGTTTCGGGGCCGGCGAAACTGCTTTTATTTCAGCGCCATGCGCGCTTTCGTTTGGCCGTCTGGCCGTGTTTTCAAGCACTCAAGCTGCGTTCTCGGCCGCTGCTCGCCAGCTCGTCGCTGTTAATCATGGGAAACAGATTCGAAACAAAACCGATCATCAAACGAAATAGGCTTGAAACAAGCGGCCACGATAAAGCGATCCATCGAATTACAGCCGGTCGGACCGGCGAGAAAAAGAGAGAGGGATCGTCATGCATACCGCCATTTCAGCCAAGCTCATCAATGTGACCGCCGCCGCCCTCACCGGTGCGGCCCTTTTCCTCGGCGCCGGCAGCAACGCCCACGCCAATCAGATCGTTGCGCGGGTTTCGCTGTCGCAGCAGGTCATGCAAGTCATGGTCGACGGCCGGCCGACCTTCACCTGGAAGGTGTCGACGGGCGACAGGGCGCATGTCACGCCGACGGGATCGTTCAAGCCGACCCGCCTGCACGAGATGTGGTATTCGAAGAAGTACGACAACGCACCGATGCCGCACTCGGTGTTCTTCAGCGGCGGCTACGCAGTGCATGCGACCTATGCCGTCAAGCATCTCGGCCGGCCGGCCTCGCATGGCTGCGTGCGTCTGCATCCGGATGCCGCCGCCGACTTCTACCAGCTGGTCGAGGCCTTCGGCCCCGCCAACACCAGCATCGTCATCGTCAAGTAGCAGGCTGTGAACGGGCCGGCGGAACCGCCGTGTCCTGTTCAAGACTCCCGCTGGAAACATCCTGCGGTATCGAGCACAGCCAAAAAAGAGGCCGGAGTTTTTTTCCGGCCTCTTTTCGTTTCTTGGAGCGCGCGTTCGGGCGACGCGCTCGGATCTTTGCTTTGATGCATGTCGTTGTCCCAGAACCGCTACGCACTTCTGGGCAACGCGCATCAGCTCGGCAGCGCCGGCATCAACTTCGGGTCCGGCTTCTCGGCAAGGTGCGGCAGATCCTTGCTGGCGATGAATGTGTAGAACATGGGCACGACGAAGAGCGTGAACATGGTGCCGACCAGGATGCCGGTGAAGATGACGAGGCCCATCGAATAGCGGGCCGCGGCACCAGCGCCGCTGGAGATGATCAGCGGCACGACGCCCAGGGCCATGGCCGCCGTGGTCATCAGGATTGGCCGCAAGCGCACCTTGGCCGAGGCGATGATGGCATCGCGCCGGCGCATGCCGTGGATCTCGCGCTGCTGGTTGGCGAACTCCACCAGCAGGATGCCGTGCTTGGTGATCAGGCCGATCAGCGTGATCAGGCCGACCTGGGTATAGATGTTGAGCGTACCCAGCCCGATGTTGAGCGGCACGATGGCGCCGAAGATCGACAGCGGCACGGCCATCATGATGATCAACGGATCGCGGAAGCTCTCGAACTGGGCGGCCAGCACCAGATAGATGACGAACACGGCCGCAACGAACGCGATCAGGATGGTGTTGCCCTGCTCCTTCTCCTGCCGGGACTGGCCGGAATAGTCGATGAAGAAGCCGTCGGGCAGGTTCTCCCTGGCAATGTCCTCGAGCGCCTTCAGCCCGTCGCCGGTGGTCACGCCGGGGAGCGGCAAGGCGGAGATGGTGGCGGAGTTCAGCTGGTTGAACTGCTCGATCGCCGCCGGCGCGGCATTGGTGGAGATCTTCACCACCGCCGAGAGCGGCACCATCTGGTCGTCCACGCTACGCACGAAATATTCGCCGAGCTTCTCAGGATTGTCGCGGAACTCCTGCGGTACCTGCGGGATGATGTCGTAGCTGTTGGAGTCGCGATCAAACTGGGCCACCTCGGCGCCGCCGACCAGCAGCGTCAACGTGCGGCCGATCTCGGCGATCGGCAGGTTCAGAGCCGCGGCGCGGTCGCGGTCGATGGTGACCGTCGTCTGCGGCGCGTCGTAGGACATCGAGTTCTGCACCACGATGAAGCGGCCGGATGCCTGTGCCTTGTTCTTGATCTGCTCGGCCACCTCGTAGACTTCAGAGGCGTCGCCCGTCGAGCGCACCACCATAGAAATCGGCAGCCCGCCGCCCGAGCCGGGGAGCGTCGGCGGCGCGAAGACGAAGGCCTGGACACCTGCCACCTTGGCAAGGCGCGCGGTGATGTCGGCCTGGAGTTCTTTCGAGTTGCGCTTGCGGTCGGCCCAGTCCTTGAAGGCGAAGCCGACGAAGGCGCTGTTGGTCGCGCCGCCGAAGGCGACGGCCGAGAACTGCGCCCTGGTTTCGGGAATGTCCTTCACGAGGCCGAGCATCTGGTTGACGTAGGTCTCGGTGTAATCCGAGGTCGCGTAGCGCGGGGCAGTCACGATCGAGAGCAGGAAGCCCTGATCCTCTTCCGGCGCCAGCTCGCCGGATGTCTTGGTGAACATGAAGCCGGTGAGGGCGACGAGCGCGACGACGATGATCAGCGTCACCGGCCGGTTGCGGAGCGAGGCAGTGACAGCTCGCTCGTAGACGCGTTCGACGCGTCCGAAGGTTCCGTCGACGATGCGCTGGAAGCGGCTGTGCGAGCCCGCCTTCAGGATGCGCGCCGACATCATCGGGGTGATGGTGACGGCGATGATGCCCGAAAGCACCACCGAGCCGGCGAGCGTCATGGCGAATTCGCGGAACAGGGCGCCGGTCAGACCGCCGGTGAAGGCCAGCGGCGCGAACACGGCGGCAAGCGTAATCGTCATGGCGACGATGGCGGAGAAGATCTCGCGCATGCCGTTGAAGGCCGCCTGCATCGGCGACATGTGGTCTTCTTCCATGTGACGATGGATGTTCTCCACCACCACGATGGCATCGTCGACGACGAGGCCGATCGCCAGCACCATGGCAAGCAGCGACAACAGGTTGATCGAATAGCCGATCGAAAACAGAATGAAGCAGACACCGATCAGCGACAGCGGGATGGTCACGATCGGCATCAGCACCGAGCGGAACGAACCCAGGAACAGCAGGATGACCACCACGACGATGGCGACCGCCTCGCCGATGGTCTTGAACACCTCCTCGATCGAGGCGCTGATCTGGCCGGTCGCGTCGTAGACGACTTCGATCGTCATGCCTTTCGGCAGCGTCTCCTGAATCTGCGGCACGAGCTTGGTGACCGCGGCCGCGGTCGTCAGCGGGTTGGCCGCCGGCGTCGGGAAGATGGCAAGGAAGGTACCAGGCTTGCCGTTGAAGCTCACCCTGGTGTCGGTGCTGGCCGCGCCGAGCTCGACACGGGCGACGTCGCGCAGCCGCACCACCTGGCCATCCGTCGAACGCAGCGGAAGCGCGGCGAAGGCTTCCGGCGTCTGCAGCGTCGAGTGGACGGTGATCGAGGAAACGACATACTCGTTCTGCGTATTGCCGGGCGCCGAAAGGAAGTTGGAATTGTTGATCGCGGCCAGCACCTCGGCCGCGGTGACTCCGCGGGCGGCGAGCTTGACCGGGTCGACCCAGACACGCATCGAATATTCTTCGGCGCCGAAGATCTGGACGTCGGCCACACCTTCGACCGTCGAGATGCGCGGCCGCACGACGCGCTCGATATATTCGGTGAGCTGCTCCTTGGTCATGTTCGGATTCTGCATCGAGATGTACATCATCGCGAACTGCTGACCGGTACCCTTGACGATGACCGGATCCTTGGCGGCGTCCGGCAAGGTGCCGCGCACGCCCTGGACCTTGGACAGAACCTCGGTCAGCGCAACGTCCGGGTTGGAGCCGAGCTTCATCTGCACAGTCACGGTGCTCGCGGACGGACGGCTGGAGGAGGTGACGTAGTCGATGTTCTCGGTCGAGGCGACGGCGCGCGCGATCGGGGCCGAGATGAAACCCTGGATGAGGTCGGCACTGGCGCCGGGATAGGCCGTGGTGATGGTGATCGCCGTCTCGTCGACCTTGGGATACTGCCGGATCGACAGGTTGAAGATGCCCTGGAAGCCCAGGAGCAGGATCATGCAGGCGAGCACCGTCGAGAGGACGGGCCGGCGAATGAAGATGTCGGAGAAGCTCATTGCTGCGCCTGCTTGTTTGCCGATTTGCTCGGATCGATGGTGTTGTCGACGGCGACCGGCATGCCGTTGAACAGGCGGTTCTGGCCGGCGGTCACCACTTCGTCTCCGGCCTTCAGGCCATCGACGATCTCGACCATGCCTTCGTTGCGGCGGCCGGGCTTTACGAACACCTGCGACAGGACGAGCGCGGGCTTCTGTGCGTCGGCCGCCGGCTTGCTCGCATCGACGGCCGGCTTGGCAGCGGACTTTGCCGGGTCGGCAGGGGGGGTGGTCGCCCCGGCTGCAGGCTTCGCGGCATCGGACTGCGCCTTGTCGGCGCTCGCCGCCGGCTTGTCGGCGGCTGCCTTCCGCTCGTCGGGCTTCGCTGCCGGGGCGGCGCCTGCGTCCGCGGGCTTGGCAGGTACGACCACGAAGACATAGTCACCATAAAGGCTGGACGTCAGAGCCGTCTGCGGCAGCGACAGGACATTGTTCTCCTCCGGCAATTCGACGCGAACCTGAACGAACTGACCGGGCGTCAGCTTGCCCTCCGGATTGGCGACTTCGGCCCGGATCGCCACGAGCCGGCTGGTCGGATCGATCTTGGGATTGATGCCGCGGATGGCGCCGGCGAACGGCATTTCGCCACCACCGGTGCCCAAGCGGACGGTCTGCCCGATCTTCAGCAGCGGCAGCTGCTGTTCGGGAACCGAGAAGTCGACGCGCATCGTATCCAGGTCCTGCAGCGTCACCACCGAATTACCGGGCGCCAGATACTGGCCGATATCGATTTTCGGGATGCCCACGGTGCCGGTGAAGGGCGCGGCCAGTTGCTTCTGGTCGAGCACCGCCTGCAGCTTGTTGACCTGCGCCGCGGAGGCGGTCGCCGCCGCGCGCGCGGCGTCGAGGGTTGCATCGGTGCCGACGCCGCGTCGCTGCAATTCGAGCGCGCGGGTCAAGGCCGCCTGGTCGGAGGCGGCCTGGGCCTTTTGCGCAACCAGGTCGGCGCGCTCGACGGCGTCGTCGAGCTGCAACAGCACAGCGTCGGCGGCGACCTTCTGGTTGGCATGAAAGCGGATCTCCTTGACGATGCCGCTGGTTTCGACCGTGAGATCGACGCCGCGCACGGCACTCACGGTGCCGATCGCCTCGACGCCCGGCGTCCAGTCGGAAGGCTTCACGACAACGGTCGAGACAGTCGCGGCCGGCGGCTTCATGGCGGCGAAGAACTGCTTGATGCCCTTGTCGCGCATGATGTTGAAGCCAACGATGCCGCCACACACCAAAACGAGCAGCAGCAGTATTGCGGTGATGATGGTGAAGCGCTTCACGGGTAAGTCCCCTCGAGCCGGAACCCCGGCATGACAGTCGGCAGCGGGACACTTGTCGACGACAGGTCCCCATCTCAAATAATTGGCGCTTTACTGTACCGTCTGGACGGTCTTGTCAATTCGGCGCATGCTCATGTATGGAAGAGTTGATGAAAGCACGCAGGGCAAATTCGCGCGACAGGATACTGGCCGCCGCCGCCGATGTGGCGCGCGAGGCGGGTCCGGGAAGCCTGTCGCTCGATGCCGTCGCCAGCCGGGCTGGCGTCTCCAAGGGCGGCCTGCTTTATAATTTTCCGACCAAAGCCAAGCTGATGCAGGGCTTGGTGGAAAACTACCTCAGCGCCTTCGAAGAGGCCCTGGAAGCGCGCGTCGCCGGGGCTGGGCAAGAAAGCGCGCTATCGGCCTATATCAAGCTCTCGGCCGACGATTGCGAGGAGCCGAAGCCGTCGGCTTCGTGGATGTTTTCCGCAATTGCGGAGGACCCCGATTTCCTGACGCCGATAAAGTCGTTCAAGCGGCAGCTGTTCGAGCGGCTGAAGGGCGAGACGAAGGATGTCGGATCGCTGCTCGTCTGTTTCCTCGCCATCGAGGGAATGCGCAGCATGAATCTGTTCGATTTCGATGTGCTGTCGAAGGATGAGCGCCAGCTCTTGATCGAATCGCTGCTCAAGATCGCTGGTTGAAAACCGACGAGGCTGGCTTGCCGCCTGTCCAGATCGGCTGAAAGGGAAGGCGCCGAAGGCAACGCTTTTCTTGACAATCGGCGGCGGGCGATCCAGCATTCGGGCAAGGGGTTCCCGCGACGACCCCGTGAGGCGTCAGCCCAACGATCGCGTCCAAACTCTCTTCGTTCAGGAGGTGGACGCCATGCCATCAACGACCGCAATCACCGTTCAGCAGCTTTCCCGTCTCGTCGGGCTGCCGGATGCTCCAATTCTCATCGACGTCCGCACCGATGAAGACTACCAGGCCGATCCGCGCCTGCTGCCGGCTTCTTACCGGCGCGATTTCAAAACCGTCTCGACCTGGGCGGCCGAGTTTTCTGCATCAAAGGTCGTCGTCATCTGCCATAGGGGGCAGAAGCTCTCGCAGGGCGTTGCCGCATGGCTACGCCACGAAGGCATTCCGGCGGAATCGCTCGAAGGCGGTTTCGAGGCCTGGGCTGCCGCCAAGGCACCGTTGGTCTCCGCCAGCGCGATCCCGCCGCGCGACGAGCAGGGACGCACCGTATGGGTCACCCGTTCCCGGCCGAAGGTCGATCGCGTTGCCTGTCCCTGGCTGATCCGCCGTTTCGTCGATCCCGATGCGGTGTTCCTGTTCGTCGATCCGGCCGAGGTGCCCCTGGTGGCCGATCGCTTCGCCGCGGTTGCCTTCGACATCGAAGGCGTGTTCTGGAGCCATCGCGGCGAGCGCTGCACCTTCGACACGATGATCGAGGAATTCGGCCTGCGCATCGAGGCGCTCGATCGCCTGGCACTGATCGTGCGCGGGGCTGACACGGCGCGGCTCGACCTCGTGCCGCAGGCGGCCGGTTTTCTCGCCGCCTCGCTCGGCCTGTCGCGCATGTTCCGCGACGACCTCGAGCAGCTCGAAGCCGGCATGCTTCTTTACGACGCCTTCTTCCGCTGGTGCCGCGATGCCACCGAGGAGACGCATAACTGGCCGGCCGGAGGCAAAGCGCAATGACCGTCCTTGCCAAAGACGGCACCGCGCGGCCAGCCGAGATTCCCGCTGTGCCGACCTTCCGCGAAGCGACGCGGCTTTGGGCCAAGATTGGTGTCCTGTCCTTCGGCGGCCCGGCCGGGCAGATCGCGCTGATGCACAAGGAACTGGTCGAGGAGCGCCGCTGGATCGGCGAGGAGCGTTTTCTGCACGCGCTCAACTACTGCATGCTGTTGCCGGGGCCGGAGGCGCAGCAGCTCGCCGTCTATGTCGGCTGGCTGCTGCACCGGACGGCCGGCGGCCTGGTTGCCGGCACATTGTTCGTGCTGCCGGGCGCGCTGGTCATGCTCGGCCTCAGCAGCTTCTACATGCTCTACAACGATGCACCTGTCATCGAAGCGCTGTTCTTCGGCGTCAAGGCTGCGGTGCTTGCCGTCGTCGTCGAAGCCGTCATCCGCATCGGCAGGCGAGCGCTCAAGAACCGGATGATGGTGGCGATCGCGGTGATGGCTTTCTTAGCCATCTATGTGGCGAGGCTGCCGTTTCCGCTGATCGTCCTTGCGGCAGGGCTGATCGGCTGGATCGGCAGCCGTTATGCGCCGGGGCTGTTTTCAGGCTCGGCGCACGGCAAAGGCGGCGCCGCAGCCGATACGCGTGGCGTGGTCGACCTGATGTTCGAACGCGGTGAACTCGGCCACACCAGGCCGACCCGATGGCACGCGGCCCGCATCATCGCCATCTGGCTGCCGCTCTGGCTCGGACCTGTGGCGCTCATCGCCGCGCTGGCGGGGCCGGGCAGCGTGTGGGCGCAGATAGGCGGATTCTTCAGCCTGATGGCGGTCGTCACCTTCGGCGGCGCCTATGCGGTCCTCGCCTATGTCGCGCAGGCGGCGGTGAACTCCTTCGGCTGGCTGTCGCCGGGAGAAATGGTAGACGGGCTGGGGCTCGCCGAGACGACGCCAGGCCCGCTCATCCTCGTGCTGCAGTTCGTCGGTTTTGCCGCCGCCTATCGCCACGGAAGCGCCATCAGCCCGCTTCTGGCCGGCTCGCTCGGAGCGCTGCTGACGCTCTGGGCCACCTTCGTGCCCTGCTTCTTCTGGATCTTTCTCGGCGCCCCCTACATCGAGCAGCTGCGGCAGAACAAGGCGCTGTCGGCGGCGCTCGGCGCCATCACGGCCGCGGTGGTCGGCGTGGTGATGAATCTTGCGCTGTGGTTCGCGCTGCATGTCGTCTTCGCTCATGTCCAGAGCGTCGCTTGGGGCGTCGAGGTTCCCGTCCTCTCCTCTCTCGACTGGCGCGCGGCACTGCTTTCTATCGCTGCGATGATTGCCATGTTGAGACTGAAAGCCGGTATGTTGCCGACGCTTCTCGGATCGGCGCTGCTGGGGCTTGCCCTCCAGGCATTGTGATTTTTTTCTGCACGTCTGCAAACGTGATCGCGCTCTCTGTTTACAGCTAACATGTTAGTGTGCTACGGCTGCGCGCGGATTGATGTGGAGACTTACGTGGCGTCGCGCTTTGGATTATCGGTTGCCCTCACAACGCCCTTTGACGCCGCCGGGCGGATCGTCATGCCGCTCATGACCGCGCATGCCCGAGCCTGCCTGGACGCCGGCTGCAGCAGCGTGACGCTGTTCGGCACCACCGGGGAAGGCGCCTCGGTCGGCAGGGCGGAGCGGCAGATGGTCATCGACGCCATGCTTGCGGCAGGGATTGCGGCCGACCAGCTCGTCGCCGGGGTGCTGGTCGATGCGGCGGAGGATGCGGCCGAGCAGTGCCGCCAAGCCTTGCAGCTCGGCGCCCGCAACATCCTGCTCGCGCCGCCGAGCTACTTCAAGAATGTCGGCGACGCCGGGCTGTTCGGCTGGTTTGCCGCAGTGTTCGAGTCGCTCGGTCCGCTCGCCCGGGGCATGCTGCTCTACAACATCCCTTCGGTCACCACGGTGAAGCTGTCGCTGGACCTGATCGGCCGTCTGCGCAAGGCCTATCCGGGCGTGGTCGCCGGGGTCAAGGATTCCGGCGGGGACTGGGCCTACAGCGAAGCGCTGCTCAAAGCGCATGGCGATCTGATCATCCTGATCGGCGATGAACGGCATCTGGCGCCTGCGGTGCGGATCGGCGGCCAGGGAGCGATTTCCGGCATGGCCAATTTCGCCGCGGGCGAGCTTCGCGCCATGGCCGAAAACGGGACCGACGATCCCCGCGTCGAAGGCTTTGTGCTCGAGCTGCTGAAGCAGCCGGTCATTCCGGCGGTGAAGGCCATGGTGGCGCGGACCAGCGGTGATGAACGCTGGCTGACGGTGCGGCCGCCGCTGGAGCCGGTGACATTGCAGGAGCGGCAGCAATTGGGCGCTGCCTACGACAGGCTGTTCGCGACACAGGCGGCGTGATCGGCGGAGGACGCGCATCGGCATGGACGACACGAGCGAACCGGCGACCCTCAGGGAGAAGGCCTATGCCAGCTTCACGCGGCACCTGCTGGCGCGCGACCTGAAGCCCGGCCAGTTCGTGTCGCAGCGCGAGCTGGTGGCCTTCACCGGCCTGCCGCTTGGCGCCATCCGCGAGATCGTGCCGCGGCTCGAGGCCGAGGGCCTGCTGATGACGATCCCGCAGCGCGGCATGCAGATCGCGCATATCGACATCAGCCTGATCCGCGAGGCGTTCCAGTTTCGCCTGTTCATGGAGCGCGAGGCCGTCGCGCTGTTTGCCGTCAGCGCCTCGGACGCCGAGCTGGCGCGTCTCAGGCGCGAGCATGAGGACATGCTGGCCCAGGCGCTGGCGCAGACGGCGACCCCGGAAATGGAAGCCAAGGCCCAGAACATCGATTGGGCGATGCATGACACATTCATAACCGCGCTGGACAACGAGATCATCGCCAAGGCCTATCTGGTCAATTCGGTGAAGATCCGGCTCATCCACCAGGAGCGGTTTCGCATCGACGGACGCGTGGTGCCGGTGATGCGCGAGCATCTGGCCGTGATCGAGGCACTGGAAAGCCGCAATCCGCAGAAGGCGGTCGAGGCGATCAGCCAGCACATCGACAATGCGCGCCGGCTGGCGCTCCAGTTTTGAGGCAGCAGACCGCGCCGCAATGACGCGGCGCAATCGACAACGACAGCAACCGGGAGGAAGAAATGTCGACCAATTCGTTCAATCCAACCAGGAGACAGCTGCTCCAAGGAACCGCCGCGCTCGCCGCCGCGGGTCTTGCCGGTCTTCGTCCGGGCTTCGCCGCCGGCGTCGACTGGAAGCGCTTTGCGGGCACCACGCTCGACGTCAATCTGGTAAAGAGCCCGCGCAGCGACACCATCCTGAAGAATCTCGCCGAGTTCGAGGAACTGACCGGCATCAAGGTCAATGCGGAAGCGACGCCGGAGCAGCAGCAGCGTCAGAAGACGGTGATCGAGCTCAGCTCCGGCAAGCCCAGCTTCGACGTCGTGCATTTGAGCTACCATGTGCAGAAGCGGCAGTTCGAGAAGGGCGGCTGGCTGGCCGACATCTCAGGCTACCTGGCCGATCCGGCGCTCACCGATCCGGGCCTCGTCGAAAGCGACTTCGCCGAGGCCGGCATGCAGTTCGCCAAGGACGGCCAGGGCGTGCTGCGCTCGCTGCCGTTCTCGGTCGACTACTGGATCCTTTACTGGAACAAGGAGCTGTTCGACGCCAAGGGGCTGAAATATCCCGAGACCTTCGAGCAGCTGGTGACCGCCGCCGAAGCGCTGACCGACCCATCGAGCAACACCTTCGGCTTCGTCGCCCGCGGCCTCAAGAATGCCAACACGCCGGTGTGGACGTCGCTGATGCTCGGCTACGACATGACGCCGCTCGGCAGCGACGGCAAGCTGCGCACCACCTCGCCGGAGGCGGTCGAAGCCGCCAGCCTCTACCAGCGGCTGATGACCAAGGCGGCGCCTCCGGGCGTCACCGGGTTCAACTGGGCCGAGGCGCAGTCCGCCTTCCTGCAGGGCAAGATCGGCATGTGGTTCGACGGCGTCGGCTTTGCGCCGCCCATGGAAAACCCCGAGAAGTCGCGGGTGGTCGGCAAGGTCGGCTATGGTGTCGTGCCCAAGGGTCCCAAGGCGCATGCCGCGGGCACTTTCGGCGACGGTATCGGCGTGACCTCGGCCAGCACCAAGAAGGAAGCGGCCTACCTGTTCTGCCAATGGGCGGTGTCGCCGGCAATGGGCGCGCGCCTGCTGCAGGCCGGCGCCGGCGTGCCGTTCCGCAAATCGGTGCTCGAGGATCCCAAGGTGCGCGAGGGCGTCACCATGCCGCCGAGCTGGCTGGATGCCGTGGTCGGCTCCGGCAACATCAGCCGGCTGGCGCTGCCGGTCATCATCCCGGTCACCGAGTTCCGCGACATCTACGGCGTGGCGCTGACCAACATGATCGCCGGCGCCGATCCGGCCGAAGAGCTGAAGAAGGCGACCGAGCAGTTCCAGCCGGTTCTCGACAGGAGCGAGCAAGGCTGATGTCCGCCATCGCCCCAGAACGCGCAGGGGTGACGACGCAAGCCGTCGACGGGAGCCAGCCGGTGCGGCTGGCTCCCAACTACTGGCCTTTCGTCCTTCCGGCGCTCGTCGTCGTCAGCGCGGTGATCGTCTTTCCCTGGGCATTCACGCTGTGGATGAGCGTCAACAGCTGGACCCTCGGCCAGTCGCGCAGCTTTGCCGGCATGGAGAATTATCTGCGCCTGGCGAGTGACCCGCGCTTCTGGGAGTCGCTCTGGCACACCTTGACCTACACCTTCCTGTCGGTGGCGGCACCAATGCTCTTCGGCACGGTGGCCGCTTTGATCTTCGATGCCAAGTTCCCGCTGCGGGGCCTGATGCGCGGTATCTTCGTGATGCCGATGATGGCCACTCCGGTTGCCGTGGCGCTGGTCTGGACGATGATGTTCCACCCGCAGCTCGGTGTGCTCAACTATCTCCTGTCGCTGGTCGGCATTCCGGCGCAGGAATGGATATTCAACGCCAACTCGGTCATCCCTTCGCTGGTCGCGGTCGAGACCTGGCAATGGACGCCGCTGGTGATGCTGATCGTGCTGGGCGGGCTGGCGTCGGTGCCGCGCGAGCCGTTCGAGAGCGCCGAGATCGACGGCGCCAACGCGTGGCAGCAGTTCCGCTATCTGACCTTGCCGATGATCGCGCCCTTCCTGATGATCGCGGTGATCATCCGCACCATCGATGCGCTGAAGAGCTTCGACATCATCTACGCGATGACCCAGGGCGGGCCCGGCACGGCGTCGGAGACCATCAACATCTACCTCTACAACACCGCCTTTTCCTATTACGACATGGGCTACGGCTCGGCCATGGCCGTCGTCTTCTTCATCGTCATCGTGGCGCTGTCCTTCATCCTGCTGATGCTGCGCCAGCGCTCGCAATGGATCGACGTGGAGGGCAAATAGATGAGTTCGCGGCTTCTCAACCAGCTGAGCCTGTTCTTCGCGGCGCTGGTGCTGGTCTCGCCGGCAATCCTGTTCTTCCTCTGGATGATCTCGCTGTCGCTGAAGTTCGAGATCGACAACGGCGCCTATCCGCCGATCCTGATCCCCGAGCGCTTCGCCTGGTCGAACTATGCGAAGGTTTTCGAGGAGAACAATTTCCTGCTCTACATGTGGAATTCGGTTCTGGTCACCGGCACGGCCACGCTTCTGGCGCTGCTGATCGGCGTGCCGGCCGGCTACGGCATCGCCAGGCTGAAGGCGGAACGCTCGGCGATCGTCATCATGATCGCCCGCATGACGCCGGGGCTCTCCTACCTCATCCCGCTATTCCTCCTGTTCCAGTGGCTGGGCATCCTCGGCACGCTGTGGCCGCAGATCATCATCCATCTGGTGGTGACGGTGCCGATCGTGGTCTGGGTGATGATCGGCTATTTCGAGACGACGCCGATGGAGCTGGAAGAGGCGGCCAACATCGACGGCGCCAGCTCCTGGCAGGTGTTCCGGCTGGTGGCGCTGCCGATCGCCAAGCCTGGCATCGTCGTCGCCTTCATCCTGTCGATCATCTTCTCGTGGAACAATTTCGTCTTTGGCGTGGTGCTCGCCAGCCGCGAGACCAGGACCCTGCCGGTCGCGGTCTACAACATGTTGTCCTACGAGCAGGTGAGTTGGGGACCGCTCGCCGCGGCAGCATTGGTGGTGACGCTGCCGGTGCTGGTTCTGACCATGTTCGCGCAACGGCAGATCGTCGCCGGGCTTACCGCCGGCGCGGTCAAGGGCGGCTGAGCGCCTGATCCGCCCTCACTCTTTTTCGGAGACACGCAATGGCATCGGTAACGATCAACAACGTGCAGAAGGCCTTCGGGAGCGCCAAGATCATCCACGACGTCAGCGTCGACATCGCCGATGGCGAGTTCGTCATCCTCGTCGGACCGTCGGGCTGCGGGAAGTCGACGCTGCTGCGCATGATCGCGGGGCTCGAAACGATCTCGGCCGGCAAGATCGCGATCGGCGAGCGCACCGTGAACAACCTCAGGGCACGGGACCGCAACATCGCCATGGTGTTCCAGAACTATGCGCTCTATCCGCATATGACAGTGGCCGACAACATGGGCTTCGCGCTGAAGATCAAGAAGGCCGATCCGGCCGACACGGCGGGCCGGGTCAAGCGGGCGGCAAGCATTCTCGGCCTCGAGAAACTGCTCGATCGCTATCCACGCCAGCTTTCCGGCGGCCAGCGCCAGCGCGTCGCCATGGGCCGCGCCATCGTGCGCGACCCGCAGGTGTTCCTGTTCGACGAGCCGCTCTCCAATCTCGACGCCAAATTGCGCGTGCAGATGCGCGGCGAGATCAAGGCGCTGCACCAGCGGCTCGGCACCACCACCATCTACGTCACGCACGACCAGATCGAGGCCATGACCATGGCCGACAAGATCGTCGTGCTCCATGACGGCCTCGTCGAGCAGATCGGCGCGCCGCTCGATCTCTATGACCGTCCGGCCAATCTGTTCGTCGCCGGCTTCATCGGCTCGCCCTCCATGAACTTCATCCACGGCCATATCGAGGAAGGCATCTTCCGCAGCGCCGGCGGGCTGACGCTGCCGCTGCCGGACGGCATCCAGCCGAGCGAGGCCGCGGGAAGGGAACTGGTCTACGGCATCCGCCCCGAGCATATCCGGGCGACCGGCCAGGGGCTTTCCGGCACCGTCACGCTGATGGAGGCGACCGGATCGGAAATCTTCGCCACGGTCGACTGCGGCGGGGAGGTGATCTCCTGCCTCTTCCGCGAGCGGCTGGCGCTGAAGCAAGGCGAGGACGTGCGCATCGAGGTCGACCGCGCTTGCGCCCACCTGTTCGACGCCAAGACCGGCCGGCGCATCTGAGCGCGCAGCGGCCGGGCTGCGCCGGAGGTTGCGAAAATGGTGATCCCGACAGGAATCGAACCTGTGACCTACAGATTAGGAATCTGCCGCTCTATCCTACTGAGCTACGGGACCACGCGCCCGACACATAACCGCTTCGGACCGCTTCGCCAAGAGCGTACTGAAGGCTGCCGGTCGCGCGCAAGGCCGGATGGCTGACCGCTTTGCCATGCCTGGCGTGCGACCCCGTCCAACCGCACATGCTCCAGTTCGGCTATTGGCGCAGTATGGAAGCCAGCAAAGTCGCGCGAGCGGTCTCAAGGTGGTTGCGACATGCCTCGCGCGCCCTGCCGATCTCGCGGCTTTCCAGGCCGGCAATGTAGGCAAGATGTTCCGCTGCCGCGACGAGGTTTCGCTCCCTCTCATCGTGCTTGTTCCACTGATAGTGGTAGTGAAAGATCACCGACATGACGCCTTGAATATTGGTGAAGAAGCGGTTCGGGGCAACGCTGTTGACCAGGCGATGGAAGCGATAGTCAAGGTCCGGAAAATCGCCATGCCGTTGACGCAGGAGCAGTTCGGAATGCTCCTGCTTGAGCGCCGCCAAGGCCGGCCAGGCAGCATGATCCTTGGGCAGGGCCACGAAGCGATCGACGGCGCCGAACTCCATGAACTCGCGCATGTCGAAAAGCTCGGTGACGAAATCGACGGTCAGCCCGAGCACCCGCCAGCGGCCATTTCTCTGACGCTCCAGCAAACCGAAATGACTGAACCTGTTGAGGCATTCCCGGATCGCCGATGTCGAGGCGCCGAACTGGCGGGCCAGTTCAAGGCCGTTGATGATTTGTCCGGGCCTGCATTCGGGGCCCACCATCCAGGCCATGAATTTGCGTTCGACCATATCCGCAAGCGGCTCGAGATCGAGGCCGACGAGATAATCGTTTGGGTTCGGCAGCCTCAGCAATATTTTTGAGCGCCCCTGGACTGCAACCATGTCGCGGCCGGCGAGCTCAGCCAGTATGGCCCGCAACGTCGTCCGGCTGACACCCAGGTCGGCCGCCACGGCCACTTCCGAAGGGAGCGTCCGGCCGACCTCATGGCGCGCAAGAAGATCGAGGCATTGGTTATAGGTGCGCTTGTAGAGTGTATTGGTCTTCAAGGTCCGCCTCCGCGACACGCTCGCCGCGATGTTTTTTTCAATGGCTTTTTTATAAAAAAAACAGATTGCGCGCAAGTGAATATGTGTTTTATGTAAAAAGAACAGTCTGCTGCCTAGCGGGAGGAGCTTGATGCAAGCAGGAGGACAGCGCCTAGGCGCGACACCACATCCAAGCACTATGCCCGGCTCCGACCCGGCAACGGGGCTTGTGATGCAGTTCGGCACAAGCCGCTTCCTTCAAGCGCATGCCGATCTCTTTCTCCACGAGGCGCGTGAAGCGGGGCAGGCCGTGCCACCTATCGTGGTGGTGCAGACGACTGGCGCCGCAGAGCGCGAGGCGAGACTTGCCGGCCTGTCCGCTCCCGCGGGTTTTCCGGTGATCGTGCGGGGTCTCGAAGGCGGCAACCCGATCGAGCGACGTATTTCCTGCAAAAGTGTGACCCGAGGACTTTCCGCCGGTCGCGACTGGGCAACGGTCACGGAGCTCTTCCTCCAAGCGCGTTTCGTCATCTCCAACACGGCCGATGCGGGATATGCGGTCGCTGCCGGGGAGGGCGCCGAAGGGCTCGACGGCAAGGCGCCGCTGGCTTCTTTTCCAGGCAAGCTTGCGCAACTGCTCTATGCCCGCTGGCATGCCGGCGGCGCGCCGCTCACCTGTCTTCCATGCGAACTTGTCAGCCGGAACGGGCAGGTCCTGAAGAAGCTTGTGCGCGGTATCGCCGTGGCGGCGGGCGCTCCAGCGGACTTCCTGTCCTGGCTCGACGCGCAGGTGCTGTTCGCCAATACGCTGGTCGACCGCATCGTGTCCGAGCCGATCGAGCCGGCGGGAGCCGTCGCCGAGCCCTATGCCCTTTGGGCGATCGAGAAGGCGCCGGGACTGGCTTTACCCTGCGAACATCCGAGCATCGTTTTGGTGGACGATCTCGAGCCGTATGAGCGGCTGAAGCTTCATATCCTCAATCTTGGACACACATTCCTGGCCGAAGCCTGGCGGAATGAAGGACGGGCCGAGCAAGAAACAGTCAAGAGCATGCTTGCCGATCCGGGCGTGCGCGCCCAACTCGACAGGCTCTATGAGAATGAAGTGGTGCCGGGTTTTGCCGCGCGCGGCATGGAATTGGAGGCCCGGGGGTATGTGCAGACCACCATGGATCGCTTCCTCAATCCCTATCTGAACCACCGCGTCGCCGACATCGCCGGCGACCATGCACTCAAGGTGAGGCGGCGCATCGCCGGATTCATCGAATGGGCAGGCACATCCGCGCCCATCCTCGAATCCATCGTGGCGCGGCACGGGGTGGCGGCATGAGCTATATCTTCGATTTCTCAGCGCTGCTGCCCTATTGGCCCGAGTTTCTGCGCGGGGTCTGGCTGACGCTCAAGCTATCCGCGCTGGCGACGGTGATCGGCTTCGCCGTCGGCACGCTCTGCGCCATAGCCCGGGCCGACGGCCCGCCTTGGCTGCGATTGCTCGTCTCCTTCTATGTCGAGCTGATACGCAACACGCCGCTGCTCATACAGGTTTTCCTGGTCTATTTCGGATTTGCTTCGCTGGGCTTGAAAGTTACGGCAAATACCGCAGCCGTCGCGGCGCTGGTGGTGAATGTCGGCGCATATACCTGCGAGATCGTGCGGGCGGGGCTTCAGTCGATACACAAATCGCAGCTCGAGGCTGCTGAATGCCTCGGATTGACGCGAGGGCAGACTTATTGGCACGTGATTATCCGGCCGGCCATCGAGCGTGTCTATCCTGCTTTGACAAGTCAGTACGTGTTGCTGATGCTGGCGTCATCAATCACGTCGCAAATTTCCGCCGAAGAGCTGACAGCGGTGGCAAATCGCATCCAGTCGGATACGTTCCGCTCCTTCGAAACGTACATCGTGACCGGCGTGCTCTACATCATTCTATCTTTCATCGTGCGTTTTGCATTTTCCGTTTTTGGTCTCGTGGTCTTCCCGCGGCGACGCAAACTCGGCACGGCCATCTGAAAGCTGAGGTACGCGCATGTCACTCAGTCTCACCCAATTTCAGTTCATAGCGATCGGCGCTCTGTGGACGCTCGGCCTTTCCGCCATCGCCTTTGTCGGAGGCTCCCTCATTGGCTTCCTGCTGGCGCTGGCGCGAATCGGGCCGAACAAGTCGCTGCGCGTGGCGGCCAGCGCCTATATCCAGCTCGTGCAGGGAACTCCGCTGCTCGTCACCATTTTCGTGCTCTACTTCGGCTTGGCCATTGCAGGTTTCGACAGCCTGCCCTCCATCGTGGCAGCCGGCTCCGGCCTCGTCATCTACTCCTCGGCCTTCCTGGCGGAGATATGGAGAGGCTGCCTGCAGTCGGTTCCCAAAACACAGTGGGAAGCCGCCGAGTGCCTGGCGCTCAGCCGCTGGCAGCGCATGAGCCGGGTGATCCTGCCGCAGGCGCTGCGGATCGCGACGCCGCCGACGGTCGGGTTCCTCGTTCAGATCGTCAAGAACACGTCGCTCGCGTCGGTCGTTGGCTTCGTCGAACTCGCCCAGGCCGGCAAGCTGATCAACAACTCGCTCTTCGAGCCCTTCAAAGTCTTCGCGATCGTCGCCTGTTTCTATTTCGCGATCTGCTACCCGCTGTCCGTCTGGAGCCGCAGCCTGGAAAGGAACCTCAATGCCGGCCGTCGTTAGCCTTACCAACGTCCATAAGAGCTTCGGTTCGGTGGAGGTGCTGAAAGGTGTCACCTTCGAGGTCGGCGCCGGCGAGGTTGTCGCCGTGATCGGCGCCTCCGGGTCGGGGAAGTCGACGGCGCTCCGCTGCATCAACGCGCTGGAAACGGTGAGCAGTGGCGAAATCCTCGTCTGCGGCCATCGGGTGGACGACGCCAAGCTCGACAGGCGCGCGCTGCGCCGCGATGTCGGCATCGTGTTCCAGAGCTACAATCTGTTCCCGCACCTCACGGTCGCACAGAACATCATGCTGGCGCCGACCTGCGTGAAGAACATCGGCAAAGGCGAGGCGCGGGCGCTGGCCAAGAGCGTGCTTGCCCGTGTCGGCCTGGCCGAAAAAGCCGAAAACTATCCGGAGCAGCTTTCCGGCGGGCAGCAGCAGCGTGTCGCCATCGCGCGGTCGCTCGCCATGCAGCCGAAGCTCATGCTCTTCGATGAGGTCACGTCCGCGCTTGACCCGCAGCTTACCGGCGAAGTGTTGCGCGTGATGGAGGATCTGGCCCGTGGCGGCATGAGCATGATCCTGGTCACGCATGAAATGCCCTTTGCCCGCAAGGTCGCCAACAAGGTCATCTTCATGCACCAGGGAAAGGTTTGGGAGACGGGTCCAGGCGCGATGCTCGACAGGCCACAGACGCGCGAACTGCAGGACTTTTTAAGCAACGGCCTTTGACACCGACAGATCAACGCAATTCAAGGAGGAATACAACGTGAAATTCATCAACAGCATCGTCACGCGCGCGACGTTCCTCGCGCTGTTCATCGCCACGCCGATCGCGGCGGTGGCCGGCACGCTCGAAGACATCAAGGCGCGCGGCACGCTGCGCGCGGCAATCGACCTCGCCTCGCCACCGTTCGGCATGCAGGACGCAAGCATGCAGCCGACCGGCTCGGAAGTGGAAACCGCCAAGCTGCTTGCCGACTCCCTGGGTGTGAAGCTGCAGATCGTCGAGGTGACCAGCCCCAACCGCATTCCCTTCCTGCAGACGAGCAAGGCCGACATCGTGGTCGCCTCGCTGTCGGTTACGGACGAACGCAAGAAGGTCATCGATTTCGCCGATCCCCATGGCGTCATCAAGATCATCGTTGCCGCGCCGGCAAGTATGGCGATCAAAAGCCTGGACGATCTGAAGGGCAAGGATGTCGCCACGACGCGCGGGACTTCCAACGACAAGGAAGCCACGACCCAGGCGAAGGACGCCAACATCGTTCGCTACGATGACGATGCGACCCTCGTCACGGCTTTGGTGTCGGGCCAGAACGACATCATGATCTCGGCTCCGCAGATCTTGAATGCCGTCAATCAGCGCCGCACAAACGATCCGCTGGAAACCAAGCTTGTTCTCAAGGTCAATCCTTACGCCATCGGCCTTCGCAAGGGCGACGATGAGCTAAAGACAACGATCAACGAATGGGTTCACGCGAACCTCAAGAACGGCAAGCTGAACGAGATCTACAAGAAGTACAACAATCTCGACCTTCCGAGCGACATGCTGAAATAAGCTTTCGCGATCGTGGTATCTGGAGCAGGATGCAATTGACTTGGCATCCTGCTCTTTTTTGACCTTGAATTAGCGGGATTCTGCTACATTGAAAGCGCGTCGCAGGCGGCGCGGCGAGTCCCTGTCCCCAATGACACGGGCGTATCAGCCCGGGTTTCGGACATCGATCACGGCCTTGATCAGGCCGGACTTCTGATGTGCCCAGAGCGCGATGTCGCGGGGGCTGTCGGCCAGGCTGGTGCGGTGCGTGACGAGGCGGTCAATCGGTATCCTGCCGCCTTGGATCGAGGCGACCACGTGCTGGAAATCAGCGTTGGTGGCGTTGCGGCTACCGATCAACATCATCTCGCGCTTGTGGAACTCGGGATCCGAGAAGGTTATGTCACCCTGCACGACGCTGACCAGGACCAGCACGCCGCCATGCGCGACGTAGGCGAAAGCCGATTGCATCGAACGGCTGTTTCCGGTCGCGTCGTAAACGACATCGAAACCCGCGCCGCTGGTCCGTTCGGATATTTTCTCGAGCACGCCTTCGGATCCGTCGAGCACCTGGAGACCAAGCTTGCCTTGCGTGAAGGTCAGTCGCTCGGCGCTGAGATCCATGACGGTCACATCCTGTTCGGCAATCCTTGCAAACAGCGCGGTGGCCAAGCCGATCGGGCCGGCGCCGACGACCAGCGCGCGGCTGCCCGGCTTTGCCATCGACCTGCGCACGGCATGTGCGCCGACGGCTAGAAACTCGACAGTCGCCGCCTCGACGAGCGACAAGCCGCCGGCTGGAAGCAGATTTTGCACAGGCACAATGATCTGCTCGCACATCGCCCCGTCACGGTGCACGCCAAGCACCTGGATCGCCACGCAGCAGTTCGGCTTGCCTTGCCGACAGGCGACGCATTTCCCACAGGACAGGTACGGGTTGATGATCACGTCCTGGCCAGCCGCGACCTCCGCCTCGCCATTGAGCGCGACCACCGTGCCCGAGACTTCGTGCCCCATGACACGGGGATAGGCCAAGAAGGGGTGCTTACCCTCGAATATGTGGTAGTCGGTGCCGCAAACCCCGACGTGAGCAACGTCGATAAGAGCCCAACCTTCGGGAATGGCACCCGGTGCCGGCTGGTCACCGAACTCCAGTTGTCCCGGTGCGATACAACGGACAGTCTTGATCATGGCAGCGAACCTAGCGCGAAAAGATTTGGAGTTGCGCAGAAGACCGACCGAATAGCGCTAGCAGTCGTTCAAACACACGTTCTCTCCCGCGACAGAAACCGAAGTCTCGTCGCCTTGAAGGTTTCTAAAGCGCGTCCGCTCAAGTGAATTCCGGCTGCGCGCCTTAAGTCCTTGTTTTGATGCTGTCCTTGCCCCAGAACCGCTAACCCGGTTCTGGGCGACATGTTGCTTTTCTTCGCGTAAAAGACAACCCGGAAGCTATAAGTGTCAAGCTGTTTTTTATGCATAAAAATCAGATAAAAAGACACTTCGCCGAGTGAGCAGGGCGGACAGGAAGGACAACCCTCCGCCACGCATGATACCCGTTCAGCCGACGCGTTCTCAAAGCGCGTCGCGATCTTTCAGGTTCGCTCCATGCGCTTCAGGTCTTTGATTCTAGGCATGTCTTTGTCTTGAACCCGGTTCCCCTCGGGAAACATGCTTTAAGCCGCCAGCGCCGTCTCGGCCAGTTTGACCCAATAGCTCATGCCGTGGGGGATGACCTCGTCGTTGAAGTCGTAGGCAGGATGGTGGAGACCGGCGGTGTCGCCGTTGCCGATGAAGATGAAGGCGCCGGGACGTGCTTCCAGCATGTAGGAAAAATCCTCGCCGCCCATCACCGGCTGCATGGCGCGGTGGACATGCGCGTCGCCGGCGATGTCGGCGGCAACGTCGCTGGCGAAAACCGTCTCCTCCGGATGATTGAAGGTGACCGGATAATTGGGGTCGTAGTCGACCTCGATCGTCGCGCCGAAGGCGGCGGCGAGGCCGGCGCAGATGGCACGCATGCGCTCTTCCGCCCGCTTGGCGACTTCCTTCTTCAGCGTGCGAACGGTGCCGGCGATCTCGGCGCTCTCGGGGATGACGTTGTAGGCGTCGCCGGCGTGGAACTTCGTAACCGAGACCACCACCGACTCGACCGGGTCGGTGGTGCGCGAGGCGATGGTCTGCAGAGCCCCGACCAGCTGGCTGGCGATGACGATCGGGTCGATCGTGCTGTGCGGCATAGCGGCGTGACCGCCGCGGCCCTTGACGGTGATGGTGAACTCGGCCGTCGCCGCCATGATCGGGCCGGGCTTGATGGCGAACTGGCCCACTGGGAGGCCCGGCATGTTGTGCATGCCGAACACCTTTGCGATGCCGAATCGCTCCATCATGCCGTCCTTGACCATCTCGTTGCCGCCGCCGCCGCCTTCCTCGGCCGGCTGGAAGATCACCGCCACGGTGCCGGCGAAATTGCGCGTCTCGGCAAGGTATTTGGCGGCACCCAGCAGCATGGCGGTGTGGCCGTCATGGCCGCAGGCATGCATCTTGCCGGGCACCGTCGAGGCCCAGGGCTTGCCGCTGATCTCGTCGATCGGCAGCGCGTCCATGTCGGCGCGCAGCCCGATGGTCGTGCCGCTGCCCTTGCGGCCGTGGATGATGCCGACCACGCCGGTCTTGCCGAGGCCCGTCACCACTTCGTCGCAGCCGAAGGCCTCGAGCTTGTCGGTGACGAAGCCGGCGGTCTGGAAAACGTCGAAGTTCAATTCCGGCGTCTGATGCAGCTGTCGCCGCCACCCGGCGACCTCTTCCTGCATTTCCGCGGCACGGTTCAGAATTGGCATGATCAGTCCGTTTCCTTGTTGGAGCAGTCGGTTCAGATCCGCCGCTCAGCAATCGCGATTGTCGGGCGCTTTGCCATTTTGGCGTCACATAGGGTAAATAGCACCGCAACGATGCGGGTCGAGATCGAGGGCCGAACCGCATTATGCTGGCTATGCGTAACCAAATCTTACGGACCCAGCAGCGATTACGGCAAGAGGCGATTTCGGATTTGATCATGCGGCAAAGGCATTTCCTCAACCTGTTGCTTGCGGGCGCGCTGGCGCTGCCGATGCTTTCAGGCGCGGCGCGCGCCAATCCGGTGGTGCTGTTCGATCTCAAGAGCGGCCAGGTGCTGGAGCATCAGGATGCCTTCAAGCGCTGGTATCCCGCCTCGCTCAGCAAGCTGATGACGGCCTATGTCACCTTTCGTGCGATCGCCGCCGGTGAAGTGGCGCTCGATTCGCCGATCAAGATGACCAAGCATTCCGCCGGCGAACCGCCGAGCAAGATGGGCTTCAAGCCCGGCTCGGTTATGCGGCTGGACAATGCGCTGAAGATGATGCTGGTCAAGTCGGCCAACGATATCGCCATGGCTGTCGGCGAGAATATCGGCGGGTCACAGGCCGCCTTCGCCGACAGGATGAACGCCGAGGCGGCGCGGCTCGGCATGACCGGCACGCACTTCGTCAATCCGAACGGGCTCTATTCGCCGGACCAGTACACGACGGCGCGCGATCTCGCGCTGCTGGTCACCGCGATCCGCACCGATTTTCCGCAATACGCGCCGTGGTTCTCGATCGAGGGGCTTGCCGTCGGCAAGAAGGCGCTGCCGAACTACAATCTCTTGATCGGTCGCTATCCCGGCGCCGACGGTATGAAGACCGGCTTCGTCTGCTCGTCTGGATTCAACATGATCGGTTCGGCGACGCGCAACGGCCGCACGCTGGTGGCCGTGGTGCTGGGCGAGAGATCGGCCGTCAGCCGTGCCGAGGCCGCGGCGAGGCTGCTCGACCAGGGTTTCGGCATGCCGGCCGCCGGCTCGACGACGCTGGCCGGTTTGCAGCCCTATGGGGACACGCTGTCGCCGACCGACATGAACGACGAGATCTGCAAGAGGAAGCCGAAGCACGAGCAGTCCGAGGCAGCGCCTGCCGTTGCCGCCAAGGGCAAGCAGAAATCGCCCTATCAGGTAAGGCTCGACCACCCGACGCTGATCGCGGTCGGCCTCGGGGGCGCGACCGGACCCGCGCCCAAGGCTTTCGTCGACCAGACCGACGAGAACTATGCCGATGTTCCGGTGCCGACCTGGCGGCCCGACATGGAGGTGCCGGCCGGCGCCGAGCCCGCCGCGACCGGAACAGCCGCTGCCGCCGCCCAGGGCGACCAATCGGCCAAGCCCGCGAACTAGGTCCATGGCTGGTTTTCCGATCCCCGTCTCGGTGCTCACCGGCTTTCTCGGCGCCGGCAAGACGACGCTGCTCAACCGGCTGCTCAAGGACCCGGCCCTGACCGATACGGCGGTCATTATCAACGAGTTCGGCGAGGTGGCGATCGATCATCTGCTGGTCGAGCAGGCGACAGACGGCATCATCCAACTGTCCGACGGCTGCCTCTGCTGTACGGTGCGCGGCGATCTGGTCGACACGCTGGCCGATCTCGTCGACCGGCTGCAGACCGGCCGCATCGCCAGGCTTGCCCGCGTCGTCGTCGAAACCACCGGCCTTGCCGATCCAGCCCCGGTGCTGCAGTCGATCATGGCGCATCCGGCGCTTGTGCAGGCCTTCCGCCTCGACGGCGTCATCACTCTGGTCGACGCCGTCAACGGCACTGCCACGCTCGACGCGCATGTCGAAGCGGTGAAGCAGGCTGCGGTTGCCGACCGCATCGTGCTGGCCAAGACAGACCTGGCAGACGCGGCCGGTGTCGAGGCGTTGCGGGCGAGGCTGAGGCAGATCAATCCGGGCGCTGTGCTGCTCGACGTGGCCGAGACCGCGGCGTCCTCGCTGTTCGATTGTGGCGTCTACGATCCCGAAACCAAGTCCGCCGATGTGCGGCGCTGGCTCGGCGAAGAGGCCGTGCACGATCACGGCCATCATCATGATGACCATGATCATCACGATCACGATCACGACCATCACCATCATCGGCACGACGAGCGCGTGCGCTCACATTCGCTGGTGCATGATGGCCCGGTGCCGTTCTCGGCGATCGAGATGTTCCTGGATCTCCTGCGCTCGACGCATGGCGAAAAGCTGCTTCGTATGAAGGGCGTCATCGAGCTCCAGGAAGATCCCTCACGGCCGCTGGTCATTCACGGGGTGCAGAAGATCCTGCATCCGCCGGCACGGCTGCCGGCTTGGCCGGAAGGCCAGCGCGGCACAAGGCTGGTGTTGATCACGATCGACATGCCGCAGGATTACGTCCAGCGGCTGTTTTCCGCCCTCACCAACAAGCCATCGATCGACACGCCGGACCGGGCGGCACTCGAAGCCAATCCGCTGGCGATCGCCGGGTTGTAACCTGGAACAAGGGCGGCTCAGGCCGCGGCGCCGCGCTCGACCAGGAAGCGATGGCCGCCGGAGACCGCGGCCGACTCGATCAATTGGTGCCCGGCGTCGGCGCAGAATGCCGGAATGTCGATTACAGCCAGCGGATCGGTGGTTTCCAGCCACACCCGGCTGCCCGGCCGCATTGCGGCCAGGCGTTTGCGGGCTTTCAACACCGGCAGCGGGCAGTTCAGGCCCTTGAGGTCGTAAATGGAGTGCCTGGCCACTTTTTGTTCCGGCATGTCGTTGTCCAAAGCCACCTTATGTTTGGCAACATGCATCACCGATCTCAGCCGCCGAACAGGCCGACCAGCTTCTTCTTCAGCTTCGACACGGTGCCCTCGTCGGCACTTGCCGACTGCGTCTCGGCTGCCGGCCCGGCGGGCTGGGTGACGCCAGCAGTCTCAACCGGTTGCTGGGCAGCTTGCTTGGCGGCTTCCTTTTCGGCCAAAGCCTGGGCCCGGGCCGCTTCCTTGGCGGCCTTGGCCGCCTCGATGGCCGCCAGGCGCTGCTCCTCGGCCTTGCGCTTGGCCTCCTTCTCCGCGTCGATTGCCGCCATCTTGCGACCGAGCGGGGAATCGATACGGCCCATACGCGTCACTTCGGTCACCGAGCCGTCGGCGTTCATCGACGGCGGCTCGATCGGCACGCGTTCGCCGCGGGCACGGCGCTTAGACCAGTCGGAAACGAGGCTGGCTTCCTTGATGCCAGCAATGGTCGGCTTGGGCGCAGGCGTGCTCGACTTGACCGCGGAGCTGTATGCAGCGTCGTAGCGTTTCTCGTAATCGGCATAGGCCGACTTCAGTGAATCCGGCTGCGTCGTTGCCGGGCAGGGGCCGGTCGGGTTGAACGTCGTGCCTTCGGGCGCCACCTGGTTGAAGACGTAGCGCTTCTCGCAGACGTCAACCTTTGGCGGCACCTTGGTGATCTCGAAATTGTCGTAGCCGACCTTCAGCATCTTCCAGAAGTCGTAGTTCGGGTCGTTGCGGTAGCGCGCCATGTTGGCGGCGGTCATGCGGAACGGGAAGGCCTGGATCTGGAACTCGGTCTGGCCGCCCTGGAAGGCGTCGCGGCCGAAAGCGTAGATCTGCTCGATCTGGGCGTCGGTCATCGAATAACAGCCGGACGACGAGCAGGCGCCGTGCACCATAAGATTGGCGCCGGTACGGCCGTTGGCGCGGTCATAGGCGTTCGGAAAGCCGATGTTGAAGGACAGGTGGTAGTTCGAGCGCGGATTCATCTGCGAGGGCCGGACGGTATAGAAGCCTTCCGGCGCCTGGCGATCGCCCTCGGTGTATTTGGGGCCGAGCTTGCCCGACCATTTGCAGATGTCGTAGGTGGCGACGAGATCGTAGCGGCCGTTGGTCTTGGCCTTCCAGATTTCCAGCTTGCCTTCTTCCTTGAAGATGCGCGCCATCACGGAGGAGGTACGCACCATGCCCTTGGCCTTCATGTCGGCGAGGATCTTGTCCGGCAGCGGCTTGTTGGCCTCCGGCGCAAAATCCTTCATCGACGAATCATTGCAGCCGGCAACGCCGATAGCGGCGATCAGGACTCCGGTGCGGGCAAGCTTGGCGAACATGGGTACGGCTATGTCTTTTCTCTCGGGCCAAAGGCTTCGGCAGCGCCGAGCCCGCACGCTGAACATTGACGGACCGTAGGCCCGTTAACCTTGAAAATTCCTTACCGCAAGCCTTGGCCAACCCCTCACGGTGATTTCATTGAACTGAAAGCGGCGGCATTTTTGTGGCAGAATCATGCGCAATCACCACTTTGCCGCGTGGCTGCCAATGCATGTCGCCCCCAAGCGGAACCGTCTCTGGGGCAACGACCTGCAGCAAAACGACCGACCTGGGAAGCGCGTCGCCCGACAGTGTTTGGTTTTACGCAATTCCGGACGGAAAACCGCTATGCACTTTTCCTGGGATGGCTTTAAAGGCTGCGACCCATTGCGAGATATTTCTCGCGGCGCTGCTCGCGGAAATCGGTGTTGGCGCCGGCAAAATCCTTCATCGTCTTGGCAATGAGATCGCCGGTGGCCGCAATCACCGTCTCAGGGGCACGCTGTGCTCCGCCGATCGGCTCGGCAACGATGCCGTCGATGATCTTCATGTCGAGAAGATCCTGGGCGGTGATCTTCATGTTGGTCGCAGCGTCCCTGGAGCGGGTGGTGTCGCGCCAAAGGATCGAGGCCGCGCCCTCCGGCGAAATCACCGAATAAATGGCATGTTCAAGCATGTAGACGCGGTTGGCGGTGGCGATGGCGATGGCGCCGCCGGAGCCGCCTTCGCCGATGACGACAGAGATCGAGGGCACCTTGAGCGCCAGGCAGGCAGAGGTCGAGCGCGCAATCGCTTCGGCCTGGCCGCGTTCCTCGGCGCCCACGCCGGGATAGGCGCCTGCGGTGTCGACCAGCGTCAGCAGCGGAATGTTGAAGCGATCGGCAAGCTCCATCAGCCGCACCGCCTTGCGATAGCCTTCGGGCCGGACAGAGCCGAAATTATGCTTGATGCGGCTTGCCGTGTCCGAGCCCTTCTCCTGGCCGATGACCGCCACCGGTTCGCCGCGGAAACGGGCGAAACCGCCGACGATCGCCTGATCGTCGCCGAAATTGCGGTCGCCGGCCAAGGGCGTGAAATCGCTGAACAGGCCCTTGATGTAGTCGACGCAGTGCGGCCGGTCCGGATGGCGCGCCACCTGCACCTTCTGCCAGGGGGTCAGCGCCTTGTAGAGGTCGCGCAGCGCATCGCGGGAGCGCTTCTCCAGCCTGCTGATCTCGTCAGCGACATCGACTGCCTCGCCGTTCTCCGCGAGCTTCTTGAGCTCGAGGATCTTGAGCTCCAGATCCTGCACCGGCTTTTCGAAATCGAGGTAATTGTACATGCTTGGGCGGACCGATCCGTCGGAAGGCAATGGCTGGCGGAACCCTGGAAATGCTGGCTCCGGGCGGAGGAACGTCGTCCTCACATAACGATATGAGGCCTAGTCGGCAAGCGGATGATGATCGTTGACCAGCCGCACCAGCCGCTCCTCCAGCACATGAGTGTAGATCTGCGTCGTCGAGATGTCGGAATGGCCGAGCAACTGCTGCACGGCCCGTAGATCGGCGCCGTTCTGCAGCAGATGGCTGGCGAAGGCATGTCGCAGCACATGCGGCGAGATCTTGGCGGAGGCGATGCCGGCTCTGGCAGCCAGCCCCTTGAGGTCGCGGGCAAAGACCTGCCGGGAAAGATGCCCGCTGTCGGAGGCGGCCGGAAACAGATAGGCGCTGTCGGCAAAAGCCGGCATCTCTGCCCTGGCGGCAAGCCACGCACGCATCGCGTCGCGCGCCTTGGCCGACAGCGGCACCATGCGCTCCTTGTCGCCCTTGCCGCGAACCATGAAGAAGCGATCGTCGCGCAGCGCCACCGTCACCGGAAGGCCGACCAGCTCCGAAACGCGCAGACCCGTTGCATAAAGCACCTCGACCAGCGCCTGCAGGCGCAGCGCCGCCAGCCTGTCGCCGTCCGGGGCGGGGCCGCGCGCCTCCTCAGCCGCGCGGTCGAGTAGGCGCCCGGTTTCGGCCTGGGTCATGGTCTTCGGCAGCGGCCGGCCCTTTCTCGGGCTGTCCAGCGTGCCGGTCGGATCGTCGCCGCGCAGGCCCTCGGCATAAAGGAATTTGAAGAACTGGCGGATCGCCGACAGCTTGCGCGCCTGCGAGGTCGGCGCGAAGCCGCGCGCTGCAATGCCGTCGAGATAGGCGCGGATGTCGGCTGCTCCCGCTCCAGCCAGCCCGCCGCCGATCGCTTCGGAGGCATCCTCCAAGTCGCGGCGATAGGAGGAAAGCGTATTTTCGGCCGCCCCCCGCTCGGCGCTCATCATCTCGAGGAAGGCTTCGATGCGGGCCGCGCTGTTCATCTGGGCGGGGGCAATTTTGGTCAGTTCTTCTTGGGATTGAGCTTTTCGGCCGGAATGCGCACGCTCATTTCCGCCTTCTTCGGCTCCACGAACATCGCCAGCGCGAACATCGCGCCGTAGACGATGCCTGCAAGAACCGCGAGCGTCACGACGAAGCGAAACAATGTCGGCATTCAGTTTTCGCCTGTCTTCTTGTTCTGCGATTCCAAGCCTGTGCCCTTATGGGACGCCAGTCCGGCCAATTCAAGGACCAAGGACCACCCGCCGTCGAAGCTATGCTGGAAAACCTCACGATGGCGCGCCCGAAGCGCCGCGCTTGACGCAAACAGGCTTTTGATGTCGATACGGCCCAAAGGGGTCTCGCATGAACGCGCCGCCAGCAAATCCGCCGGACGAAGGCCAAGCCGCACTGCTCGAACAACTGGGCAGCCGCTCGATCGTCTTCGTCGGACTGATGGGCGCCGGCAAGACGGCGATCGGCCGCAAGGTGGCGGCTATGCTCAGCCTGCCGTTCATCGACAGCGACCAGGAGATCGAAACCGTTTCGCGCATGAGCGTGCCGGAACTCTTCGAGCGCTATGGCGAGCCGGAGTTCCGCGCGCTGGAGCAGCGGGTTATCCTGCGTCTGCTGGAACACGGGCCGCAGGTGCTGTCGACCGGTGGCGGCGCCTTCATGAACGCGCAGACGCGCGAGGCCATCGCGGTCCATGGTGTGTCGGTGTGGCTGAAGGCCGACCTCGACCTCTTGATGGAGCGGGTCTCGAAGAAGCAGAACCGGCCGTTGCTGAAGAACCCCGATCCGCGCGGCGTGCTTGAGCGGCTTATGGGCGAGCGCTACCCGGTCTATGCGACTGCCGACATCACGGTTCCGACCCGCGACGACCGCAAGGAGGTCATTGCCGGCGAGGTGGTGTCGGCGCTTTGCGGGCATCTCGGCGTTGCTGTGATTGCGACCAGCGATGGGGTGCATTCGTGAACAAGACCGCACCGGTGAAGGTCGAGGTCGGGCTCGGCGACCGCGCCTATGACATATTGATCGGCCCCGGCCTGCTATCCGATGCCGGAACCGAAATCGCGAGGCGCCTTCCCGGCACCCGCGCGGCCATCATCACCGACGAGAATGTCGCCGCCGCGCATCTGGAAGCGCTCAAGGCCGGCTTGGAAAAGGGCAGCATCCAGGCCGCCGTCATCACGCTGCCAGCCGGCGAGAAAACCAAGAGTTTTGCCCATCTTGAAGACGTGGTCGACGGCGTTCTCGCCGCAAAGCTCGAACGCCGCGACGTGGTCATCGCGCTCGGCGGCGGCGTTATCGGCGATCTTGCCGGCTTCGCCGCCGGGATCGTGCGGCGCGGCATGAATTTCGTGCAGATACCGACTTCGCTTCTGGCACAGGTCGATTCCTCGGTCGGCGGCAAGACGGGCATCAACAGTGCGCGCGGCAAGAACCTGGTCGGCGTCTTCAACCAGCCGAAGCTGGTGCTGGCCGATACCGGCGTGCTCGACACGCTGCCGATCCGCGAATTCCGCGCCGGATATGCCGAGCTTGCCAAATACGGGCTCATCGACCGCCCCGTCTTCTTCGCCTGGCTGGAGGATAACTGGGAAAAAGTGTTCGCCGGCGGCCCGGAGCGGACCGAAGCCATCGCGGAAGCCTGCCGCGCCAAGGCCGATGTCGTTGCCCGCGACGAGTTCGAGACTGGCGACCGCGCACTGCTCAACCTCGGCCACACATTCGGCCATGCGCTCGAAGCTGCAACCAACTATGACAGCACCCGCCTCGTTCATGGCGAGGGCGTCGCGATCGGCATGGCGCTTGCGCATCGTTTTTCGGCGCGCCTCAATCTGGCGAGCCCGGACGACGCGGCCCGCGTCGAGGCGCATCTTCGCGCGGTAGGCCTGCCTTGGCGGATGGCCGACATCCCCGGCGGGTTGCCGGACGCCGAGACGCTGCTCGGTTTCATCACCCAGGACAAGAAGGTGTCGCGCGGGGCGCTCACCTTCATCCTGACGCGCGGTGTCGGCGAGGCCTTCATTGCCAGGGACGTTCCGCCTTCGGAAGTGCTGTCCTTCCTCAAGGCGAGCCATCCCGAGTGGCTCAAGATGAGCCATTCCAGATGATCGAGACCGGCTGGATAGCCGCAGCCGTCCTCGCCGCTGTCGTGCTGCTGGCGCTTGCCTTGCGCACGCGCCTGCTTGCCGCCTTCGGTTACATGCTGAAGCCGATCGAGGCGCAGCGTCCAGAAAACGACGGGGCGAAAGAGAACGAGGAGGAATCCCGTCGCGACGGGCAAGCGGGCCACCAGCACCGCAACCGTTTGGGCGACCTCTTCGAGCTCGAGGAGCTCGAAGTCTCGGACGTCATGGTCCACCGCACCAATATGCGTTCGGTCAATGCCGACAATGCGCCGGAAGCGGTGGTGCGCGAGATCCTGCAGAGCCCGCACACCCGCATGCCGCTGTGGAAGGGCTCGCTCGACAACATCGTGGGCGTGCTGCATGCCAAGGATCTGCTGAGGGCACTCAATGAGGTCGGCAACGACTTCTCCCAAATCGACGTGATGAAGATCGCGTCGAAGCCGTGGTTCGTGCCGGACACCACCACCTTGCAGGACCAGCTCAATGCCTTCCTGCGCCGCAAGGCGCATTTCGCCGTCGTCGTCGACGAATATGGCGAGGTCGAAGGGCTGGTGACGCTGGAAGACATCATCGAGGAGATCGTCGGCGAGATCGCCGACGAGCACGATGTCGACATGCAGGGCGTCAAGCAGGAGGCGGACGGCTCGGTGGTCGTCGACGGCACGGTGCCGATCCGCGACCTCAACCGGGCGCTCGACTGGAACCTGCCGGATGAGGAAGCCACGACCATCGCGGGCCTGGTCATCCACGAGACGCAGTCGATCCCCGAAGAGAAGCAGGCGTTCACCTTTCACGGCAAGCGTTTCGTCGTGATGAAACGCGACAAGAATCGCATCGCCAGGCTGCGGATCCGGCCTGCCGGGGATGCCTAGGATCTGTCCCGAGCCTGACTGTGATCCGCTCGCAGCTTCGGTCCTCAGAATTGCCAATCCGTAACTGGACGCGCGAAGTGCCGGCATGCACACTCTGGCAAAACGGTCGGAGAGGCATAATGATCGATCGGCGAAGTCTTGTGCTTGCGTCCCTTGCGGCGATGCTGCCGGCGGAGGCTTTTCCCGCATGGCTTCGCCAGCCGAAGACCGTCGACTATGGCCCCGCCAAGCTCGACATCTATGCGGCCGACGGCGCCAGGGACAGGCCGGTCCTGCTCTTCATCCATGGCGGCGCCTGGCGGATCGGCAGCCGTGGCAACGTCAACGGCAAGCCGGGCTTTCTGCTTGCCAACGGATTCCTGTTCGTCTCCATCGACTACCGCATGCTGCCTGACGCCGACGTCGCTACCCAGGCAGCCGATGTGGAGAGAGCTTACGCTTATGTTCGCGCCAATATCGCCAGCTATGGCGGCGACCCCGACCGCATCGCGGTCATGGGTCACTCGGCCGGCTGCCATCTGGCGGCGCTGACCGGCTTACGTGGCGGCCTGCCTGGCGTCGCCGCGCTGGTGCTGGACGACACCGAGGCCTACGACATCGAGGCCCTGGCCAAGGCGCAGGGCGGCAAGCTGCGACCGGTCTACGCGCAGGCGTTTTCCGATCCGAGCCAATGGCGGGCGCTCTCGCCCGCGACCTATGTCGGCAAAGGCAAGCTTCCGCCTGTCTTCATCGCCTATTCGAATGCGCCGATCCGCGCGACAGTCGCGCGCGACTTCGCGGAGCGGCTGCGCGCAGCGGATACCAAAGTCACGCTGTTCGACGGCAGCGCCTATTCGCACATGGCCATCAACCGCCGCTTCGGCGAGGACGGTGACGCACTGACGGCCGCGGTGATGGCGTTCCTGAAGGCGACGGTCGCCTGACCGCAGCACGCGCCTCAACTGGATCACGTCAAAATCCGCGGCGGGACATTGTCGCCTGACCGTGCATGCGCTCAATTGCCGCCGGATCGTCACGCAGGAGGGAAGCGATGAACGGAGCCGATGTCCTGTGCGACGTGCTGTTGGCCAACGGCGTGAATGTCTGCTTCGCCAATCCCGGCACTTCGGAGATGCATTTCGTGGCGGCGCTCGACCGCAAGCCCGAGATGCGTTGCGTGCTCGGCCTTTTCGAGGGCGTGGTGACCGGAGCCGCCGACGGCTATGCCAGGATGACGGACCGCCCGGCCGCGACGCTGCTGCATACCGGCCCCGGACTGGCCAATGGCTTGGCCAACATCCACAATGCCAGGCGTGCGCGAGTGCCGATGATCAACATCGTCGGCGACCATGCCTCCTATCACTTGCCGCTCGACGCGCCGCTCACCAGCGACATAGAAAGCCTTGCGGCGCCGATGTCGAACTGGGTCCGCCGCATCGCCGGTCCAGCCGATGTCGCGCCGGCCGCGCAGGCGGCCTTTCGCGCTTCGCTGACGCCTCCCGGCACCGCAACGCTGATCCTGCCGGCGGACGCTGCCTGGGGCGAGGCTAGCGTGGTCTCCTCGGCCAAGGTGGAACTTGCCCCGCCACCAGCGGTCGACATGAACACGGTGCGCAACGTTGCCGAAGCCATTCGCGCCGCGCCCGGTCGCGTCGGCATGATCCTGCGCGGACCAGCGGCGCGCGCCGACGGGCTCGAAATTGCCGGGCAGATCGCCGCGGCCATGGATGTCCGCCTGTTCAGCGAGGTCCTTGTGGCCCGAATGCAGCGCGGCCGCGGACGGGTCGCGCCGGCCCGCATTCCCTACCCGATAGACGCCGCGCGGGCCTTCCTTGCCGACATCGATGTGCTGATCCTCGTCGGCGCCAAGGAGCCGGTGGCCTTTTTTGCCTATCCCGGCAAGCCGGGGCGGCTTGTGCGCGAAGGCTGCGCGGTGATGTCGCTGGCCGAGCACGGCCAAGATCTCGAGACCGCGCTTGCCCTGCTTCGGGACGAACTCGGCATCAAACCGTCGCAGCCTGTAGCTGCCGCCACGGCTTTTCCCGATGAGCCGACGCCGCGCGGCAAGCTGACGGACGATGCGATCGCGCTTTCGGTGGCAAGGAGACTTCCCGACAATGCGATCGTCTGCGACGAGGCGGTCACCTCGGCGCGGCGCTATTTCGCGCTTTCAGCCTTCGCCGCCCAGCACGACTACATGATGACGACCGGCGGCTCGATCGGCGAGGGCATGCCGATGGCGACTGGTGCCGCGATCGCCTGTCCGGGGCGCAAGGTGGTCAACCTCGAGGCCGATGGCAGCGGCATGTATACGGTGCAGGCGCTGTGGACCCAGGCCAGGGAGAAGCTCGACGTGGTCACGATCGTCTTTTCCAACCGGACCTACGCCATATTGCATGGCGAGATGCGCAATGTCGGGGTGAACGCGATTGGCGAGAACGCCAGGCGCATGCTCGACCTCGATCAGCCGGCGCTCGACTGGGTCTCGCTGGCCAACGGCATGGGCGTGGAAGCGGCCCGCGCCGACACATGCGAACGGTTCGATGCGCTGCTCGACAGCGCCCTGTCACGTCCAGGGCCGTTCCTGATCGAAGCGGTGATCTAAGCGAGCCGAGAGGGCTCGCAGCACCTACCAGCGCGTCTTTTCGCCTGGCGCGGCGGGCTCGATCGCCAGCGCGTGCACGCCGGCCTTCAGTTCGTCGGCCAGCAGGTCGTTGACGGCGCGGTGGCGCTCGACGCGGCTCATGCCGGCAAAGCGCGGCGAGACGATGCGGACGCGAAAATGCGTCTCGCCGGCGCCGTCGAAGGCGCCATGGTGATCGGAGCCATGGTGATGATGGCCGGCGTGAAGATGGCTTTCGTTGATGACGGCCAGCCTTTCCGGCGAAAATGCCGCCTTCAGCTTGCTTTCCATCGTCGCCTGTATGGACATCGAGGCTTCCCTTCACCACATCTACGGCACCGCCGCAAAATCTCAGTTTTCGACCGCTTTTAAGCCGCGATTCAGCGGTTAGGGCGATCATCGGCGAAATGTCAATTCTTGTTTCGCACCAGCGAACAGCCCATAAATGGGTGAGATGAAACCGTATCCCAAATATTTCGAGAAGATCCGCATACGGCCGGAAAAGGACGCCGAGCTGAAGTCGCGTGCGCCAATCTGCCAGTGGGACGGTTGCAAGGAGGCGGGCACGCACCGGGCGCCGGTCGGGCGGCTGAAGGAGGGGGAATATTTCCGCTTCTGTTTCGAGCACGTGCGTGAATACAACAAGAGTTTCAACTACTTCTCCGGCGTGTCGGACAGCGAGATCGCCCGCTTCCAGAAAGAGGCGCTGACCGGCCATCGGCCGACCTGGCGCATGGGCGCCAATGGCGGCGGGATGCGTTCGGCGCCCGACTTCGCGCAGCAGCGTTCGGGGCGCGCCGGCTATTACAACCGCATGCGCGATCCGTTCAACCTGTTCGGCACCGGGTCGCGCGAGCCGCGCGAGCGCAAGGCCAGGCCGCTTGAGGCCAAGGCGCTGGAAACGCTTGGCCTTGATACAAAGGCGACTGGTCAGGATATCAAGGCGCGCTATAAGGAACTCGTGAAGCGCCACCATCCGGATGCGAATGGCGGCGACAGAGGTTCGGAAGACCGGTTCCGCGACGTGCTGCAGGCCTATCGCGTGCTCAAGCAAGCAGGGTTGTGCTGAGCGGCCTTACGGTCCGTGTCGTTTTCCAACTTTCATCGGGTAGGAAAAGGCTCTAAGACCGCCCCCGAACAAAATCGATTGCCGGCGAAACGCCGCGTTCGCCCGTGGAGACGTTGATAGAGATGAACAAGGTCGATCGCGACATCGCCAACCTGCCCGACACGACGGTGCCGGTGAAGGAGAAATTCGGCTTCGACTCCAAGATGGTGGTTCCCGCCTATTCGGTGTCGACCGAGCACGTGCCCGACATCGACCCGGACTATCTGTTCGACAAGGCGACGACGCTGGCGATCCTTGCCGGCTTCGCCTACAACCGCCGCGTCATGGTGTCCGGCTATCACGGCACCGGCAAGTCGACGCATATCGAGCAGGTCGCGGCCCGCCTCAACTGGCCCTGCGTGCGCGTCAATCTGGACAGCCATGTCAGCCGTATCGATCTCGTCGGCAAGGATGCGATCGTCGTCAAGGAAGGCCTGCAGGTCACCGAATTCCGCGACGGCATCCTGCCCTGGGCCTATCAGCACAATGTGGCGCTCTGCTTCGACGAGTACGATGCCGGCCGGCCGGACGTGATGTTCGTCATCCAGCGCGTCTTGGAATCCTCGGGCCGCCTCACGCTGCTCGACCAGAGCCGGGTCATCCGCCCACATCCGGCGTTCCGGCTGTTTGCCACCGCCAACACGGTCGGTCTTGGCGACACCACCGGCCTCTATCACGGCACGCAGCAGATCAATCAGGCGCAGATGGACCGCTGGTCGATCGTCACCACGCTCAACTACCTGCCGCATGACAACGAGGTGAACATCGTTCTGGCCAAGGCCAAGCATTACCGCGACAGCAAGGGCAAGGATATCGTCAACAAGATGGTGCGCGTCGCCGACATGACGCGCTCGGCCTTCATCAACGGCGATCTCTCGACCGTCATGAGCCCGCGCACCGTCATCACCTGGGCCGAGAACGCCGAGATCTTCGGCGACATCGGCATGGCGTTCCGGCTGACCTTCCTCAACAAATGCGACGAGCTGGAGCGTTCGGTGGTGGCTGAATTCTACCAACGCGCCTTCGGCGAGGACCTGCCGGAGAGCGCCGCCAACGTGGTGCTGGGCTAAGCGCGTGCCGAAGGGCCTGAGCTTCCAGGCCAGATCGCGCAGGGAATGACAATGGCGGGTCCGGGCGACAACACGCGCAACAAGCCGAAGAACGGGTCTGAAGCGGACAGCTTCAAACGTGCCGTCACGGTATGCATGCGCGCCGTCGCCGGCGACAAGGATCTCGAAGTCGGTTTCGCCAAGGACCGGCCCGCACTGGCCGGCAGCCGCGCCCGGCTGCCCGAGCTGCCGAAGAAGGCTACCCGAAACGACATAGCGATCACCCGCGGTATCGGCGATTCCATGGCGCTGAAGCGCGCCTGCCACGACCAGCGCATCCACAACAAGCTGGCGCCGGAAGGCAAGCTGGCGCGCTCGATCTTCGACGCGGTCGAGCAGGCGCGGGTCGAGGCGATCGGCAGCCGCGCCATGCAGGGCGTCGCCGACAATATCGGCTCGATGCTCGAGGACAAATACGCCAAGGCGAACCTGGTCGATGTCAGGGACAAGGCCGACGCGCCGCTCGAGGAAGCGCTGGCCCTGATGGTGCGCGAAAAACTCACCGGCCGCACCGTGCCGAAGAGCGGCGAGCGGCTGGTCGATCTCTGGCGCCCATGGGTGGAGGAAAAGGCCAGCGCCGATCTCGATGCGCTGTCGGCCAAGCTCGACGACCAGCAGGCCTTTGCCCGCCTGGTGCGTGACATGCTCGTCTCGATGGAAATGGCCGAGGAACTCGGCGACGACCAGGAGACGGAGGACACCGAGGACAACGAAGAAAACGAGCAGCAGGGCGAAGAACAAAGCGAGGAGGGCGGCGAGGACGACTCCGGCTCCGAGCAGTCGCAGTCCGAGGATGCCGAGTCTTCTGCCGACGAACAAGAGTCGGCCGAAACGGAAGCGACAGACGCGACCTCCGACGACCTTTCCGACGAGGACGATTCCGACGCGGAGACGCCCGGCGAAGCGCGGCGCAACGACAATCCGTTCCTCAACCTGCCGAAGGAAATCGACTACAAGGTCTTCACCACCGCCTTCGACGAGACGGTCGGCGCCGAGGATCTTTGCGAGGAAGAAGAGCTCGATCGGCTGCGCGCCTTCCTCGACAAGCAACTCGCCAATCTCTCCGGCGTCGTCGGCCGGCTGGCCAACCGGCTGCAGCGCCGGCTGATGGCGCAGCAGAACCGCTCCTGGGATTTCGACCTCGAGGAAGGCTACCTCGATCCATCGCGGCTGGTGCGCGTCGTCATTGATCCGATGCAGCCGCTGTCGTTCAAGCAGGAGCGCGACACCAAGTTCCGCGACACCGTGGTGTCGCTGGTGCTCGACAATTCGGGCTCGATGCGCGGCCGCCCGATCACCGTGGCGGCGACCTGCGCCGACATTCTGGCGCGCACGCTGGAGCGCTGCGGTGTTTCGGTCGAGATCCTCGGCTTCACCACGCGCGCGTGGAAGGGCGGGCAGGCGCGCGAGAAATGGCTGAAGGACGGCAAGCCGCCGAACCCCGGCAGGCTCAACGATCTGCGCCACATCATCTACAAGTCCGCCGACCATCCGTGGCGGCGCGCGCGCCGCAACCTCGGCCTGATGATGCGCGAGGGCCTGCTCAAGGAAAACATCGACGGCGAGGCACTGCTTTGGGCGCATAACCGGCTGATCGGCCGGCCGGAGCAGCGCAAGATCCTGATGATGATCTCGGACGGTGCGCCGGTCGACGATTCCACGCTGTCGGTCAATCCCGGCAACTATCTCGAGCGGCACCTGCGCGCCGTGATCGAGCTGATCGAGACGCGCTCGCCGGTCGAACTGCTCGCCATCGGCATCGGCCATGACGTCACGCGCTACTATCGGCGCGCCGTCACCATCGTCGACGCCGAGGAATTGGCCGGCGCCATGACCGAGCAACTGGCGTCGCTGTTCGACGAGGAGAGCGCCCGCGACAGCCGGCGCGGCGGCTTGCGGCGCGCCGGATGATCTTGTCGAGGGCGCGGATCCGGCGGGCAATATCGGCTTGTGCGCTGGCCTGTGCGTGGGTTTCGCCGGCATTTGCCGAGGCGCGCACCCCGATCGAGACGATCGAGGTTTCGGCGCGGCCAATCACCGAGTTCCATACTGGCCGGGATGAGAAACGGTTCGGACCGCTGGAATTCGTCGGCGGGCTGGAGATGACCTCGCCGTCGCGCGATTTCGGCGCGCTGTCGGCCTTTCGCTTCCTGAAGCCCGGCAGCGATTTCATCGGCGTCGCCGACACCGGCTTCTGGTTCTTCGGCAGCATCGCGCGCGATGCCGAGGGGCGTCCCTCGGGCGTAACAAGTTTCCGTATGCAGCAGATGGTCGACGCCTCGGGCCTGCCGATCGACAGGAAATGGAAGGTCGATGCCGAAGGGCTCGCGGTGAAGGACGGCGTCGCTACCGTCGGTTTCGAGCGCGACCAGCGGATCGCCCAGTTCAAGATCGATGCCGATAATATGAAGGGACCGTTCAGACAGCTCGACTATCTGGTTCCGGCCCGGGAGCTGCGGATGAACCGCGGCTTCGAGACCGTGACGCATGCGCATCCTTACGGCCAGCATGAGGGCGGCCTGGTGGTGGTGTCGGAAAAGAGCCTGGACAAGGCCGGCAACATCTACGCGGCCGTCATCGAGGGACCGCACAAGGGCGTCTTCACGGTCAAGCGCAACGGCGATTTCGACATCACTGACGGCGCCTTTCTGCCGAACGGTGACCTTCTGCTGTTGGAGCGCAGCTTCTCGATGGCGCGCGGGGTGAAGATGCGGCTGCGACGCATCTATGGCGAAAGCGTCGAGAAGGGCGCCGTTGCCGACGGTCCAGTGCTGATGGAAGCCGATATGGGCGACCAGATCGACAATATGGAAGGGCTTGACGTCTGGACCCGGGACGACGGCGCCCTGATCGTGTCACTGATGTCGGACGACAATCACTCGATCCTGCAGCGCAACCTCTATCTGGAATTCATGCTGCACGAGGATTGAAGCGGGGTCGCGGTCAGCGGACCTTGTAGATCTCGATCGGCTTGCCGGCGGTCGAGGCGACCAGCTCGAGCCAGTCCGGTGCACGCCCCTTCACCAACTGGGCCGCCAGCCCAAGCGGAGCGTCCTGCGCAAGCGAGATTTCCTCCGAATTGCCGCGGCAGATCACGACCAGCCCGACATGTTCGCGCTCGATGACCGCACGCGTGATTTCCGGCGTTCCCATGAAGGCGTCGAACATGGCGAGATTGCCGCCGACATTGCGGTGGTACGGGCCGGCCAGCGCCCTGTGGCCGGTAAACATCAGTATTCCAGAGCCGAGATTGGACGAGGCAAGCACGGTGGTTGCCGGCATGGCGGCAAGATCGCGGAAGTCTCCGGGCTTGCCGCAGCTCAGTCCGTGGTCCGGGTCGGAGTTGATGGCTCTGGGCGCCGTCTGGACCATCGACTGCGCGGCGACCGCGACGCCGGCCCAGGTCGCGTTGAGCGACATCAGCCAGGCTGCGGCCATCCGCGTGGATATGCGCCATGAGCGAGCGATGCTTGCCTGAAGGCGGATACGGGCGATCCAGGCCGAGAGCGGCAGCACCGCGAAGGCGACCGAGAAGGTGGAGCCGCGGACCTGCCATAGGCTGACGGCGAAGGCGACGACAAGCAGCAAGCCGGCAAGAGCCTCCTCGCGGCGAAGGCGTCGGCTGCGAAGCTGAAAGGCGATCAGCAGGATGCCGATGAAGGGCGTCACATAGCGCGCGGCCATCAGCTTCGGCTGATGGACCGCAACGCTGAAGAAGGGCTGCGCCTCGACGACGTCGTTCAGCCAATAGGTGCGAAGTCGCTGGTCTACATCTGCATAGGGCGCGGCCAGGCATTGCGGGAAGAACACCACCGCGACCGCTGCGACCGCCACGGCCAGCATCGACATGCGGATGAGCCGGCTCTTGGCCGTAGACTGTCCGGGCAGGCCGGCAAGCATGGCCAAACCGAGGCCGGAGAGCGCCGCGATCACGAACTGGAAGGACGAAAAGGCATCGCACTGGGGTGCGCCCCAGGAGGACGGATGTATGGTGGCGACGAAGACCACCGACGCGACCGCTGCAAATCCGATGCCGAAGCCGGATGCGGTCATGCGCTCCTTTTCATCGAGAATGAAGAGCACGGCGACAGCGGCGCCCAGCGTCGCCACGTAAGGCGCGGTTTCCATGCCGATCGCAAGCGTGAGGCCCGCGCACATGCCGGAGAGAACGGCGGCGATCCGCCAGGGGGGCGCCTCCATCAAAAGCCAGAGGCTCGCCGCTGTCAAAAGCAGCTGGATGTTGTGGTGGTCGAGGAAGCCAGGGCTGAAGATGCGGAGGAAGAACAGCGCGGCGGTCGAGAGCACCAGAGCGGGCATCGCCACATTCGCGCCGGCAAAACGCTGCGAGGCGCGCAGAATGACGAATATCGTCATGCCGTAGAGAGAAAGCGGCCAGATGATCTGTGCGGCCCTCTCGGCCGTGGCTGCGCCGGCGCCCTGCGCATCGAAAGCCAGGATGATGAGCGCGATCGGGGTATCGACCAGGCGCGACCAGTGCATGACGAAGCCGCCCGCCAGGCCCATCCTGTATTGATGGAGATCGAACCAGCCCTGGCCGCCGAGAAGATCGCGGACCTCGACCATCCGCAGCATGCTGTCGTTGTCGCCGCCATAGTCGGCGAGCGACGGAAAGCCGGATATAGCGTTGATCGCGAGGACCAGCAGCGTGGCGCAGAACGCCAGCAGGAGATCATGTTTCCAACCGGTAGCCTGCGTGGTCATGCGGGTCGCGATGTCCTGGAAATTTTTCGCGATCCTGCACCATGTGACGTAACAAAGCGTAAAGCGCTGGCACACCCGGCCAGTTGGAAGCGTCAGGCGATGGCAGGCTGGCTCCAGCGGGCCGCCAGCAGCCGGTAGGGGATCAAAGCCACGATGGCGATGATCAGCTTGACCGAGAGGTCGCCGAGCGCCCAGGAGACCCAGCGCATTGTCTCGACCGACAGCACGCCCAGCAGCGGCGCCGTCTCCAGCGCAAAGGCATCGTTGGGGCCGACAAAGGCGAAGGCGGCGGAAAAGGCAAGGGCGAAGAACACGGCCGTGTCGAATACCGAGCCGACCAGCGTGCCGACGATCGGTGCGCGCCACCAGCTCTGCCGCCGCAGCCGGTTGAACACGGTCACGTCGAGCAATTGCGCAGTCAGGAACGCCGCGCCGGAGGCAGCCGCGATACGCACCAGCCGGTCGGCCGCGGTCTCGAACTCGATCAGGCCGTGGCGGAACAGGAAGGGCGGAACCAGGATCGAGCAGATCACCGCCGTCATGAAACCGACGAAGACCACCTTGCGCGCCACTGCCGGACCGTAGCGGCGGTTGGCAAGATCTGTGACCAGGAACGAGAAGGGATAGGCGAAAGCGCCCCAGGTGAGCAGGTCGGCCAGCGAAAGACCGCCGATCTGGCCCTGCATCGGGAACTGCACGAGAATGTTCGACGCCACGACGACAAGCGCCATGGCAGCCACGAAAGGCAGGTATCGCGACAGGAAGTTCATTTTTTTATCCTGGGTGATGGAACCAGCTGAGCGTCAGATGAGCGCTCGCTTACGATATCGAGCACCGGATCCGCCCGGAGCCCGTGGCGGTCATCCGCCGGAAAGTTGCTTAGGCGGCCGGCTGCTCGGCGAGCTTCTTGGCGATCTGCTTCTTGAGCAGGCGAGCTCGCTGCGACAGCTCCTTGGCATCGGCCTTGGCCAGGAACGCGTCGAGGCCGCCGCGATGCTCGACCGAACGCAGCGCGTTGGCCGAAATGCGCAGCCGAACGTTCTGGTTCAGCACTTCGGAAATCAGCGTCACATTGACCAGGTTCGGCAGGAAGCGGCGCTTGGTCTTGTTGTTGGCGTGGCTCACATTGTTGCCAGTCTGGACTGCCTTGGCAGTGAGTTCGCAGGTGCGGGACATCTTGTCTAACCTTCAGTTTCTAAACCTGCCAAACCATTCTGCCCGCGCCAGGCGGCGCGCGGTCTCTGTCAGGCGGCCTTTGGAAAAGTTGGCGTTCCATAGTTGCATTTCGCCAGCGCGTCAAGCTCCGGCAGATGGGCGGCGACAGCGTGCGCTCCATATAAAGGCCGGATTCCACCCTATAACCCCGTTGCGAAGGGATATGCCAGGCTGGAACCATAGTGTTCAGGCCGAACCAAGGACTCGCCGCCCGTCATGCTTCGCCCATCCCATGCACTTGCCAGCCTGCTTGCCTTCGCGGTGCCGACGGCAAGCCTTGCCGCGGCGCCGCAGTCGTTCAACGGCGAATATACCGTATCCTTCCTTGGTCTTTCGGTCGCCCGCGCGACGTTTTCCAGCCGCTACGACGGCGACAACTATGCGATCAACGGCACCGTCTCAGCGGCCGGTCTGGCCAGGATTTTCGACGACACCAAGGGCACAATCTCTTCGAAAGGCACGATTTCGGGCAAGCAGATCCGGCCGCAGGTCTTCCGCGCCGACTACACCTCCGGCAAGAAGGCGTCGATGGTCGACATCCGCTTCGCCAACGGCGCGGTGGCTTCGACCAAGGTCGTTCCGGAGCCGAAAAAGCGCGATCCGAAAAGCTGGGTGCCGCTCGGCGCCGGCGATCTGACATCGGTGCTCGATCCGATGGCGGCGACGGTCGTCCATGCCGACAGCCTCGACCAGGTCTGCGGCCGCACGGTCAAATTCTATGACGGCGAGATGCGCGCCAATCTGACGCTGACCTATGCCTCGAAGGGCTCGATCTCGGTACGCGGCTACAAAGGCGACACGGTGACCTGCAAAATGGGCTTCCAGCCGGTGGCGGGCTATCGCAAGGGGCGCAAAGCCCTGGATTTCCTGCAGAACAAGAGCCGAATGATGGTGACGTTTGCACCGCTCGGCCAAACCGGCGTATATGCGCCGATCCGCGCCACAGTCGGCACCCAGATCGGGCCGCTGACCATCAGTGCGAGACGGTTTGAGGCAACCAACTAGCTTGTTTTTCACAATTCCGGACGGAAAGCCGCTACGCATTTTTCCTGGAATTGTCAGAGGCGCCCTTATGCGCCGCAGGAGACGCGGATGGGGCGGGCAACACTGATCGGCTTCTCCGCGGTCGCCATGTGGGCGCTGCTGGCGCTGCTCACCGACGCCTCCGGGCAGGTGCCGCCGTTCCTGTTGTCGGCCGTCACCTTCGCCATCGGCACCGGCGTCGGACTTGCCGCGCGGCTGGTGATGCCGGCCGCCGGACGGCCTGAGAAGGTTCCGCCGCAGGTCTGGGTCATCGGCATCGCCGGCCTGTTCGGCTACCACTTCTTCTACTTCACCGCCTTGCGGAATGCGCCGGCGGTGGAGGCCAGCCTGATCGCCTATCTGTGGCCGCTCCTGATCGTGCTCGGCTCGGCACTGATGCCGGGCGAGAGGCTGGCCTGGAACCATGTCGTCGGCGCGCTGCTCGGCCTAGCCGGCACGGTCCTGATCGTCACCAAGGGCGGTGGATTGGCCTTCGACGCCCGCTATGCCTTCGGCTACGCGATGGCCGGCGTCTGCGCGCTCCTGTGGTCTTCCTATTCGCTGCTGTCGCGGCGGTTTCCCTCGGTGCCGACCTCGATCGTCACCTGGTTCTGCGCCGCGACATCGGTGCTTTCGCTGGCCTGCCACTTTCTGCTCGAGAGGACAGTTCTGCCCGACGGCGCCGCACAGTGGCTGGCCGTGCTTGGGTTGGGCCTGATGCCGGTGGGGGCGGCCTTCTACGCCTGGGATGTCGGCGTCAAGCGCGGCAACATCCAGGTCCTCGGGGCGGCAAGCTATGCCGCGCCGCTGCTGTCGACCCTGGTGTTGCTTGCGGCCGGAGTCGCCGAGCCGTCGCTGCGCATTCTCGCCGCCTGTCTGCTTATCACCGGGGGCGCCGCGCTCGCGGCGAAGTCGCTCCTGTTGCGCAGGCCGGCAATCGGAGACGCCGGCGCATGATGCCCTTTGCGGGCGGCATCGAGGCCAACGCCAACGCGACGCTGCTGTTTTCGTTTGCCGCCGCGGTGATCTACGCCTTTGCCCTCGACATGCCGCCGCGGCTTGCCCGGTCGGCGGCCAAGACGCTGGCCGTCGCCTTTCTGGCGGTGCTCGCCGCCATGCAGGGCGGCCCAGTGCTGCTCGTCGCGGCGCTGGCGCTCAGCGCGGCCGGCGATGCCTTTCTCTCGCGCGACGGCGAGAAGGCCTTTCTCGCCGGGCTGGCGAGCTTCCTCGCCGCGCATGTCGCCTATGTCGTGCTGTTTCTCGACATCGGCGGCGGCCTCGAGTTGCTCTCTGCCCAATCGTGGCGCGGCGCGATCGCGCTGGCGATGGTTGCATTCGGCATCGTGATGCTCGCTGCGCTCTGGCGCCGCGTCGGCCCCGCTCTGCGGATCCCGATCGCCGTCTATGTCGCGACGATCATGGGAATGGGCATCGCGGCGCTCACCACCTTCCAGCCCTTGGTCATCCCGGGCGCGGTGCTGTTCATGACCTCGGACGGGCTGCTGGCGGCGGAGCGGTTCCTGCTCGCCGCGATCTCGCCGCATCGCGTCTGGATGCGCTACGCGGTCTGGGTGCTCTATTATGCAGCCCAGTTGGCGATCACCCTGGGATTCCTGCTGTTTTAGTACCGCGTCGCGCTGAGTGGGTTCAGCGACGCGCATTAAGTCTTGGTTCTTACGCTGGTGGTTGCCCCAGAACCGCTGCGCACTTCCGGGCGACATGCATCAGGCGGTTTTTGGCTGCCAGTCCGGTTCGGCCAATTCGAAGGCGGCGAAGTCGAAGCCCGGGGCCACCGTGCAGCCGACCAGCGTCCACTCGCCGAGGCTGCGCGCCGACTGCCACCAGCCGGCCGGAACGACGATCTGCGGCCGCTCGCCCGCGGCAAGTGCGGTGCCCAGCACCTGTTCGATCACTGTGGCGGAGCCTTCCTCATGCATGGCGAGCGCCAGCGGTCCGCCGGCATAGAAGTGCCAGACCTCGGCCGCGTCCGTGACCCTATGCCAGGCCGAAAGCTGGCCTTTTTCCAACAGGAAATAGATCGCGGTCGAGTGGCCGCGCGTGCCTGCGGCACCGTCACGAAAAGTCTCGGCATACCAGCCGCCCTCGGGATGCGGCTTGAGGTCGAGCGTGGCTATGATTTCGGCAGCGCTGGTCATGGAAAGAGGCCGTTCACCTTAATGCATGTGGCTACCCCAAGACCGCAATGCAGTTTGGGCGACATGCATCAAAAGTTGTCTTTGCGCTTGCGGATTTCGGCGAAAACCTCGGCGTCGCTCGCGCTTTCCATGCCGAGATGCCTGCGGATCGCCGGGTCGTGCCAGCGCAGGAACGGGTTGGTCGACAGTTCCTCGCCGATCGTCGTCGGCAAGGTCGGCTTGTTATCGGCGCGCAGCGCCTCGATCCTGGAGGCGCGTTCCTTGAGCGCCGAATTGCTCGGGTCGATGGTCAGCGCGAAGCGGGCGTTGGAGAGCGTGTATTCATGCCCGCAATAGATCGCCGTCTCGGCCGGCAGCGCTGCAAGCTTCTTAAGCGAGCCGTACATCACCGGCGGCTTGCACTCGAACAGCCTGCCGCAGCCCAGCGCGAACAGCGTGTCGGCGGTGAAGGCCACTCTCGATGCCGGCAGATGGTAGGAGACATGGCCGGCGGTGTGCCCGGGCGTTGCGATGACCTCGATCCTTTCGTCGCCAAGATGGACGACTGAGCCTTCCTCGACGGTTTCATCAATGCCGGGGATCTTATCCTTCTCCGCCGCCGGCCCGATGATGCGCAGCTTGAACCGCTCCTTCAGCGCCCGATTGGCTTCGACGTGATCGGCATGGTGGTGCGTGGTCAGGATCATCGTCGGCGTCCAGCCGGTGCGCTTGACCGCCGCAAGGATCGGCGCTTCTTCCGGCGCGTCGATGAGCGCCGTCTGTCCGCTCCTGGGATCGTGCACGAGTACGCCGAAATTGTCGGTGCGGCACATGAACTGCTCGATCTGGACGGACATTGCATCTCCCTCCGTCAGAGCGCCGCGCGTCCAGGTGGACGCACAAGAGGACGCCTAACACTTGTTACCTGCCGCATCGTCCTTGCCGAAATCGAAATTGATTTCAGGCTGATGCAGGCGCCGCAGAGACATAGGGCGCTCGGCCGCCGATGTCATCGGCCTTTGTTGAACTTGGCAGGCTTCGCCGCTACCGTTCCGGCCATGCATTCCGATATCGTCGATCTCCGCTCATTCTATTCGACCACGCTCGGGCGCCTGGCCGAGCGCGCGATCACCATGGCATTGTCGTCGATATGGGCGGCGGTGCCGAACGAAAGGCTGGTCGGGCTCGGCTATACATTGCCCTGGCTGGAGCGCTTCGGCACCGACGCCGAGCGGGTGTTCGCCTTCATGCCGGCGACCCAAGGAGCGGTGGTGTGGCCGCCGACCGGGCCGACGGCGACGGCGCTCGTCTTCGACGAGGAGCTGCCGCTGGTCGATTCCTGCATCGACCGGATGCTGCTCGTCCATTCGCTCGAACATGTCGAGAATCCGCGCGAGACGCTGAACGAGATCTGGCGCGTGCTGTCGCCGGCGGGTCGGGTCGTCATCGTGGTCCCGAACCGACGCGGCGTCTGGGCGCGTTTCGAGCACACGCCCTTCGGCAATGGCCGGCCGTTCTCGCGCGGCCAACTGACCGAGTTGCTGCGCGAGGCCAATTTCACTCCGGCGGCATGGTCCGACGCGCTGTTCTTTCCGCCGTCGCCGCGGCACTTCATGATGCGGTTCCACAATGTGCTGGAGCAGGCGGGGCGACGGTTCTGGCCGATCTTTTCGGGCGTCATCATCGTCGAGGCGCAGAAACGGCTCTATCAAGGCGTGCCGGTCGCGCAGCGCGCCTCGCGCCGTGTCTTCGTGCCGGTCTTCTCGCCGCAAGGGGCGACGACGCTCGGCCGCACAGCCTTGGACGCCACGCGGAAGCGATTGACGCGTTCGTGAACGGGTGCGCTCCTTGCATCGCATGCTCGCCATTCCCCTATCTGAGGGGCGGGTTCCCGGCGCTGTGCCGGTGATCGTGCCCGAAATCGGGAATTTCCTTCATGGCTGATCAACTGGATCAATTGCCCGAAACCCAGCGGGCCGCCGTGTCGGTCGAGGCCAGCAGCCTTTCCGATCAGGTGGCGACGATCGGGCTGGCGCTCAAAGCATCACCAGTTCGCAGGTGGCTGCTGTGGACGTCGGTCGGCATGGTGGGCGTCATCGTCGCGACGGCGATGGGCCAGGTCCTGCTCAACCGCTGGAACCAACCGTTCTACGATGCGCTGGCGCGCCGCGACATGGCGGACTTCCTGCACCAGCTTCTCGTCTTCGCGGCCATTGCCGGCGGGCTGCTGGTGCTCAACATCGGCCAGACCTGGCTCAACCAGATGATCCGGCTGAAGCTGCGCGAGGCGCTGACGCTCGATCTGATCGAGGAATGGATGCGACCCGCGCGCGCTTTCCGGCTGGCCAATGCCGGAGCGATCGGCGTCAATCCCGATCAGCGCATGCAGCAGGATGCCGGGCATCTGTCCGACCTGTCGACGGATCTCGGCGTCGGGCTGCTGCAATCGTTCATCCTGCTCGTGTCCTTCGTCGGCGTGCTGTGGCAATTGTCCTCGGGTTTCGTCTTCCACATCGGCGATCGCTCCTTGGCAATACCGGGCTACATGGTCTGGGCGGCCTTCCTCTATGCCGGCACGGCCTCCTGGCTGAGCTGGCTGGTCGGACGTCCGCTGATCGGCCTCAACAGCGATCGCTACACACGGGAGGCTGAGCTGCGCTCCTCCATGGTGCGGGTCAACGAGAATGTCGACGCCATCGCGCTTTACCGTGGCGAAGCCGATGCAAGGCGACGGCTTCAGCTCGACCTCGGCGCGGTGCTCGGCGCCATGCGGCGCATCTACACCGCCCAGATCAACCTGGCCTGGGTGACCGATACCTATGGCTGGATCACCGTGGTGGCGCCGATCCTGGTCGCTGCCCCGGTTTATTTCTCGGGTACTATCAGTTTCGGCGGGCTGATGATGGCGGTCGGCGCCTTCAATCAGGTGCACTCGTCATTGCGCTGGTTCATCAACAACATCGGCGCCATCGCCGATTGGCGCGCCACGCTGATGCGGGTGGCAGACTTCCGCATCGCGCTCAACGAAACCGATGTGCTGCACGACAGGGAAAAGCGCATTGCGTTCGCTGATAATGCCGATGGCAGCATGACGTTCGAAAGACTCGAGGTAGCCTCGCCGGAGGGATGCACGAGGCTCGCCGACGAGCATGTCGAGATTCGTGCCGGCGAGCGCGTGATGATCACCGGCGAGCCGGGCGCCGGCAAGACACTGTTCTTCCGCGCCCTTGCGGGCCTGTGGCCGTGGGGCAGCGGGAAGATCGGCCTGCCGGAGGGAGAAGCGCCCATCTTCGTGCCTCGCGTTCCCTATTTTCCGGCCGGAACGTTGCGCGAGGTGCTCGACCATGCGAACGGATCTGCGCCGGCGAGCGATGCCGAGATCGCGGCGGTGCTTGCCGAGGTTGGTCTCGAACGGCTGTCGTCCTCGCTCGACCGCAGCGGACGCTGGGAACGTGAACTGGGCGATGACGAACAACGCTCGCTCGCCTTTGCCCGGCTCGCCCTGCGGAAACCGAACTGGGTGATCATCGATGAGGCCCTGGACGCCTTCGATGGCCCATCGCTGAGGCGGGTGCTGTCGATGCTGGAGAAGCGTTTGCCCGAGACAGCTATCCTCAACATCGGCCGCGGCCTGCACAACGTCCAGTTCTTCCCGCGCTCGTTGACGATCGTGAAGGATTCCGGCGCACCAGCGCTGAAACCTGCTCGCGTCAGGGCTGGCGCAATCGAACCGCCGCCGGTTGTCGCCCGCCGCCGGAAATAGGCACGCCAAGCTTTATTTCGCCGTGATCGGCGGAAACAATCTGCGCGAACCGTCAGGGTTGCTTGCTGCCATGCTCGAGATGTTCAGCCTGCTTGCCTGTCTTGCCTGCGCCGAGGCGGCGCCGCTGCCGGCACCTGGCCAGGATATGGCGGTCGACGTCGAACTCGTGCTTGCCGTCGACATCTCGCAGTCGATGGACGAGGGCGAATTCGTCCTGCAGCGCGCCGGCTATGTCGATGCGTTGCGCCATCCCGATTTCATCCGGGCGGTGCGATCGGGCAGCAACGGCCGGATTGCGCTCGCCTATTTCGAATGGGCGGGCGTGGTGCGCGACGACGGCGTCATCGGCTGGCAGATCGTCGACGGCCAGGAGAGTGCCGACGCTTTCGCCGACAAGATCGCCCAGCGTCCGTTCCGGAGTTTTCGCGGTACCTCGATTTCCGGCGCGCTGGGCTTCGGCGCAGGGCTTCTGGAGAAAACCGGCTTCTCGGCGCCGCGCCGCGTGATCGACATATCGGGCGACGGACCGAACAATTCCGGGCTGCCTGTCGCCATGATCCGCAATGCCGTCCTGGCGAGGGGCATCGTCATCAACGGGCTGCCGATCCTGATCAGCCCATCGCCAAGCATCGGCCATCTCGATGCCTACTATGCCGACTGCGTGACGGGCGGACCCGGTTCCTTCGTGCTGCCGATCTACTCGGCTGCCGAGTTCTCGACGGCCATACGCCGCAAGCTGATCCAGGAGGTGAGCGGCATCACCCGGGAGACCACGGTCAGGATCGAGGCGGCGCCGCCTGTCGATTGCCTGCAGGGCGAGCGCGATCGGCGGAAATATTCCGACCCGTACTTTCCCGAACTCGACCGATGAAAGCTTCCGCTTTTCAGGCCGGCTGGTCGCCATAGTTGGAGCGGAATTCCTGATAGCAAGTGCGGCGCCAGCGTCGACCGACGACATAGCCGCGCAGCAAATGCGGCAGCGAATAGCCCAGCGCCTTGGACGAGCGGTTGGCAAGATAGCCCGACAAAGCCTGCGGCAGCCTGCCCTTGATAGTATCGGCGATGAGCTGGCGCGCGATCATGTAGGGCGGCACGTCGGGATAGCGATCGGGAATATAAGGGTGCTTCTCGATGAGATCGGCGTAGGCTGCGACATAGCCGTCGCGGCGGCCCGAGATCGAGTTTTCGGAGTTGTATTTCTTCCAGTCGATGTCCCCGGTCAGCAGGGCTCCGCTGCGCCGGGCAAAGCGCAGCAGAAGCTCGCGGTCCTGCATGCGTGTGATGTCGCTGTCGTAGCCGCCGATCTCCAGGAGCGAGGCGTGGCGGGCGGTGATCGCCGAGCCGGCGATGAAGATGGTCTGCGAGACCAAAGCCCGCTCCAGCGCGTTCTGGCCGAGAAAGCCTTCGCGGTTGATACATTTGGTGCTGCGATTGCCTTTGACGGATACGAACGAGCTGATCAGAACTTCGAGCGAAGGGTCCTCGTCGAACCGCGCCAGCGTGCGCTCCAGCCGATCCGGCAAATAGACGTCGTCGGAATCGAGAAAGGTGACCACCGGCGCCCGCGCGCGCTCGATACCGGCGTTGCGCGCGGCATTGGCGCCTCGCCATTTCGCCCCGACATAGATCAGACGTGGGTCGCGGACATCGGCGAGCGCCGCGGCGGTCCCGTCCGTCGAGCCGTCATCGACGACGATGTGCTCGAAGCGGGGAAGCGTCTGCGCGAGAACGCTTTCGACTGCGCGCACAACCTGGCTACGCCGGTTATGGGTCGGCGTGACCACTGTGATCAGCGGACTGGTGTCCGGTAACGTCGGCATCTGTCTCCGCTACCAGCCGGATCTGGTGGTGATCGGACGGACCTCCAGCTTGCCTTCCATGCCGCCCCCGGATTGGATTCCGCCAAGCGTTACAAAAAGCCAGCGGCCATGTCACCCAAAGTGCCGTTCCGGATGCAGGTTTTGGCGCGTATTCCTTAGATCATGCGATTTGACTGCCACAGTTTACCAGGTCCTGAGGGTGGTATTCCGATGGCAATACAGCCTCAAGACCTCAACTGTGGCCGACATAGTCAGGGACAGTTTCGACCTCGTCACGGACGAGGCCCGCGGCCAGGCTGAAATGGCCAAGGAAGGCCAAGGTATAGAAAGCCAGGCCGACCGTCAGCGAGAACGGGATTTGCCAGAACGGCATGCCTGTTTGCCGCGCAAAACGGATGACGCGTCGTGTGGTGCGCCACGACATGGTGCCCCATCGGCTGCAAGACTTCACCACCCGCCGGGTGCGAGTGGGAGAATGGAGCTCGACGAATTTTCTGTCGGCATCTCGGCCGGTGACCAGGGCGCGCCAGTAGAAGAACCGCCATCCGCGCGGCGGGTAGTGACTGACGCGGGCGTCGACATTGACGATTTTGCGGCCTTCGCGCCAAAGCTGGTGCATCAGCAGCGTGCAGGAGACCTTGAAACCGTTATGTGCGGGAAACGGGTGGCTGCATATCCAGTCGCGCCGGAAGGCGATGTTGTTGGCATTGATCGCCCGCTTGGAGGCAAAGCGCTTGTCTCCCTCGGCCAGCGGGAAGAACCAGATCAAGGCAAAAGTGCGCGACAGGAAGTCATCGTAGGAAAGATAGGTGTGCCCGTTCACGCAGATGGTTGCGGGGTCACGAAAGGGCTTCAGCAGGGTCGAGAGCCAGCCCCGTTCCGGAACCGTATCGGAATCGAGGAAGACGACGATGCTTCCCTCGGTCGAGGCAATGCCGTTGTTCTTGAGCTCATAGTACCGGCCGGCCGGACAGGCCGCGAAAGCCAGGTCGGCAACCTGCGCCAACTGAGGCGCCTCAGCTTCGATGCTGCTGCGCAGCGCGTCCGCGTCCGCTTCCCGGCCGCCATGCGAGACGACAAGCTTCGGCCTTGCATATCCGGCAGCGGAAATCTCGGCAATGTCGCGCGCCAAGGCTTTCAGCCCGGCGCCGATTTCGTCCCAGTCGATGGATCTGGCATTCTCCATCTCCAGGACAACTGAATAGGTTGGCTGCTCGGCTGACATGTCCCCGCCGGCTCAAACCATGGCCAATGTGCGAATCGAAGCCACCGTCATCGCCTGAGCAGAAACACCGCCTGCTGGCCGAAGAAGTTCCAGAACCACCAGGGCATGGACAGCCCGATCTTCTGGCCGTTGGCGTCGAGCGCGGTCGCCTTCTCGACGGTCGCGCCGAGCTCCTCGCACAGATTGACGAAATCGCGGATGGTGCAGAAGTGGATGTTCGGCGTGTCGTACCAGGAGTAGGGCAGATCCTTGGTGACCGGCATCCTGCCCTTGATCAGCAGCGAGAAGCGCACCCGCCAATGGCCGAAATTAGGGAAGGAGACGATGGCGCGATTGCCGATCCTGAGCAGTTCGTCGAGCACAAGCTTCGGGTTGCGGGTCGCCTGCAGGGTCTGCGACAAGACGACAAAGTCGAAGCCCTTGTCGGCATAGAACTCGAGATCCTTGTCGGCGTCGCCCTGAATGACCGAGAGGCCGCGCGCCACGCATTCGTTGACGCCTCGCTGCGACAGCTCCATCCCGCGGCCATCGACCTGCTTGGCCTCCTGCAGGAGTTCCAGAAGCAAGCCATCGCCCGAGCCGACATCGAGCACGCGCGAGCGCGGCGGGATGAGATCGTTGATGACGTCGAGATCGACGCGCTGGGCGCGGTTGACGCTCATGAGCGCACCTCCGATCTTTTTCTTGACGCATGGCGTTCTCCCAAGAGCGCCGCGCATGCTTGGGGGTCATGCGTTGGGGATTGCGAACTGCTCATAGGTTGAGCCCCCGGGCGCGGGCGGCCGAGCCAATGAAGCCGTTGATGGCGGCGAACATCTCCGGCTCGTCCAGGAGGAATGCGTCGTGGCCGCGATCGGTCTCGATCTCGACGAACGAAACGGAGGCGCCCGCCGCGTTGAGCGCATGCACGATCGAGCGGCTTTCCTCCGTCGGGAACAGCCAGTCGGAGGTGAATGACACCAGGCAGAAGCGCGTCTTGGTGCCGGCGAAGGCATCGGCGAGGCGCCCGCCATGGTCGGCGACGAGGTCGAAATAATCCATCGCGCGGGTCAGATAGAGATAGGTATTGGCATCGAAGCGATCGACGAACGTCATGCCCTGGTGGCGCAGATAGCTTTCGATCTGGAAGTCGGCATCGAAACCGAAGGTGAGCGCGTCGCGGTCCTGCAGGTTGCGGCCGAACTTGCGGTGGAGGGCCGCCTCCGACAGATAGGTGATGTGGGCGGCCATGCGCGCCACAGCCAAGCCTTTTTCCGGCCGCTTGCCGAAATCGAAATATTTCCCCCCGTGCCAGTCGGGGTCGGCCATGACGGCCTGCCGTCCGACCTCGTGGAAGGCGATGTTCTGCGAGGAATGGCGGGCGCCCGTCGCGATCGGCAGCGCCGCGAAGACTCGCTCCGGATAGCTCGCTGCCCATTGCAACACCTGCATGCCGCCCATCGAGCCGCCAAGCACGCAAAACAGTTTCTCGATGCCGAAATGGTCGACCAGCATCAGTTGCGCGCGCACCATGTCGCGGATGGTGATGATCGGCAGGTCGAGCCCGTAAGGCTTGCCCGTTGCCGGATTCATCGATGCGGGACCGGTCGAGCCCAGGCAGCCGCCGAGGACGTTGGAGCAGATGACGAAAAAGCGGTTGGTGTCGATGATCTTGCCGGGGCCGATCAGCACCTCCCACCAGCCCGGCTTGCCGGTGACCGGATTGGTGCTGGCGACGTGATGGTCGCCGGTCAGCGCGTGGCAGACGAGGATGGCGTTGGAGCGGGCTTCGTTGAGGGTGCCATAGGTCTGGTAGGCGATCTGGAAGGGCGACAGCAACGTGCCGGCATCGAGCTTCAGCGGCTTGTCGGCGCCGAAGCGCAACACCGGGCTCGATGGGTTCTCGACCTCATTGTTGGTCCTTGCAGCGCGCTGAGCGGCCATTGCATCCCTCAATTGTTCCCGCGTCGGCATCTCTTCCGATGCAGTGTCCGGCCGGCAGCGGACAACAAAAAACCGGCCTGCCTTCGCAAAGCCGGTTACAGGTTGCAAACGGCCCTTTAGCGAATTGTTTAACGTGGCTGCAAGCCGACCGGCCAAATCACCACGGGAAGTCTGGCTGCTCTTCTAGGGCCAGCGCCGCGCTTCGTCAACATTCGGCATCTTGGATCCAGCCCGGTCCACGCAAGCGCCGGCCCTCGACATTCCGGGCCACGGCCTGTATTTCCGCTGCGGCCTGTGGACAGAGGCCTTTCGACGGATTTGTGACAATGAAGCAGGATCAGCCACGTCCGACGCCCCGCGCGGGCATCATGGACATCGAAGCCTACGTGCCGGGAAAGAGCACGGCGCCAGCCGGCGTGACGAAGGTCTATAAGCTGTCCTCGAACGAGAACCCGCTCGGTCCATCGCCGAAGGCGATCGAGGCTGCGCGACAGGTGGCGGCGAAGCTCGACGTCTATCCCGACGGCACGGCGCGCCGACTGCGCGAGGCCATCGCCGAAGTGCATGGCCTCAACCCGGCGAACATCATCTGCTCCAACGGCTCGGACGAGATCCTGGGCCTGTTGGCGCAGACCTATCTCGCGCCCGGAGACGAGGCGGTTTTCACCGAACACGCCTTCATGGTCTACAAGATCTATATCCAGGCTGCCGGCGCCAAGCCGGTAGCGGTCAAGGAAACCGACGAGCGCGCCGATGTCGATGCGATGCTCGCGGCGGTGACGCCGGCGACCCGGATCGTGTTCCTTGCCAATCCGAACAACCCGACCGGCACCTACGTGCCGTTCCAGGAAGTGCGCCGGCTGCATGCCGGCCTGCCGAAAAACGTGCTTCTGGTGCTCGACGCGGCCTATGCCGAATATGTGCGGCGCAACGATTACGAAGCCGGCGTCGAACTGGCCGGCAGCTCCGACAACGTGGTGATGACCCGCACCTTCTCCAAGCTCGGGCTCGGCGGCGCGCGCATTGGCTGGATGTACGGCCCGGCGCATATCGTCGACGCGATCAACCGGGTGCGCGGCCCATTCAACGTCAATGCCACCGCGATCGAGGCCGGCATCGCGGCGATAAGCGACCGCGCCCATGTCGAGCGCAGCGTGACGCATAACGAGAAATGGCTTGCCTGGGTGAGCGAGCAGGTGACGGGGCTCGGGCTGCGCATCACGCCCAGCGTCGGCAATTTCGTGCTGATCCACTTCCCCGACGACAAGAAGCATTCGGCTGCCGCCGCCGACGACTATCTCAGCCAGCGCGGCTACATCTTGCGCCGCGTCACCGGCTACGGCTTCCCCAACGCGCTGCGCATGAGCATCGGCACCGAGGAAGCCAATCGCGGCGTCGTCGATGCGTTGACGAGTTTCCTGAAAAGCTAGAGCACATGGCAGCACCGATGTTCGAAAAGATCGCACTGGTCGGCATCGGCCTGATCGGCTCGTCACTTGCCCGCGTCGTCCGCCGGGAGGGGTTGGCCCGCCACATCGCCATAGCGACGCGAAGCCGATCGACGCTCAAGCGGGCCGAAGAGCTGAGTCTAGGCGATTCCTACTCGACCGACGCCAGCGAAGTGGTGCGCGATGCCGATCTTGTCATCGTCTCGGTGCCGGTCGGATCCTCGGGCGAGGTTGCGGCCGAAATCGCGCCGGCGCTGAAGAAGGGCGCTATCCTGACCGATGTCGGCTCGACCAAGGCCTCGGTCATCGCCCAGATGCAGCCGTATGTGCCGGCAGGCGTGCACTTCATCCCTGGCCATCCGCTGGCGGGCACCGAAAAATCCGGTCCGGATGCCGGGTTCGCCGATCTCTTCGACAACCGTTGGTGCATCTTCACGCCGCTGCCGGACACCGATCCGGAAGCGCTGGAGAAGCTGTCAGAGTTCTGGCGGCGCTGCGGCTCCAACATCGACACGATGGACCCGCAGCATCACGACATGACTTTGGCCATCGTCTCGCACCTGCCGCACATCATCGCCTACAACATCGTCGGCACCGCCGACGATCTTGAATCTGTGACCAAGACGGAAGTTATCAAATACTCCGCTTCGGGTTTTCGCGATTTCACCCGCCTGGCGGCGTCGGACCCGACCATGTGGCGCGACGTCTGCCTGCACAACAAGGATGCGATCCTGGAAATGCTGGCGCGGTTCTCCGAGGATCTCGCCTCGCTGCAGCGGGCGATCCGCTGGGGCGACGGCGAGAAGCTGTTTGACCTCTTCACGCGCACGCGTGCCATCCGCCGCTCGATCATCGAGGCCGGCCAAGACATCGACGTGCCGGATTTCGGCCGCCAGGTGGTGGAGCATCCCGCTTCCAAGCCCTGAAAGTCTTCGCGCCTGTCAGGATGCCGGCCAGTGCGCCGCCATCATTGCCAATGTCTCGGTCCTGTCCGGTGCGCCGAGCCGGCCGCCGAAGCGCAGGCATTTGAGCGCGGCGGCGGCGCTCGCAAAGCGCAGTGCCTGTTCAGGCGGCATTGCTTCGGCAAGTCCAACGGCGAAGGCGCCGTGAAAGACGTCGCCGGCAGCGAGCGTGTCCACCGCCTTGACCTTCGGCGCCTCGACGTGGCGCACGCTGCCGCTTTCGCGGTCGTGCCACCAGGTTCCGGCAGCGCCTGCGGTGACCGCGACAAAGGCGTCGGTGCGCGAGGCGAGATCGGCGCAGGCGCTTTCGGGGTCGAGCGCGTGGCCGCAGACAATGCGCGCCGCCGGCTCCGAGGCAACGATGTGCGAGGCCAAAGGCAGCAATTGCTCCAGAACCTCGACCGGCGCGGTGTCGGCATCGAGGATCGCCGGGCGGCCCGCATCCCGCGCTGCCTTGAGGGCCAGCGCCGCGGCACCCGGCCAACGCACATCCACCAGCACGGCGTCGAAGGCAGAAAGATCGGCAAGCGGCAAAGTCTCGGGATCGGCCTGCGCCTGCCTGTCGTAGAACGGCACGATAATGCGTTCGCCATGGGCATCGACCAGGATCGCGGCCAGCGCCGAGCGGGCGCCGGCAACGCGGCGGATCAGGCTGCAGTCGACTCCCTCGGCCGCGATCTCGGCAACCATCCGGTCGCCAACCGCGTCGTCGCCCGCGCTCGCCCAAAGGGACACGCTGGCACCGAGGCGCTGCGCCGCGCAGGCAGCGCTCGTCGCCATGCCCGAGGCGATCTGGACACCGTCGCCGGCGATGAACTTGCCCTGGTGCACGGGAAGCGTCTCGACGCGCAGGATCGTATCGAGGGTGAACGCGCCGACGCTGAGAAGTCTGACGGATCGCGGCATCGCAGCCCTCAATCAACCGGCTTGATCTTGCCCAGTGGGATGAACCCTAGCGAGGCCTTGCCCTTGACGATCTTGAGCGGCATGGACGGTTCGTTGCCGAGCATCGCCAGGCCGGCAAAACCTTGCTCGATCTCGTTTTTGTGCTCGGGAACGGCGCCGCCAAGGATGCCCGCCACCGCCTTTGGATCCTTCAGCTTGATCGTCAGATCGGCATCGATCAGGCCGTCGGCGTCGACCGAGAGCGGACCGGACACCGTCACGCGCGCCGTTCCCGACGACAGATCGAGCTTGCTGACGTCGACCGCCTGGCCGCGCAGGCTCTTCGGCGGGGTCGCGATCAGCGCGACGCCGTTTTTCAGTGTCGCCTCGCCGCTGCCGTCGAGGGCCGGCAGCACGCGTCCGCCGATGGCGTCGGCATCGATTTCGAGATCGCTGAAGCTGCCGGCATAGGTGACATCCGGGCCATTTGGTTCCAACTGTCCGACCGCCTTTGCCGCGTAGAACAGTTCGGCCGGATCGGAGTCGTCGGCCGGGTCGGTCTGGCCCGACAATCCTTCCGCCTGCAGCGAAACGCGCCGGGGCAACGGCCAGGATAGTTTGACCGTGGCGCGCAGCTTCTCCCAGTCGATCCACAACGGTGTCATGCCCGGCGCCGAGGTCCGCAGCGGACCCCTGACGTCGGCGACCGGCGACAAAGGCTGGGTGATCTGCGCGACCGCATTGAAGGTGCCGGTGGAGGCGGCGATGTTTTTGGCGTCGTCCTGATAGGCTAGGCTGTCGCAGGAGACGGCAAAGGTCATCGGGTAGCCGCTGACCGTGAGATTGGCGCAATCGGCCTTGATGCCTTTATCCCCAAGCTCGACCACGGCACTCTCCGCCTCGGTCTTGACCCGGTCGGCGAGGTAGAACCAGCCGGCGCTGTAGAGCGCGAACAGAACCACGATGGCTCCGGCAAACCAGAGCAGCCGGCGGCGATGGTTCGGCGATCGCTCGTCACTTGACGTCATGCTGCGGCTCTCGTTAACCCCTCATGCAGCGAGCAGGCTGGTTGTCCTACGCACAACAAGGTGGGGACAGAAAGAACACCTACCGTTGCGATGGCTTCATTCGAATCGATCAGGCTTGGCGATATGGGCGATTTTTGGGTTTTTGGCTACGGATCGCTGATTTGGCGGCCAGGATTCGCCCATGTGGAAACGCGGCGCGCCCGTCTCCACGGCTATCGCCGTTCGCTGTGCGTCTATTCCTTCGTGCACCGCGGCACACGCGAACGGCCGGGACTGGTGCTCGGCCTCGATCGTGGCGGCTCCTGCGTGGGCCTCGCCTTCCGCGTGCCGGGCGATCTGCGCGATGAGGCGCTGGCCTATCTGCGCGAGCGCGAGCTCGTAACCAGCGTCTACCTCGAACGCAAGCTCGACGTCAGGCTCGACAAGGATGGCACGGGTGCGGGTGGAACCGTCGAGGCGGTCGCCTATGTCGTCGACCGCGCCCATGTGCAATATGCCGGCGGTCTCGACGCCAGCCATGCGGCAGCGGTCGTTCGCGGCGCCGTCGGTCAATCGGGCCGCAACGAGGACTATGTGCTCAGCACGGTCGAGCATCTCAAGGCATTGGGGATACGCGACCATTGGCTCGAGGAGGTGGGGCGACGGGTCGCGCCTTCGTGAAGCGCATTTCCGGCAGATCGCCTCCAACGCTCCATCTCTTTGTTTTCACGCAATCCCGGACGCAAGGCTACGGCGAACCCGCCGAGCCTAACCTTACACATTTTGCTGGAATTGCTCTGGTCCGATCAAAAAGCAAAACCATGCCTTTGACCTCCCGAGAGCGAGACCTAGCTTAGCGGCAACCCGCACGCCTTCCAGGCTTCACAGTCGTCACGGAGATCAGTTTTGCAGAAACGCCGTCTCGGTCGCACCGACCTTTCCATCGCGCCCCTGGTTCTGGGCGGCAACGTATTCGGCTGGACCGCCGACGAAAAGACCTCCTTCGACCTGCTCGACCGCTTTGCCGAGGCCGGCTTCAACGCCGTCGACACCGCCGATGCCTATTCGCGCTGGGTCCCCGGCAACAAGGGCGGCGAATCGGAGACCATCATCGGCAACTGGATGAAGCGCCGCGGCAACCGCGACAGGATCGTCGTCATCACCAAGGTCGGCTCCGATATGGGGCAGGGCAAGAAGGACCTCTCCGCCGCCTACATCGAGAAGGCGGTCGAGGCGTCGCTGAAACGGCTGCAGACCGATGTCATCGATCTTTATCTGTCGCATTGGCCGGATCCGGCCACGCCTTACGAGGAAACACTCGGCGCCTATCAGCGCCTGCTCGAGAAGGGCAAGATCCGCTATGCCGGCTGCTCCAATCTCGATGCGGCGCAACTGCGCGCGGCACTCAACGTCGCAAGCCTGCGCGACCTGCCGCGCTACGAGGTGCTGCAGCCGGCCTATAATCTTTACGACCGCTCATCCTTCGACGGTCCGCTGCGCGATCTCTGCCTGGCCGAAGACATCGGCGTCATCAGCTACTATGGTCTCGCGAAGGGATTTCTGAGCGGCAAGTACCGCAGCGAGGCCGACCTCGGCAAAAGCACGCGTGGCGGCGGCGTCAGGGATTACCTCAATCCACGCGGCATGCGCATCCTTTCCGCGCTCGACGCGGTGGCCGAGCGCCACGCGGCCAGGCAGGCCGAGGTCGCGCTCGCCTGGGTGATGGCGCGGCCGGGAATCACCGCGCCCATCGCCAGCGCCACGACATTGGCGCAGATGGACAGTCTTATTCGCGCGGCATCGCTGGAGCTTTCCGCCGAAGACATAGGCGCGCTCGACCAAGCCAGCGCGTAGCGTCACTCAAGACAGGTGTGCGAGGCCCGCCGGGAATCGCGCACGATCGTCCAAGACCCCGCGGATCGCTCGCGATAATTTCCTCTCGCATCACGCGAGGAAACGGGGTTCGGCATGTCCGGAGATGTTCTGTCTGAGGCGCAGCGCTGGCAGCAGGTGCTGGCGCTGGTCATCGCGGCGGCCGTCGTCATGGGAAGCCCCGGTCCGGCGACGATCAGCGTCACGGCCATCGGCGCCGCCTTTGGCCTGCGACCGTCGCTGCGTTACACTTCGGGCGTCGTGCTTGGAACGATCGCGGTGCTTGTCGTCGTCGCCGCCGGCATATTCGGCATGCTCGCCTCGACACCTAGGCTGGCCCCGATGCTGGCGGTCGCTTCAGCCGGCTACATCCTCTATCTCGCCTTCAAGATCGCAACGGCCCCGCCGCTGACCGAACGCGGAACTACCGCAGCCCGTCCCAGCTTTCTGGGCGGCTTCGTGCTCGCCGTCGCCAATCCGAAGGCCTATGTGGCGATTGGTGCCGTGCTCGCCGGCGTTGCGTCGCAAACAGACGTGCTCGGTCTTCCGGCCAGGCTGCTGGTGCTCGCGGCAATGATCGTGGCCATCCATGTGCTCTGGCTTCTCGCCGGAACGGTTTTCGCGCGTTTGCTGCGCGATCCGCTGGCGTCGCGGGCGATCAACCTGGTCTTCGCGGCAACGCTGGTGCTGACGACCGCCTCGGCGGCACTGCCCTGAGCAGGCCTATGCTGCTTTGCCAGCACCGAGCTCGGCCAGCCGCTTCTGCGCCGTCGGCGGCATGGGCGGCGGGTTGGCGGTGCCCGCAGCTTCGACCAGCAACTCGTCGCAGGCGGCTTCCGTCTCGCCGATCAGCCGCCGCATGAACTCCTCCTTCTCGAGGCCGGGCGGGATCGGCGCCAGGAAACGTGCCTTGATGGTGCCGGGGAAGCGTAGAAACTTGCGGCGCGGCCAATAGAGGCCGGCGACATGGGCGACGGGCACCACCGGGACCCCCAGTTGGGTGTAGAGTTCGACGATGCCGTATTTGTAGGCCGGCTCGTCGCCGGGCGCCCGGCGTGTGCCCTCGGGATAGATGATCAACTGGCGGGGATTGCGGTTCATCTCCTGCCTGGTCGCGGCCACCACCGCCTTCAGCGCTTTCGAGCGGCTGCCGCGATCGACCGGGATCATGCGCATCTTCATGATGTACCAGCCGAAAAAGGGAATCCAGGTCAGCTCCCGCTTCAGGATGTAGAGCGGATCGTTGAGATAGGGAAAGAAGGCGATCGCGTCCCAGAACGACTGGTGCTTCGGTGCCAGGATGAAGGACCCTTCGGGCAGGTATTCCAACCCCGTGATCTCACTCCTGGTGCCGGCGATCTTGTCATAGAGCCACATCGAGGTGCGCGACCAGAATTTCGGCACGAACCAGGCGCGGTGGCGCGGCGACAGGAAATAGTAGGGCGTCCAGAAGATCATCTGGACGATCAGGCTGAGATAGAAGGCGAAATTGAACGCCAGCGAGCGGACATAGAGCATGCGGGAAGGGGCCCGGTGTGAAAGTGTGTGTCGTTACACCAAGCGCGGGCAAAAAGGAAAGGGCGGGCGCCCGCCGTCATGGCGGCCGTGCCAGCCGCTCCTTCAGGCGAAATTGCGAAAAGGCGCGCAATTTCACCACGGCCTCCGCCGTCCGCGGCATCTCCGCTACGGGATGATGGGGCCGGGCTTCTCGTCCTTGGCCACCGAGGCTTCGGCGAGCGTGATGCCTTCCGCGGAGGGCCGCAGGGGCAGGATGCCGCGCGCAAGTGCCAACACATATTTGCTGTATTCGGTCAGCAGCACGCGCAGCGCTTCCGGCTTGGTCAGCCAGCCGCCATTGCCGAGATTGGTGTTGACGACGGGATAGGGCTCGAGCCTTGCGCCATGCAGCAGCCGGCCCATTTCGAGCAGGCTGCGCGGCATATGATAGTTGTTGGTGACGAGGATGACGCTGCCATAGGCGTGGCTCTCCACCCATTTGGCGCTTTCCTCGGCATTGCCGATCGTGTCGAGCGCAGCGCGGTCGATGTCGACGCAGCAGGAGAACAGTTGCTTGTCGCCGCCCATGGCTGCTTGCAGCTGGCGGCGGCTGGCCGAGGGGTGGACGCCACTGATCAGCAGCCTCTCGCCCTTGCCGGTGGCCAACAGTTCCATCGCGGCGTCCAGACGTGACTGGCCGCCGGTAAGCACGATGATCGCGTCGGCCTTCGCCGGATTGAGCGGCGTCGTCATGTGGCTGACTTTGTCGGCAAACCAGCCGAAGCCGCCGGCAAACAGGGCCAGCACGGCAAGCATCGAGAAACCGAGGATTCGAAGCGCCAGCCTCAGGCGACCGGTTTTGGCGAGCACGACAGCGCTTGCCAGCACCACCGGCATCCGTCCAGCCGTCCCGGTCGAGTCCCGCGCGTTCATCATCCTGAATCTAATCCTGAAATGCCGCCTTTGATAGCCGGTAAGGCGCACATTACGTTACGGAATCGGCGCATGCGTGATTATCCTCCGTCGGGCTGGCGGACCTCGATATCGCTGAGATAGGCGACGACGGTCGCGTGCGACGTCGCGGCCGTCAGAGCGCCGATCACCAGCACCATCAGGCCGACACCCAGATAGCCGGCGGAGCCGATCGCAAAATTGCCGAACAGCGCAGTCGCCTGGTCGGCCTCGGGCGTTGCCATGTTGCGCGACGACCACCAGGAAAAGACGATGAAGACGACGATGGCGGCCGCGCCGCCGGCAGCAGCGCCCTTCATGCCGGTGACCAGGAAATGCCAGCGGAACTCGCGGGCTATGAAGCGCGCCTCGGCGCCGACGAAATGCAGCACCTCGATGATGTGGCCGTTGCCGGCCATGGCGCCACGCGTGGCGAAAACCACCGTCAGCACCGTCGCCGAGAGCATCAGCGCCAGGACGGCAATGCCGATCGTCACCGTGGTATGGGCCATGGCAACCAGCCGGTCGACCCAGGTGCGATGATCGTCGAGCGCGGCGCTTGGAAACTTCGGCGTGATCGCTTCGCGCATGGCGGCAAAGTCAGGCGGATTGGCCTCGTCGATGGTGACTATGATGAGGCGCGGCACCGGCAATTCATCGATGTTGAGGCCGGTGCCAAGCCACGGCTCCAGCAGGCGCGCCGTGGCGTCGCGGTCGATGATCTTGGTGCCCTTCACGCCTGGAAACTCGCTGGCGATCTGGGAGGCTTGCGCAAGGGCCGCTTCCATGTCGAGGCCGTCGGCGGGTTTGATCTGGATCGTCGCCTCGCGCGAGATCTGGTTCTCCCACACCGAAGCGGTGTCGCGCACCAGCGTCACCGCGCCGAAGGTCAGGCAGGACAGGAAGGTCATGATGGCGATGACCAGCACCAGCGCCCGGCCGGCGATGTTGTGCGCCGGCACGATCGGCGCCATGCGGCGCTGGACGCGCTGAGCGGGCGCCCTGTCTTCGGCATCGTCGTCATGCAACCGCTCAGCCGGAAGGTCAGTCATAGATGTCCAGCCTTCCGCCGGCGAGAATCATGCGGCGCGCGTCGACCTGTTCCATCAGGCCGAGATCGTGGGTGGCGATCACCACGGCAGTGCCCAGGCGGTTGAGCTCGATGAAGAGCCGCAGCAGCCGGCGCGCCAGCGGCGGATCGACATTGCCGGTCGGCTCGTCGGCAAGCAGTATCTCCGGCTGCTCGATCAGCGCGCGCGCGATCGCGGCGCGCTGCTTCTCGCCGCCGGACAGCACCGGCGGCAGCACGTGCATTCGGTCGCCGAGGCCGACCCATTTCAGGAGCTCGGTGACATCGGTCCGGTAGCTCGCTTCCTCGCGCCCGCGCACGCGCAGGGGCAGGGCCACGTTCTCATAGGTGGTCATGTGGTCGAGCAGGCGGAAATCCTGGAACACCACGCCGATGCGGCGGCGCAGAAGCGGCAACTCGCTGCGCGAGATGCGCGAGCGATCCTTGCCGAAAATGGTGATGAGCCCGCGCGTCGGCTTCAAGGACATGAACAGAAGGCGCAGCAAGGTGGTCTTGCCGGCGCCAGAGGGACCGCTCAAGAACTGGAAGGAGCGCTCCGGTATGTGCAGGGAAATGTCGCGGAGAATCTCCGGACCCATGCCATAGCGGAGGCCGACATTTTCGAAGCGGATCACGTTCGGCGACCTGAAACTCGCGGCGGCGCTTTGCCAGCCTTTTGTCTGTCCAGACCATCGGCCGGCATGGTTAATGGTGAGTTAATTCTAACGCATTTTCGACGTTTCACAGCATTTCCGGTGGGGAAGCGTTAACCAATTCCGTTTACGCAAAACAAACGAAGATTGCACTGGGGCCGTAATGGCTGACGATCGAACCGCGCGCCCTGTTTCCGGCGAAATCATGACCGGCACGGCCGCAGATGCCGTGCTGGAGCGCGCCATGTTCGATGCGCCGGCCGATATCGTCGATGCCGACTATGTGGTGCTGCCTCGTTTTACAGGCCGTTCTGAACCGGTGGCTTCGCCGCCACTGCCGGCCACGCCTTCGATCGAAGGCATGGACATGCTGCGCAAACCCGAGATCGCGCCGGCAAGAGCGGCTTCGCGTGGCGGCCCGATCTTTTGGATCGCCGGTGTCGGCATGGCCTTGGCCGCGTTCTGGGTGTCGGGCGGACACGCGCTGGTCCGGCAGAGCCCGTTCTGGGCCAGCCCGCAGCCGGCAAGCGCGCTGACCATCTCCGGCGTGACGTCGCGGATCGACGATTCGGGGTCGAGGCCGGTGCTGTTCGTCGACGGCGAGGCCGCCAATGACGGGATGCAGGCCGCATCCTTGCCGCCGCTCGAGATCCGGGTCACCGGCAATGACAGCAGCATTACCCGCTACCGGCTGGGGACATCCGATCGGTCGCTGGCACCCGGCGAAAGATTCGGCTTTTCGAGCCGCCTCGATGTGCCTAGAAACGGCGTGAGGGCCGTATCGGTCACCTTTGCCGGCTGAGGCGTATTGATATTCAGGCGAGGCCGGCCTGACCTGAATCTCGACACGCCTGGGCGAATTGCTTCGGGCGATTTCTTTGGAAGGTAGTTGATGCCTGTTGTGCGCGGCAAGGACATCGAGGTCCTGTTTTCGGCGTCGGCGATCGCACGACGCAATCTCGAGCTCGCCAAGGAGATCGCCGGCCGCGACTATCATGACCTTCTGGTGATCTCGATCCTGAAGGGCTCGTTCGTCTTTGCCGCCGATCTCATCCGCGCCATGCACGATGTCGGCCTGTCGCCGGAAGTCGAGTTCATCTTCATTTCCAGCTATGGCGCCGGCACCACCAGCGGCGAGGTCAGGGTGCTGCGCGACATCGACAATCAGGTCGCCGGCCGTGACGTGCTTCTGATCGACGACATACTGGAATCCGGCAAGACGCTTTCCTTCACCCGCGACCTCATGCTGTCGCGCGGCGCCAAAAGCTGCGCCATCGCGGTTCTGCTCGACAAGCGGATGCGCCGACAGACCACGCTCAACGCCGACTATGTCGGCTTCGACTGCCCCGACTATTTCGTCGTCGGCTACGGCATGGATGTCGCGCACGCCTTTCGCGAGTTGCCTTTTGTAGGAGTGGTGAAAGGTGACGCCTGAGGGAATGTCGATATTCAGGATGTCGTCAGGACTGCGACCCGGCCTGACCTGTACCTCAACATAGCCTTGAGCGTCGGATCCGAAGGCTCACTGGATTTCTTGCGGGCGCGCTTTCCGGTTCAGGAAACGTCAACGTTTCGCCGCCATGTATCTCGCCATGGCAAAGCTTCTGATCGTCGAGGACGATGAGTCCGTCCGCACCCTCGCCGCCCGCGCGCTGGAGCGCGACGGGCACAACGTCGCCGTCGCCGCCGACGGCGCACAGGGACTGGCGCTGATCGAGGCAGAGCGAGGCGGTTATGATCTCGTGGTTTCGGACATCCGCATGCCGGAGATGGACGGCATCGAGATGGCGACCGCGGCGGCAAGACAGTTCCCGGCGATGAAGATCATGCTGATGACCGGCTATGCCGACCAGCGCGAGCGGGCCGAGGAGTTGAACGGCATCATTCTCGACGTCATGCAGAAGCCGTTCACGCTTGCCGAGATCCGCGCCCGCGTCGGACGCGCGTTGAGTTGCTTCGCCTGAGCTTAAAGCGCGGCGCGCTGAAACGAATTTCAGGCGACGCGTTCTAAATCTTTGTTTTGATGCATGTCGTGGCCCCAGAACCGATGCACACTGGGCGACATGCACTCGTCATACGGCTTCGCCCGTCGCGGCGACCGCTGGCGCGGCACGCCGCCGCCGCTCGCCGTTGAGGGCGAACAGGCCCGCGCCGATGATCAGCGCCGCCCCCAGCACGGTCGTTTCGCGCGGAACCTCGGCGAAGAACAGAAAACCCCAGAGCGGCGACCAGATTATGCCGGTGTATTCGAAGGTGGCGACACGGTTGGCCGGCGCCATCCGGTAGGCCTGCGACAAGAGAATCATGCCGGCCGAGGCCACCACGCCGCAGGCGGCCATCTTCAGGAAGTCCGGGAGTGTCGGCCAAACCCAGGGCCGCACCAGAAAGTCGAGGCTCGGGTGCACCGCGTGGGTGATGCCGGCCAGGTGAAACACGGCGGCAACGGCGATGGCGCCGGTGAGATAGGCGCCGTTCTGGTAGAAAGCCATGACCGTTGAGGATTCGGTGTCGCCGATGCGGCGCGCCATCACCTGCGAAAAGCCATAGAAAAGGGCTGAGCCGAGCGAGAGCAACGCTGCCCAGTCGAACAATCCGGTGCCCGGCCGCAGCATCACGACGACCCCAACCAGACCGATCAGCACGGTGGTGAGCGTTCGCGAGGAGACGCGCTCGCCGAGATAGGGACCGGCCATTGCCATGATGAACAGCGGCGCCATGAAATAAAGCGCTATCGCGTCGGCCAGCGCCAAGGCGGCGATCGCCAGATAGTAGGACGTATAGGATGAGAACTGGATGAAGGCGCGCAGCGTCAGCATGCCGAATCGCTTCGACAAGAGCGCGCGCAGGCCGACATCGGCGTAGACGACAACAAGCAGAATGGGCAGCGCGACGACCGCGCGGATAGCCATTACCTCGGTCACCGGATAGCCGCCGGACACCGCCTTCACGAGCGGGTCCTGCAACGAGAACACCAGAACGCCCAGGCAGAGGCTCAGGATGCCAAGCATCGTCCGGTTCTGCATTTGCTTCGGCCCCCCGCGAGCCGCCAACTTACCGGCATTGGCATACCGGGTAAAAAGAACCCGCTACCGTTTTCGGGCAGCGGGTATGAGTGAGGACTTTCAATTGGTCCGCGACCGATTTCGCGGTCGCATATCCAATGGGAGATAGGACTATCCTGCGAGGTTTGACATGTTGCAAACGAATTGAAATTATACCAGCAATCAAATTTCCTTATGATGATCCTTCATGAAGCCGACCCTCGACAGCGACCTTCTCCGCACCTTCGTGGCGGTGGCCGAGACCGGCAATTTCACCCGGGCCGCCGAAAAGGCAGGCCGCACCCAGTCGGCGGTCTCCATGCAGATGAAGAAGCTGGAGGACCTGGTCGGCGACAGCCTGTTCGAGCGGGGCTCGCGCGGCGTGGCGCTGACGCGCCGCGGCGGCGAGCTGATTGCCAATGCCCGCCGGATCGTCTCGCTGCTCGACGAAACGGCGGCATCTCTGGTGGCGCCGCCTCTCGGCGGGCTGGTGCGCATCGGAATCCCGGCCGAGTACGGGCGGTCTATCCTGTCGCGGGCGCTCGGCGAATTCGCCAAACGGCATCCGCGCGTGGAAGTCACGGTGCGCTACGCCCACTCGGCCTCACAGGTGAAAGCCCTGGCGGCGGGCGAACTCGATCTGGCGGTCGTGTTCGAATGGGAAGGCTTTTCCGGCGGCGAGGTGCTGATGCACGATCCGACGGTGTGGGTGACCTCGACACTGCATCACATGCATGAGGAGCGGCCGGTGCCGATCGCGCTCTACAGCCGTGACGGCTGGTGCCGGGACTTCGCGATCAAATCGCTGCAGCAGCGCGGACTGGATTACCGCGTGGCCTATACCAGCGACACCAACGGCGGCTTGGCGCTTGCAGTCACCTCGGGGCTCGCCATTGCGCCGATCTCGCGCAGCAACATTCCCGCGGAATGCCGCGAGCTGACATCCGCCGACGGCTTCGGCGATATCGATTCCTCGAACGTCGTGCTGCGTCGCAATCCGCTGGCGACCGGCGAAGCGATCGACGGCATGGAGTACGCCATCCGCGACGCCTTCATGCTGACCCGGCAGGCGCGTGCGGAATGATCTTTGACGAGCAAGCCTGGCCCGGCTCAGTCGGGCGGGCCGCTCTCCATCTGCTTCAGCCAGCGTATGGCATCGTCCAGCCGGTCGTCGCCCCAGAACAGCTCGCCGTCGACGACGAAGCTTGGCGATCCGAAAATGCCGAGCGCCTTGGCCTGTTCGGTCGCCCTCGCCAGATCGGCCTTGGCGGCATCGCTGTCGGCTTGCCGAAGGATCGGCTCCGGCTTCTGGCCGGCCTTCTCGATGCTTGCCGAAATGTTCGGCTCGCTGCCCGCCGGTTCGTCCATCTCGAACCAGCGCCGGTAGCTTTCCCGCGCATAGGCCTCGCACCAGCCGTCACGCGCGGCAATGAGAGCGACGCGATTGGCGCGCTCCAGCTCGGCCAGCGGATAGGGCGCCGGCAGGCGCGGCGCCATCCTGTACATCGCCGCACGGCGTTCGATATCCCGCCACATATAGGCGGCCTTGGCCGGTTTGGTGGCGAAGGGGATGTTGTCCATCTCGATCATGATGGCGCGCACGTTGAAGGGGCGCCAGCGGAACTGAACATGCGCCTCCGCCCCGACCTCTGCCAGCCGCATCACCGAGAGATAGGTGTAGGTGCTGCCGATGGAAAACCAGAAGTCGATCATCGCCCGTGATCCTCCGACCTGAAGATAGCGGCACCGGGATTGGCCGGCAATCTTTCAGCGAAACGGTCCGGACGGCTACTTCAGTTCCAGCAGCCGTTCGAGATAGCTGCGCTCGATATCGGGGCTCAGCGCGTTGCCGAGCCGCTTGCGGATCGCTTCGAGGATCTGGCGCGCGCGCTGCACGTCGATCTCGTCCGGCACCTTGACCGAGTTGCCGTCGTCCGGACCCTTCGTTGCGCGCGGCCGGCCCAGGGGATCGCGGTCAGCGTCCTGCTGGCGTCCGCCCTGCTCGCTGCCGCCCTGGTCGCCCTGCATGGCCTGCATCTGCTTCATCATGTCCTTGGCGCCGCGACGCAGCGCTTCCAGCGCCCGGCCCTGGTGACCGACCGCCTGGTCGCCGTCGCCCTCGCCAAGCGACTGCTCGGCATCGCCCATGGATTTGCCGGCCTCGCCGAAGCCTTCATTGGGCTGCATGCCCAAGCCTTCGAGGCCCTTCTTCAACTGCTCGAGATCGCTCTGCAACTGGCCCTGGCCCTCCTGCAACTGCTTGAGGGCATCGGCCAGATCCTGCGGCGACATGCCGGGTCGGCCGAGCGGATCGCGGTCCTCGCCGGGGCCAGGCCTCTGGCCATCCTGCTGCTGGCCCGGCTCGCCATCTTCACCAAACTGCTGTTCGCCATTCTGGCCACGCTGGCCGCGCTGCATCTGGTCGAGACGGAAGGTGTCGTTCATCATCTCCTGCTGGCGCCGCATGATCTCGCCCAGCTTGTCCATTTGCTGGCGCATCTCGCTGTCCTGCTCGCCGCCTTGCTGCTGGCGGCCGGCCTGCAGATTGTTCATCATGTCCTGCAGCTCGGACAGAAGCTGCTGGGCGCGGTCGCGGTCGCCGGATTTCGCCAGGTTCTCGATCTCGTCCATCATGCGGTCGATGTCGCTCTGGCGCAGCTCGCGGCCGTTCTGCTGCATCTGCGGCGCGTTCGGATTCTGCTGCGCGCGCTGGGCGAACTCCTGCAGGAATTCGTTCATCGCCTCGCGCAGTTCCTTCATCGCCTTCTCGAGCTCTTCGTCGCTGGCGCCGTTCTTGATGGCGTCCTGCAGCGCCTGCTGCGCCTGGCGCAGCCGCCGCTCGGCCGCGGACAGGTTGCCTTCCTCGATACCGAGGGCGATTTCCCAGAGATAGGACACTTCGTTGCGCAACTGATCGTCGGTCTCCGACAGCTTCAGGCGGCTCATCGCGCTCATGATGGCGAGATAGTGCGACATGTTGTCGAAGGTGTCTTCAGGACGCAGCGTGATGGCGTCCATCAGGTCGAGCACCCGCGGCTTGGCGTTGGCGTCCAGCCCAAGCAGCTGGCGCTGCTCGATCACCGCGCGCGCCAGCGGGTTGGAGAAGGGCCGCTGCGGCAGCACCAAAGTCTTGGTTTCGCTGGTCGCGGTGTGGCCGGCATCATCGGTGGCGGTGAGCGTCAGCTTGACGGTGCGGCCGGCCCAGACGTGCTCCGTCAGGTCCTTGGTCGTCTTGGCGGCATTGCCCTTGCCGCCGCGCCGAGGCAGCGTCAGCGGCATGTCCGGCGGTCCATAGAGCGGATGGGCCTTGGCAGTTGGCGAATCCGCCAGCTCGAAAATGGCCTGAGCGGAGGCCGCGCCATAATCGTCGTCGATCTGGTAATTGACCTCGAGAGCGCCGTTCACGGCGCGCTTCGGATCGCCGACGAAGCGGATCGTCGGAGGCTTGTCCGGAGTGACCGCAAAGGCCCAGTGGCCGAGATGGCTTTCACCGGAACTCAGCGTCAGCGTGCCGTCCGAGTCCAGCTTGCCGGTGAACTGGCGGATCTTGGGCGCCGTCTGACCGGCGACCGGCTGAGAGGCCTTGGGCGCGGCCGCTTCGATGGCGCGGGCATTGCCCTTCGTGTCCGCATAGCTCAGCGTCTCCTCGCCGGAGCCGCCGGTGACGCGCAGCGAGACATCGCTGCCTTGCGGCACGACGAAGGTGGAGGCGGCCTGATTGGCATCGGCGGTCAGGAACAGCGGCGCCTTGCCGGTATAGGGAGGCGGCGTCACCCAGGCGTCGATGCGCGGCGGCACCGCATCATGCGCGGCGCGGGCCACAAAGCCATCGCTCAGCCTGCCGCCGGATGGGCCGAAGGAGAAGGCAAAGGCGGTGACGACCAGAAGCCCGGCCAAGGCGCGCAAACCCCAACGGTCGTATTCCGGCACGCGGGTGCGCGGACTATCGGCGCCAAGGCTACCCAGGCGCTCCGCCATGCGCCTTTGATGCTCGCGCCACAGCGCCTGCGAAAACAGGCTGCCGGCGCCGCTCGGCCGGTCCGTCTGCACTTGAACCGGGCTGTGCTGCAACTGGTTTGCCACCTCGATGCGGCGGTCGATCTCGGGGGCGGAGGGCAGGCGGAAAAGACGCAGCGGAAAAAGCGCCGCGAGAGCTGCCGCACCGAACAGAATCAGGAGGGCGAGCCGCGCCGCGTCGGGCAGGCGGGGAAACAGGCCGAACCAGGAAATGCTGAGGAACAGGCCGGCGACAATCGCCAGCGGCAGAAGCAGCGGCCAGCCGCGCTCGAAGATCATCGAGGTCCGCGTCGCCAGCCGGCTGAGCGCCAGACGCCCGGCCAGGCCGCGTTCGCCGCTGGAGATGGGTCGTTCCGTCATCGGCCCTTCCTGGCCGGGCGAGATGGCCCGGACCTCATGGTCAGAAGGATACCACCAAACACGGCGAAGGCGAGGCGGGTTCCAAAATTCGTGAAGAGCTTACCCCGGCCTGTGGTCAGAAATTCGCGGGGTTGGTGTTGGAGCCGCACACCAGAACGGCGACTTTCTCACCTGACGCCGGCGCATAGCGCCCGGAAAGCAGCGCCGCGAAGGCCGCCGCACCGCCGGGCTCGGCGATGATTCGCGCACGATCCCAGAGCGCTTTCTGCGCTGCGACGATGTCGTCGTCGCTGACCAGGATCGCCCGTTCGACGAAGGCCTCGGCGATCGGAAACATCATCTCGCCGACGCGCTTGGCTGCCAGCGAGTCGGCGGCGACGCCCTCGGCCGGGGCATCGACCGGGCGGCCGGCCTCGAAGGCCTTATAAAGCGTCGGCGCACCCTCAGGCTCGATAGCGACGATACGGATGCGACCGGAGAACCAGGCGGCAATGCCGCCGATCAGGCCGCCGCCGCCGACGGCGACCAGCAGCGTGTCGATCTCGGGCAGGTCAGCTTCGATCTCGAGGCCGAGCGTGCCCTGGCCGAGCAGTGTTTCTTCCTGGTTGAAGGCATGAATCTGCAAGGCACCGGTCTTTTCGGCGAAAGCCTCGCTGGCGACGAGCGCCTCGGCATAGCGCGCGCCGCCGACAACCAGTTCGGCGCCATAGCCGCGGATGCGCTCGCGCTTGGCCGGCGGGCTCACTTCCGGCACGAAGATGGTGGCCTTGTGCGCCAGCTTCATGGCTGCATAAGCGACCGCTGCACCATGATTACCTCCGGACGCCGCGACGACGCCGGCCGCCGGAACCGGGCGCTCGAGCAGATTGGTGAAAGCGCCGCGGGCCTTGAACGAGCCGGAATGCTGCAGGCATTCGAGCTTGAGGGCGACCGGGAAGGCCGGCCGGCTGAAATCCGCCATGTCGACGCGCATCACCGGGGTGTGGCGCACATAAGGCCGGATACGCGGTTCGACGGCCGCGATCCCTTCGCGCGTGATCTTGCTGTTCGACATGCATGGCTCCTCGGATGGACGTCCGCCGCACGGACGGGACCGCCCGGCAAATATGACCTATTTCAACCAGTCCGGCAGCGAATCCAGTCCGATCAGTTCGTCATAGGTCTGGCGCGGCCGCACGACATGGAAGCGGTCGCCGTCGACCAGCACTTCGGGCACCAGGAGCCGGGAGTTGTAGGTGCCCGCCTGCACCGCGCCATAGGCGCCGGCGGTGGCGATGGCGATCAGGTCGCCGGACTTCAGCCTCGGCAGGTCGCGATCATGGCCGATGAAATCGCCGGTCTCGCAGACCGGGCCGACGATATCGACGGTGAGGCGCGGCGTGGCCGGGGGCTGCTGCACCACCGGGCGGATGTCGTGGAAGGCGTCGTAGAGGGTCGGCCGGATCAGGTCGTTCATCGCGGCGTCGACGACGAGGAAGTTCTTGGCGTCGCCTTCCTTGAGGTAGATCACCTCGGAGACCAGGATGCCGGCATTGCCGACAATCAGCCGGCCGGGCTCGAACATCACCTTCAGGCCGAGCTTGGCGACGTGCTTGCGCACGATCTCGGCATAGGCGTCGGGCAGCGGCGGCGGGCTGTTGTCGACACGGTATGGGATGCCGAGGCCGCCGCCGAGGTCGACATGCTCGATCGCATGACCGTCGGCGCGCAGCGTCCCGACCAGTTCGACCAGCAGCGCGAAGGCATCGTCGAAGGGCTGCAGTTCGGTGATCTGGCTGCCGATATGGGTGTCGATGCCGGTGATCCTGATGCCCGGCAGTTCGGCCGCACGCGCATAGACCTGCCGTGCCCGCTGCCAGGGAATACCGAACTTGTTCTCGGCCTTGCCGGTGGAGATCTTCTTATGGGTCTTGGCGTCGACATCCGGATTGATGCGCAGCGAGACCGGCGCCACCTTGCCGAGCGCTACGGCGCGGTCCGAAAGCAGCTCCAACTCCGGCTCGGACTCGACGTTGAAACAGAGGATGCCGGCGGCGAGTGCGAAGTCCATTTCGCGCGCGGTCTTGCCGACGCCTGAAAACAGGATCTTGCTTGCCGGGATGCCGGCGGCCAATGCGCGGCGCAATTCGCCTTCCGAGACGACGTCGGCGCCGGCGCCCAGCCTGGCGAGCGTCTTCAGCACGGCCTGATTGGAGTTGGCCTTCATGGCGTAGCAGACCAGCGCGTCGAGGCCGGCAAAAGCCTGCTTGAAGACGCGGAAATGCCTGGTAAGCGTCGCCGTCGAATAGCAGTAGAAGGGCGTGCCGATCTCGACCGCGATGTCCGAGATCGCGACATCTTCGGCGTGCAGAACGCCGTCACGGTAGTCGAAATGGTTCACGAGAGTATTCCGGTCAGTTGGAGCGCGATGAGATCGAGCGATCTCCTCGGCTCTAGAGCAAGGGATCGAGGATGAACTTCTTGTCCTTGACCGGTTTTTCCGGCTCGGGCGGCAGCGGCTGCTTTTCCCGCTCCGCATCCTTGCGCGCCTGCTCGGCCGCTTCATACGGGGTGTCGAGGCCGCTTTTCCTGCCGCAGGCCGTGACGGTGACAACCGCTGCCAGCAACGCGAGCGTCACCAAAATCCTGCTTCCGGTCATCGATCCATCCGTTCCAAACTGTCTTTCTTGTGCTGCCGCTTTTAGCCGAGTTCTGAGCGCAATGCATCCTGGCAAAATCAGGCCTCGTTATTCATCCAGCCGGTGAATGTACACGCCAAACTCAGACGTGGCGGAAAAGTGAAAACTCCCGGCGCTTTTGGGACCTATGCCGAAGCCGTCGTTAGCCTTCTCATCAGCAACCGCTAGGATAAGCTCTGCGAGAAGATGCAACGCCCGCGCGGACCCTTGTATGAGGATCTTTGTATCGCCACCGTCGGTGTCGGGGAGAACGGCCAGACTCAGGTTGGACTTTTGGCCGCTGTAGCGTTTGAAAATCTCGTCGGTTTGCATCCCTCAGCCCTTCACGCCTTCGCCAGCCGCTTTTTCCAGTAGCGAATCTGCTTCCTCACTTCGGACGGCGCGGTGCCGCCGAAGCTGACGCGGCTCTTCACCGAATTCTGCACGGCAAGCACCGAAAAGATACCCTCGGTGATGCCGGGATGGATCGATTGCAGATCCTCCAGCGAGAGCTTCTCCAGGCCGACCTTCTTCTCCTCGGCGAGCGCCACGGCGCGACCGGTGACGTGATGGGCCTCGCGGAACGGCAGGCCGAGATTGCGCACCAGCCAGTCGGCAAGGTCGGTGGCGGTGGCATGGCCGGCGCCGGCCGCCTTCTTCATGGCGGCGGCGTTCACGGTCATGTCGCGCACCATGCCGGTTGTTGCAGCCAGCATCAGGTCGAGGGTCTCGGCGGCGTCGAAGACCGATTCCTTGTCTTCCTGCATGTCCTTGCCGTAGGTGAGCGGCATGCCCTTCATCACCGTCAGCAGGCCGACGAGGTGGCCGTTGAGGCGGCCGGTCTTGCCGCGCACCAGTTCGGCGGCGTCCGGGTTCTTCTTCTGCGGCATGATCGAAGAGCCGGTGGAGAAGGAGTCCGACAGCCTGATGAAGCCGAATTGCGGCGTCGACCAGATGATGATCTCCTCGGCAAGCCGCGACAGGTGGGTGCCGCAGATCGCGGCGAGCGACAGGAATTCGAGCGCGAAGTCGCGGTCCGAGACGCTGTCGAGGGAATTGCGCATCGGCTCGCGGAAGCCCAGCGCCTTGGCAGTCATATGGCGGTCGATGACGAAGCTGGTGCCGGCAAGGGCGGCCGCGCCGAGCGGGCTTTCGTCCATGCGCTCGATGGCGTCCCGGGCACGCGAAAGATCGCGGCCGAACATCTCGACATAGGCCATGCAGTGATGGCCGAAGGTCACCGGCTGCGCGGCCTGCATATGGGTGAAGCCCGGCATCACCGTTGCCGCATGTTCTTCGGCGCGCTCCAGGAAGGCGGCAATCAGGTCCTTCAGTGCCTGCAGGACGCGCTGGCATTCTTCCTTGACCCAGAGCCTGAGATCGACCGCCACCTGGTCGTTGCGCGAGCGAGCCGTGTGCAGGCGCCCGGCGGCCGGGCCGATCAGATCGGCGAGGCGCGCCTCGACATTCATGTGGATGTCCTCGAGCCGGGTCGAGAATTCGAATTGGCCGGCGTCGATCTCTTTCAGGATCGTGTTCAGGCCGTGAGCGATTTTTTCTTGATCGGCCGCGGAAATAATGCCCGTCTGCGCTAGCATCTCGCTATGGGCGATCGATCCGCGGATGTCCTGCGCATAGAGCTTGCGGTCGAACCCGATCGACGCGTTGATCGCTTCCATGATCGCGGCCGGACCCGAGGCAAAACGTCCGCCCCACATCTGGTTGCTGGCCTTCTTGTCGCTCATCGCTATAACCCGTGCTCCGGAACAGTTTTGAGAAAATGGCAGACGGTAATCGATTCTTCCCGGCCCCGCGCCTGATCCTCGCCGCTTTGGTGGCGGGCGTGCTGGCCGGCGCGGTCGCGGTATATGTCAGCGAGAGCGGTTCTGGCAACAACGCCCAGACCCAGGCGGCAGCAGCCGACGGCAAGGACGATGCCGCCTGCAAGACCAAGGCGGGCCGCGCCAAGGAAATCGCGGCGAAGGCGGTCGGGCAGGTGGCGGCGCTGCAGCCGGCGGACCCGCCCCAGTCGCTGAAGAGCCTCGCCTTCAATGGTCCCGACGGCAAGCCGATGACGATCGCCGACCGGGCTGGCAAGACGATGCTGCTCAATCTTTGGGCGACATGGTGCGCGCCCTGTCGCGCCGAAATGCCGGCGCTCGACACGTTGCAGAAGGAAAAGGGCAGCGATGCCTTCGAGGTCGTCGCCGTCAATGTCGACACCGGCGACGACGCCAAGCCGAAAAAATTCCTCAAGGAGATCGGCGTCGAAACGCTCGGCTATTACCGGGATTCGACCATGGGCCTGTTCAACGAGACCAAGGCGCGGGGACTGGCGCTGGGCTTGCCGGTGACGATGCTGATCGACGGCGAAGGCTGCCTGATCGCGCATATGAACGGCCCGGCGGAATGGTCGAGCCCCGACGCCAGGCGACTGGTGGAAGCCGCGCTGGCACGGTGAACATCGGAAAAGCAATCCGTCGGTTGTTCGTAGTCCGTCACGCCACAAAGTCAGCTTGAGCGCAGGGCGGCGGCGGGCTGCAGCGTGAGCATGCCGCCACCGCGAGGCGCGGCGTGACCGCCTGCCGGTGCCGGCGTGCCGGTCAACTCTGCGAAGGTTTCGATCGGGCCCGGCCTGCCCAGATAATATCCCTGTCCGATCGCGCACTCCTCGGCATCGAGAAAGCGCAGTTCGTCCAGCGTCTCGACGCCCTCGGCCAGAACCGGCAGGCCGAGACCACGCCCCAGTCCGAGCACGGCGCGCACGATGGCCGCGACCTGGCGGTTGCTGTCGACGGATTTGACGAAGGAACCGTCGATCTTGATCTTGTCGAATGGAAAGGCGCGCAGGTTGGACAGCGAAGAATAGCCGGTGCCGAAGTCGTCCATCGCCACGCGGACACCCAGCGCCTTCACCTGCCGTAAGGTCGCCAGGGCGCGCGGCATGTCCTTGATCAGCGCCGTTTCCGTCACTTCGAGCTCGAGCCTACCGGCGGGAAGGCCCGAGAGCAGCAGGATCTCGTGCACCTTGCGGCTGAAATTCGGGTTGTGGAGCTGAACCGCCGAAATGTTGACGGCGACCGTCAGCGGATTCTTCCAGCGCGCAGCCTCCTCGCAAGCCGTCGCCAGCACCCATTCGCCGATCTGGGCGATGGAGCCACTGTCTTCGGCCACCGGAATGAAGACGGCCGGCGGGATGTCGCCGCGCTGCGGATGGTGCCAGCGGAGCAGGGCTTCGAACCCGATCATCCTGCCGCTGCTGATCTCCTTCTGCGGCTGGTAGACGAGGCGAAACTCGTCGCGGGCCACCGCCTGGCGCAGATCATGTTCCATGACGCGCTTGTCGCGCGCCTCCGCGCCCATCGATGCCTCGAAATAACGATAGGTGTCTTTGCCTTCGGCCTTTGCCCGATAAAGCGCGGTGTCGGCGTGGCTGACCAGCGCCGCCTGCTCATCGGCGTCGAGCGGGAAAAGGGCAATGCCGATGCTGGCCGACACGAACTCGGCGCCGGGCGACAGCCGGCTTTCCTCGCGCAGGGCGGAAAGCACCGTCTCGGCGATGCGGCCGGCGGCCTGCGGATCGGAAAGGTTCGGGGCAATGATGGCAAACTCGTCGCCGCCCAGGCGGGCCAGCATCTGGCCGGGACGGAGCACGCTCGAAGCGCATTGCGCGGTTCTTTGCAGCACCGCGTCGCCGGCCGCGTGGCCGAAGAGATCGTTCACTTCCTTGAACCGGTCGAGATCGAGCAGCATGAGCGCGAGTTGGCTGCCCGTGCCGCCGCGACCTGCCGCAGCGATCTCGGCCTCGAGCCGGCTGGTGAAGCTGCGGCGGTTGGCGAGGCCGGTCAGCGGATCGTAGTGCGCCAGCCGCAGGATCTCCTGCTCGGCCTTCCTGCGCTCGCGGACGTCGCGAACGGCGACAACATTGTGCGGCCTGCCGCAATAGTCGATGGTCCGGGCGATCAGTTCGACGGGGATGCGGCATCCGTCATGGCCTCGCAACTCGGTCTCCTGCGCCTGGCCGTTGCCGCCGGCGATGCTGGCGGCGATACGCTCGCCGAACAGGTCGCCAAGGCTCATCGTATTCAATGTTTCGTCGGCGATGCCGCTCAGAGCCGCGATGCTGTCATTGGCGCTGACGATGCGTGCACCGTCGCAGACGATCAGGCCCTCAACGGCGGCATTGGCCAGCCCGTGCATGCGTTCGGCCTCGACCCTGTGGCGGCGGAAACGCAGATCGATCCAGAGTGCAGCGGCCGAGAGCACCAGGATGACCAGACTTGCCGCTGCGGCGGCGAAGGCCTGAGACATAGGCTCGATGGTGTATTTGGAAATCTCGATCGAGCTGTCCGGGAAGATCGAGACGGCAGCCATGGCGATGAAATGGAGCGTGCAGATGGCCAACGTCAGCAGGACGGCGGCCGCGGCCGTCGCCAATGTCGAGGGACGGCGCAGCACGACGAACAGCGCCAGCGCGGCAAGCGTGACGCCGGCGACCAGCGAAACCGCGACCAGAAGCTGGTTCCAGACGATCCTGCCCTGCACCTCGAAAGCCGCCATGCCGGTATAATGCATGGTCGCGATGCCGACTCCGAGCACGGCACCGCCGACAAGGTAGTGATCGATCCCGCCGCGCACGGTGGCTATCCACATTCCGGCGGCAGTCAGGACAATGGCGGCGGCCAGGGAAAGCGCGGAAAGCTCCGCATTGTAGGCGTTTGGTATCCCGGGCGTGAAGGCGATCATGGCGATGAAGTGCGTCGCCCATATGCCGAATCCGGTCGAAGCTGCGGCAATCATCAGCCAGGCATGGCGATTTCTGTTCGTCGATTGCTCTACATGGCGAAGAAGGTTAACCGCGGAGAAAGATGAGATACCACAAATCAGCGCTGCAAGTGCCACCAGTCTCAGATCATGCTCAAGCACGATACAGTTATAGACTGTCAACATCTTGCATCACCTGATCTTCCCGCTTCAATCAAGGGCAATGCGACTATCAATAGTGCCCAACGGCTGAACAATCGATTAATTCATCTGCAACCACAGCGTGTCTTTTCAGGTTGTATATAAGAATAACTGGCCGCTCTGGTCAGCGGCAATAGGCGCGCAGAGCCGCGACCGCGCTGGGTCAGGGAAAAACGTGCGCCTTGCCCGAAACGGTGAGTCGCACGATCTCGCCGATGGCGGGCGCGTCCATGCCCGGCTTGCGCAGGATGAGCGGCGTGTTGCCGATCGCGGCCGCATCGGGCGGATCGGGGCTGTTGAGCAGTCTGACCGCAATCGTGCAGATGGAGCCGGCAAACTCCGATTCCGTCACCTCGCCGAACAGCATTTCCGGCGTGCCAGACATGCCTTCCTGAGAGGTGCGCTTGAGCAGGACCTGTTCGGGCCTGAGCATGATGCGGGCGACGTCACGCCGTTCGGCGGTGTCGACGGCGATGCGGCCGAGCGGCGAAATGGCAAAACCGTCGGCGATCCTCGCCGGCACGATGATGGCGTCGCCGAGGAATTCGGCGACCATCCTGTCCTTGGGCTGGAAATAGAGCTCGCGCGGCGTGCCGACTTGCGAGAACAATCCGTCGCGCATCACCGCCACCTGGCTGGCGAAGGACAGCGCCTCGGCCTGGTCATGGGTGACGAGGATGGTGGTGATGCCGGCTTCCTCCAGCAGCTCGGCCACCGCCTTGCGCATCGAGGCGCGCAGCCCGGTGTCGAGCGCCGAGAACGGCTCGTCGAGCAGCATCAGCCGCGGCCGCATGGCCATGGCGCGGGCAAGGGCGACGCGCTGCTGCTGGCCGCCGGAGAGCTGATGCGGCCGCCGCTTCAGGATCGCCTTGTCGAGCCCGACGATATAGGCCAGCTCGACGATGCGCTCGGCGCGCTTGTCCTCGCCGCGCGCCATGCCGAAGCCGATATTGTCGGCAATGGTGAGATGCGGAAACAGGGCACCGTCCTGCGCGACGACACCGATGCCGCGGCGATGCGCCGGCACGGCGGCACCGCCATTGGCGAGCACCTTGCCGTCGAGCGAAATGCGGCCGCGATCCGGCGCCTCGAAGCCGGCGATCAGCCTGAGCAGGGTCGTCTTGCCGCAGCCGGAGGGTCCGACGATCGCGGTGCGGCTGCCGCTCGGCACGCTCAGATCGACGCCGGCGAGCGCTGCAACCCGGCCATACTGCTTGGCGACGCCGCTGAGTTCGAGGAAGCTCATCGTCCGGCCATCCGCTTCGACTGGACATAGAGCAGCCAGGTCATCGGCAGCGACATCGCCACCATGATCAGAGCGTAGGGCGCGGCGGAGGCATAGTCGATCTCGCCGCTGTAGGACCAGAAGGCCATCGCCAGCGTTCGGGTGCCGTTCGGCGCCAGCATCTGCGTGGCGGTGAGCTCGTTGGTGATGCCGAGCGCAACCATCGCCATGCCGGCGGCCGCGCCAGGCGCCGAGAGGCGGATCGTCGTCGACCACAGCGCCTTGAGGGGCGGGCGGCCGAGGCTCGAGGCGGCGCGCTCGAGCTCCACCGGCGCCTGGGCGATCGAAGCGCGCAGGCTGATGAGCGCACGCGGCAGGAACATCAGGGCATAGGCGAACAGGATGGTGAACAGCGTCTGGTAGAGCGGCATGGCGACGCGCACGGTAATGGTCACCAGCGCCAGCGCGATCACCACGCCCGGCAGCGATCCGACGATGTAGTTGCAGCCTTCGAGAAGACGCTGCAAAGGGCCCGGCGCGCGGATCGAGACCCATGCCATCGGCATGGCAGCGACGGTGGCAAGCAGCGCGCCGGCGAGCGCCAGGACGAGAGTCTGGCCCAGCGCCAGGCCGATTTCATCCCAGCGCCAGACCTCGAGCCCACCGGCCAGCAGCCAGCGACCGACGGTGACGAAGGGCACCCCGATCGAGAGCAGCGCGGTGACGGCAAGCAGCATCAGGCAAGGGAGCGCGGCCCGGCCGAGGCGGGTGCGCTGCTGCTGGCGCGCGGCGCCCGAGCCGACGCGGGCGTAGCGCTCCTCGCCGCGCACCAGCACTTCGAGGCCGAGCATGACGAAGCAGCAGGCGACCAGCACCGCGGCCAGCATGTTGGCGGCCGGGCCGTTGAAGGTCGACTGGAACTGATCGACGATCGCCGTGGTGAAGGTGTCGAAACGGATGAAGACGTAAAGGCCATATTCGGCGAGCAGATGCAGGCCGACCAGCAGCGCGCCGCCGCAGATGGCCAGCCTCAGTTGCGGCAGCACGACGCGTGCGAAGACGCGCCAGGGCCCGAGGCCAAGAGCGGCGGCGGCGTCTTCCAGCGCGGGATCCAGCCGGCGCAGCGCCGCGGAAATGGGCAGATATAGAAACGGGAAATAGGCGATGACGGAGATGAGCACGCCAGCCCCCAGGCCGTGCAGGCCCGGCACCAGGCTGATCCAGGCATAGCTATGGACGAAGGCCGGAATGGCCAATGGCGCGACCGACAGCCATGACCACCAGCGCCGGCCGGGCAGGTCGCTGCGCTCGGTCAGCCAGGCCAGCGCCACCGACAGCACGATGGCGATCGGAACCGCCACCACGACGAGAAGGATGGTATTGACCAGAAGCTCGCCAACACGCGGACGGAAGATCAGCGCCGCCACCGTCTCCCAGCCGGTCTGGATCGCCACCCAGACGATAAAGGCAAGCGGCAGCAGGGCAATCATCGACACCAGCGCCGCCGCGAGCAGGGTCCAGGACACGGACCGCCGGCGCTGCCGCAGTCCGGCAGCCGGCAGGCCTGCATGCGGGACGCCGATCGCCGAATGCATCAGGCAGACAGCCTGGCAGTCGCCGAGTGGCGGAAGCGATCGGGCGAGCCGCGGAAGCGGCTCCAAACGCAGCTGTTCGTCATCGACGACGCTACCTCCAAAACAAGACGCTCCCGCGGAAAGCGAATTCCCGCAGGAGCACGGTCGGCTGCCCTTTTAGGACCTGCGCGAACTAAAGCAAGCCGGCTGCCGTCATCAGGTCGGTCACCTTCTTCGAGTTCAGCTTCGCCGGATCGACCTTCGGCGCCTGCAGATCGGCGAGCGGCACCAGCTTCGGGTTGGACGCGGCGCTCTTGCCGACCGCATATTCGAAGGACGTGCCGTTCTTCAGCACCTCCTGGCCGCCCTTGCCGGTGATCCACTTCAGGAACGCCTGCGCCTCCTTCGGATGCTTGCTGGAAGCCAGCACGCCGCCGCCGGAGACCGATACGAAGGCACCCGGATCCTGGTTCTTGAAATAGTGCAGGCCGACGTTCTTGCTGTTCTCGCCGGTCTTCGCCTGATCGCCGAAATAGTAGTAGTGATAGATCACGCCGCCATCGATCTCGCCGGCATTGACGGCCTTCATGACCGTGTTGTTGCCCTTGTAGGCGGTAAAGTTCGTCTTCATCGCCTTCAGCCAGTCGGCGGTCGCGGCCTCTCCCTTGAGTTCGAGCAAGGCGCTGACGATAGCCTGGAAATCGGCGCCAGCCTGCGAGGCGGCCCACCGGCCTTTCCAGCTCGGATCGGCAAGATCAAGCAGCGACTTGGGCAATTGGTCTTCCTTGAGCTTGTCCTTGTTGTAGACAAAGACGGTGCTGCGGGCGGCAACGCCGACCCATTTGCCGCTCGAGGGCTGGTACTCCTGCGGAACCTGGGCCTGTGTGTCTGCATCGACCGGCGCGAACAGCCCCGCCGCCTCGACCAGCGTCATGGCCGGCGAATTCTCGGTCAGGAAGACGTCGGCAGGCGATGCCGCGCCTTCGGCAACGATCTGGTTGGAGAAATCGCTGTCGCCACCGTTGCGCAACGTGACCTTGATGCCGGTTTCCTTGGTGAAGCCTTTCACCCATTCCTTGGCCAGGCTCTCATGCTGGGCATTGTAGACGACGATGCCTGCGTCCTCGGCAAGGGCCGGGCCCGCCGCCAGGCTGAGCGCCAGCACGGTCGCGCCGGCGAGGGTGGAAAACGATAGTTTCATGGGCATCGTCCTCAATTTGGAGACATGGATCAGGCTCGGCTGCACCTACCTATACCTGAATATAATAGTCAACATTGCGGCCCTGCTTCATTCGGTCGCCGGGGCGCAAACTTTCGTGATTTCCCGGCACTTTGGCTTGGACATTATTTCGCCGGCCACGTAACAAACCAGGGCCGCAGCGCGAATTTCGGGGGTGAACTCTTGTGACCGGCAAGGACGAGGCCGAGCTCTCCCGGCTCCTCAGAGCCGCGATCGCGGGAGACGAAAGGGCTTACGCGGACTTTCTGCACCGGATAGCCGCTCTCATTCGCGGCTTTGTCCGGCGCAAGATCGTACAGGGCGGGGTCGACCCCGAGGATGTCGTGCAGGAAACCTTGCTGGCCATTCACGTGAAACGGCATACATGGCGCGAGGACGCCGCGGTTCTGCCGTGGGTCTACGCGATCGCCCGTTTCAAGCTCATCGACGCGTTCCGCCGTCGCGGGCGCCGCATCGAGATCGAGATCGACGAGATCGCGGAAACATTCGCCGAGCCGGAAAGCGAGACGGTCAGCGAGCGCGACATAAACCGCGCCCTCGACGGCTTGCCCCCGGCACAACGCTCGGTGGTCTCGGCGATCTCGGTCGAAGGCCGCTCAATCGGAGAGACAGCGTCCAAGCTGGGGGTCAGCGAGACGGCAGTGCGCGTTTCGCTGCACCGCGGCCTTGCCGCCATCGCGAAGAGGTTCGGACGACAATCGACATGAGGACCGAGGATCTCATCAGGGCGCTCGACGCCGATGCGCGCAGCAAGGCGATGCCGCTAAACGCGGCCTGGCTGTTGGCGCTTGCCGGGGCCGCCGTAATCGCGGCGGCGGCATTCTGGATGACCATCGGCCCGCGCCCCGACTTCATGGCGGCCGCGCACACGATGCGCTTCCTCGCCAAATTCGTCTTCACGATCGTGCTCGCCGCCGCCGCCTTCGCGCTGAGCCGCGCGCTGTCCACGCCTGGTGCTTCCACGCGACGGGCGATGGCCTGGATGGTCGCCGCGCCGTTGCTCGTCGTGGTTGCGGTGGTCCTGGAGCTTCTTGCGGTGCCCGAGGCCGAATGGGGCAGGCGGCTTGTCGGGTCCAACATGATGATCTGCATGGCGTTCATCCCGCTGATCGGCGTCGGCCCGCTGGCGATCTTCCTGTGGATGCTGCGCTATGGCGCGCCGGCGCGTCCCGTGCTGGCCGGCGCGGTCGCCGGCCTGCTCGCCGGCGGGCTGGCGGCGACCTTCTATGCGGCGCATTGCTTCGACGATTCGCCGCTGTTCGTCGCCACCTGGTACACGATCGCAATCGCCTTTCTGGCCGCGCTCGGCGCGATCGGAGGCCGGTTCTTCGTGCGCTGGTAAGGCCGCGCAACCGATCCTTAATCATGTCGGAAATTGTTTGCCGGTTGACCGGCCAGCCGCTGCCGTGGGTGCAACCATTCCTTAAAATCGATCGGCGAAGGTTCTATCGGAACGTGCAGACGCAGGGGTGGAACGCATTGTGAGGCGGTTGAACTGGAAGGCTCTTCGGGCGGAAAGGTATGCCGCGCCGGGGCTGGTGACGGCCAGCGTGATCGCCACGGCCACTGCCGTCCTGTCGCCGCGGCTGGAACTTGGCGCCGAGACGCTGAAACTCTGCCTCCAGCTCTCGATTGCCATGGCGGCAGGCGCGGTGTTTCTCGCGGCAATGTTCATCCGGCAGATCGCCGACGACCGCCGTCAGATCGCCGAGAGCGAGCAGCGCTTCCGCCGGGCTATGGAAGACTCGGCGATCGGCGTCGCCATCGTCGGTCTCGACGGCCGCATCCTGCAGACCAATCCCGCCTTTGCCGCCATGCTCGGCTACAGCCGCGCGGAAATCGAGGCGCTGACCTTCTTCCAGATCACCCATCCCGAGGATCTACAGATCGGAAGGGAGACGATGCTCGCTCTCAAGGATGGCAAGATCGATTCCTTCCATTTCGAAAAGCGCTACCTCAAGAAGGACGGAACGCCCGTGTGGGCGCAGCTTGCCGGATCGGTGATCCGCGAAGAGGAAACCGATCGCCCGCTCTATCTTGTCTCCCAGATCGAGGATATCGACGCACGCAAGCAGGCGGAGGCGCGCATCGCCGAAGCGGAGACCCGCTGGAATTTCGCGCTGACCAGCGCCGGGCAAGGCGTCTGGGACCTCGACATGCGCAAGGGCGGCACGACCTATTCCACGACCTGGGCGAACATGCTGGGCTATGCGGATGGCGAAATGGACGGCGACCCGGATCGCTGGCTGACGATGATCCATCCCGACGACCGCGCCCTGGTGGCCGAAGCGGACCGGGCGCATCTAGCCGGCGAAACGCCGTACTTCGAGGCGGAGTTCCGGATGCGTCACAAGGATGGCCACTGGATATGGATCCTCGACCGCGGCAAGGCGATCGAGCGCGACAGCGAGGGAAAGCTCATCAGGGCCATCGGCAGCCTGACCGACATCACCCAGCGCAAGGAGGCCGAAGCGCGTCTCATGGTCTCGGCGGCGATGCTGGCCGACGAGAAGGAGCGTCTCAGGGTCACCCTGCAATCGATCGGCGACGCGGTGATCTGCACGGATGCCGCCAACCGCATCACCTTCATGAATCCGGTGGCCGAAAAGCTGACGGGCGTTGCCGCCGCCGAGGCGCTGGGCAAGACTCTCGGCCACATCTATTGGGCGGTCGACGAGGAAACCGGGCAGCGGATCGGCATGGCACGGCCCGCGGCCGGCAGCCTGGGCCCCATCGACCAGAACAGCCGCGCCGTGCTGATCCGTCGCGACGAAACGCGCTGCAGCATCCGCCAGGTCGTGTCTCCGATCATGAACGACCGCCACGAGTTCTGCGGGCTGGTCATCGTCTTCCAGGATTTTACCGACGCGCGAGCGCTGCAGCGCCAGCTGGCCTATGCCGCGGCCCACGACGCGCTGACCGGATTGGCCAACCGCCCGAGCTTCATCCAAACCATGGAAGGGCTGATCGATCAGAGCCTGCGAGACGGCAGCGCCCATCAGTTCATGTTCATCGACCTCGACCATTTCAAGGCGGTGAACGACACCGGCGGCCACGCCGCGGGCGATGCGCTGCTGAAGCGCGTCGCCGACGCAGTGCGCAGCGTGCTCGGCCCCGAGGACATCGTCGCACGCCTTGGCGGCGACGAGTTCGCGGTCATCCTGAAGTCGGGATCGTCCGCCGGTGGCGAGAGCGCGGCGCGGTCCATCATCGACGCCATCCGCAACTTGAACTTCAAGTGGGACGGACGCCCGCATTCGATCGGCGCCAGCATCGGGCTGGCGCCGATCCGCGCCGGCTGCGGCGAGGTGGACGAGATCATCGCCCGCGCGGATGCCGCCTGCTATGTCGCCAAGGCGGCAGGACGCGGATGCGTCTCGGCGGCGCCGGACGAGGCCATCAGCGAAAGCCTCGCGCCGACACCGCTTGCCGTGGCCTCCTGAGGGGAAGCCGAGCGAAGATCAACGCGTCGGAACCGGATGTTCACCGCGATAGTCGTAGAAGCCGCGACCCGTCTTGCGGCCGAGCCAGCCGGCCTCGACGTATTTGACCAGCAGCGGACAGGGGCGGTATTTCGAATCCGACAGGCCCTCATGCAGCACCTGCATGATCGACAGGCAGGTGTCCAGGCCGATGAAATCGGCGAGCTGCAGCGGTCCCATCGGGTGGTTGGCGCCAAGCTTCATGGCCGTGTCGATGGCATCGACCGTGCCGACGCCTTCGTAAAGCGTGTAGATCGCCTCGTTGATCATCGGCAGCAGGATGCGGTTGACGATGAAGGCCGGGAAATCCTCCGAAACGGTAATCGTCTTGTCCAGCTGCTTTACGAAGGTCTTGGCCGCCTCGAAGGTCTGGTCCTCGGTGGCGATGCCGCGCACCAGCTCGACCAGCTTCATCACCGGCACCGGATTCATGAAATGGATGCCGATGAAGCGCTCGGGCCGGTCGGTCTGGGCGGCAAGGCGGGTGATCGAGATCGACGAGGTGTTGGTCGCCAGGATCGCTTCCGGATTGAGCTGCGGGCAGAGCTGGGCGTAGATCTTGCGCTTGATCGTCTCATCCTCGGTCGCCGCCTCGATCACCAGATCGGCAGCGGCAAGGTCGGCCATCGTTGAGGCCGACGAGATGCGCGCCATCGCCTCGTTACGGGCCTTCTCCTCCAGCTTTCCGGACCCGACCTGGCGCGCCATGTTGCCGCTGATGGTGGCAATGCCTTTCTCGATGCGGTCGGATGAGACGTCGTGAATGAGGACCTTGTAGCCGGCCAGCGCCGAAACATGGGCGATGCCGCCCCCCATTTGGCCCGCACCGACAATGCCGATCGTCTCGATCTTGCTCATTACCCCGATCCCGTCTGGAGCATTTCCGCTTCTTCGAAGCGAAGAAACGCTGCCTTGTTGTTTCCCGCAATTCCAGACGCAAAACCGCTGCGCCGTTTTGCTGAAATTGCATTCATTGTCTGTCGCAATTCCGGGCGGAAAACCGCCACGCATCTTTCCCGGAATTGCTTTGTGCCTTCATGGCCTCTTTTTGTGCAGTGCAAACTAAAAGGGCGGGGCGACTTCGTCTACCCCACCCTTTGGATTTTAATATGCCTGAGCAGAAGCCGTCAAAGCGCCTTTTGCAGTTCCGGCAGAATGACGAACAGATCGCCGACGAGGCCGTAGTCGGCAACCTGGAAGATCGGCGCCTCCTCGTCCTTGTTGATGGCCACGATGACCTTGGAGTCCTTCATGCCGGCCAGGTGCTGGATTGCACCGGAGATGCCGACGGCGATGTAGAGGTCGGGCGCCACCACCTTGCCGGTCTGGCCGACCTGCCAGTCGTTCGGGGCGTAGCCGGCGTCGACCGCGGCGCGGGATGCGCCAACGGCGGCGCCGAGCTTGTCGGCGACCGGCAAGATGACTTCCTGGAACTTCTCCGAGGAGCCGAGAGCACGGCCGCCCGAGATGATGATCTTGGCCGAGGTCAGCTCCGGACGGTCGTTCTCGGAGAGCTTGTTCTCGACGAAGGAGGAGAGGCCGGGGTTGGCGACGGCGCCGACCGTTTCGACCGAGGCCGAACCACCCTCCGGGGCGGCCGAGAAGGAGGCGGTGCGCACCGTGATCACCTTCTTGGCGTCGGTCGACTGCACGGTCTGGATGGCGTTGCCGGCATAGATCGGCCGCTTGAAGGTATCGGGCGAGACCACCTCGATGATTTCCGACACCTGGGCGACGTCGAGCAAGGCGGCCACGCGCGGCGCAACGTTCTTGCCCGACGAGGTCGCCGCGGCAATGATCGTGTCGTACGAGCCGGCGAGCGAGACGACGAGGGCCGCCAGCGGCTCGGCCAGACGCTCGGCAAGCTCGTCGGCCTCAGCCAAGAGCACCTTGCGCACGCCCTTCAGCTTGGCGGCGGCGTCGCTTGCTGCCTTGGCGCCCTTGCCGGCAACCAGCACGTCGACATCCGAGCCGATCTGCAGCGCAGCCGACAGCGCCTTGGCGGTCTGGTCGGAAAGGCTTGCATTGTCGTGTTCGGCAATCAGAAGAATAGCCATTGTCTTGTTCCTTTCCCGATCGCTCAGAGCACGCCGGCTTCGTTCTTGAGCTTCTCGACCAGTTCGGCCACGCTCTTGACCTTGACGCCCGCCTTGCGGCCGCCGGGCTCCTCGGTCTTGATCACCTTCAGGCGCGGCTTGACGTCGGCGCCGTAGTCGGCGGGGCTCTTTTCGTCGAGGGGCTTCTTCTTGGCCTTCATGATATTGGGCAGCGAAGCATAGCGCGGCTGGTTCAGGCGCAAGTCGGCGGTGACGATCGCCGGCATCTTCAGCTGCACCGTCTGCAGACCGCCATCGACCTCGCGCGTCACCTTGGCATGGTCGCCGGCGAGTTCCACCTTGGAAGCGAAGGTACCTTGCGCCCAGCCGAGCAGCGCCGCCAGCATCTGGCCGGTCTGGTTCGAGTCGTCGTCGATCGCCTGCTTGCCGAGGATGACGAGACCGGGCTTCTCGGCCTCGACCACGCCCTTCAGGACCTTGGCCACGCCCAGCGGCTCGGCCTGCTCGTCGGTCTTGACCAGGATGCCGCGGTCGGCACCCATGGCGAGCGCGGTCCGCAGCGTTTCCTGCGCTTGCTGCGGACCGATCGAAACGACGACGATCTCCTCGGCCTTGCCGGCTTCCTTCAGGCGGATCGCTTCCTCGACGGCGATCTCGTCGAACGGGTTCATCGCCATCTTGACGTTGGCAAGTTCGACGCCAAGGCCATCGGCCTTCACCCGAACCTTGACGTTCGCATCCACAACCCGTTTCACGGGCACAAGGATCTTCATTTCCTGTCACCTCTCCTGAGATAGTCGGCGCGCTATAGCAGCGTGCGCCTGGTCAGAGTTGTCGAAAGCCGACATTGCGGGCGAAATATCCGTCCGGTGGTGGCGTTTCCGTAGTTGCGGCAATCCGGCGCGTCAATATCCCACAGCGCACTCAAATCGGTTCAGTCCTGGGGGGAAACTGATCCACGGCCCCATTGCGGCTTCGGCTGCGCGGCACTGCCGGCATTCGCGGTGGGTTCGGTCGGAACGGGGGCCTGCTGGATCTTCGGCGTGGGCTCGGGCTCACCGTCGGCACCGGCCAGCAGCGGCACGCCGCGGCTGCGCAGCACCAACACCAGGATGGAGCCGGCGACGATGCCGCCGATGTGGCAGGCCCACGAAACCCGGTCCTCGCCGCCCGCGACAAACATCACGATCTGGAACAGGATCCAGAGGATGAGCGGAATGAAGGCGGGAATGCGCAGCGGGATGCGCGCAAAGGCCAACACCCAGACCTTCACCCTCGGATAGAGGATCAGGTAGGCGGCGACCACGCCGGCAATGGCGCCCGAGGCGCCGATCAAGGGCACCTGCGAATCCCAGGCCACCAAGCCCTGGAAGAAGGCGCCGGCGACCGCGCAAGCGAGATAGAAGATCAGGTAGCGGATGTGGCCGAGCGCATCCTCGACATTGTCTCCAAATACCCACAGAAACAGCATGTTGCCGCCGAGATGAAAGATGTCGGCGTGCAGGAACGAGTATGTTAGATAGCTGAGGCTTTCCGGGATGACGACGAATTCGGGAGAGAGCTCGACCTTGTCGTGGACGACGGAGGGAATGAAGCCAAGGCCAAGCACCGCCGCATTGGTGAAGTTCTCGCCGCCGATCGCGGTCGCCAGATAGATCAGCGCGTTCGCCGCGATCAGGCCGATCGTCACATATTGCAGGCGGATGTGGCGCAGCCTGTTGGTATCGTAGAGCGGGATAAACATCGGATCCTCCCGCCACGCAGGACTGTCAGCGGTTCTTGCCGGGAACCCATAGCACGTCGGCATTTCCGTTGTCATTGACCGCGCGGGCGGCGACGAACAGAAAGTCCGACACGCGGTTGATGTATTTGAGCGCCTCGCGGTTGACGTGCTCGGCCGGATCCTGCGCCAGCGCCACCATGATGCGCTCCGCACGCCGCGCCACCGTGCGGGCAAGGTGAAGAGCCGCCGCGGCCGGCGCGCCGCCGTTCAGCACGAAGGATTTCAGCGGCTGCAGGTCCTTGTTGAGCAGGTCGATATCGTTTTCGACGCGCTCGGTCTGCGCGGCGACGATGCGCAACGGCTCATAGTCCAGAGGCTTGCCTTGGTCCGGCACGGCAAGGTCGGCGCCGAGATCGAAAAGATCGTTCTGGATGCGCGCGAGCATGGCGTCGATGACCGGATGCTGCCCCCCGGTGTGCAGGCGCGCCATGCCGATGCAGGCATTGGCCTCGTCCACCGTACCGTAAGCATCGACCCGCAGGTCGGATTTCAGCCGGCGCTCGCCGCTGCCAAGTCCGGTGGTGCCGTCGTCGCCGGTGCGCGTGTAGATCTTGTTGAGCTTGACCACGCCTTCCTCTTTCGCGTCATTTGCGGCTGAAATACACCGTCAGCATGATCAGCACCAAGGCTACGAATTGCAGCAGCACGCGGGCCTGCATCAGCTTGTTCGAGGTCATGCCGGACCCGCCGCGCATCATGTTGATGAGCCCCCGGATCAGCACGATGACAACGGCGACCATGACGACGATGGCCAGGATGTTGAAGACGGTTGCCATGGGCGGGCTCCAGTTCGGTTTCGGTCAGGCTCGCCTGGCGAGCACGCGGTAGAGCGCTGAAGCCGGCAGGATGCGCTTGAGCAGCACGCCGATTCTGGCCGGCACGGTTACCACATAGTGTGGGCGAGGGCGCTGCGACAGAAGCGCGTGGCGCAAGGCGGCATGGACCACCTCCGGTCCGGCCTTCAGCCGCGAGACGCTGCCGCCGGCGCGCAGCCGGGCCAACTGCGCCTGATAGTCGGCGTGGTGGACCGAGTTCTCGACATCGATGTTCTTCAGGAACCAGGCCAGGCCGTTGCTGGCGATCTTCGATGTCACCGGACCCGGCTCGATCAGCGAGAGGTGGATACCGCTGCCTTCAAGCTCCTGGCGCATGCACAGCATCAGGCCTTCGACGGCATGTTTCGATGCCGAATACGCACCGCGAAAGCGCACAGGGGCCAGGCCGAGGATCGAGGAGCAATGGACGAGCCGCCCGTGACCCTGGCGGCGCATGATCGGCACGATGCGGCGGGTGAGGTCGTGCCAGCCGAAGAAGTTCGCTTCGAACTGCTCGCGCAGCGCCTCGACCGGCAGGTCCTCGACCGCGCCCGGCTGCGCGTAGGCGCCGTTGTTGAAAAGCGCGCCGAGCGTGCCGCCGGTGCGCTCCAGCACGCCATCGACGAAGGCGGCGATGGAATCAGCCTCGCGATAGTCGAGATAGAAGCCCTCGATCCCGTCCCCCTCGAGGGCGGCAATGTCGGCCGGCTTGCGCGCCGTGGCGAACACGCGCCAGCCTTCCGCCTTCAAGGCGCGCGCGCAATAGGCGCCTATTCCGGAAGAGGCGCCGGTGACGATAATGGTGCGCAACTCTTTCGCGGAGGGAATCGTGGTTTCACCTGGGGTTGCCATTTGCCGCAATCACTTCCCATATTCGCGGCGTCGACACAATTGAGCGGAGCGCGGGTCCTTGCTCAGGAATATCGTAGCAGTCAAGCGCGTGCTCTACGATGCGATCGGCCATTTCAACACTGACGACGGCTGGGCGATGGCCAGCCATCTGGCGATCACCTCGCTGATGGCGCTGTTTCCGTTCCTGATCTTTGCGACCACCCTGGCAAGCTTTCTCGGCGCGCGCGCCTTCGCCGACACGGCCGTGCACCTGGTCTTCGACACCTGGCCGGAGCAGATCGCCAAGCCCATCGCGCGCGAAGTGCAGAACGTGCTCACCGTGCGTCGCACCGATCTTCTGACTTTCGGCGTGCTGCTTGCTGCCTACTTCGCCTCGAACGGCATCGAGGCGCTGCGGACGTCCCTCAACCGCGCATACCGAATGACCGAGACGCGCGGCATCATCCATCGGCGGGTGCAGAGCATCATCTTCGTGCTGATCGCGACGGCCTGCTTCCTGGCCGTCAGCGTGCTCCTGGTGTTCGCGCCGCTGCTGGCGCGGCTGGCGGAAGCGCATTTCGAATGGATCAGGCCCTATATGGGCACGATCACCATATGGCGCTACGTGATCGCCTCGACGGTCATCATCATCGGCCTGTTTTCGGTGCATATCTGGCTGCCGGCCGGCAAGCGCCGCTTCGTCTCGATCGTTCCCGGCATCGTGTTCACGCTGGTCGCCTGGCTGGCCGGCTCGACCATCTTCGCCACCTATCTCGACCATTTCTCATCCTATGTGACGACTTATGCCGGGCTCGCCTCGATCATGATCGCGGTGGTTTTCCTCTATATCATCTCGGCCATCTTCATCCTCGGCGGCGAGCTCAATGCCGCCATCAGCCGCTATCTCGAGGCCCGTGCGCGGGTCGGTTGAGTTGAGGAGCTGAGGAACTGAGGAACTGAGGAACTGAGGAACTGAAGCACTGAAGAAGAACAAAGCGCCAGTCATTGTCGCCTTTTTCTCCAATTCCTCAGTTCCTCAGTTCCTCGGTTCTTCAATTCCTCTTTTGCTCTCGCCTGCCCCGCCGTCGCCAGGCCGACGCCCAGCGTGGCGATCGCCATGCCGACGATCTGCAGCAGATTGAGCTGTTCGCCGAACAGGACCCAGGCGATGACGGCGGTGACCGCCGGAACCAGGTAGAAAAGGGACGCCACCTTGGACATCTCGCCGTCGCGGATCATCACCATCAGCAGGAAGATGGCGCCGATCGACAGCACCAGCACCAGCCATGCCATGGCAAAGATCAACTCGCCGTTGAGCGTGATGGTGCGCGTTTCGAAGGCGAGCGAGCCCAGGATCATCAGGGCGGAGCCGCCGACATATTGCCACATCGTGGCCGCCACCAGGTCGCCGCCTGAGGCAAAACGCTTCTGCCAGATGGTGCCGGCGCTCATGCCGAGCACCGAGACGAGCGAAGCCGTCAGCGTCGCGGCGGTGACGCCGCCGCCGATGGCGCCGAGCTTCGGCCAAAGCACAATGACCACGCCGACCAGCCCGACCGCGAGGCCGGCCCAATGGCGGGGCAGGATCGCCTCACCCAGGAATTTTCCGGCGAGCACCGCCGTGATCAGCGGCTGAAGGCCGACGATCAGCGCCGAGAACCCGGCCGGCATGCCGCGGTGAATCGCCCAGAACACCGCGCCGAGATAGACGCCATGCATGAGGACGCCGGCGGTGGTGGCGTGCAGGGCCTCGGCGCGGGTCGCCCTGCGCGAACCGAGCGCGACCGTCAGGGCGGCGAGCAGGATCGCCGCCAGCACGAAACGAATGGAGAGGAAAGTGAAGGGCTCGGCCCATGGCATAGCATAGCGAGCGCCGATGAAGCCGGTTGCCCACAGGACGACGAAGGAGGCGGGGATGAACCGCTTGATGCTTTGCATTTTCGGGATAGGCCTGGCCGCAGTGAAGAGATGATGATGGCAATTGCTCTAATGCCGATCATTTCGGCAAGCAAAATGAAATGGTTGATCCATAAGCTCATTAGAATTCAACAGATGGTGCCAACGGGGGCATGGCGTTGAGAAACGCCATGGAGCAAGCATGCTTTTGCATCTCGACTCGACTTGGTTGCTGTTCGCGGTTGCGTCGGTGGCCGTCTTCGGCTTCTTCTTCGGCACCGCGCTCGATGCCATCATGAAAGAAGACGGTTTCGGCTCGACCGGCAACACGCTGCTCTTCACGCTGGGCTTCTTCGTTGCTGTCATCGTCGCCAATGAACATGGCATCAGCCTGAGGGACCTCAGACTTGCGGTTGCCTGGGGATTGAGCGGCGCCTTCGCCTTCATCAGCGTGACGGCGCTGATCAAGGCCGGGCTGGCGCGCCTCTAAGGCAACTCCAGAAAACGGGCGAAGCGGTTTTCCGTGCGGAATTGCCTCAAAACAGTGAGATAGAGCGGTTTCCCGTTTCCTGAAACGGCGAACTGCGCCAATCAAAGCCCGACCAGCCGCTTGACGTCCTGCGCAGACACGCCCGCCTGCCGGAGCGCGGCAAGGCCGGTATCCTTCAGACTCTTGCCCAGCTTCCTGCCGTCCGGCCCGAGGATCAGGCGGTGATGGAAATAGCGTGGCGGCCACAGGCCGAGCAGTTCCTGCAGCAGCCGCTGGACGCCGGTCGCGGAATAGAGGTCCTGCCCGCGCACGACATGGCTGACACCCTGCAGCGCGTCGTCGAGAACGACGGCGAGGTGATAGCTGGTCGGGATGTCGCGGCGGGCCACGATGACGTCACCCCAGACTTGCGGTCTCGCTTCGACGATTTGCGTCGTGCTCATGGTTTCGTCGTTGAATTCGGTCCACGACAGGTGAGGTGAGGCGCGGGCCACGGCCGCTTCGATGTCCAGCCGCCAGGCGAATGGCATGTTCTCGGCAATGCGGCGCTTGCGCTCCTTGACCGGCAAAGCCTTGTCCAAAGAAGGATAGAGCGGCACGCCATCGGGGTCGCGCGGCCAATCACGGCCCTGCTTTTCGGTCTCGGCAATGAAGGCGCGGATCTCGCCTCTGCTCATGAAGGCAGGATAGACCAGTTCTTCGGCGATCAGCCGGTCGAGCACGGTGCCATATTCGGCGAAATGCTCCGACTGGCGCCGAACCGGCTTCTCCCAGGCCAGCCCCAGCCATTCCAGGTCGCGAAAAATGCCGGCCTCGAATTCCGGCGTGCAGCGGGTGACGTCGATGTCCTCGACGCGCAGCAGCAGGCGCCCGCCCGCTCGCGCCGCCATCTGCTGGTTGAGCAGCGCCGAATAGGCATGGCCGAGATGCAATTCGCCATTGGGGCTCGGCGCGAAGCGGAATGTCAGCAGTGTCATGTCCAAGGCGGCATTCGGGTTGTCAGGCGCTTCAGCCGGTTGATAGTTTTGGAAACGGTCTCCAGCCATCAATTGCCACTTCGCGGGCGCCCTGGGAACAAGCAACGTGCAACGCATCGCCTCGCTCGACGACATTGCGGCAGGGCTGGACGCGCTCTGCCGCATCGATCCGAGACTGGAGCAGGTGCGCGACAGGGCGGGCGAAGTGCCGCTCAGGCTGTCGGAGCCGGGGTTCGGCAGCCTCGCCTCGATCATCGTCTCGCAACAGGTGTCGCGCGCCAGCGCCGACGCCATCTTCGGCCGGCTGACCAAGCTGGTCGATCCGTTGACGCCGGAAGGGATTCTGTGCGCCGGCGAAGACATATTTCGCGAGGCGGGCCTGTCGCGGCCGAAACAGCGCGGGCTGATCGCGGTCGCGCAAGCGGTGGCCGGCGGGCTCGATCTCGATCACCTCTGCTCGGTCGATGCCGGCGAGGCGATCTCGGCAATGACAGCGGTGCCCGGCATCGGCCCGTGGACGGCGGAATGCTACCTCCTGTTCGCCGCCGGCCATCCGGATGTCTTCCCCGCGCGCGACGTCGCGCTGCAGAGCGCGGTCGGTCATGCGCTCGGCATCGAGCCGCGTCCACCGGAGAAAATGCTCATCCGGCTGGCCGAATCATGGAGCCCCTGGCGAGGGGTCGCATCGCGGCTTTTCTGGGCCTACTACCGCGAATTGAAGGGCAAAGACGCCGCACCCGTCGAACAAACCGTCAAAAAAGCCTGAAAATCGCGCCTTTTGGACATCTCGGGCGCGTGACAATCCGCTTCACATCCCTGTCATGTCGGGCTTACAGTATCCGCGGCGTTCGGTTCTAGAGCGAAGGAGGCCAACGACGTGACGGTTGCCGTATCTCCGGATGGGCTTCCCGCACTGGTGCTGAATGCGGACTACCGTCCGCTCAGCTATTACCCCTTGTCGCTCTGGTCGTGGCAGGACGCCATCAAGGCGGTCTTCCTCGACAGGGTCAACATCGTCGCCGAATACGAGCATGCGGTCTCCTCGCCGACCTTCTCGATGAAGCTGCCGAGCGTGGTCAGCCTGAAGGCCTATGTGAAGCCGTCGCGGCATCCCGCCTTCACCCGCTTCAATGTCTTCCTGCGCGACCGCTTCCAATGCCAGTATTGCGGCACGACCGAGGACCTGACCTTCGACCATGTCGTCCCGCGCCATCGCGGCGGGGCGACGACTTGGGACAACGTCGTCGCCGCCTGCTCGCCCTGCAACCTTAGAAAAGGCGGCATGATGCCGGCGCAGGCCAAGATGTGGCCGCTGCAGAAGCCGTATCAGCCGACGGTGCACGACCTGCACAACAACGGTCGCCTGTTCCCGCCCAACCATCTGCATGAAAGCTGGATGGATTATCTCTACTGGGATGTCGAGCTGGAGCCGTAGAGTTCGGCACAAATCCGCCATGCTGGCCGCCTGACGCAGCTTTCTGCGCTTCCGGTGCTCACGTACTCAAGTACGCTCCGCTCCGGTTCTCGAAAGCCGCGCCATCCGACTCAGCCTGCCGAATTTTGTCCGAACTCTGCGTCGTGCCACTCAATCGAATTGGCTCAATCGGGCGACAGCGCGCTGCGGAAGGCGACGGCGGCCAGGATGAAGCTGGCGATGGCATTCCAGCCGGCGAGCGACAGGCCAAGGATGCGCAAGGCCGCCTTGTCGCAGGAGGGCGGCACGAACTTGTCGAGGGCATCGAGCACGCCCTTGCCGCCAGTGTCGACCGGGCCCGCGCCCGCGGTGCAATCGGCTGGACCCGGCCACCAGGCCCATTCGACGCCGGAGTGATAGACGCCGAGATAGAGGCCATAGAGCATCAAGAAGCCGCCGATGGCCAGCAGCCCGCGCGTCACCCAGGCCGGCGCGCGCAGCACGGACGCGATCACCGCCACCACCATCAGCGGCGCGCCGATATAGTAGGGCGTGCGCTGCTCCAGGCAGAGATGGCAGGGGATGTAGCCGCCGATATATTGGAACGCGAGCGCCGAACCGACGGTCGCCGCCATGGCGACGGCAAGAAACAGTGCGGCGCGCGTCTGCTGGTTCGCGGTGTCGGCAGTCATCGTCGCTGTCATCGGTTTCGGTCCGTTCGTTACGCTTACGCGTGGGCGTATCTGACGAGCATATAGAGCAAAATAAGGGCAGCGGCGCCGGCGCCGACAATCAATCCCAAACGCTTTTCGATGAACTCCTTGATCGACTCGCCATAGCGGCGCAGCAGCCACGCGAGCAGCAGGAAACGGGCGCCGCGCGCCACGATGGCCAGCCCGATGAAAAGCAGGAGATTGACGCCGATGACGCCCGACAGGATCGTCACCACCTTGATCGGCGGCAGGTGGGCGGCGCCCGAAGTGATCAGCATCAGGATGATGAAGCCGACGCCCGACGAGGTCCGCAACTGCTCGAACTCATCATATTTGCCGTAGAATTCCAGGATCGGCTTGGCGACCGCCTCGTAGGCATAGTGGCCGATGAACCAGCCGGCGACGCCGCCGAGCACCGAGGCGACCGTTGCGACAAGCGCATAGCGATAGGCGCGCTCGGGCTTGGACAGGGCCATCGGCAGATAGAGCACGTCGGCCGGCACCAGGAAGACGGAGCTTTCGACGAAAGCGATGACGGCCAGCCACCATTCGGCCGATTTGCGCGCCGCCAGCGACAGGGTCCAGTCGTAAAGTCCGCGAAGCATCGGCTCTCCTAATGCGGTTGACGCAATTCCGGACGGAAAACCGCCGCGCACTTTTCCTGCAATTGCTCTGGTCGCCCGACAACACTGCCGTGGTTTTCGGCCACCGGCAGGCACGAAACAAGCACCCAAAGCGCCGCAGCCAGGCTTTCGCCGGGGCAGCCCAATAGCTCGCCTGTCTAGAAAGATTCTCCGCGCCGGACAATGGCGATGCCGTTTTCAAACCGAATGACGGGGCATCCGGTGCGATTGGCGCTGGCAAATCGGCAACGGGCCAGTTGACGAAGACCCGTCCGACCGTATAGTCCGCGCCCATCCAGGCCGCCCGGCCTGAGCCCCTATGGCGGAATTGGTAGACGCGCTCGACTCAAAATCGAGTTCCGCAAGGAGTGCTGGTTCGATCCCGGCTAGGGGCACCACCCTTCGCTCTCCGAGCTTCGGGTGGCAGGCCACTCAAAGATGGTTAGACTGCGATGCCTTGGTGCAGGACCGTCGACGGATTTGATCCAGCGACGTTCGTGGATCAGCAATCCTAAGCCGGCGCCCTGGTCGCCACTTTACCGTCGCCAGAAGTCGCGATGCGCAGCGAGAAGCTCGTCCTCAATTTCGGGGAAGGGGCCGTGAACCTCGATCTTCTTCTGGCCAGAGCCAAGCACGACGCGCGAGGGCAGGCTCATCGTCGGGTTTTCGGGATGGTCGCCGGTCAGCGCGAGAAGCTTGCTCTCCTCGTAGCCGTAGACCAGCCGGCCGATGTTCGCCCAGTAAAGCGTTCCGGTGCACATCGCGCAGGGTTCACCGGTCGAGACCAGGGTGCAGGTCCAGAGAAACTCCGGCGAATAGGCATCCGCCGCGCGCCGCGCGAGTTCGGTCTCGGCGTGATGCACCGTGTCGATATTACCCTGGCGCATGAGGATCGCGCCGTCGGGCCCGACCAGCACCGCACCGAATGGGTGATGGCCATGCGCGACCACGCCGCGGGCAACGGCATCGGCCGCGAAAAGGTGAGCGATCATCTGGTCGCGCGTCATATCGCCCAGCCTAAGGCGCGTGAGGCCGCATGGGAAGGGGCGGGCAAGTTATCTCGATACGAATCTGTTCGGGGCCATAGCCGGGCGCCACGCCTTGCGCGGCCAAGGCCGCAGTCGCAGGATCGACGTTCGATTTGAGAGTCGTCATGGACCCTGCCTGCGGCTCGTTCTAAACATTCCTCGTCGCTTGATTTCAGAGGAGGCGCTGCATGGACCGGCTCACTGGCGGTTGCCTGTGCGGCAATGTGCGGATTGTGGCGTCGGGACGCCCATACCGGGTCTGCATCTGTCACTGTCTCGATTGCCGCAAGCATCATGGGGCGCTTTTTTATGCCGCCGCGGTATTCCCGCAGGATGCGGTGACGGTCGAAGGCGAGACCCGCGACTATGCCGGGCGGTTCTTCTGTCCGCGCTGCGGCTCGTCTGTTTTCGCACGCACGGCGAACGAGATCGAAGTGCACCTGGGATCCCTGGACGCCCCTGACCAGTTGAAGCCGACCTATGAAAGCTGGACCATCCGTCGCGAGTCGTGGCTGCCGCCATTTCCGGTCGCGACGCAATACGAGCGCGACCGCGACGCCGCGAGTCCGTTCGAGCCCTAGTGCGGTTCAGCTTTTCACAGAATCGCTGACCGCTCTAAGTTCTTGATTTTGCGCAATTCCGGACGGAAAACCGCTACGCACTTTTCCTGGAATTGCCCTAGGTCGCATCATTTTCCGCGTCGGAGCCGGCGCGTCACTCCGGAAGGCCGGCCTTGCGGAAGCCGTCGACGAAATGCTGCTGCGTGGCGGCATCGCGGAACGGCTCGGTCCAGACCCAGTGGCTGGTGGTGAAATGCGGGTTGGCGACGAGGAACATCTCGACCTCCGCGCGGGCCTCGTCGAGCCGGCCGAGCTGGGCAAGGCTTGCCGCCAGGAAACGGCGCGAGCTTGTGCGATAAGTCTCGTCCGTGCGCAGCGTCTCGATGGCGGCTTCGTAGTCGTGGGCCGCATATTGCGCCGCGCCGAGCGTCAGATAATACCAGCTGGCCGGATAGGGGTTCAGCCGGAACGCCTTGCGAATATGCTCGAGGCCTTCATCAACATGTCCGGCCAGGACCACGATGTCGGACAGTGTCGCCCAGATGTCAGCCTCGTTCGGGTCGAGCTCGATCGCCCTGGCGAACTCGGCATCCGACTCCTCGAAGCGGCGTTCATATGCAAGCAGGTTGGCGAGCACCCAGCGGCAGCCGGCATCGTTGGGATCGATCGCCACGGCCTTGTGCGCCAGCTCCAGCGCGATGCTGCGGTTCGGCTCAACGGGTTCCCCCCAGTGCACCCATGACATCCAGTGGTTCATGGCAAGCCAGCGATAGGCCTCGGCGTAGTCCGGGTCGAGCGACACCGCGCGCGTCAGCAGCAGATGCGCTTCGCGGGCCGACTGCGGCGAGTCGTCGATCAGCTTGCGGGCCCGCACGCAGAGATCGTAGGCTTCGAGATTCCTGGGCCGATTGCGCGGCGGCGGCGCGCGCAGCCGGCCAAGCAGCGCCTCCACGATCTTGGCCGTCACCTCGTCCTGGACGGCGAAGATATCCTCGAGGCTGCGGTCGAAGCGCTCGGCCCACAGATGTTCGCCGCTCACCGCATCGACCAGCTGGGCATTGATGCGCACGCGCCCCGCGGCGCGTCTGGCACTCCCCTCCAGCAAGTAGCGAACGCCAAGGTCCTCGGCTATCCTGCGCACGTCCATGGCCCTGCCTTTGTAGGCAAAGGCCGAGTTGCGGGCGATGACGAACAGGCCGCCGATTCTGGACAGGTCGGTGATCAGGTCCTCGGTCAAGCCATCGGCGAAGGATTCCTGCTCGGGATCGTTGCTGAACGCAACGAAGGGCAGCACGGCTATCGACGGCTTGTCGGGCAGCGCCAAGGGTTTTCGCTTCGTGCCCCCGTCGCGCTGTTCGATCGCCCCCGTGAAGCGGTAACCGACGCGCGGAACCGTGGCGATCCACTCACCGCCATCGGCGGCCGGGCCAAGCAGCTTCCTGAGCTGCGCGATCTGAACGGTGAGGTTGCCTTCCTCGACGGCCGTGTCCGGCCACGCGGCATCCATCAATTCGGCCTTGCCGAGGATTTCGCCGGGCCGCGCTACCAGCGCCGAAAGCAACTTCAGCCCCCGGTAGCCGGCGGCAACGGGAACATCATTCCGAAGCAGCGTTCCCGCATCCGGATCAAGCACAAACGGACCAAAGGCAAAGCGCGATCCCTGCATACGGGGCATCTATAGCCAATTTGGAAGTTTTGAGAACTATTTGGGAGCGCTTAATTACGGCGCCGTCTGCATGCTTCAGAATTCAACCTCTTTCAGATCGGAGGCCTCCGGGCCCGTATGGAGGTTGCCATGAATGATACCTGCACCCTGGCGTCAGCCCCGCATCAGGCAGCGCGGACCGGAACGCCCGCGGCACGGCCCTCGCGCCGGCGCAACACCCTGGCCGCCCTGCGAAGCATCATCGCGTCCTGGCGCGCGCGGGCCTATTTCCGCCGGGATCTCAAGCGGATGTCGGAGACCAATCCGCATCTGATCGACGATATCGGCCTGACGAGAGAGCAGGCCGAGGAGGAGATCGCCAAGCTGCCCTTCTGGCAGCGGTAGAGCGGTTCACCGCTTCATGGAAATGGCAAGCAGGCCAGCGCCGGATGCCATCGCCTGCGCAAGGCTTCTCATCTAGCGCCTTTTCAGCAGGCTCCGCATGCGGTTGCGCAGGAGACGCGCCATGTTGCGGGTCTCGCGGTAGAGATGCAGTTGCGATGCGGCCTGGCGGGTCTGGCGGTCGGCGTCGGGCGTCAGTCCGACGACCAGCGTGCCGAACGGCTTGCGCTCGCTCCACAGGCGGCTCATCACCGGGTGGTCGGGCACCGCGCAGGAATCGCTCATCACGATGTTGGGATCGTCGAGGTGCTGCTTTGTCACCTCGATCATCAGCAGCGTGCCGGGCGAATAGGCGGACAACGTCTCGTCATAGGCCGTCTTCCAGGTGTATGCGACACCCGCCTCGACGAAGACGATGAGGCAGGCGACGGTGCGGCCGTCGAGCGTCAGCGAATGGATGCGGCACATGTCCTGCTCGGCCAGCCCGTGCACGGCTTCGCGGGCGAAGGCGGCGCGATAGCGGTCGATCGCCATGGCCGTGCGTTCCCGCCCTTTCCAGCCGGCGGCCTCAAGGGTCAGGAAGCTCTCGATGGCGTGGCGGATCTCCTCCGGCCCGCGCGCCACCTCGTGCTCGAGCTTGCCGAGATCGGCAAGGCGGCGCTTCAGCCGGCGGAACTCACGGTAATGGTGCGAGCGCAGCGAGGCTTTGAGGTAGTCCTCGCCGTCGGCGTCGCTTTCGAGCACCGGCCGCTCGATCCTGCCGGTGGTGACCAGGGTCAGTCCGCGGCTGTCGGCAAAGGAGGTCAACAGGCTCGCCACCGGGCCGTCCAGCCTGATGTCCGGCAGCACGAAGACCTTCGGCAGCTTGAGATGCGGCCGCGAAAGCATCGCGAAGAAATCCTCGATGACTTCCACCGGGTCGTCGCGGTCGACGAGCGGCGTGCCGAGCGGGCCGAACGGGCTCGACCAGGTGCGCATGACGGGGACGCCGAGGGGGATGCCCGGGCGCTCGACCGAGAACGGCACCAGAAGCCGCAGCCGGCTGCGGAACTCGTCGCCGTCGCGGATCACCGCCAGCCGCACCTCGCGATCTTCCAGCCGCGGCATGGCGGGCGCCAGGAAGCGCGGGTTGAAGAAGACGTTGGGCTCGATCGTGCGGGTACAGAGATAATCGAGCTCGTCGACCAGATCGAAGCCGGCCGATGCCGGATAGATGGCGAGCTTACGCTCGGGCCGGTTGTTGGCGAAGAGCTCGATATGGGCGGGATCGACCTCGCGCGCCAGGCCGGCAAGGCCGGACACCATGGCGCCGGCGGGGCCGCCGCTGGTCTCCTCGAGCAACGGGACGGCGGCCATCAGGCAGTTTCCTTCTTTGCAGGCACGAAGACCGCCATGACGATGCCGAGCTTGCGCCAGACGGTGAAGGACAGTGCGCTCGCCTCGAAGACCATGGCCAGGCTGGTGGCGATCGCGGCGCCCCACAGGCCGAAGAACGGGATCAGCATCACGTTGAGGCCGATGTTGAGGGCGAGCGTCATGGCATAGACGGCGGCGCAGATGTTCTGGTTGCCGCTCATGGTGAGCAGGCTCTCGCACGGGCCGACGGCGGCGCGCGCCACCACGCCGAGCACGAGCAGGAAGAGCAGCCGATAGCCGGCCGTGAATTCGGGGCCGAACAGCACCAGCATCGGCTCGCCGAGCACCAGGACCAGCAGCGCCATCGCCAGCGAGGGCCAGAAGGTCCAGGACACCGTCTCGCGGGCGAAAGCGGCGAGGCGTTCGGGCTCGCCATGGGTGAATTGCGCATAGCGCTGGGCAACGCCGGCCTTGACGGCGAAATAGACGAAATGCACCAGGGCAAGCGTCTTCACCGTGGCGAAATAGACGGCCACGTCATTGGGATCGAGATAGGCGCCGACCATCAGCACGTCGGCATTGGTGAGCAGGAAGAAGAAGCTCTCGACCAGAAAGATCGGTAGCGACACCAGGAACCACCGGCCGAAATGCACGGTCATCGGCCCGGCCGGAACCTTGCGCTGCATGCGCGAGGTGACGCCAATCAGCTGGCCGAGCGTTGTCACGTAGGTGGCGGCGATCGAGGCGAAAATGGCGGTTTTGGCATCGGGCGCGTAGTTCAAGGCGAGCATTGCCGCCATGAAAACCAGGATCAGCACCGGCCGCACCAGATAGGTCGGCGACAGCGCGAACAGCGCCCAGGAATTGGCGCGCGCCAGTCCCTGCAGCAGGTCGCCCATCGCAATCATCGGCAGGCAGATCATGCCGAGGATGAAGGGGATGACGTAGTAGGCCTCGATCCAGCCCGAGCACAGCCACACGCCGAGCGCGCCGAGGCCGGCAATCAGCGTCGAGGCGGCGATCACGAAAAGGCGGCTCGCCAGCACGATGCCGCGCAGCTCGGCCAGCATGCCGCGCTCGCGATATTCCGGGATGAAGCGGATGACGGAGGTGTGGAAGCCGAGGCAGGCCAGGTTGCCAACGATCACCATCGTCACCCAGACCAGCACGAAGATGCCGTATTCGAACGAGCCCATCCAGCGCGCCATCAGCACCTGGCTGACGAAGGCGATGACGGCGCTGACGATGCGGATCGAAAACGCGATCAGCGACATGCGGCCGGCTTGCCCGCGCTCGTCGGCGGTGAAGAGGACGGCGTCGATGCGGCCAAGCAGTGGTCGCATCCGCAGCGCCCAGCGCTGCGGCAGCAACCGCCCGGCAGTCGTCGCCGCGGAAAAGCGCACCCAAAACTCTCCGTTTTCCGCCTCTTTCCAGCGTTCCGGTCTAGCGAAAACCCCTTAAGAAACGGTTGGGTGAGGCTTCGTTCTCCCGCGACGACGCCATAGAGACGGGGAGAAGGAAGAAGGCGTCAGGCGAAGGCGCCGTGGCAGTGCTTGTATTTCTTGCCGGAGCCGCAGGGACAGGCTTCGTTGCGGCCGATCTTGCCCCAGGTCGCCGGGTTCTTCGGATCGCGGTTTTCCGGCGCGACGATGGCGTTCTGGTCCTGGCGGATCAGCAGCGCGGTCTCGCCGCCCTGGAAATCGTCCTCGCCCGTGGTGCCGTCGATGTGGCTGCCGAACATGTCGGGCGCCTCCGGCGGCGGTGCTTCGGCGGCCTGGCGCACCAGCTCGACGCGCATCAGCTGCGCGGTGACGGCCTGGCGCAGATTGCCGAGCATGGCCTGGAACAGCTCGAAGGCCTCGCCCTTGTATTCCTGCAGCGGGTCGCGCTGGGCATAGCCGCGGAAACCCACCACCGAGCGCAGATGATCGAGGTTGACGATGTGCTCGCGCCACAGATGGTCGAGCGTCTGCAGCACCACGGAGCGCTCGACATAGTTCATCACATCCGGGCCGAAGCGCTCGGCACGCTCCTTGGCGGCGGTCTCGGCGGCAGCGGAGATGCGCTCGCGGATGTCGTCCTCTGCGATGCCTTCTTCCTTGACCCACTCCTCGACCGGCAGGTCGAGATTGAGGTACTGCGCCACTTCCTCCTTGAGGCCGGCGACGTTCCACTGCTCGGCATAGGCGTTTTCGGGGATGTTCTTGGCGACGATCTCCTCGATGACGCCTTCGCGCATCTCGGCGATCGTCTCCGACAGGCCTTCGCCGTCCATCAGCTCGATGCGCTGCTCGAACACGACCTTGCGCTGGTCGTTCGAGACGTCGTCATATTTCAGGAGGTTCTTGCGGATGTCGAAATTGCGCGCCTCGACCTTCTTCTGCGCCTTTTCCAGCGCCTTGTTGATCCAGGGGTGGATGATCGCCTCGTCTTCCTTGAGGCCGAGCTTCTGCAGCATGCCGTCCATGCGCTCGGAGCCGAAGATGCGCATCAAATCGTCCTGCAGCGACAGGAAGAATTTCGAGCGGCCAGGGTCGCCCTGGCGTCCTGAACGGCCGCGAAGCTGGTTGTCGATGCGGCGCGACTCGTGGCGCTCGGTGGCGAGCACGTAGAGGCCGCCGGCGGCCAGCGCCTTTTCCTTCAATTGCGCGATGTCGTCGCGGATCTGCTTTTCCCGCGCGTCGCGCTCCGGTCCGGCCGGAACGTCCGCAAGCTCCTCGGCGATGCGCATGTCAGCATTGCCGCCGAGCTGGATGTCGGTGCCCCGGCCGGCCATGTTGGTGGCGATGGTGATGGCGCCCGGCTTGCCGGCCTGGGCGACGATGGCCGCCTCGCGCTCGTGGTGGCGGGCATTCAGTACCTCGAAATTCTTCAAGCCTTCCTTGCGCAGGCGCTCGGCGAGCTGCTCGGACTTCTCGATCGAGGTGGTGCCGACCAGGATCGGCTGGCCGCGCTCGCGGGCGTCGCGGATCTCCTTGATGATCGCCTTGTATTTCTCGTCCACCGTCCGGTAGACCTCGTCGTCCTCGTCCTTGCGGGCGACCGGCAGGTTGGTCGGAACCTCGGTGACTTCGAGGTTGTAGATGTTGGCGAATTCCTCCGCTTCGGTGAGCGCCGTGCCGGTCATTCCGGCGAGCTTCTTGTAGAGGCGGAAATAGTTCTGGAAGGTGACGGAGGCCAGCGTCTGGTTCTCCGGCTGGATCGTGACATGCTCCTTGGCTTCGAGCGCCTGGTGCAGCCCTTCGGAATAGCGGCGGCCGGGCATCATGCGGCCGGTGAATTCGTCGATGATGACGATCTCGCCATTGCGCACGATGTAGTCCCTGTCCTTCTGGAACAGCAGGTGCGCCTTGAGCGCGTTGTTGACGTGGTGGACGATGGCGACGTTCTCGACGTCGTAGAGCGACTCGCCCTTCAGCAGGCCTGCCGCGCGCAGCATGTTTTCCAGCTTCTCGGTGCCGTCCTCGGTGAAGATGGTGGTCTTCTGCTTCTCGTCGACCTCGTAGTCGGCCGGGCCGAGCTTCAGCATGAAGGCGTCGATGGTGTTGTACATTTCCGAACGGTCCTCGAGCGGACCGGAAATGATCAGCGGCGTGCGCGCCTCGTCGACCAGGATGGAATCGACCTCGTCGACGATGGCGTAGGCATGGCCGCGCTGCACCATCTGCGAGCGCTCATACTTCATGTTGTCGCGCAGATAGTCGAAGCCGAGCTCGTTGTTGGTGGCATAGGTGACGTCGGCGCCGTAAGCGGCGCGGCGCTCCTCGTCGGAGAGGCCGTGGACGATGACGCCGACGGTGAGGCCGAGGAACTTGTAGATGCGGCCCATCCATTCGGAGTCGCGCGTCGCCAGATAGTCGTTGACGGTGACGACGTGAACGCCCTTGCCGGCCAAGGCGTTGAGATAGACCGGAAGGGTCGCGACCAGCGTCTTGCCCTCGCCGGTGCGCATTTCGGCGATGCCGCCATTGTGCAGCACCATGCCGCCGATCAACTGCACATCAAAAGGACGCAGGCCAAGCACGCGGCGGGCCGCCTCGCGCACGGTGGCGAAGGCCGGCACGAGCAGATCGTCGAGCGAGGCGCCGTTGGCGAGATCCTGGCGGAATTTTCCAGTGCGGGCCTGCAGCTCGGCATCGGAGAGCGCCCGCATCTCGTTTTCCATGGCGTTGATGGCCTCGACGCGGGGCCGGGTCGCCTTGACGCGGCGATCGTTGGAAGAGCCGAAAACCTTACGGGCGAGACCGCCGAGACTGACCATCCAATGGCCCTTTCGATAGCAATTTTGGTCGTTTGCGACAGGCGCCTGGCGGGCCCATCAAATCCGCGTGAAGGCGGACAAACGCAAAAAGCGCCCGGAAAACGGTTCTGGACGCCAAGTCGTTGGACAGATAAGAGGGGGCTCAACTGATGTCAACGCCGCGTTAGCCCTATGGGCAGCGCCAAATTCCGCCACAATCCGGCTGATCTGGAACCCTTCCGCGCAAGCGATCCGTATTGGCAATCCCCATTGGAGTTTATCTAGATGTCCCTGTCGTTCCGCCGCGTGTCGCTCGCCAGCGTCGGCCTGGCCTTCGGCCTTTCGGCTCTTTCACTCTCGCCCCTGATGGCGCAGGAGACGAAGCCGGCCCAGCCCGACACCGCCGCTCCCGCTGCCGCTCCGGTCGATCCGAATGCGGTGGTCGCAACCATCAACGGCGAGAAGCTGACCGAGGCGGATCTTGCCCTCGCCGAAGGCGAGCTGTCGCAGCAATTCGCGCAGCTGCCGCCGGAACAGCGCCGCGCGGCAGCCCTTTCGGCGGCTATCGAGATCCGCGTCATGGCCAAGAAGGCGATCGACAGCGGCCTCGACAAGGATGCCGATTTCCAGCGCCGCATGGCCTTTTTGCAGCAGCGGGCGCTGCACGGCGAAGTGGTCGAGAAGGACGTTGTCGGCAAGGTGACGGACGCCGAAATCCGCGCGCGCTACGACCAGGAAATCGCCAACACGCCCCCGGTCAACGAAATCCATGCCCGTCACATCCTCGTGAAGACGAAGGAAGAGGCCGAGGCGATCATCAAGCAGCTCGACGGCGGCGCCGATTTCCAGAAGCTCGCCAACGAGCACACCAGCGACCCGAGCGGCAAGACCAGCGGCGGTGACCTCGGCTGGTTCGGTCCCGGACAGATGGTGCCGGAGTTCGACAAGGCGGCGTTTGCGCTGGAGGTCGGCAAATATTCGAAGGAGCCGGTGCAGTCGCAGTTCGGCTGGCACGTCATCAAGGTCGAAGACAAGCGCGCCAAGCAGCCGCCGGCCTTCGACGACGTCAAGGACCAGGCCAAGCAGGCAGTGATCCGCGACAAGTATTTCGCCATGGTCAAGGAGCTGCGCGCGGCGGCCAAGGTCGAAATCGCCGACGCGAAGCTGAAGGCCGCAGTCGAGACGATGGAAAGCGGCAAGTGATTCGCTGCCGATCCAGGTATGTTGCAAAGGGCGCCGTCGGGTGCCCTTTTGATTTCGCGATCAGCGCATCAGCATTGTGCGCGTGATATGACGGACCGATCGTCGCCTCGCCTCCATCGCAGCATCGTGCCCGCAAAGAGCGCGTCGCACGAAGCCGACACGCCCGCAAACGCCGACTCGTCCGGAACGGCCGCCGGATCGATCGCGCTGCGGCGCAAGCCGGCATTGGAGCGGTTTTCGAAAATGTAGCCGGCGGAGCCGACGATGGGAGAGCCGCGCCGCATGATCGCAACCTGGATGGTGAAGGCCGCCTCTGCTGCCCTGTGCGCCATCGATGCCCTCTCCGGCATTCCGTTGCTGGCCACGGCGGCAAGCACGGCCGGCGCCTCGGCCGGGTCGAAGGCGCCGCTGCGCGAATTGACGGTGAACGTCCGGTAGAGGGCGGCCAAGGGTACCGCGCGCAGCGGAGCAAAATCCTGCAACTCGGCCACCGATTCGAAGCGGGCGAATTTGTAGCCGCCTGCGATCTCGACGTTCGCCTTGGCAGCGGCGGCAAAGATGCTGGCGCCGCTGCGGAAATATTCGACCGCGATTGACAGGTCGCCGGACGTTTGCGCATTGAGCGCGAGCGAGGCAAATCCCAGCGTCAGCAGGTTGCGGTCCGCAGCGTTGAGATCGATCAGCCCGGCATGGCCCTGAAGCCGCGTCACGATCGCCAGATCGTTTGTCCTGCAGGCAACAGGTTCGAAATTCAAGGGCAGCTTTGTTTCGGCGCCCTCGCCCAGGCGGGCGGCAAGCACATTGGTGAGGCCTTCGGCAAGCAAGCTGAACCTTTGGACCTGCAGTTCGTTCGCCGCGACGGTGCGGCGGGTCCAGGCGGCCAGGGCGAAGGTGGAGGTGATGGCGGAGACGACGAGGAGGAAGACGAGGACGGCGACGAGGGCGAAGCCGGAGTATTGCGGCTCGCACAAGGCCGTTGAGTTATCGGGCTTTGCCTCGATCACAGTGAATCCCAAGAATAAAAGTGCAGCGTCACCGCAATTCCAGATACCCGAAGTAACGAGGGACCCGTGCTATTATATTGGCAACGGTATTATCTACAAGCACCATATCATCCAAAATCCGAGAATTGAATTGCGATCTCACCCCCATATGACGAATTAATGTAACATATCTTCTGATTGTTATTTCGTATATTATCTTTACAAATATGAATACTTTCATTACCTATGTGAACAAGACCATACAATACTTTTAAAACCTCGTCTGGGATATCATTATTTGGAAAATACACGTACATATCGCCAACGATTGTAAGGCTAGTGAAATTCACAATTCCAACCCTGACGTTACCCACAAATGAGATTCGTCGGGTTTCACCCTCGTATTCAAGCCATACTGTAAAACGGTCTTTGCGCTCCAAATGAAACTCTACAATGACAGCATCGTGAATGTAGCCGCGTACTGTCTTAGGATCGCCGACAAACTCAATATCGTGCTGTTTTTCCATTGGTCAGTCGCTCCTATCGTTATTAGCTTTTGGTGGCGGAGGGTCCGTTGGCTTTGGTAACCTATGAGGGCCACGATCCTTGTGTGTCGGCGGAGTACCGTCTGCCGGCCTGCCCCAATCATGGGAATGATCTCCCGTTCCCAATGATCCGGGTGGATGTCCGGGGTGCGGTCTATCGCGATCTACCTCGGGATATCTATCAGGTCCATATCTTCGGCTGCCTTCTTCATCTTCGTAAGTCGAACCGGGCGGCCCTTGCGACATCGGCAAAGGAAGCAGCGGTGGGTACGCATTGGGGTTATAGGTGCCAGCATCGCACGACTGCGGTACTGGGGGGCGCCGGTATGCAGCTCCATGGCCCATAGCACCACATTCTGCCCAACCTAGTCTGCTTCCATGCCAACCCTTCCGGATCGACACCCCTCGACGATAGGTATTGCGGCGCGGAATCGGTTGTGATTCTACGCTGAGGATGACACACGAATCGCTTGTTGATGACGGCTGGGCCGAGACGATTGAGCTTCTCGGCGGCGAAGAGTTGATCGCCGGGAGCGCGCGCGAGACGAAGGCGTTCCTGCGCCCGCGCGGCATCCGGTCGGCGAGCGATCTGCTGCGCCTGACGCTGGCTTACTGCCTCGGCAAGGTGGGCATGCGGGGCGTCGTGGCCTGGGCGGCGGCGAGCGGGATAGCCGACATCTCGGACGTGGCCTTGCTCGGCCGGCTGCGCAATGCAGGGCCATGGCTGCAGCAGTTGATCGGACATCTTTTGAAGCGCGAGGAGGCAGGCTTGGCCAAGGGCCGGCTGATCCGCATCCTCGATGCGACGGCGGTTGCCAAGGCCGGTGCGCATGAGAAGAAGAACAATGGCCTTTGGCGCATGCACTGCGCCTTCGAGCTTGAGCGCGAGCAGTTCGATTTCCTCGAGATCACCGACCAGAGCGAGGCCGAGCTGATCGACCGGGTGCCGGTGGTGGCGGGCGAGATCCGCATCGGCGACCGCGTCTATCTGCAGGCCGAGCGGATCGCAAAGGTCATGGCGCAAGGCGGCGACGTTGTCGTGCGCGCGTCGTGGAAGAATGCGCGATGGCTCGACGCCAACGGCGAGGCGTTCGATCTCATCGGCCACCTGGAGAGCTGCCGGGAGGAGGTCTTCGAAACGCCTGTCCGGCTAGGTCTCAAGAAGGGCGAGCCTGTGAAGATGCGCCTGATCGCCTTGCGCAAATCCGAGGCCGCGGCACAGGAAGCGCGGCGCAAAATCAACAAGGAAGCCAAGGCCAAGGGCAACAAGGTTCAACCGCAGACGCTGATTGCCGCCGGCTTCGTCATCCTTGTGACTTCGCTTGACCGGGAGGCGTTTCCCCCCGGCACGGTTCTCAAGCTCTATCGCATGCGCTGGCGCATCGAGCTCGCCTTCAAGCGTCTGAAGAGCCTGATCGGACTGCGCGCGCCTCCCGCCAAAGACCCAAGGATCGCAAAGCCTTGGATTCTTGCCCACTTCCTCATCGCGCTTGTGACCGAACCCCTCTCGCAGGAGTTGGGTGTCTCTCCCCCTTGAGCGACGGGCGCCCGCTGCTGTGGCGCGCTACCCGCCAGATCGTCGCCTCCCTGATCGCAGCGATCTTTACGCAACCGCCCCTGGCAACCCTGCGCCAAAATCTCCATGCCTTGCGACATCGTTGGCGCGAGCCACCACGAAAACGCAAATTCCAGTCCATGCCAACGCTATCTTAGCGCCTATGCCATCAAGGGGCTGTTTCTGACATAGGCAAACCTGCTCGGCCCATCGGGCATACCAAGCGGGTCGGGCTGCAGATAGCGGCCTGTGCTTGGATCATAATGCCGATGCCAGTTATAGGAAAGCCCTGTCTCGATCTGGAACCACTGGCCGGGGAAGCGCTGGTTGAGCGTGGCGCTGCCGGTGATGGTGCGCACCTCGCCATAGGGCAGATAGCTCGCCTGCCAGACGATGGCGCGGCTCTCGTCGGTCATCATGATCGGGCGTTCGAGATGGTCGGTGAGCACATAGTAGAGGACCGGCGCCGTGCCGGCGGCGTCGATCATGGCCAGCGGCCGGCCGTCGACCGCGATGTATTCGGTGACCAGCGCGCCCGAGGCGTCATATTCGGCGATCACATTGCCGTCGAGATCGTGCACCATGTGCAGCGTCGTCGAGGTGGCGCTGATGCTGCGCGAGACCAGCCGCGACAGGTAGTCATAGACATAGGCGCCGCTGGCCGCGCCGTTGCTGGTGGCGCCGGCAAGCTGGCCGGCGGCATTGTAGCTGTAGGCCTTGGTCACCGCCGGCGTGACGGTGGCGTCCTGGCTGATGTTGCCGGAAAGGTCCGACTGGAAGCCGCGGCTCGGCGTGCCGTCGGTGACGATGCCGGTCAGCCGGTTCGAGCCCGGCTGCAGCGAGTGGACGTCGCTCGAGGTGACGACGGCGCGGCCACGCTTTCCGGACGATCGCAGGTGTAGATGAGCTTGGTTCCATCCAGAAGGTGATCTCTTGGACCGCTTCCGGCAACGGTAACGACCCGGCGATGTTCGGCAAGCTTGAGACAGAACTTGGATCAGGCGAAGGTTGCGGTGCGGCCAAATGTATCGGTGGTCTACGAAACCGTCATTGCGAAGGGGTCGCCCACATCCTCAGAACGCCCTTGCGCCAGGGCGCGCTATCGGGCAAACCGGCCTTCCTTTCGCGTTCCTGCCGCTCCGGGGTGCCCATGTCCGCAACGATCTCGCCGCTCGCGCCGAAGAAATACCCGAAGATGCCGGTCATCGAGGGCGTGCGCATCGCTACCGCCGAGGCCGGGATCAAATACAAGAATCGCACCGACCTGCTCGCCATGGTCTTCGATGCGGGCACGGCCGTCGCCGGTGTCTTCACGCGCTCGAAATGTCCTTCGGCACCGGTCGACTACTGCCGGCAGAACCTGCCGGCCGGCAAGGCGCGCGTGCTGGTGGTCAATTCCGGCAATGCCAATGCCTTCACGGGCAAAAAGGGCAAGGCTTCGACGGCTCTGACCGGCGAGGCGGCGGCAAAGGCAGCGGGATGCGGTGAAAGCGAAGTGTTCCTGGCCTCGACCGGCGTCATCGGCGAGCCGCTCGACACCAACAAGTTCAGCCATCTGCTCGGCGGCCTCGTGAAGAACGGCAAGCCGGATCAATGGACCGAAGCGGCCAAGGCCATCATGACCACGGACACATATCCGAAGGTGGCGACGCAGACGGTGAAGCTCGGCGATGCAGACGTCACCATCAATGGCATCGCCAAGGGCGCAGGCATGATCGCACCCGACATGGCGACGATGCTGTCCTTCATCGCCACCGACGCGCCGATCGCCGCGCCTGTGCTGCAGGAACTGCTGTCGCGCGGCACGGCCAAGACCTTCAACGCCGTCACCGTCGACAGCGACACTTCGACCAGCGACACGCTGCTCCTGTTCGCCACCGGCAAGGCCGCCGCCCGCGGCGCGCCGGAAATCAGCGATGCCAAGGACCCAAGGCTCGGCGCGTTCCGCCGTGCGCTGGCCAAGATATTGAAGTCGCTGGCGCTGCAGGTGGTGCGCGACGGCGAAGGCGCACGCAAGCAGGTGGAGGTCACCGTCACCGGCGCCAAGTCGGCACGCTCGGCCAAGCGCATCGCGCTCGCCATCGCCAACTCGCCTCTGGTCAAGACGGCGGTCGCCGGCGAGGACGCCAATTGGGGCCGCGTCGTCATGGCCGTCGGCAAGGCCGGCGAGCCGGCCGACCGCGACCGGCTGTCGATCTGGTTCGGCGACAACAGGCTGGCGTTCGAGGGTGAGCGCGACCCGGGCTATTCCGAGGAAGCAACCTCGGCCTACATGAAGCGCGACGACATCCGCATCCGCGCCGATATCGGCATCGGCCGCGGCAAGGCGACGGTGTGGACCTGCGACCTCACCAAGGAATATGTCGCCATCAACGGCGACTATCGGAGCTGAGAACGTTGGTGTCCGGACATCCGGCAAGCGTGCTCGCGACCGTTCGCCGATACGAGGCGGCGGGCTTTCGCGCCTGGCCGGCGGCAGCCGTGCATTATGACGGAACCTGGGTGGTGCGGCTTACCGCCGGCCACCCGGCAAAGCGGCTGAATTCGGTCAATCCGCTCGATCCGGGCGACACGCTCAACATTGCCGAGCGCATCGGCCGCGCCAGCCGCCGCTTCGAGGCCTATGGCCGGCCGCTCACTTTCCGCGTGTCGCCGCTGTCGGGGCAGGTCCTGTCCAGGCATCTCGACGACGCCGGCTGGAGCAGCTTCGACGAGTCGCTGGTGATGCGGCTGCCGCTGGCCGACGCGCGGCTCGATGCCGCCATGGACCAGATCCCGCTCAAGGACATCAGCCGTTTCATCGGCGCCTCGCTCAAGGTCAGCGGCTCGGACGCCTCGCTGCGGCCCGGCCTATCGGAGATCATCGGCGCCATCCAGCCGGAAGCGGGATTGTTCGCCCTTGAAGACGGAAACGAGCCGCTGGCGACGCTGATCTGCGTTCATGACGGCGATTTGGCAGGCCTGTTCGAGATCGCCACCGACAAGGCGGCACGCAACAAGGGGCATGGCCGCAATCTCATCTCCTCGGCACTCAAATGGGCGCGGCTGCGTGGCGCGCGCGAAGCCTGGCTGCAGGTCGAGGCCGGCAATCTGCCTGCGCTGTCGCTTTATCGCGCGCTCGGCTTCGAGGAGGTCTATCGCTACCACTATCGCCGGCCGCCCGGCGCATGAGCGCGCTCAAGCCCCCTGGCAAGCGCCTGCTCCTGGTCGCGGCCTGCGCGCTGGTCGACACCGACCGACGGGTGCTTTTGGCGCAGCGCCCGGAAGGCAAGCAGCTTGCCGGCCTGTGGGAATTCCCCGGCGGCAAGGTCGAACCCGGCGAGACGCCCGAAGAGTGCCTGATCCGCGAACTGCATGAGGAACTCGGCATCGAGACCGAAATACCGTGCCTGGCGCCGCTCACCTTCGCCAGCCACAGCTACGACGATTTTCATTTGCTGATGCCGCTCTATATCTGCCGCCGCTTTCGAGGCATTGCCCAGCCGAAGGAAGGGCAGGGCCTGAAATGGGTCAGGCCGCGGCAGATGCGCGACTACCCGATGCCGCCGGCCGACGCGCCGCTGATCCAGTTTCTCATCGATCTTCTGTGACTACACAACTAGAGACAGTTGAGCTTTGCACGGAAGCGCCTTCCGCTCCGACCATTTGTGTTTCGCGCGATCTGGACGGAAAGCCACTGCGCACTTCCTTGGAAACGCTCCAACCGGCCGCTCCCCGTCTGTTTTAGGCAGCGTTAATGGAAGATTTATCTCAGCGTGGAAAATTGAGGCAGAATCGTCCGCGCGGCGGCACGTCGATTTGTTTGGAGCCATTCCATGAGCCTCGACAGAGATTGGGATTCGATCCGCCCGGAGCGCAGTTTTCGCGTCGCGGATGCCGGCATGGGCATGCTACGCATCACGCTGCTCTTTGGCTCGGCGGCCGTGGCGCTGGCGCTGGTCGCAACGCCGTTCCTCGACAGCCAGACGCGGCAGCAAATCGCCCGCGACGGCGGCCTCGACATGGCGAGCACCGGCTCGATCGGCCATCGCGACACCTATACGCTGCGCCGCAGCGTGCTGCAGCCGCTGCCAAGTTCGATCTGCGTCATACGAAACGATGGCAGCCGTCACGGCGATTGCTAATTGGTTAATAATTTCAGCGAGAAGCGGCCGTTTCACCGCCTGTTAAGCTTTTGAAATTAACCTTTCTTAACGGGTAGGCACTATGGTTCCCGGCAAGAGGGATCGATGACCATGAAAAACCTGCTGCAGCAATTTGCCAGAGACGAGACCGGTGCCACGGCTATTGAATATGGTCTGATCGCTGCGGTGCTGTCGCTTGCTATCATCGGTGGTGTCGGCCAAGCCGCAAACGCAATCCAGTGGCTGTTCAGCGACAACAACAGCAGGCTCGTCAACGCCTTCGCCCAGCACTGACCGGCTTGGTCAGGCAATAGGTGGGGCGATTAGGGCCTCGTGGGCTTCTCCAGCACCGACTTCAGCGAGACCTTGGCTGATCCGGGCTTCAGCGGTTTCTGCTGCGAGGCATCGGGGGCCCAACCGGACATCCAGACAATCGAAAAGCTCGCCCTGACCCTGCCGTCGGGATCCGAAAAGCGTTCGGCGTAAATTTCGGCGGCGCGGGCGAACAGGCGCCGGGCGCCAGGCCGTCGGCTGCGGTCGAAAAGCGGGTTGGTCTCGCCCATGGCGCGCAGATCGGCGGCCAGCCCGAACAGTGAATCGTAGCGTACCGTGACCGTCTCGACATCGGCGACCGGCAGTGCCAGGCCGGCACGCTGCAGGAGCGCGCCGGCATCGCGGACATCGGTAAAAGGAAGGACGCGCGGGCTGGCGCCGCCATAAAGCTCGGTCTCGGCGGCAAGCAGGCTTTCGCGCAATTCGGCGAGCGTTCCGGCGCCGGCCAAGGCGCCAAGGAAAAGCCCATCGGGCTTCAGCGCGCGGCGGACCTGGGCAAGCACGCCGGGAATGTCGTTCACCGCCTGCAGCGACAGCAGCGAGACGACAAGATCGAGACTTTCGGGCTCGAAGGGCACGGTTTCCGGCCGGGCGACGATGCCGGCGCCGCCAGCCAGGAAGGCTGCGTCCATCTCGACGCGCACGATGTCGGACACCTTGCCACTGCCGGCGAGAACTTCGGCCGCGGCCGGCGTCTGGCAGAAAAGCGCCGCCGCCTTGCCAAAGCGGCGCTCGACGGCGCCGAGCCGGTCGGCGAGGTCTTCCGCCGCGCGCAGCATGAGAAAATCAGCACCCCCGACAGGGCGAGCGAGCGCCCGGCGCTTGTGCGCGAGCCAGAGCTGCGGATCGATCAAGGGCTGCAACGGGCGGGTTCCTGTTGTCCGCGCATAGTGGAGTGATGCTATGGTGGCGCGGGGGTTTCAGTCACGTGGCCGATCCGGTGCGGAAGATCAAGACCATGGCGATCAGCAGCCTGGCGCGGCAGGCGCTGGGCTGGCCGGCGCGCATCCTGTTTCCGCCGGTCTGCGCCGGCTGCCGGCGCCACGTCTCACAGCCCGGCGCGCTGTGCGGCGCCTGCTGGCCGAAGCTCAGGCTGCTGGAGAAGCCCTGGTGCCCGGTGATGGGCACGCCATTCACCCACGACATGGGCGAAGGGTTTCTTTCCGCCGAGGCGATCGCCGATCCGCCGCCGTTTGAGCGGGCACGGGCGGCGGTGGTCTATTCGGGAGTCGCGCGGCAGATGGTACAAGGGCTGAAGTACCAGGATCGAACCGACCTTGCGCCATGGATGGCGCGCTGGATGATGCGCGCCGGCGCCGAGCTGATTGCCGAAGCCGACGTCGTCGTGCCGGTGCCGCTGCACTGGCGCCGCTTCTTCCGGCGGCAGTTCAACCAATCGGCGGAGCTGGCGCGGGCGGTCTCGAAACTGAGCGGCCTGCCTTTCTCTCCCGCGGCGCTGCGACGCGTGAAGCTCACCCGCCAGCAGGTCGGGCTGGAGCGGCATGAACGCGAGGAGAATGTGCGCGCTGCGTTCCGCGTGCCTCCCGAGGCCGAGATCGTGATCGCCGGGCGTCGGGTGCTGTTGATCGACGATGTCTACACTACCGGAGCTACAGCGCGGGCGGCGGCCAAGGCGCTGAAGAGGGGCGGCGCGGGGGCCGTCGACGTGCTTACCTTCGCGCGTGTCCTGCCGGGGGACTTCCGGGCCGACGAGTCCGCAACTATATAGGGTTGAAATCGTTGTTTTTGTGCATGTATCCAGCAATTGCTGCGCATTTTGGGAAGACATGCACAGGCAGGACCGTTGAGCTGATGATCGATGTGACGATCTACACGCGCATGATGTGCGGCTATTGCACGGCAGCCAAGCGGCTGCTCGAGCGCAAGGGCGTGGCCTATACCGAGCATGACGCGTCGTTTTCGCCGGAGTTGCGCCAGGAAATGATTTCCCGCGCGCATGGGCGCACCACCTTTCCGCAAATCTTCATCGGCGACACGCATGTCGGCGGCTGTGACGATCTCCACGAGTTGGAGGCTCAGGGTCGGTTGGACACGCTGCTCGCCAACGGTTCGAGGGCCTGATCAATGGGTGTTTTCAAAGCGGCGGCAGTCCAGATGCGTTCCGGCACGAGCCCCGAACGCAACGCAGTCGACCTGGAGCGACTGGTGCGCGAGGCGGCGAGCCAAGGCGCGACCTATATCCAGACGCCGGAAATGACCGGCGCGCTGGTGCGCGACAAGGAGGCGCGGGCCGCGTCCTTCACCTCGGAGGACAAGGACGTCATCGTCGCGACGGCGCGCAGGCTTGCCAAGGAACTCGGCATCTTCCTGCATATCGGCTCGACCGCCATCCTGCGCGCCGACGGCAAGCTCGCCAACCGCGCGCTGCTGTTGTCGCCGGACGGCGAAACGCTCGCCAGCTACGACAAGATCCACATGTTCGACGTCGATCTCGACAATGGTGAAAGCTGGCGCGAGTCCGCCGCCTACGAGCCGGGCACCGAGGCGGTCGTCACCGGGATCGACGGCGCAACACTCGGCTTTGCCGTCTGCTACGACCTGCGCTTTCCGCAGCTGTTCCGCGCCGAGGCGCTGGCGGGTGCCGATGTGCTGTCGGTGCCGGCCGCCTTCACGCGTCAAACCGGCGAGGCGCATTGGCATGTGCTGTTGAGGGCGCGCGCGATCGAAAACGGCGCCTATGTCGTGGCGGCCGCGCAAGGCGGCCTGCACGAGGACGGCCGCGAGACCTACGGCCATTCGCTGATCGTCGACCCGTGGGGCCGTGTCATCGCCGAAGCCGCGCATGACGAGCCGGCGGTGATCGTCGCCGAGATCGATCCGGCCCAGTCGCTCGCCGCGCGCAGGAAAATCCCCAATCTCAAGAACGCGCGCGAGTTCAGCGTCAGTGCCGGCGAGGCACCGCGCCTCAGGGGTGCGGCCTCTTGATCCGCTTTTCCCTCATCTGCGAGCGCGAGCACGAATTCGAGGCGTGGTTTCGCAGCAATGACGATTTCGACACGCAGAAGAAGCGCGGCTTCGTCGATTGCCCGACCTGTGGTTCGCATAAGGTCGAAAAGGCGCTGATGGCGCCGGCCGTCTCGACGTCGCGCAAACAGGAAAAGGTCGCACTTGCCATGGGCGAGGCGCAGAAGCAGGCGCTGGAGCAGCTCAAGACGCTGGCCGACAAGGTGCGCGAGAACGCCGACTATGTCGGCGACAAGTTCGCCGAGGAAGCGCGCAAGATCCATTTCGGCGAAACCGATCCGCGCGGCATCTATGGGGAGGCGACGCCCGAGGAGGCAAAGAGCCTCGCCGAGGACGGGGTCGAGTTCATGCCGATCCCGAGCTTTCCGGAGGACCGGCACTAAGGATGCCCCTTGGCAAAAGCGGCTCGCATTTCCTGGAATTGCTTAGCCCAGGCTTCCAATCAGTTTCTGCAGCAAACTCGCCAGAATTTCCCGCTCCTCACGTGTCAGGCCGGCGAGGATCTGGTGTTCATTGGCAACATGGGCGTTAAGCGCCTGGTCAGTAAGCTCGCGGCCTTTCGTGGTCAGTTGCACCACAATCCCGCGCCGGTCGCTGGGATGCGGCGCGCGTCGGATCAGGTCGGCCTTCTCCAGCCGGTCGAGGCGGGCGGTCATGGCGCCCGATGTGACCATCGTCGCCTCATAGAGGTCGGTCGGCGTCAGCGCGTAAGGCGCGCCGGAGCGGCGAAGCGTGGCCAGCACGTCGAATTCGCCCTGCTGCAGGCCGAAACGGGCGAAGACCGGCGCCAGGTGGTCGCGTGCGATCAGCGAAGACACTTCATTCAACCGCCCGATCACGCCCATAGGCGAGACGTCGAGGTCCGGCCGTTCCTTCCGCCATTGCTCGATGGCCTTGCTCGCGCGATCGATGTGTCTCATTTAAAAGTATCTTGACGTTAAGAATCTTGGCAGTATATTAACGCAAGATATCGTGGCGGCCAAGCGCCGACTGTGAAGAATGGACCCATTCGATGAAATTTCTTTGGGATTCGGCAGCCGGCCTCCTGATCGTCACCGGCGGATTGCTCGGCATGACGCTGCCCTTCGGCAAGCTGGCGACCGCCTCCGGAGTGCCGGCGATGGTCTGGGCTTTCGTGATCTCGTTCGGCGCCGGCGGCGTGCTGTTGTGCGCGTTGCTGCTCGGCGGTCGGCGCATCCGGCTGACTGCGCGCAAGCTGCGCTATTTCTTCGTCACCGCCGCCGTTTCCTACGCCTTTCCCAACCTGCTGATGTTCTCGGCCATCCCGCATCTGGGCGCCGGCTACACGGGCATCATGTTCACGCTGTCCCCGGTGATCACGCTGGTCTTCTCGATCCTGCTCGGCGTGCGGCGGCCCAACCTGCTCGGCGTCATCGGCATCGCAGTGGGCTTTGCCGGGGCGGCGATGGTTGCCCTGACGCGGGGCGAAGCCGGCCAGCCGGCCGACTATTTCTGGGTGGCTGTGGGGCTGCTCATTCCGGTAAGCCTCGCGGTCGGCAACATCTACCGCACAATCGATTGGCCGGAAAACACCGGCCCGATCGAGCTTGCGGTCGGCAGTCATCTCGCTTCGGCGACCTTGCTGCTGATCGGTATCCTGACGCTGTTCGGCTGGCAGGCGTTTGCGCCGCTTCGTGGCGTGCCGCTGGTGGCTGCCGGACAGATCGCTTCGGCTTCGGCGATGTTCGCTTTCTTCTTCCGGCTGCAGTCGGTCGGCGGGCCGGTCTATCTCAGCCAGATCGGCTATGTCGCGGCGGCGGTCGGCTTGTTTGCCGGCACGATCTTCCTTGGCGAGCACTATCAGCTGCTGACCTGGCTGGGGGCGGTCATCATCACGGCCGGCGTCTTCATCACGACCAAGGCGCAGAACCAGACGAGCATGAAGGTGCAGAACCAGCCGGCCTGACAAGCAAGGGTCAGACCGAAGCTTTCTCGGCCAGCACCATGTAGTTGACGTCCATGTCCTTCGATTTCTGCCAGCGGTCGGCCAGCGGATGATAGATCACGCCGGTTCGATCGATGATCGTGAGTCCGGCCGCGACAAGCGCCTTTCCCAATTCCTCGGGCCGCACCAGCTTGCCGAACTGATGCGTGCCGCGCGGCAGCCAGCGCAGCACATATTCGGCGCCGATGATGGCGAGTCCCAGCGCCTTCAGCGTGCGGTTGATGGTGGCGACGAACATGATGCCGCCAGGCCGGACCATCTCGCTGCATTTGGCGACGAACAGATCGACGTCGGCGACATGCTCGACCACTTCCATGTTGAGGATGACGTCGAACGTCTCGCCGGCGTCCGCCAACGCCTCGGCGGTGGTAGCGCGGTAGTCGATGCTGACGCCGCCCTCGGCCGCATGGAGCTTGGCGACTTCGATGTTGGTGGCGGAAGCATCGGCGCCGACAACCTCGGCGCCAAGTCGCGCCATAGGTTCGCACAGCAAACCTCCGCCGCAGCCGATGTCGAGGAAGCGCAGGCCCTCGAAAGGCCGCGCGGCGCGCGGATCGCGGCCGAAGCGCGCTGCCACCTGGTCGCGGATATAGGCGAGCCGTACCGGATTGAACTTGTGCAGCGGGCGGAACTTGCCATTCGGGTTCCACCACTCGGCGGCAAGGGCGGAGAAGCGCTCGACTTCTCCGGCGTCGATGGTCGATCGGCGGGGCTCTGGCATGGGGGACTCCTCGAACACTACGAAATCGGGGAACGCTAGGAAGTCGGGTCCCCGGCAGCGAAAGTCAAGGCAGGTTTTTCCGCTGCTGCCGCCACTCGCTGCCAAACCTCTCGGTCAAAAGGGCAATCGAGCCTAACGCGACAGCGCAACAGCGACATGGCTCATGGTGACGCTGGCCGGCTCGATCGCCTGCATCGCCTTGCAGTCGCCGATCTCGGGCATAATGCGCTGAGCCGCGGACTGCGCCTGTTCGAGGCTTTGCCAGCGCACGACATCGATCCACTCCCCATCTTCGCGTTCGCCGAGCTGACGGCTGAGAAAGCCGGGCTGCCGCGCAAGCCAGTCGGTGACAACGCCGTTGCTGGCGACAAAATCGGCCGCAGCTCCCGGCTTGAGACGGAAGCTGACGATTTCGAGGGTCTCGGTCATGAATTCCTCCGCGAGTTTGATTTCCCATCCTATCGCATGCCGGCCGCAAGAAAGCTGTCAGGATGCCTGGCACGATCCTTCTTTGTCGGCCATCGCTTGCGAAGCCTGGCCGATTTGGCTAAGGAGGCCGCGCATTTCCGCGGCTCGGCTTGCCGGGCGCAACTTTCGCATCTCCGGCCTTGAGCCGGCTTCAGTCAAAGGCATTTCGCTTCCATGGCGCGCATCGTGATGAAATTCGGCGGAACCTCGGTCGCCGACATCGCTCGCATCCGCAATGTGGCGCGCCATGTCAAACGCGAGGTCGACGCAGGCCACGAGGTTGCCGTGGTGGTTTCGGCCATGGCCGGCAAGACCAACGAGCTGGTCGCCTGGACCCGGGAAGCCTCGCCGATGCACGACGCGCGCGAATACGACGCCGTCGTCGCGTCCGGCGAGCAGGTCACCGCAGGCCTGCTGGCGATCACGCTGCAGAACATGGGCGTGCACGCCCGCTCCTGGCAAGGCTGGCAGATCCCGATCAAGACCGACAACGCGCATGGCGCGGCGCGGATCCTCGACATCGACGGCGCGTTCCTGGTCAAGCGCTTCGGCGAGGGCCAGGTGGCGGTGATCGCCGGCTTCCAGGGCATCGGCCCGGATAACCGCATCGCGACGCTCGGCCGCGGCGGCTCCGACACCAGCGCCGTGGCCATCGCCGCGGCGGTCAAGGCCGACCGCTGCGACATCTACACCGATGTCGACGGCGTCTACACGACCGATCCGCGCATCGAGCCGAAAGCCCGCCGGCTGGCCAAGATTTCGTTCGAGGAAATGCTCGAAATGGCCTCGCTGGGCGCCAAGGTGCTGCAGGTGCGATCGGTCGAGCTTGCCATGGTGCACAGGGTGCGTACCTTCGTGCGGTCGTCCTTCGACGATCCCGATGCGCCCGGAATGGGGGATTTGCTCAATCCGCCCGGAACGCTTATTTGCGACGAGGAAGAGATCGTGGAACAGCAGGTCGTCACCGGAATTGCCTACGCCAAGGACGAGGCGCAGATTTCGCTGCGCCGCGTCGGCGACCGCCCTGGCGTGGCCGCTGGCATCTTCGGCCCGCTGGCCGAGGCCAACATCAATGTCGACATGATCGTCCAGAACATCTCCGAGGACGGCAAGTTCACCGACATGACCTTCACCGTGCCTTCGGGCGACGTCGACAAGGCGCTGGCCGTGCTCGAGCGGTTGAAGGCCGATGTCGGCTATGACGTGGTGCAGTCGGAAGCCGGCATGTCGAAGGTCTCGGTCATCGGCATCGGCATGCGCAGCCACGCCGGCGTCGCCGCCACCGCCTTCAAGGCGCTGGCCGACAAGGCGATCAATATCCGCGCCATCACGACGTCCGAAATCAAAATCTCGATACTGATCGATGGTCCCTATACGGAACTTGCGGTTCGCACTTTGCATTCCGTCTACGGTCTCGATAAGCAATAGCTAGAACTGAGTCAGTTGTTGCGTGAGAGCCGGGCGCAGCCGAAACTGCGCCGGCAAGGACTCTATTGGAGAAGAAGCCGCGATGCGTGATACGGCCAGTGGCCCGCGCGTTCTGCTGAAACGGCTCCGCGAGCTCATGCAAGAGCCGCTGGAGCCGCAGGAGCGGCTCGACCGTATCGTGCGCGACATTGCCTCCAACATGGTCGCCGAAGTGTGCTCGCTCTACGTGCTGCGCGCCGATTCGGTGCTCGAGCTCTACGCCACCGAGGGTCTGAACCCCAACGCGGTCCACCTGGCCCAGTTGCGGCTCGGACAGGGTCTCGTCGGCACGATTGCCGCCAGCGCGCGGCCGCTCAATCTTTCCAATGCGCAGGAGCATCCGGCCTTCGCCTACCTGCCGGAGACGGGCGAGGAGATCTACAATTCCTTCCTCGGCGTGCCGGTGCTGAGGGCAGGGCGCACGCTGGGCGTGCTGGTGGTGCAGAACAAGACCATGCGCCATTATCGCGACGACGAGGTCGAGGCGCTGGAAACGACGGCGATGGTGATCGCCGAGATGATCGCTACCGGCGATCTCGCCCGCCTGACCCGGCCGGGGCTCGAGCTCGATCTCAGTCGCCCGGTAAGCTTCACCGGCCTCTCCTTCAACGAAGGCGTCGGCCTCGGCCATGTCGTGCTGCACGAGCCGCGCATCGTCGTTACCAACCTGTTCAACGAGGACAGCGAGGAGGAGGTGCGCCGCCTCGACCGATCGCTCGGTTCGCTGCGGCTCTCCATCGACGACATGCTGGAGCGGCGCGACGTCGCCTTCGAGGGCGAGCATCGCGAGGTGCTGGAAGCCTATCGCATGTTCGCCAACGATCGCGGCTGGGTGCGCCGGCTGGAAGAGGCGATCCGCAACGGCCTGACGGCGGAAGCGGCGGTCGAAAAGGTGCAGAGCGACATGCGCGCCCGCATGCTGCACATGACCGATCCTTACCTGCGCGAGCGGATGAGCGATTTCGATGACCTCGCCAACCGGCTCCTGCGCCAGCTCATGGGGCGCGGTCCGGAGGACGTGGCCGCTTCGCTGCCCAAGGATGCCATCCTTGTCGCCCGCTCGATGGGTGCGGCCGAACTGCTCGATTACCCCAGGGACAAATTGCGCGGCGTGGTGCTGGAGGACGGCGCGGCCACCAGCCATGTCGTCATCGTCGCGCGGGCCATGGGCATACCCGTCGCCGGCCAGATGAAGGGCGCCGTCTCCATGGCGGAGAACGGCGATGCCATCATCGTCGACGGCGACGAAGGCACGATCCATCTCAGGCCGCAGGCTGATCTCGAAGCCGCCTATGCCGAGAAGGTCCGCTTCCGCGCCCGGCGGCAGGAGGTCTACCGCGAACTGCGCAAGAAGCCGTCGCTGACCAAGGACGGCGTCCATGTCGATCTGCTGATGAATGCTGGGCTCGCGGTCGACCTGCCGCAGCTTGCCGAATCGGGCGCTGCCGGCATCGGCCTGTTCCGCACCGAATTGCAGTTCATGGTCGCCTCGACCTTCCCGCGCGCCGAGGCGCAGGAGCGGCTCTACCGCGACGTGCTGGACGCCGCGCGCGGAAAGCCGGTGACGTTCCGAACCATCGACATCGGCGGCGACAAGGTGCTGCCCTATTTCAAGGGCGCCCTTCAGGAAGAAAACCCGGCGCTTGGCTGGCGGGCGATCCGGCTCACCCTCGACCGTCCAGGCTTGCTGAGGACTCAGATCCGCGCCTTGCTCAAGGCCTGCGGCGGCCGTGAGCTGAAGCTGATGCTGCCCATGGTGACCGAGCTGTCGGAGATTGCGCAGGCGCGCGAGATCATCGATCGCGAGGTCCGGCATCTGTCGCGCTTCGCCCATCATCTGCCGACCAGCCTCAAGCTCGGCGCGATGCTGGAGGTGCCGTCGCTGCTGTTCCAGCTCGACGAATTGATGAAGGCGGTCGACTTCGTTTCGGTCGGCTCCAATGATCTCTTCCAGTTCATGATGGCGGTCGATCGCGGCAACACCCAGCTTGCCGACCGTTTCGACACGCTGTCGGTGCCGTTCCTGCGCGTGCTGAAGTCGATCGCCGATGCCGGCGCGCGCAACCACACGCCGGTGACGCTGTGCGGCGAATTGGCCGGCAAGCCGATCTCTGCGATGGCGCTGATCGGCTTGGGCTTTCGCTCGATCTCGATGTCGCCGGCCTCGATCGGACCGGTCAAGGCGATGCTGACCGAACTGCCGCTGCAGGAACTGGAGGCCTTCTTCAAGGACAATTTGATGGCGCCTGCGCAAGGAATCCCAATGCGGGCGCTGCTGCAGGCCTTTGCCGACGACCGCTCCATTCCGCTCTAGCTTCACGTGAGGGCGGTCTGCAAACGGCAATTTTCTGCGCTTCCGGCCTCAGCCGGCCGCAGTATTCATGAGTGGCGCGGCAGTTGAATTAAGGCTATGGCCGGCGTAGGCCGGTGCTCATGTACCTAAATGTACACTCCGGTCTCGAAACCGGCCATTTTCGACTAGCTCTGGCGTGAATTCCATCGAAGTTCCAAGACCATGATCAACCTGCCCCGCGACCGCATGGACCAAGTCGTCAAGCGTTTCGACATGCTTGAAGCGCAGATGTCGGCTGGGCCGACGGCCGATGCCTATGTAAAGATGGCTTCGGAATATGCCGACATCCAGGAGATGGTGGGCAAGATCCGGGCGTTGCGCGCCGCCGAGCAGGAGCAGGCCGATCTGGAAGCGATGCTTGCCGACAAGGGCACCGACGCCGAGATGCGGTCGCTTGCCGAGGCCGACCTGCCCGAGGTGGAAAACCGCATCGAGGCGCTGCAGAAGGACATCCAGATCCTGCTGCTGCCCAAGGACGCCGCCGACGACAGGAACGCTATCCTTGAAATCCGCGCCGGCACCGGCGGCGACGAGGCGGCCTTGTTCGCCGGTGACCTGTTCCGCATGTATGAGCGCTACGCCGCCGCGCGCGGCTGGCGCTTCGAGGTCGTCTCGGCCAGCGAGGGCGAAGTCGGCGGCTACAAGGAAATCATCGCCTCGGTGTCGGGCAAGGGCGTGTTCGCGCATCTGAAGTTCGAATCGGGCGTGCACCGCGTGCAGCGCGTGCCGGAAACCGAGGCCGGCGGACGCATCCATACCTCGGCGGCGACCGTCGCTGTGCTGCCGGCGGCCGAGGAGGTCGACATCGAGATCCGGCCCGAGGACATCCGCATCGACACGATGCGCGCCTCGGGTTCCGGCGGCCAGCATGTGAACACCACCGACTCGGCGGTGCGCATCACCCATCTGCCGACCGGCATCATGGTGGTGCAGGCAGAGAAGTCGCAGCATCAGAACCGGGCGCGGGCCATGCAGATCCTCCGGGCTCGGCTTTACGACCTCGAACGCAGCCGCGCGGACGAAGAACGCTCGGAGTCGCGCAAATCGCAGGTCGGTTCGGGCGACCGGTCGGAGCGCATCCGCACCTATAATTTCCCGCAAGGCCGGGTCACCGACCACCGGATCAACCTCACGCTCTACAAGCTCGACCGAGTGATGATGGGCGAGCTCGACGAGGTGATCGACGCGCTGATCGCCGACCATCAGTCGAAGCTGCTTGCCGATATGAGCCCTGATGGCTGATGCGCTGCCCGCCGCGCTCGGTTCGCTGCTGCGCGCGGCGAGGCAACGGCTCGCTGCCGCCGGCATTGCCGATCCGGCGCTCGATTCCCGACTGATCGTCGAGCATTTCTCGGGCGCGACCCGCGTCCAGGCGATCGCCGAGCCAGGTCATCCGGTCGACGCAACTGCCCTCACTGCCATTGACGCCGCCCTGAGGCGTCGCGTCGCAGGTGAGCCGGTGCATCGCATCCTCGGCTATCGCGAATTCTACGGCCTGCGACTGTCGCTCTCGCCGGAAACGCTGGAGCCGCGGCCCGACACCGAAACGCTGGTCGAGGCGATCCTGCCCTTTGTGAAGACGACGGCGGAGCGCCTTGGAGAGTGCCGGATCCTCGACCTCGGCACCGGAACCGGCGCCATCGCGCTGGCGCTGCTCAGCGCCGTTGCCGTCGCCACCGCGACCGGCGTCGACGTCTCCCCCGGCGCCTTGGCCACTGCCATGCAAAACGCCGTGGATCTCGGGCTCGACGGCCGGTTCAAAGCCTTGCATTCCAACTGGTTCGAAAAAGTTTCCGGCCGATACCATGTAATTGTCGCGAACCCTCCCTATATACGCAGTCGAGACATTGGAAATCTGCAGGACGAGGTCCGCGATTTCGATCCGCGACTGGCCCTAGATGGCGGCGCGGACGGTCTGGCACCCTACAGGATCATTGCCCGCGAGGCGGGCCCATTTCTTGAAATGCAAGGCAAGGTAGCTGTCGAGATCGGCTACACGCAGCGAGACGAGGTTACCGGGATATTCACCACAGAAGGCTACAGCCCGGCAGGCGCGTATCGCGATCTCGGTGGAAACGACAGGGTTCTGGTGTTCGAGCGTTGAAAGCCTTGGTGCAATGCGAAAAAACGCTTGGCAATGCAAGGGAATACAGCTAGGGTCCAGCTTGACCGGATGAGACGAAGCAGGCAGTGCTCCTAGCGATTCGGTTTTCCTTGGAAATAGCTGCCTTCTTGCGAAAACGACGCCCAAGCTTCGTGCGGGGATCGTCCGGCAAGTGATGTAACCGGAACAGGATGGCACGTGGCGCCAACGCAATCGATGCGGGCGAACGCCGGTGAAGAAGCGAAACGGCTGGCTGCATGAGCGCCACCGGTCGCGAGAGATTTGATATTTTCACATCGAAGAGAGTCGAATGAGGCCACAACAGCAGAACAGGCGCATGCGCGGTCGCAACAACAATGGCGGCGGTGCCAACAACAACAACCGCAAGGGGCCCAATCCCCTGACGCGCAACTACGAGAGCAACGGTCCGGACGTGAAGATCCGTGGCTCGGCTCAGCAGATCGCCGAAAAATATGCCGCACTCGCCCGTGACGCGCAAAGCTCCGGGGACCGGGTGATGGCGGAGAACTATCTCCAGCACGCCGAACACTACAATCGCATCATTGCCGCTGCGCAGGCGCAGATGCCGATCCAGAACGTCCAGCAGAACCGCGACGATTTCGACGACGAGGTCGATGAGGATCGCGACGATTTCGAGAGCATCGGCAACACCAATGCCGGCGAGCAGCCGGCCGCGGCGACCGGGTCCGGTCCGCAGCCCGTGATCGAGGGCACGCCGGCCGAACTGGCTTACAACCAGGAAAACGGCCGCGACAACAATCGCCGCGACAACAACCAGCGCGACAACAGTGGCCGCGACCGACACCGCGACCGCCGCAATGGCGGCTATGGCCAGTATGGCCAGCGCGATAATGGACAGCGCGGCGAGGGCCAGCGTGGCGAGCATGGCGGGCAGCAGTTCGACCAGAACCGCCGCGGCGAGGCACAGGCCGCGCAGCCGGAAGCGGCCGCCTCCAGCGAGGCTGGTCTCCCGGCCGAGCAGGCGCCTTTGTTCGGCAGTTTTTCGCCGGCCGCTCTTGCTGCCCAGGCTGAACTCAACGAGGCCGCCATGGACAATGGTGGCGGTCGCCGCCCGCGGCGTCCGCGCCGCCAGCGCGGCAATGCCGAGCAGGGAAACAGCGACCAGGCGAACGCCTCGGCCGATGAACGTGAGGCGGCAGGGCAGGGCAACGACGCCGTAGCCACTGCGCGCGAGGAGACTAATGCCGCGCCGTCGACCGAAAACAACGCCGGCGACAACAGTGCTGGCGAGCCGGCGAGCGAACCTGCGGTCGTCGCAGCAAACGACTGATCCAGACCTGATCATGAGACATTGACCGGCGGAGAGACATCTCCGCCGTTTTCGTTTGTGCGCGCCCAAAAGCCGCCGTGTCTGCACACTTATGGGCGACCCGCATTGGAATAATCTGCGTTGACCAATATCAACGTGTCTTGAGAGACTTGGGCCCATACACCATATCTCGGCTGAACAGGGCCCGGCTCGAATGAGCGGGTCCGTCACCGCAATCTGATCCGGTGCCGCAAAGCGGGCCGGTGACGGAAGGAGACAGATATGAATCTCGAAAAATATTCGGAGCGCGTGCGCGGTTTCATCCAGTCCGCGCAGACGATGGCGCTCTCGCGCAACCACCAGCAATTCACTCCCGAACATATGCTCAAGGTGCTCGTCGACGACGACGAGGGCTTGGCCGCTTCCCTGATCGAGCGCGCCGGCGGTCGTGCGCGCGACGTCAAGCTCGGCGTCGAGGCGGCGCTGGAAGCCATGCCCAAGGTCGAAGGCGGCAACGGCCAGCTCTACCTCGCCCAGCCGCTCGCCAAAGTGTTCTCGACCGCCGAGGAACTGGCGAAGAAGTCCGGCGACAGCTTCGTCACCGTGGAGCGCCTGCTGCAGGCGCTCGCCATGGAAAAGTCGGCCAAGACCGCCGACATACTGGCCAAGGCCGGCGTCACCGCGCAGGCGCTGAACCAGGTCATCAACGACGTCCGCAAGGGCCGCACCGCCGATTCGGCCAATGCCGAGCAGGGCTATGACGCGCTCAAGAAATATGCGCGCGACCTCACCGCGGACGCCCGCTCCGGCAAGCTCGATCCGGTCATCGGCCGTGACGACGAGATCCGCCGCACGATCCAGGTGCTGTCGCGCCGCACCAAGAACAATCCGGTGCTGATCGGCGAGCCGGGCGTCGGCAAGACGGCGATCGCCGAAGGCCTGGCGCTGCGCATCGTCAATGGCGATGTGCCGGAATCGCTGAAGGACAAGCAACTGATGGCGCTCGACATGGGCGCGCTGATCGCCGGGGCCAAATATCGCGGCGAGTTCGAGGAGCGGCTGAAGGCCGTGCTCAACGAGGTGACGGCCGCCAGCGGCAACATCATCCTGTTCATCGACGAGATGCACACGCTGGTCGGCGCTGGCAAGGCGGATGGCGCCATGGACGCCTCGAACCTGTTGAAGCCGGCGCTGGCGCGCGGAGAGCTGCACTGCGTCGGCGCGACCACGCTCGACGAGTATCGCAAGCATGTCGAGAAGGACCCCGCGCTTGCCCGCCGCTTCCAGCCTGTCTTCATCGACGAGCCGACGGTGGAGGACACCGTCTCGATCCTGCGCGGATTGAAGGAGAAGTACGAGCAGCACCACAAGGTGCGCATCTCCGATTCGGCCCTGGTGTCGGCTGCGACGCTTTCCAACCGCTACATCGCCGACCGTTTCCTGCCGGACAAGGCGATCGACCTCGTCGATGAGGCCGCCTCGCGGCTGAGGATGCAGGTCGATTCGAAGCCGGAGGCGCTGGACGAGATCGACCGCCGCATCATGCAGCTCAAGATCGAGCGCGAGGCGCTGAAGGTGGAAAAGGACGACGCCTCGAAGGACAGGCTTGCACGGCTGGAGAAGGACCTCGCCGACCTCGAGGAGCAGTCGACCGAACTGACCACCAAGTGGCAGGCCGAAAAGCAGAAGCTCGGCCTCGCCGCCGACCTGAAAAAGCAGCTCGACGAAGCGCGCAACGAACTGGCGATTGCCCAGCGCAAGGGCGAGTTCCAGCGCGCCGGCGAGCTTGCCTATGGCAAGATCCCGGAACTGGAAAAGAGGCTGAACGAAGCCGAGGCGCAGGACGGCAAGGGCGGCATGGTGGAGGAGGTGGTCACGCCCGACCACGTCGCTCATATCGTGTCGCGCTGGACGGGCATTCCGGTCGACAAGATGCTGGAAGGCGAACGCGAGAAGCTGCTGCGCATGGAAGACGAGATCGGCAAGCGGGTCGTCGGCCAGGGCGAGGCGGTGCAGGCGGTTTCCAAGGCCGTGCGGCGCGCGCGCGCCGGCCTGCAGGATCCAAACCGGCCGATCGGCTCGTTCATGTTCCTTGGGCCCACCGGCGTCGGCAAGACCGAGCTCACCAAGGCGCTGGCCAACTTCCTGTTCGATGACGAGGGCGCCATGGTGCGCATCGACATGTCGGAGTTCATGGAAAAGCACTCGGTCGCCCGGCTGATCGGCGCGCCTCCCGGCTATGTCGGCTATGAGGAAGGCGGCGCGCTGACCGAAGCGGTGCGGCGCCGGCCTTATCAGGTCGTCTTGTTCGACGAAATCGAGAAGGCGCATCCCGACGTCTTCAATGTGCTGCTGCAGGTGCTCGACGACGGCCGCCTGACCGACGGCCAGGGCCGTACGGTCGACTTCCGCAACACGCTGATCATCATGACGTCCAACCTCGGCGCCGAATATCTGGTCAACCTTGGCGAAGACCAGGATGTCGATGCCGTTCGCGACGAAGTGATGAGCGTGGTGAGAGCCTCGTTCCGGCCGGAGTTCCTCAACCGCGTCGACGAAGTGATCCTGTTCCACAGGCTGCGTCGGCACGATATGGACCGCATCGTCGAAATCCAGTTCAAGCGGCTGGAGAACCTGCTCACCGATCGCAAGATCAGCCTGTCGCTGGATCATGAGGCGATCGAGTGGCTGGCCTCGAAGGGCTATGATCCGGCCTATGGCGCAAGGCCGCTGAAGCGGGTGATGCAAAAGGAACTGCAGGATCCGCTGGCGGAGCAGATACTGCTGGGCGAGATCCTCGACGGCTCGACCGTCAAGGTCACTGCCGGCTCCGACCGCCTGAACTTCCGCTCCAAGCCCTCGGTTGTGGCGACCGACGCCGCGGCCTGAGCCCGGACCAGGGCGCATGAACCGGAGCGCGTCGCATCACATGGATGCGGCGCGCTCTTGCTTTTTTATCCGACCGCATTGCAAATCCGCGGCCGAACTTGAAGGCCGTGGAGGTGGCTCGGATGAAGCTTGAGGACTACAACGGCTTCTGCGCCGGGCTGCCGGCCGCGACGCATGTCGTGCAGTGGGGCGGCGCGCATGTGTGGAAGGTCGGCGGCAAGGTGTTCGCGATCGGCGGGCATGACCGGGAGGGGCAGGTCTTCGTCACCTTCAAATGTTCCGACCTGGCCTATGACGTGCTGAAGGAGCAGCCGGGCTGCCGGCCCGCGCCCTATCTTGCCTCGCGCGGGATGAAATGGATCCAGCGCCAGACAAGCCAGAGCGTGGATGATGGCGCGCTGAAGGATTATGTACGCGAGAGCCATCGGCTGGTTGTCCTCAAGCTGACCAGGCAGGTGCGCAGCGAGTTGGGGCTGGGCTGATGAAACGCCGGGAATCCGCCATCTTCATGCCCGGTTCATGTTGGAACCTTAGTTTTGGTAACTGGTTTGCTGGCGAAGGGTTCGCCTGCCAAGACCACGTCGACCGGAGAGCTTGACCTACATGCTGCGCACGATCCTTTCCCTTTCGGCACTCGCGGCCGGGCTGGTGACTTCCAGTGCCTTCGCGGCGCCGAGCGTGGACGGCGGGCAGAGTGCCGCCCGGCCAGCGCAGCACGGCGGGCTAATGCTCGCCCAGGAAGGCGATATCGACATCTACTATGACGGCAGGGGCAACCGGGTGCTTGTCGATGCCGAGACCGGCAAGGTGATCGCCATCCAGCCGCCCGGGACCAGGCTCGACCGCAGGGCGCTTCGCCGTCAGTTGCGCATGCAGGAACTTGGCCGCGCTCCGGCCGAGGATGATCGCTACTATCTCGACGATCCCGAAGACATGGCGCGCTTCCGCCGCAGGCAGTTGGAAGAAGAGGGCAGGGTGATTCCGCCGCCGGTCGATGAAAACGATCCGTATGGCGAAAATTTCATCGATGCCTATCCGCCGGCGCCGAACGATGAGGGCGAAACCGCCACTTTGCCGCAGTCACCAAACTCGGACACGATCAAGCGCCAGCCATTGGACGAGGCGTCGATCGAGCCGGCGCAGCCTGGCCAGGGAGAAGTGCTGCAGGTCAATCCGGAAACGCAGGCCTCGCTGCCGCCGGACACCGGCGGCAAGGCCAGCGTCGATCCATCGTTGTCGCTCGGCGTGCGCCAGGACGTTGCCGCGCTTCAGGTGCTGCTCGACCGCGGCGGCGCTTCGCCGGGGGTCATCGACGGGCGCTTCGGCTCGAATGTCGACAAGGCTTTGGCCGCCTACAATCAGATCACCGGCAGCAATCTGAAATCGACCGATGCGGCCGGAATCGAGGCCGCCCTCGCTCAATCGGGCGGCGACGCTTTCGCCTCTTACACGATCACCCCCGAGGACGTGGCAGGCCCCTATGTCGCGTCGATCCCGGAAGACTACAGCCAGAAGGCCAAGCTCGATCGCATGGGTTACACCTCCGTCACCGAGGCGCTCGCCGAGCGCTTCCACATGGATGAGAACTACCTCAAGTCGATCAACAAGGGCCTCGACTTCAATCGCCCGGGCACGATCATCAAGGTCGCCAATTTCGGACAGCTGGTGTCGACACCGGTTGCACGCATCGTTGCCGACAAGGACAAGAAGGAAGTCTTCGCCTATGATGCCGGCGGCAAGCTGGTCGCGGCTTACCCGGCCACCATCGGCTCGTCCGACACGCCTTCTCCGTCGGGCATCCACACTGTGTCCCGCATCGCGCTCGACCCCAACTACACCTACAATCCCAACATCAATTTCAAGCAAGGCCAGAACGACAAGATCCTGACCATCCCGCCGGGGCCGAACGGTCCGGTCGGCTCGGTCTGGATCGCGCTGGACAAGCCGACCTATGGCATTCACGGCACGCCCGACCCTTCCAAGATCGGCAAGACCGAAAGCCATGGCTGCGTGCGACTGACCAACTGGGATGCACGCGAACTCGCCAAGCTCGTGTCGCCGGGCGTTACCGTGGAATTCGTCGGCGGACCAACAATCGCTGACGTCGGCGGGACCGCAACCGATGATTTTGTGCAGCAGTGAGGCGCGCGGCGCGGCGGCATAGAAAAGCCGCGCCAGCACGCACGATAAAGGCGACCCTGGGGCCAGGTCTGAACGGACAGCGCCCGGGGGGACCGGAACCTGACGCAGGCCGGTTCGTTTGTCTCATGACTGTCGCCCGCTGGCCGTGTGCCAGCACAATCTGTTTCAAGAACCGCAATCCTGTGGCTCGTTGTTGCGAGTGCATCGCAGAGCTAAGCAGGCTGTCATGTCAGCTTCGGACGAACACACCGCCGATTCGCTTTCGACCGCGCAGCGCGCGAACGGCACGTTCTGTCCTCAGGCGCGACGCAAGTTCGTGCTGGTCGCGGCGATCCTGGCCTCGGCGCTCGGCTTCATCGACGGCTCTGTGCTGGCCATCGCCATGCCGGCGCTGCGCGTCGACCTGGGCGCCAGCCTGGCGGAAGCGCAGTGGATCTCCAATGCCTATGCGCTGACGCTCTCGGCGTTGATTCTCGCAGGTGGTGCCGCCGGCGACCGATTCGGACTGCGGCACGCCTTCGTCACCGGCATCGCGCTTTTCATCGTCTCTTCCCTCGCCTGCGCGTTGGCGCCCAATCCGGCGGTGCTGATCGCGGTTCGCGCCGTCCAGGGCATCGGCGCCGCGATCATGGTGCCAGGCAGCCTTGCCATCATCGCCAAGGCCTATCCGAAAAAGGAGCGCGGCCGGGCGATCGGCATCTGGGCAGCGGCGTCGGCGCTGACGACGGCGCTTGGTCCGGTGCTGGGCGGCCTGGTGCTGTCGACCTTCGGCAACGGCGTCTGGCGCGCCATCTTCGCCGTCAACCTGCCGCTCGGACTGGTCTCGATCTATCTGCTGCTCGCCAAGATTCCGGCCGACCAGCCGACCGAGAAACGCAGCCTCGATCTCGGCGGTGCCGGGCTCGCCACGCTCGCCTTCGGATCGCTGGCCTACGGGCTGACGGCGATGAACGCCGAGGGCGGCGGCGTGATGGCAGGGCCGGCGATCGGCGCCGGTGTCGTCCTGCTGATCGTCTTCGTCCTCTACGAGCGCTGGCAGCGCGAGCCGATGATCGATCTCGGCCTGTTTCGCAACCGCGCCTTCGCCGGCGCCAACCTTGCAACTTTCTTCCTCTATTTCGCGCTTTCGGCCAACCTCTTCTACCTGCCTATGGTTCTGATCGCCGGCTGGGGCCTGAACTCGGCCGAGGTCGGCGTCATCTTCGTGCCGCTCTCGGCATTGATCGCGCTGCTTTCGGGGCCGGTCGGCCACTGGTCCGACCGAATCGGTCCGCGCCTGCCGATTGCCGCGGGGAGCCTGATTGTCGCCGTCGCCTTTGCCGGTCTCGCCCTGCTCAGCCATGCCGGCATCCACCGGTTCTGGACCGGGATCTTTCCGCTGATGGCGTTGATGGGGCTTGGCATGGCGCTGGTCGTGTCGCCGCTGTCGACGGCGATCATGACCTCCGTCGAGGACCGGGATACGGGTGCGGCCTCAGGCATCAACAACGCCGTCTCGCGCATCGGCGGGCTGATCGCGGTGGCGGCGATGGGTTCCCTGGCGGCTTTCGTCTATGCACGATTGACCGGCAATCCCGCCGGCATGCCCGGCTTCGGCGAGCCCGCGTCCGGGCTGGCAGCCAATCTCGATGCGTCGAGGATCGCCGCGAGCGATTCGGCCTTTGCCGCGGTGGCGGCGGTCACGGCGCTGCTCTGCCTGCTGTCCGCGATCACCGCCTGGTTCACGGTGCCCGGCCAGGCGTCGCCCTGGCCGCAGCAAACGGAGCGCGGATAGGCAGTCCGCGTCTTATGCTATGCCGGGCAAAGCCGGTTTCTCGCCTTTCGTGGAACTGCTCAGTTCGGAACCTGCGAATCCGTCTTGGCGCTGGCGACCTTCAGCGAATTGCCGTCTTCCTGCTTGAGCAGGTCGTCGATGCGGTCGCGCTCGCGCTTGAAGGCGACCAGGTCGTCGCCCCTCAGCACCTTGCCCACCGGCAGGCGCACGCGCATCGGATCGACCTTGGTGCCGTTGACGATCAGCTCGTAGTGAAGATGCGGGCCGGTGGCGAGGCCGGTCTGGCCGAGGTAGCCGATGACCTGGCCCTGGCGCACCCGCATGCCGGGCTGCATGCCTTTGGCGAACGCGCTCTGGTGATTGTAGGAAGTCTCGTAGCCATTGGCGTGGCGGATGATGATCT
>NZ_SRTP01000002.1:0-215000 GCF_004791945.1 Mesorhizobium sp. M3A.F.Ca.ET.175.01.1.1 | reverse complement strand
GCGGGTGACAGCCCCGTACGCGTAATGCAAGTCATCGTCCTCGAGTAAGGCGGGACACGTGAAATCCTGTCTGAAATTGGGAGGACCACCTTCCAAGCCTAAGTACTCGTGCATGACCGATAGCGAACTAGTACCGTGAGGGAAAGGTGAAAAGCACCCCGACAAGGGGAGTGAAAGAGTACCTGAAACCGATTGCCTACAAACAGTGGGAGCCCGCAAGGGTGACCACGTACCTTTTGTATAATGGGTCAGCGACTTAGTGTGACGAGCAAGCTTAAACCGGTAGGTGTAGGCGCAGCGAAAGCGAGTCTGAACAGGGCGTTCAGTTCGTCGCATTAGACCCGAAACCGAGTGATCTAGCCATGAGCAGGCTGAAGGTAAGGTAACACTTACTGGAGGGCCGAACCCATAACTGTTGCAATAGTTCGGGATGACTTGTGGCTAGGGGTGAAAGGCCAATCAAACTCGGAAATAGCTGGTTCTCCGCGAAATCTATTTAGGTAGAGCGTCGACCGAATACCCCAGGGGGTAGAGCACTGGATGGGCTAGGGGTCCTCACCGGATTACCAAACCTAACCAAACTCCGAATACCTGGGAGTACTAGTCGGCAGACACACGGCGGGTGCTAACGTCCGTCGTGAAAAGGGAAACAACCCTGACCTACAGCTAAGGTCCCCAAGTTATGGCTAAGTGGGAAAGGATGTGAGGATCCCAAAACAACCAGGATGTTGGCTTAGAAGCAGCCATCATTTAAAGAAAGCGTAACAGCTCACTGGTCTAAATAAGGGTCTTTGCGCCGAAAATGTAACGGGGCTAAAGCCATACACCGAAGCTTAGGGTTCGTAGCAATACGAGCGGTAGCGGAGCGTTCTGTAAGCTGATGAAGCCGTACCCGTGAGGGGCGGTGGAGGTATCAGAAGTGCGAATGCTGACATGAGTAACGTAAGGGGAGTGAGAGACTCCCCCGCCGAAAGACCAAGGGTTCCTGCTTAAAGTTAATCTGAGCAGGGTTAGCCGGCCCCTAAGACGAGGCGGAAACGCGTAGTCGATGGGAACCACGTTAATATTCGTGGGCCTGGAGGTAGTGACGGATCACACAAGTTGTCCAATCTTATCGGATTGAAAGGGCAGCGGAGTGGTTCCAGGAAATAGCTCCTCCTTATAGACCGTACCCGAAACCGACACTGGTGGTCTGGTAGAGTATACCAAGGCGCTTGAGAGAACTATGCTGAAGGAACTCGGCAAATTGCACGCGTAACTTCGGAAGAAGCGTGACCCTTTTCTGCGCAAGCAGAGGAGGGTGGCACAGACCAGGGGGTAGCGACTGTTTATCAAAAACACAGGGCTCTGCGAAGTCGCAAGACGACGTATAGGGTCTGACGCCTGCCCGGTGCTGGAAGGTTAAGAGGAGGGGTGCAAGCTCTGAATCGAAGCCCCAGTAAACGGCGGCCGTAACTATAACGGTCCTAAGGTAGCGAAATTCCTTGTCGGGTAAGTTCCGACCTGCACGAATGGCGTAACGACTTCCCCGCTGTCTCCAGCATAGACTCAGTGAAATTGAATTCCCCGTGAAGATGCGGGGTTCCTGCGGTTAGACGGAAAGACCCCGTGCACCTTTACTATAGCTTTACATTGGCATTCGTAGTGGCATGTGTAGGATAGGTGGTAGGCTTTGAAGCCTGGGCGCCAGCTCAGGTGGAGCCACCCTTGAAATACCACCCTTATCACTATGGATGTCTAACCGCGGCCCGTTATCCGGGTCCGGGACAATGTATGGTGGGTAGTTTGACTGGGGCGGTCGCCTCCTAAAGAGTAACGGAGGCGCGCGATGGTGGGCTCAGAACGGTCGGAAATCGTTCGCTGAGTGCAATGGCATAAGCCTGCCTGACTGCGAGACTGACAAGTCGAGCAGAGACGAAAGTCGGTCATAGTGATCCGGTGGTCCCGTGTGGAAGGGCCATCGCTCAACGGATAAAAGGTACGCCGGGGATAACAGGCTGATGACCCCCAAGAGTCCATATCGACGGGGTTGTTTGGCACCTCGATGTCGACTCATCGCATCCTGGGGCTGGAGCAGGTCCCAAGGGTATGGCTGTTCGCCATTTAAAGCGGTACGTGAGTTGGGTTCAGAACGTCGTGAGACAGTTCGGTCCCTATCTGCCGTGGGTGTAGGAATATTGAAAGGATCTGTCCCTAGTACGAGAGGACCGGGATGGACGGATCTCTGGTGGACCTGTTGTGGCGCCAGCCGCATAGCAGGGTAGCTATATCCGGACGGGATAACCGCTGAAGGCATCTAAGCGGGAAACCCACCTTGAAACGAGTATTCCCTGAGAACCGTGGAAGACGACCACGTTGATAGGCCGGGTGTGGAAGAGCGGCAACGCTTGAAGCTTACCGGTACTAATAGTTCGATCGGCTTGATCGTTCTCATTCCTAATGCCCATTGAGGCGCAATCCAGGGGATTGACGCCGGCACGAATAGACAGCTTCTCGATTTGAACGTGCGTTTTGCCGACCTGGTGGTTATGGCGGAGCGGCTGCACCCGATCCCATTCCGAACTCGGCCGTGAAACGCTCCAGCGCTGATGGTACTTCGTCTCAAGACGCGGGAGAGTAGGTCGCTGCCAGGTCTGCCAAGCGCACGTTCATCTCACATCCGTCTCCAGAGGATCCGGATGGAAACAAATCTTCTCCTTACGATAAGGCCCGCCAAACGGGATTTCGGGCCGCGCAAGCGGCCCTTTCATTTGGCGGCCTCTTGAATTCGGTAAGCTCAAACTTACCTGTATCGTTGACGCGGGGTGGAGCAGCCCGGTAGCTCGTCAGGCTCATAACCTGAAGGTCGCAAGTTCAAATCTTGCCCCCGCAACCAAATCCGAAAACGGCTCGCCTCGCGCGGGCCGTTTTCGTTTGTGCTGCGGCCTTGTCGCGCCTGTCCCTCGTCGCCAAGATCCTTCCATGCGAGGCGACGCGCCAATCACCCCGGCCCATCAATGCAGACAAAAGAATGCGGCAAGCGCTGATCGTGTGGGCGGCTGGGCAGGCCATGGATGGGTGCGAGCCCCAGCCGGTCCAGCAACGCGATGGTCCTTACCTCACGCCGATACCTGCCAGGAGACCGCCATCTATCCTGTAGTCGGCGCCGGTGCAGAAGCTTGCCTTGGACGAGCAGAGAAAGGCGATGAGCTCCGCCACCTCTTCCGGCTCGCCGATGCGGCCGATCGGATGCGCCTCGCCGAAGCGCCTGAAGGCGGCTTCGATGTCGGCGTTCGGATCATCGCCGCGCGCGGCCCTCTCAAGGATCGGCGTGCGGACCGATCCCGGGCTGACTGAATTCACGCGGATGCCCTGGCGGGCGTAGTCGAGCGCCAGCGAGCGGGTCAGCGTGTGAATGGCGCCCTTGGTGGTGGCATAGGCGGCGACGTTCTGCTGGCAGGCATGGCCCTGCACCGAGGCGACGTTGACAATGGCGCCGCCGCCGCGCCTGATCATTTGCGGGATGCCGAAATGCGCGGTGAGGTAGATCGAGCCGACATTGACAGACATCGCCCGGTTCCAGGTCTCGAAGTCCGTGCTGGTCGCGGTGCCGTAAGGATGGACCGCAGCCGAGTTGACGATGACGTCCAGTCCACCGAAACGCTCGACACCCGCCGCGATTGCCGTCTCGACCTGATCCGGCTTGGAAACGTCCGCGGCCAGCACCAGAGTGTCGACGCCAGAACGCTCGAGTTCGGCCTGCAACATCGCGTTGGCCTCGAGATCGATGCCCAAGGCGATGATCGCAGCTCCACCTTCGCCAAGACGCCGGGCCGTCGCCCGACCGATCCCGGTCGTTCCCGTGACCAGCGCAACCTTGCCGTCGAAATCGTTCATGACCAGAACTCCTGCAAAGTGTCCGAGAATTGTGCCCCGCCAGGCCAAGCCAGGCTGGATGCCGTTCATCGGAGGCTCACGCCCGCCGAAATCACCGATCTGACTGCCATTGTCATCCAACAATAAGCTCGATCGCAACCACACCAAAGCGCATCCGATGTTCAGCTTCGCTGGGTGTGCTTCAGGTCTTTGACTTTGCGCAGGTCTTCGTCCCGAAACAGTTGCCGTGGGATCCGCGGCTCATCGCGCCTTCGTGGAATAGGACTAGGCACCGATTGGCCTGATCAGCCATTCGCGGTATTCTGCCGTCTTGCAAGTGTGACGCATACCGGGGTTTGCCTTGGGAGATGCCAAATGCGCACGTCCTCGCTCTTCATTGCACTGCTGCTTGCACACATCCCGAGCGTATCGCATGCCGCCGACATCCACGACGCCGCGCAAGTCGGCGACGTCGCGGCGATCATAGCAGCGCTCGATGCGGGTGCCGGCATAGATGAGAGTGATGGAGACGCGACGCCGCTCTATTTTGCGGTCTGGATGGGCCACGTCGAAGCGGCAAGACTCCTCATAGAACGTGGTGCGGACGTCAACGCCCAGACGACTTGGGGTCCCCCACTGATGGCGGCCATAGGAACAGGCAAGATCGAGCTGTTGAATCTGTTGCTGGAACGGGACGCAGATCCGAATTCCCGCCGTGCCGGCGAACCTGCCCTTCATGTCGCCGTCACCCTCGGTTGTCTCGACTGCGTGAAGGCGCTGGTCGAGGCCGGCGCAGACGTGAATGCGAAGGCAGAAGACGGCAAGACACCGATCCATCTGGCAAAACGTGCGGGGCAACGCGAAATTGCCGACTATCTCATGTCGCGCGGCGTCGTCTTGCCGACGCCAGCCCCAATCTCGATGAAGTTGGCGACAGCCGATGTCGAGAAAGGCCGAGCCCACTTCGACCGCTTGTGTACCCGTTGCCACAGTATCGAACCGCAGGGCGGGAGCAAAGTGGGACCGAATTTGTGGAGTGTCGTCGGCCGCGACAAGGCATCTCTGGAAGATAGACGTTATTCCGAAGCCCTGCTGGGCTGGGAGGGTGTGTGGACGTTCGAGGACCTGAACAGATATCTCTTCGGGCCCATGCTCACCACGCCGGGCGTTTACATGGAGACACCTGGTGTTCCGGACGAGACCGAACGGATCGACCTGATCGCCTATTTGCGCACTCTCAGTGACAAGCCGATGCCGCTACCTTGAAATCGATGACCTGGCCGGCGACCGCTTCATCGGGAGCCGCACGCTGGCTGCAATCACCCGATTTGACGGCCTTTGTCATCCGACAATATGGTCGATCGCAACCACACCAAAGCGCATCGCGATGCTCCAGATTCGCTAGGTGTGCTCGTTTTTGATCTTGCGCATGTCTTTGTCCCGAAAACCGACCCAATTTCGGGAAGCAGCCTTGGAGAGGCAGTCATGGAACAGTGCTGGCGCTGGTACGGCCCTAACGATCCGGTCACGCTCGATCATGTCAGGCAGGCCGGCGCCACGGGTATCGTGACGGCGCTGCACAACATCTATGACGGCAGCGCCTGGCCGCTGGATGCCATTCTCGAGCGCAAGCGCATCGTCGAGGCAGCGGGACTGGCCTGGTCGGTGGTGGAGAGCATTCCCGTTCACAACTCGATCAAGATCGGGGCGCCCGAGCGGGAGCGCTATACCGGCTGGTACAAGGACACGATCCGGGCGCTGGCCACGGCCGGCGTCTCCACCATCTGCTACAATTTCATGCCGGTCGTGGACTGGACCCGCACCGATCTGATGTACCGGCTGCCGACCACCGGCTATGCCCTGCGCTTCGACGCGCTCGACTTCGCCGCCTATGACGTCTTCGTGCTGAAACGGCCGAAGGCCGAGGCGAGCTACAGTCCGGCACGACTCAAGCAGGCGGAAGAGCGGCTCAAGACCTTGAGTAGCGATGATATCGACAAAATCGAACGCAACCTGATCGCCGGCCTGCCGGCAACCGAGCGCACCTACAATCGCGAGACGATGCGCGAGGCGCTTGCTGAGTACGCGGCGATCGGCCCGGCCGAACTGCGCGCCAATCTCGCCTGGTTCCTCAACGAGATCATCCCCGTCGCGGAGGAAGTCGGGGCGCGCATGTGCATCCATCCGGACGATCCCCCCTTCTCGCTCTATGGCTTGCCGCGCGTCGTCTCCACCGCCGATGACGCACGCTTCATCCTGGATACCGTCGACAGTCCGGCGAACGGCCTGACCTTCTGCACCGGCTCCTATGGCGTGCGGGCCGACAATGATCTGGTCGCCATGATCGAGGAATTCGCGCCAAGGATATATTTTGCGCATCTGCGCAATGTGACGCGCGAGGCGGACGGTTCCTTCTTCGAGGCGGAGCATCTGGAAGGCTCGACCGACATGGCCGACGTCGTCCTGGCGCTGATGAAGGAGGAAGCGCACCGCCGCAGGGAGGGCCGCTCCGATTGGCGCATCCCGATGCGGCCGGACCATGGGCATCTGCTTGCCGACGACATCGGCAAGACGAGGATCAACCCGGGCTATTCGCTGATCGGGCGGCTCAAGGGCCTTGCCGAACTGCGCGGCATCATGCGCGCCGTGGAACGGTTCGACCTGGCATCCACGGACCATCGTTAGTCATGCGCTGCTGCCGGCACGAATATTTGCGGCGCGCCCAGGAGACGAAAGTCGGCGTCGCTGGCACCAGCCGTTGCCGATCGCCGATTGCGGGGCGCGTGCATCGCCGCTCTCGGCGACCGGCCGGCGAACCTGCCAGCAGACCGGCGTGAAATCGTCAGTTCGAGCGTTGCTCTTCACCCGCGTCAGGTCGCAGACGCAATCGATGGACGGGATTATGGTCGTTGGCAGAGGTTTCGCCAGAGACGGATTTGGCGCATGCTGCCTTGCCTTTGAGATTTCCGTCCACTGCACCACATCGCAGTCTGGTAAGACCAAATTGGTCGGATTTCTTCCAGGGTCGGGTGGGCAAGGCGATATCGGATCGACGTCATCAATTCTGGCTGGACCAGAGTGGCCGAGATGATGCAAATTTGGCCGGCAGCTAGACGGGCAAGCATGAGGACAGCCGGCGATCCGACGATCGGACTGACTACTCCAAGGAGGACGAAATGAACATCGCTGCGGACAAGGCAAACGTCAGCGGCATCCCTTTCGACCAGGGACGGGTGGACCGGCTGATGGACGAGGCCGGCATCGATGTGCTCCTCGCCACCTCCAAGCACAACACGCAATATCTGCTCGGCGGCTACAAGTTCATCTTCTTCGCGGCCATGGATGCGATCGGCCATAGCCGCTATTTGCCGATTGTCCTCTATGAGAAGGGCGGGCCGGAACACGCCGCCTATATCGGCAACAAGATGGAAGGCGGTGAGCATCAGAACCATCCGTTCTGGACGCCGACGCTGCATGCGGCGTGCTGGGGCACGCTCGACGCCGCCAACCTCGCTGTTGAGCATCTGCATAAGATCGGCAAGAGCGCTGCTCGCATCGGCATCGAGCCGGCCTTCCTGCCGTCGGATGCCTATGCCTTGATCCGCAAGACGCTGCCGGATGCGAAGCTGATCGATGCGACCGGCATGCTGGAACGCATGCGCGCCATCAAGACCGAAGCCGAGCTCGAAAAGCTGCGCATCGCCTCCGAACTGATCACCGACTCGATGCTGGCGACGATCGCCTGGGCGCGCGAGGGCACGACGAAGACCGACATCATCGAGCAGTTGCGGCGCGAGGAAACCAATCGTGGCGCGCATTTCGAATATTGCCTGCTGACGCTGGGCTCCAGCCACAACCGCGCCGCTTCAAGCCAGGCGTGGCAAAAGGGCGATGTGCTGTCGATCGATTCCGGCGGCAACTATCACGGCTATATCGGCGACCTCTGCCGCATGGGCGTGCTGGGCGAGCCGGACGGAGAACTCGAAGACCTCCTGGCCGAAGTCGAGGCGGTGCAGCAGGCGGCGTTTTCCAACGTCAAGGCCGGCACGCTGGGCGGCGACATGATCACGCATGCCGAAAGCGTGCTGAAGCGTTCGAAGGTCGCGGCCTACACGGATTTCTTCGCCCACGGCATGGGGCTGATCACGCATGAGGCGCCATTCCTGATGACCAACCACCCGGTTGCTTATGAAGGCACCTATGCGGCCAAACCGCTGGAGAAAAACATGGTGCTCTCGGTCGAGACGACCATGCTCCACCCGACGCGCGGCTTCATCAAGCTGGAAGACACGGTCGCGGTTACCGAAACCGGCTATGTGATGTTCGGCGACCGCGGGCGGGGGTGGAACAGAGGCGGCATCTAATGGACCTAGCGTCGGCGCTACTCACTAACCCGGCGGCAGCAGCCTGAAATCCGGCAGATCGCGCAACGCGAGTTCAGGTCCGGCCGGCGAGTAGACGACGAAAAGCTGCATCGGCTGATCGCCGGTGTTGAGCGTGGAATGGAACCGGCTTTCGGGCACGTAGATGGTGCAGCCGGGGCCGACCTTGGCAACCACCGGATTGCCCTTCTCGTCCTCGACCATCTGCTCGCCATTGCCGGAGATGACGAAGATGATCTCTTCGGCGCCCGGATGGTTGTGACGGGTGTGCCCCTTGCCGGGCGGGAGGTCGACGACACCGCCGGAAAAGCGCTCCGCGCCATTTACTTCCGGCGCCACGGTGAGGGCGAGCTTGCCCCAGTCGAAGCCGAAGGCGCTGACGTCCTTCGGATAGACGAACACTTTTTCCTTGTCGGCCATTACGTCATCCTTTCCCGATCTTGACCGCCTTGAAATCCGCCGTTTGCCTGGCGATCGCCGCCTCGGCCGGCAGCCGTTCCATCGAGCTTGCGCCATAGAAGCCGTGCAGCCTTTCGCAGCGCTCCAATATGTAGCGCGCGTCGTCGGGCATCGAGATCGGCCCGCCGTGGCAAAGCAGGATGACATCCTGGCGCACCGAGCGCGCGGCCTCGGCGATGGCGTCGATCTGCTTGACGCAGTCATCGAGCGATTTGGCCGACGTGGCGCCGATCGATCCGCCCGTCGTCACGCCCATGTGGGCGACGATGATGTCGGCGCCGGCCCTGCTCATGGCGCGCGCCTCGTCCGGATTGAAGACGTAAGGCGTGGTCAGCAGGTCGAGCTTGTGCGCCTCGGCGATCATGTCGACCTCGAGGCCGAAGCCCATGCCGGTTTCCTCGAAGCTCTTCCGCATGGTGCCGTCGAAAAGGCCGATGGTCGGAAAATTCTGCACGCCGGAAAAGCCCATCGTCTTCAGCTCGGCGAGAAACAGCGGCATGATGACGAAGGGATCGGTGCCGTTGACGCCGGCCAGCACCGGCGTGTTCTTGACCACCGGCAGCACCTCACAGGCCATTTCCTTGACGATCTCGTTGGCGTTGCCATAGGCGAGCAGACCGGCGGCTGAGCCGCGTCCGGCCATCCGGTAGCGGCCGGAATTGTAGATGATGATGAGGTCGATGCCGCCTGCTTCCTCGGCCTTGGCCGACAGGCCGGTGCCGGCGCCGCCGCCGACAATCGGCACGCCTTCGGCGATCATCTTGCGGAACTTATCCAGAATCATTCTGCGCGGAATGGCGGCCATGCTTGTCGGTCTCACTTCTGGGCAATGTCGAGGAAGGCTTCGGCCGCGACCTTGGCGAAGGCGGGATCGTTGATGTGCAGCGGCAGGCGTGTGACGGTGCGGGTCTCCGCCGGCATGATGGTGCGCTCGATGCCGTCGAAGAGCGCTGCGTCCGCTTCGGGATCGAAGAAGGCGCCGCCTTCGACGTCGAGAGCGGAGACGCCCTTTTCCGGAATCAGGAAGCGGACCGGGCCTTCGCAGCGGGCGAGGCGTCTACCGATCCATTCGCCGATCTTGCGGCATTCCTCGGCAGTGGTGCGCATCAGTGTCACGTTGGGATTGTGCTCGTAGAACTGCCGGCCGCGATAGCGCTCGGGGATGGTTGGCGGCGCCCAGAAGTTCACCATGTCGAGCGCGCCGACCGAGCCGACATAGGGCAGTTCGGTGCGGGCTATGGCGCCGAAGCGATCCTCCGTTGCCGGCAGCACGCCGCCGAACAGCAGATCGCAGACCTCGGTCGTGGTGATGTCGATAACGCCGGCAAGCAGGCCCGAATCGGCCAGCTTCTCCATCGAGCGGCCGCCGGTGCCGGTGGCGTGGAAGACCATGCAATCGTATTGCGCACGCAGATGCTCGACGATTGCCGTCACACATGGCGTGGTGACGCCGAACATGGTCAGCCCAAGCGCCGGCTTGCCGAGGGTGGACGGCGCCGGCGTTGCGGCCATGCCGGCTATCGCCTGAGCGGCATTGTGCAGCACGACGCGCGAAAGCCGATTGAGGCCGGCCATGTCGGTGACCGACGGCATCATGACGATGTCGGAAACATCGACGTAAGGTGCAGTATCGCCGGAGGCGAGTGTCGAGATCATGATTTTGGGCAGACCGAGCGGCAGCGCGCGCATGCCGGCGGTGATGATCGAAGTGCCGCCGCCACCGCCAATGCCGATCACGCCGGCGATATCGTGACGCGATTGGATGAAGCGGGCAAAGGCAATGCCCATGGCGGCGACGGCGCTGCCGCGGTCGTCGATGCCAAGCACCGCCGCGGCTCCATCCGGATGATGCGCGGCAATGTCGCTTGCCGCGATATCGACCGGCACGGTGGCGCGGCGCGTGCCGATGTCGACACGGGCGACCGCACCGCCGGCAGCAGCGACGGCATCGGCGAGGAAGGCGAGCTCCTCACCCTTGGTGTCGGCCGTGCCGACCACGTAGATGCGCTTCATCGACGCCTCCCCGTGCCGGCTGGCGCGGAGGCGGCGCTTCTCAAGGCATAAAAATTTAGTGCCCTACGGCGTCCCCCTCTGTCCTGCCGGACATCTCCCCTACGAGGGGGGAGATTGGCTTGCCGCGGCCTTGACGCCTCTCCTCCAACCTTGGTGATTGGCGAAAGCAAAGATGAAATCCGATCTCCCCCCAAGTGGGGGAGATGTCCGGCAGGACAGAAGGGGGCGCCGTAGAGTGTCAACGAAGCCATTCCAGAGAGGGGAGGCCATTGCAATTTTTTGAGACGCGCGTATCATATTGACATGGATGTCTCACGTCAACAAGCCGCTTCCAGCGACGACGCCGAGCAAACGCCGATGGCCGAAAAGGGGCCGCGCGCGCGCACCAGGCGGTTGATGCTGGAGACGGCGACGAAGCTGATGCAATCCGGCGCCACGCCGTCCGTCAGCGAAGTCGCCGAGGCGGCGCAGGTGTCGCGCGCGACCGCCTATCGCTATTTCCCGAGCCAGGCCGTTCTGGTGCAGGCGGTCGTCGACGAGGGACTTGGTCCGATCCTCACCTGGAAGTCTGCTTCGAGCGATCCGGAGCGTCGGGTGGCAGACCTGTTTGGCTCGGCCATGCCGCGGATCGAGGCATTCGAAGCGACGTTCAAGGCGGCGTTGAAGCTTTCGCTCGACCAGTGGGCGCGGCAGCAGGCGGGCACGCTCGGGACCGAGCCCGCATTCACGCGCGGTCATCGCGTCGATCTCCTCAAGGACGCGATCGCACCGCTCAAGGACCGCTTGCCGCCGCGCAAGTTCAGGCGCCTGGCCCAGGCGCTGTCCATGATGTTCGGGGTAGAGGTGCTGATCGTCCTGAAAGACATGTGGGGGCTGGACAGTCAGGGGGTGGCGCAGGTCACGCAGTGGGCGGCCGGCGCCCTGGTGCGTGCCGCCATGGCGGAATCAATGGCGAAAGTGGATGGGGCACTCTCGGCCCCCGGCGCCGAATGATAGTATCTGGTTGGACCAGATCGGAAGAGCGCTTGGCAATATTGACTACAGCAGATGGAAGAAGACAAGTGTTCTATCCAAAGAGGAGCAGAAAAACTAAGGTAAATCAGACCGATGCGGCACTGAATGGGCTGTCGGGCCGCGTCCCGGCGTCCAAGAAAGAGCTTGACGAACATCCGAAATTGGTAATACCAGATCAGTTGGCGTAAAGCGGGTCGCAAGTAGGGATTGCGATCCATTTTTCCGGCAAGGCGAGGAGGTTCGGAACCGGCAAACTGCCGTTGCGGAGGAACTACCAGGCCGGCGACGATGCCGGCGCTCATGAAAGGTAGAATGCGCACAAGGGAGGAAAACTATGCGCAAGATAGTGACCAGCATGATTGCTGGTATCGGGCTGGCGCTTGCCTGCGGGACATCCGTCCGCGCGCAGGACAAGGAACTCACCATCTTCTGGGCGGAATGGGATCCGGCGAACTATCTGCAGGAACTCGTTAACGACTATACCGCCGAGACCGGGGTGAAGGTCACGGTGCAGACGACGCCATGGCCGGATTTCCAGACCAAGGCCTTCACCGAGTTCAACGCGCATGGCGACGCATACGACATGGTGGTCGGTGACTCGCAATGGCTAGGCGCCGGGTCGACGCAGGGCCACTATGTGGACCTCACTGACTTCTTCAACAAGCACAAGCTCGGCGATGTCATGGCGCCGGCGACCATCAAATATTATGCCGAATATCCCGGCGGTTCCGGCAAGTACTGGGCGATCCCGCTGGAAGGCGACGCGATCGGCTGGTCCTACCGCAAGGACTGGTTCGAGGACCCGAAGGAGAAGGAAGCCTTCAAGGCGAAGTACGGCTACGATCTCGACGTGCCGAAGACCTATGCGCAGCTGCGCGACATCGCCGAGTTCTTCCACCGTCCGGACCAGAAGCGCTACGGCATCGCCATCTATACAGACAATTCCTATGACGCGATGGCAATGGGCGTCGAAAGCGCCATCTTCAGCTATGGCGGCGATCTCGGCGACTACGCGACCTACAAGGTCGACGGCATCACCAATTCGAAAGAGGCTGCCGCGGGCCTCGACATGTACAAGGAGCTCTACAAGTTCACGCCTCCCGGCTGGGGCAAGACCTTCTTCGTGGAAGACAATCAGGCGATCACCGGCGGCCTCGCCGCGATGAGCATGAACTTCTTCGCCTTCTTCCCGCCGCTCGTGAACAAGGCAACCAACCCCTATGCCGACGTTACCGGCTTCTTCGCCAATCCGGCCGGCCCGGACGGCAAGCGCTTCGCCGCTCTCGGCGGCCAGGGAATTTCAATCGTCTCCTATTCAAAGAACCAGGACGAGGCGATGAAATTCCTGGAGTGGTTCATCAAGGACGAGACCCAGAAGAAGTGGGCCGAACTCGGCGGCTACACCTGCAGCCAGGCCGTGCTGAAGTCGGAGGCGTTCCAGAATGCCACGCCCTACAACAAGGCCTTTTACGACACCATGTTCATGGTCAAGGATTTCTGGGCGACGCCTGAATACGCGGAAGTGCTCGATCAGCTGAACCAGAACATCTATCCGTTCGTCGTCGGCGGCAAGGGCACCGCCCAGGAAGCGCTCGACAAGACCGCCGCCGACTGGAAGGCGACGTTCACCAAGTACAACCGCTACAAGTAAGCATCACAATCAGAATGCCGGAGGAGGGTTTCCCCTCCGGCATTCCTGTTTCTCAGGAGAACGATCGTTGGCTTCGGTAGCCCTCACCAATCTTGATCCCGCCTCCAGGGCCGCCGCGCGCGGCTGGTCGGATCTGACCATCCGCAACATGTTCATCATTCCGACGCTGGTTTTCCTGATCGTCTTCAATATTTTCCCGCTGATCTATTCGCTGGGCTATTCCTTCACCAATTTCGCCGCGAACCGCAGCGAGCCCTGGCAGTTCGTCGGCTTGCAGAACTATCGCGAGCTGCTCAGCGACGATCACATCTGGTCGAACTTCGTCATCACGGCGAAATACGTCATCGTTTCGGTGGCGGGCCAGATGGTCGTAGGTTTCGGTCTCGCGCTGCTGCTCAACCGCAGCTTCCCGATGAAGGGCTTGATCACCACGCTGCTGCTGTTGCCGATGATGATGTCGGCGGCGGTCGTCGGCCTGTTCTGGCAATTGCTCTACAGCCCGTCCTGGGGCCCGATCAATTACGTCTTCGGTTTGGGCGACTTCGCCTGGCTCTCCAATCCCGACAGCGCGCTCTATGCGGTCGCGATCACCGACATCTGGATGTGGTCGCCCTTCGTCATGCTGCTTTCGCTCGCCGGCCTCTCGGCCGTGCCGCAGCATCTCTACGAAGCCGCCGCGATCGACCGCGCCAGCTGGTGGTACACCTTCACCCGCATCACGCTGCCGCTGGTCTCGCCGATCCTGCTGATCGCGTTGATCTTCCGCACGATGGAAGCCTTCAAGACCTTCGATATCGCCTACACGATGACGACCCAGCCGACGGCCGAGCTCATCGCGATCCGGCTCTACAAGCAGGCCTTTCAGCAGTGGGACACCGGCAAATCCTGCGCGCTGGCCTACATCGTGCTGATCATGGTGCTGGCCATCACCAACCTCTACGTGAAGTACCTCAACAAGGTGAAGGAGCGCTAACATGGCCGCCGTCCGCACTTCTTCCGAGGTTGCGCTCAACCGCATCGCCATTGCCGCGGTGCTGATCGCGACGCTAATCTTCCTGGCGCCGATCTACTGGATCGCCTCGACGGCGTTCAAGCCGAAGGAGCTGGCCGTCAGCGTGCCGCCGACCGTGCTGTTCGAGCCCGAGGTGACGCCGTTCGTGCGGCTCTTCACCAAGCGCGTGCAGATGCAGAAGACCGTCGACCCGCAAGTCTACGAGGCAGCGCCCTGGTGGGAAAAGCGCATCTATGACGGCGGCGAGCGGGTGCTGAAGGTCGGCAAGGACGTGCAGCTTTCGCAATATCCCGACCGATTCATGAACAGCCTGATCGTGGCGGTGATCAGCACGGTGCTTGCCGTCGGCATGGGAACATTCACCGCCTACGGCTTCTCGCGCTTCAAGATCGCAGGCGAGGCGGACCTGCTCTTCTTCATCCTCTCGACACGCATGCTGCCGCCGGTGGTTGTCGCCATCCCGATGTTCCTGATGTACCGCGCGGTCGGCCTCAACGACTCGCATATCGGACTGATCATCCTCTACGTCGCCTTCAACCTGTCCTTCTCGGTCTGGCTGATGAAGGGCTTCATGGACGAGATCCCGAAGGAGTATGAGGAGGCGGCGCTCGTCGACGGCTACACGCGCATGCAGGCCTTCTTCAAGATCGTGCTGCCGGAGGCGGCGACCGGCATCGCCGCCACCGCGGTGTTCTGCTTCATCACCGCCTGGAACGAATACGCCTTCGCGCTGATCATGACCAACCGGCGCGCCCAGACGGCGCCGCCCTTCATCCCGTCGCAGATCGGCTCCGGCCTGCCGGACTGGACGACGATTGCCGCCGGCACGTTCCTGTTCCTGCTGCCCGTCGCGATCTTCACCTTCCTGCTGCGCAATCACCTGCTTCGCGGCGTGACGTTCGGAGCGATCCGCAAATGAGCTTTCGCGCCGTCAACGAGAAATACCTGCTGCCGGCATCGCAGATCCTGATGGTGCTGGGCATCATCGCGCTCTGCCAGCCATGGAGCCTCGGCCTGCATTCCTACGGCGTGACGATCATCCTGACCGGGCTGATCGGCTTCAACATCACGTCCAAGATTGCGCCGGAGCGCAGCGAGGAAACCGGCGCCGCGACGCATGAGGGAGCCCGGCAGTGACGCAGATCGAACTTCGCGGCATCGAGAAATTCTTCGGTGCCGTTCAGGTCATCCACAATCTCAACCTCGCCATCGCCGACAACGAGTTCATCGTGCTGCTCGGTCAGTCGGGCTGCGGCAAGACGACCACTTTGCGCGCGGTAGCGGGGCTCGAGACGATCGACAAGGGCGACATACTGATCGACGGCAAGGCGGTGCAGCATCTCAAGGCCGCCGACCGCGACATCGCCATGGTGTTCCAGTCCTTCTCGCTCTATCCGCATATGACGGTGTTCGAGAACATCGCCTTTCCGCTGCGCGCAACGCGCATGAGCAGCGGCGAGGTCGACAAGTCGGTGCGCGAGATCGCGCGGGTGCTGCGCATCACTGACCTGCTCGACAAGCGGCCATCCGCACTCTCCGGCGGCGACATGCAGCGCGTTGCGATCGGCCGTGCCTTGGTGCGGCGCCCGAAGGCGATGCTGATGGACGAGCCGATCGGCGCGCTGGACGCCAAGCTGCGCGAGGAGATGCGGGCCGAGATCAAGCGGCTGCACGTCAAGCAAGGCTCGACCACGATCTACGTCACCCACGACCAGATCGAAGCGATGAGTCTCGCAGACCGCATCGTCATCATGCATGAGGGTTTCATCCAGCAGGTCGGCACGCCGGACGAGGTCTATTCGCATCCGGCAAATCTTTTCGTGGCGCAATTCGTCGGCAGCCCGGTGATGAACATCGCCGAGGCCAGCGTCGCCGATGCGGCCGGCACCGCCGCCGTCGCGATCGGCGGCGCGGCCAAGGGTTTCGAGTTCCCGCGCGAATTGCTGTCCAAGCTCAACGGCCACGCTGCCAATGGCGGGCTGACGTTAGGCATCCGTCCGGAGGGGGTGCTCGTCCGCCATGACGCCGCGCCCGGCTACCTGCCGGTCGAGGCGCAGATCATCGAGCCGCTCGGCTCCTTCGACATCGTCGACCTCAAGGTGGGCTCGAAGATGCTGCGCGCCCGCACAAAGGCCGGTTACGTCTCAGGGCCCGGCGTGAAGGTCCATGCCCGCATCGATCCGGAGCAGGCGCATTTCTTCGACACGGCAAGCGGCAGGTCGCTTGGTGTGAGATTGTGATGGCCGAAGGACACGAAAGACCAACGATTTGGCCTTTCGAACAATCGAACGCCCGGAGCCGCAGCGGAGGGCTGGCCGCCCTCGGAATAGAAACGAGACAGTAGAGAGACATGGCCCATATCGAGCTGAAGAACATCACCAAGAAGTTCGGCGGCCACACGGCGCTGACCGGGCTCAACCTCGAAATCGCCGATGGCGAGTTCTTCGTGCTGCTTGGCGAGACCGGCGCCGGCAAGACGACGACGCTGCGCCTGATTGCCGGGCTCGAGAAGCCGACCGAGGGCCAGGTCTTCATCGACGGCGTCGATGTTGGCGGATGGGGCGCGGCCGAGCGCGACGTGGCGCTGGTGCTGCAGCAATATTCGCTCTATCCGCGCTATACGGTGCGCGAGAACCTCGAATTCCCGCTGAAGCCGAAGATCCGTCGGCTGCCCGACGCCGAGATCAAGGACCGCGTCGCGCGCGCCGCCCGCACGCTGCGCATCGAGCACCTGCTCGACCGCAAGACCGACCGGCTTTCCGGCGGCGAGATGCAGCGCGTCTCGATCGGCCGGGCGATCGTGCGCAAGCCGCGCGTGTTCCTGATGGACGAGCCGCTGTCGGCGCTCGACGCCAAGCTGCGCGAGGCGCTGCGCACGGAATTGAAGAACCTGCAGATGCAACTCGGCGCAACCTTCCTGTTCGTCACCCACGACCAGATCGAGGCAATGTCGATGGGCGACAAGGTCGGCGTCCTCAACCACGGCCGCATCGTCCAAACCGGCACGCCGCAGGAAATCTACAACAATCCGCGCGACACCTACGTCGCGAGCTTCGTCGGGTCGCCGCCGATGAATCTCATCGACGGCAAACTGGTCAACGACCGCGCGGTGATGGCGCCGATGAATTTCGAGCTGCCGCTTTCAGGCGCGGTCAAAACCGACGGCGCGGCCGACGGTCGGCCGCTCGTCTTCGGCATCCGTCCGGAGGACGTCTATCTGGAAGGCGGCGCGCCGGTCGAGGCCAAGGTCCACGATGTCGAGAACCATGGCGTCGAGAAGATCGTGACGCTGAGGGTCGGCGAAACGATGCTGAGAGCCACCGTGCCGGCGAGGACCGCCGTCGAGATCGAGCAGCCCGTCCGCTTCGCCTGGAACCCGGACAAGGTGGTGATGTTCGACAAGGGTAGCGGGGTGAGCCTGCGGCACGCCGGATAGCGCCGGCGTCCTTCCTCAGAAGAGAAGCGCCTCTCGCAGACAGTCGATGATCGAGCGTCAGGGTTGCCCTTCGACGCCGTTGTTGCGCACATGGCTCGGCGCCAGGCCCATCACGCGCTTGAAGGCGCGGCTGAAGGAGGCTTCCGAATCGTAGCCCAATTTCGCCGCCGCGACCGATACCCGCATGCCGTCGCGCGCGAGCCACTGCCGCGCCTGGTGCATGCGCACGCGCAACACGTATTTGGCCGGCGTCTCGCCCACGACGGCAGCGAAGCGCTGCGCGAAGGCGGAGCGCGACGCTCCCATCAGCCGCGCCAGCGCCTCGACCGTCCAGTCGCGGTCGGGCTGCAGGTGAATGGCGGCGAGCACCTTGCCGACATCCGGATTGCGGACGGCGGCGATCCATCCGGTGGCGTCGCCGCAGCCGTTCTCCACCCAGGAGCGGATGATGGTGGCGGCGAGCACGTCGGCCAGGCGGGCAAGAATACCTCCGGAACCGACGCGGTCCATCGTCACCTCGCCGGCCATCGCGTCGAGCAGATGCTGGATGCCCGGCGCGTTCGCCATCAGCTTATGCGCCTGCATCAGGTCGGGCATCATGTCGAGCAGAGGATGCGAACGGTCGAGGTTGAAATGCATGCTGCCGCAAAACAGCAAGGTCTTACGGCCGTCGCAGCCGTTGGAGACGTCGTAGATGTTCTCGCAGACCGGTTCGATGGTGTAGCGGCCGATCGGCACCGGAGGGACGCCGGGCGCGCTCGCCAGCACATGCTCGTCGCCGCGCGAGATCAACAGCGCGTCGCCGACCGAGAGCTCGATCCATTCCTTGGCCGGTGAGAATAGCCAGCAGCCCTGCTGGCCGATGAAATGGAACCGCGCCGCCTTCTGCGCCGGGAAGGAAACGGCCCAGGGCTCGCCCAGCACGCAGCGGCCATAATCGACGCCGTCGAGCCGCAAGCCGCGCAGCATGTCGGTTAGTGGATCGCCCGATGAGGGCCCTGTGGTTTTGGACGAATTGTAAGACATTTCGGCGTTTCTAGCATGGAAACTCCAGGCAGTCACTCCCTATGTTGCACCGCAAGCCAATGTTGCAGCGCAACCAAATCGACCGACGAAGCCGCCCGCCAGGCATCGAACAGGTGGAGCCCGAGCCGGTCATCCCCTGACGTGGCGCCGCAGACAGATCGGAGAATTTGCCATGACTGAACCCGCCACGGGCGCCATCGACGCTGCTGTCCTCGACAGAACCGAACCCGAGGAACGAAGCGAGCCCGTGTGGGGCGCGGTGGTCTCGCTGGCGCTCGGCGTGTTCGGCCTCGTGACCGCCGAATTCCTGCCCGCCAGCCTGCTGACGCGGCTGGCGCAGGATCTCGGCGTCAGTGAGGGTGCCGCGGGCCAGGCGGTTACGGCGACGGCCGTTGTCGGCGCGATTGCCGCGCCCACCATGGCCATCGTCACCAAGCGGCTCGACCGTCGGCTGGTCATGTGGCTGCTCAGCGTGCTCCTGATCGTCTCCAACCTGCTTGCCGCCTTCGCATCCTCACTCACGATGCTGCTACTAGCCCGGGTGGTCCTGGGCGTCGCGCTCGGCGGCTTCTGGTCGATGTCGGCCGCCACGGCGATGCGGCTGGTGCCGATGCGGCTGATGCCGCGCGCCATGTCGATCATCCTGACCGGCGTGTCGGTGGCGACCGTCACCGCGGCGCCCGTCGGCGCCTATGTCGGCGACATCTGGGGCTGGCGCACCGCCTTCATGATCGCGGCAGTCGTCGGCGCGCTGGCGCTGCTGGTGCAGCTCGCCACCATTCCCAGCCTGCCGCCTATGGCGGTGGCAAGCTTTCGCACCCTGATCGAGGTGCTGAAGCGGTCGACCATTCGCGTCGCCCTCCTGGTCGTGCTGCTGGTCGCCTCCGGACAGTTTGCCGGCTTCACCTATGTGCGGCCTTTCCTCGAGACGGTGCCGGCGATGCCGATAGCGACCATCTCGCTGGTGCTGCTCGCCTATGGCATAGGCGGTTTCTTCGGCAATTTCGCCGGCGCCTTCCTGGCCGAGCGCAACCTGAAGCTTGCCGTCGCGCTGGCGCCGCTGCTGATCGCGCTGTCGGCGCTTGCCATGCTGACCCTCGGCGCCTCGCCGGTGATCGCGGCAACGGCGGTCGCCGCCTGGGGCTTTGCCTTCGGCGCGGTGCCGGTCGGGCTGCAGACCTGGCTGGTGCGCGCCGCGCCCGACCAGGCCGAGAGCGCCGGCGGGCTGATGGTCGCCACGTTCCAGGTGGCAATCGCGCTGGGCGCGGTCTTCGGCGGCCTGCTGGTCGACCATGCCGGCGTGGCCAGCGCCTTCGCCTATAGCGCCGCGGCAACCCTGCTCGCGGCCCTGGTGACCTTTGCCGTGGGACCGAGACAGGCTGAATAGCAAGAAGCCGGTATCCCTTTTCGGATCGGCCCAGACTCTTCGGGGGTTTCGGGCCGATACCGTTGGGATGGCCCTCACGCCGAGCGGCCGTCGAAATCGAACACTTGCACCGCGGCGAGGTCGACGTCCTCGAGACAATTGATGTTGATATAGGCGCTGCGCTCGCTGCCCTGGCCGACATCCTCGGCGAACGGATGGATGCCGCAGGTCCGGCAGAAGCGATGCGCGATCGAGGCCTTGCCGAAGCTGTATCTGCCGAGGTCGTCGCCCCAGGCGACAAGGCGCATGCTGGCATGCGGCACTGCCCAGAGCAGCGCGCCCTTGCGCGCGCAGATCGAGCAGTTGCAGCGCACGGCGCCGCCAAGCTCGCCCTCGACCTCCAACGCCACCTTGCCGCAGTGGCAGCTGCCTTTGTAGAGCATCGGTTCTTCCTCTCGCTTCGGTAAGTGCAAAGGCGCCCTTGACGGGTTATCCCTTGGCCGGTGCCTCAAAGACGTTTCATGCTGCCGGAGTCCGACATCGACATGCAAGCCGCCCGCGACCGCCTCGAAGCCATCCTGTCGCGCCTTGCGGACCGCGTTGCCGACGAGAAGGTCTACATGAAGCTCTATCGCGAGGCGGCGAGCGCGGCAGCGGATGCAGCGGACGCCCGGCAAAAGGCCGGCATGAGCCTCGGGCCGCTCGACGGTGCGATCGTCTCGATCAAGGATCTGTTCGATGTCGCCGGCGAGCCGACCAGGGCGGGCTCGCTGATGCTTGCAGGCGCGCCGCCGGCAACGCGGGATGCCACGATCCTGCGCCGGCTGCGCCAGGCGGGCGCCGTGATCCTCGGCAAGACCAACATGACCGAATTCGCCTTCACCGCGATCGGTGACAATCTGCATTACGGCACGCCCGGCAATGCCGCCGATGCCAGCCTGATCCCGGGCGGCTCGTCGTCCGGGGCCGGGGTGGCTGTGGGCGAGGGCAGCAGCGACATCTCGATCGGCTCGGACACCGGCGGCTCGGTGCGCATTCCGGCCTCGCTCAACGGCGTCGTCGGCTTCAAGCCGACGGCGCGGCGCGTGCCGCTGGCGGGCGCCTTCCCGCTGTCGACGACGCTGGATTCCATCGGGCCGCTCGCCCGCAGCGTTGCCGACTGCGCGATCGCCGATGCGGTCATGGCCGGCGAGGAGCCGGCTGCTCCGCAGCCGCTCCCGTTTGCCGGCCTGCGCATCGGCATTCCCCGCGGCATGCTGTTCAGCGACACGCAGGCCGACGTCGCTGCAGCTTTCGGGACTTGCGTCGACAGGGCCGGACAGGCCGGCGCGCGAATCGCCGACTGGTCGATCGACGACCTCATCGTAGAGATGCGTGCGGCGACCAAGCAGGCCTCGATCGCGGCAATAGAAGGCGCCGAGGTTCATGCCGACTGGCTGGCGACGGGTGCCTCGGTGCCGGTCGATGCGCATGTCAGCGGGCCGTTGTCGCGGGCTCTGGCGGTGACCGCCTCCGTCTACATCCGGACAATCCGACGCCGAACGGAACTGGTCGCGGCAATGGATGAACGGCTGAGTGGGGTCGATGTGCTGGCTTTTCCAACCACGCCGATGGTAGCGCCGTCGATCGCCGTCATCGCCAGCGACGAAGCGCTTCGAAACCGGACGGAAGGCCTGCTGCTGCGCAACACCCAGGTTGCCAACCAGTTCGATCTCTGCGCGATTTCGCTGCCGATGCCGGGCATGAGACTCCCGGTCGGACTGATGCTGGTGGGGCGGCATGGCCACGACCGTCAGCTTCTCAGCATTGCTGCGGCGGTGGAGGCTTTGCTTGGCCGTTAATATGGGTGCCGCGACCGAAGCAAGATGCACATCACGGAAATGCCGTTGCATCCCGTCGCGCCCCCTCTGGCCCTGCCGGCCTCTCATGTCTGCACTGTCGCGGTGCTCGCCGGGGAACTAATCGCTGCTCGGGAAACGTCGCCGGTAGTGCTCGATCACTTCCGGGTTGCGCAGGTTGACCGGCAGCTTGTTGGCGAGAACCAGCAGCGCCTCGCCGGCAGCGCCGACGCCCATGCGCATCATCGATTCCTCGGTGATGCCTGCCATGTGCGGGGTGACGATGACATTGTCGAAACCGAAATAGGGATGGGTGGGCGGCAGCGGCTGGGACGCAAAAACGTCGAGCGCGGCGCCACCGATGCGGCCGTTCCGCAATGCTTCGATCAGCGCATCGTCGTCGACCACCGGTCCGCGCGAAACGTTGATCAGCAGCGCATTGGGCTTCATGCGCGCGATGCGCTCGCGGCTGATCAGGCCGCGCGTCTCCTCGGTCAACGGGCAGCAGAGAACGATGATGTCGCTCTGCTCGACCAACGCGTCGATCGACAGGAAGCCGACGCGCTCGGGCGCCGGACGCAGGCTGCGCGTGGTCGCTATGACATTGAGGTCGAAGCCGTGCGCGGCGATATGACCGACGGCCTGGCCGACGGCGCCAAGGCCTACAATGCCCATGGTCTTGCCGGCCAGCTCGCTGGTCGAATTGGCGTGCTCGCGACCGGCGAGCCAGCCCTTGGCGCGCAGATCGCGATCCATCATGCGAAAACGGCGCAAGAGCGCGAGCGCGACGAACATCACATGCTCGGCGACCGAGCGGGCGTTGACCGCCGGCACGTTCGCCACCAGGACACCGGCGGCAGTGGCCGCGTCGACCGGGATCATGTCCAGCCCTGCGCCATGGCGGATCGCGGCGCGCAAGTTCGCCGCGCCGGCAAAGAGATCCGGCGGCAGCGGCGCGCGAACGATGACGATGTCGGCGTCCGTGGCTTCGGCGGTCAACGTCCTGGCGTCGAGGGCAGTCGCGATAGCCAGCCGGCCTGCTCCCCCCAACATGGCGGTCGCGCGTGGGTGCAGCGGATGCGTCGACAGGATCTTTCGCATTGAGCCCCTGTTTGTTTAGCCGCATTTCTGCCACGCCAAGCGATTCCGCTTGGCTGCAAAATGCTCAGGCCTTTTCGAGCACCGCGCTATCCGGCTCCGTTGCCCGGCCTTCTATCAGCCCCTTCCAGTAGCTCTCGGCGCCCTGCAGATGAGCGCTCATCAGCGCCTGGGCAAGGTTGCCGTCGCGGCGCAGCAGCGCCTCGTAGATCTGGATGTGCTCGGCATGCGAGCGCACGCTGCGCTCGGGATCGTTGAAATAGATCGGCAAGCGCTGCTCGCCCATCAGATAATAGACACTGCAGATGTTGTGGAAGACGCCGTTCTTGGTCGCCCGCACGATCTCAAGGTGAAACTCGCGATCTTCCTTGGCGAGACCTTCGCCGGCGGCGATGCGCTCCTCGGAAGCTTTCAGGATTTCGCGCAACCGCTCGAAATTCTCCTCCGTGGCGCGCGAGCAGGCAAGCTCGGCGGCCTTGATCTCGTGGATCTTGCGCAATTCGACGGTCTCGTAGATCTGCACCGGGTCGAGCGGCAGGCCCGCGCGAGCGAAAAGCGCTAACGCTTCCACGCTGGCCTGCTTGGTATCGACATAGATGCCGGATTTGGCGCGGCGCTCGACGATGCGCATGGCTTCCAGGATCGCCAGCGCCTCGCGGATCTGGCCGCGGCTGACGCCGAAATGCTCCGCCAGCTCGCGCTCCGACGGTGTGCGGCCGGTCTCCTTGTCCGAGTTGGAGAACAGATAGGCGGCGAGTTCGGCGAGAAGGTTCTTTTCTTTCATCGTCAAATGCGTTGCGCGTGCGCCTCCAGGAACCGCTCGGAAATGGTGAAACCCAATCCAGGCTTTTCGGGGATCGCTATCATACCGTCCTTTGCTTCGACAGTCTCTTCGACGAGATCGTGGATCATCGGATTGGCGCCGAGCGAATATTCGATCGTGAAGCTGGCCGGCGAAGCGGCGCAGACATGCAGCCCGGCAAAGAAGCACGGCGCTCCCGCCCACAGATGCGGCGCCAGGCGCAGGTTGAAGGCGCTGGCGATGGTGCCGATCTTCATCGCCTCGCTGATGCCGCCGCAGAAGGCGGGGTCGGGCTGGAAGATGTCGGCCGATTTGAGCACCGCCAGATCGCGGAAGGCATAGCGTGTCGCCTCGCTTTCGCCCGTGGCGATCGGGACCGAGCCTGAGGCGCGTACCTCGGCCATGCCCGGCTTATCGTCGGCGATCACCGGCTCCTCGAACCAGGCGAGGTCGAGATCGGCGGTAAGGCTGATGAAGCGCTTCGCCTCGGCGACGGTGTAGGTGCCGTGCGCGTCGACCATCAGCTGGACATCCGGGCCGATTGCCTGTCTGGCGGCGCGCACGCGCGCGGCCGAAATATGCGGGGCGCCGTCCATGGCGCCGATGCGCATCTTCAGCGCTCTGAAGCCGCCCTTGGCGATATAGGATTTCAGCTGGTCGCCAATGGCATCGGCGGCGGCCCAGCCGCCGGACGCATAGGCCTGCATGCGCTCGACCTTGCGGCCGCCGAGCAGCCGCCAGACCGGCTGTCCCAGCGACTTGCCGAGAATGTCCCAGAGCGCGATGTCGACGGCGCTGATTGCGGCCACGCTCATGCCGCGCCGCGCCAGCTGCGGCATGGCGTGGCCGGCATGGGCCGCCGTCTGGTGGCGCACGCCGTTGTAGAGCATCTCCCAGACCACGCCTATATCGGCCGGGTCGCGGCCGATCAGCTGCGGCGCGATCTCGTGGTTGAGCATATGGACGAGGGCGCCGTAGCTGCCGGCGCTGCCGGCGGCGTTCTTGCCCTCGCCCCAGCCTACCAGGCCGTCTTCTGTCTCGATGCGCAATATGGCGGCGTCGAACGTCGTCACCTGACCGAAGTCGCTGCGATGCTGCTTCGCGACTGCGATCGGTATGCGGACCCACCAGGCCTGGACGTTTCTGATGCGCATCTTCATCCCCGGCCCTGCCGCCCGGCGAGGCGGAAGGGTTTCAATCGAACCGTCTATCTGATCAGCGGCAGCAGCGTTTCGGCGGTGATGCGCATCTGGTCGGTGTAGAACTTCTCGGTCAGCAGGCTGGAGCCGTGGTCCTGGATGAATTTGAGCTGCTCGGGCGAGATATCGACCGGGTTGCGCTCCACCATCTCGGGATAGGGTGCCGCCGGCGTGCGGTCGACGGGCGCGACGAATTCGTTGGTCAGCGCGCCGTCATAGCCGATCTCCTTCAGCGTGCCGACGATCTTCGGCCAGTCGATCTGGCCGAGGCCGGCGGCGAAGCGGTTGTTGTCGGCGACGTGGAAGTCGAACAGGCGCTTTCCCACCTGTCGGATGGCGTCGTAGACGTTAAATTCCTCCATGTGGATGTGATAGGCGTCGAGGCAGACGCCGCATTCCGGGCTGACCGCATCGGCGAGCGCGAGCGCCTGGGCGCCGCGGTTGAAGAGATATGTCTCGAAGCGATTGAGCGGCTCGACGGCGATCTTGACGCCGACCTTCTTGGCGTGGGCGAAGCATTCGCGCGTGGCGTCCACCACCCAACCCCATTCTTCCGCCTCGGTGCCGTCAGGCACGACCTTGCCGACGGTGGCGGGAACCAGGGTGATGATCTCGCCGTCAAGCTCGCTCACCATGGTGAGCACGTCCTTGACATATTTCACCGAGCGCTCGCGCTGGCCCTGGTCCTTGGCGGCAAGGTTGCGCTCGCCAAGCATCAGCGTCACCGAACCCCAGCAGCGGATGCCGTGCTCCTTCAGCAGGGCGCGTGTCTCGTTGGTCTTGTACTGTTCCGGCTCGCCGGAAATCTCGATCGACTCATAGCCGAGTTTCTTGATGCGCTTGAGCGTCACCTCCAACGGCTCCGCCCGCATCCAGTTGTGCGTCGAAAGATGCATGGTCTATCCTTCCCAGAATTCGCCTGTCACGTTTTCCGCGGCGTTCTTCCGGCGAAGCCACGCCGCGCGATCTCCTCCCCACGGCGTTCCAGTAGATTGGCAAACTGGTTCGACCAATTGGGCCTGATGCGAGGTCTACAGCAATTTGCCCGGCGCGGCAAGGAGCCGGAGGCCGAGCCTGGATTTTCCCTTTACAGTGCTGATTAATATGGAAAAACGGTGCTGCCGAATGCCGAGGCGCGCGTCGCCAGCGACCATCATGGCGCTTGACCCGATAACGATATTTGGTCATACCAGAATGGCGAGACCGACACATGTCCGCGGAAGATGACCAAACAGGCTGGCCCTCCTTCCAATCGGCGCTATGCTTGGTCGTGAGAACACAGAGGGAGGATGCCGAATGCCGACGACGATGAAGGGTCCCGGCCTGTTTCTGGCGCAGTTCGCGGGCGACGCCGCACCGTTCAATTCGCTGGCTTCGATCACCAAATGGGCGGCCGGCCTCGGCTACAAGGGCGTCCAGATCCCGACCTGGGACGGACGCCTGTTCGACCTCAAGAAAGCGGCGGCGTCGAAGACCTATTGCGACGAGGTGAAAGGCATTTGCGCCGATGCCGGCGTCGAGATCACGGAGCTGTCGACGCATCTGCAGGGCCAACTCGTGGCGGTGCACCCGGCCTATGACGCGCAGTTCGACGGCTTCGCACCGGCCGAGGTGCACAACAACCCAAAGGCGCGACAGAAATGGGCGGTCGAGCAGATGGAGTTCGGCGCCAAGGCGTCGAAGCATCTCGGCCTCAAGGCGTCGGTCACCTTCAGCGGCGCGCTCGCCTTCCCCTATCTCTATCCGTGGCCGCAACGCCCGCCAGGCCTCATCGAGGAGGCGTTCGCCGAGCTCGGCAAGCGCTGGAAACCGATCCTCGATGCCTATGACGAGAACGGCGTCGACGTCGGCTACGAGATCCATCCGGGCGAGGACGTGTTCGACGGCGCGACGTTCGAGATGTTCCTCGACGCGGTCGGCGGCCATAAGCGCTGCAACATCAACTACGATCCGTCGCACTTCCTCCTGCAGCAGCTCGATTATCTCGAGTTCATCGACATCTATCACGAGCGGATCAAGGCTTTTCATGTCAAGGATGCCGAGTTCAACCCGACGGGCCGGCAGGGCGTCTATTCCGGTTATCAGGGCTGGGTAAACCGGGCCGGCCGCTTCCGTTCCCTCGGCGACGGCCAGGTGGATTTCAGCGGCATCTTCTCGAAACTCACCCAGTACAATTACGATTCCTGGGCGGTGCTGGAATGGGAATGCTGCCTGAAGCATCCCGAGGACGGCGCCGCCGAAGGCGCGCCGTTCATCCAGCACCACATCATCAGGGTGACGGAGCGGGCGTTCGACGATTTCGCCGGCGGCACGAGTGACAAAAAGCTGCTGCGCGCGATGATGGGGATCTAGCACTGCTTTCCCTCCCCCTCGAGGGGAGGGTCGATCCGCGTAGCGGATCGGGGTGGGGTCGCCGGGTGTAGAGCTCGGCATGAACCGACCCCTCCCGGCCCTTCGGGCCACCCTCCCCTCAAGGGGAGGGGTATTTCACACGAGGGAGACAAACATGGTCGGCGCATCGAAGGCGGAAACGGGAGGCGGCCCGATCCGCTACGGCATGGTCGGCGGCGGGCAGGGCGCCTTCATCGGCGCGGTGCACCGGATCGCGGCACGCATGGACAATGATTTCGTGCTGGTGGCCGGCGCGCTGTCATCGAATCCGGAACGAGCCAAGGCTTCGGCCGAAGAGCTCGGGCTCGACCCGTCGCGCAGCTACGGCTCCTACGCCGAGATGGCCAAGGCCGAAGCCAAGCGCCCCGACGGCATCGAGGCGGTGGCGATCGTGACGCCCAACAATGTGCATGTGCCGGCGGCCAAGGCCTTCCTCGAGGCAGGCATCCACGTCATCTGCGACAAGCCGCTGGCGACGAGTTTGGCCGAGGCCAAGAAGCTCGCGGCGCTGGTCGAAAAGACCGGCAAGGTGTTCGTCCTCACCCACAACTACACTGCCTATCCGATGATCCGTCAGGCGCGCGAGATGGTGGCCAAGGGCATGCTCGGCGAAATCCGCATCGTGCAGTCGGAATATCCGCAGGACTGGCTGACCGAAGACCTTGCCGCGACTGGCCAGAAGCAGGCAGCGTGGCGCTCCGATCCAAAACAGGCCGGAGCCGGCGGCGCGCTGGGTGACATCGGCACGCATGCCTACAACCTTGCGCGCTTCGTCTCGGGGCTTGAGCTGGATTCCTTGTCGGCCGACCTCGACGCCTTCGTGCCCGGCCGGCAACTCGACGACAACGTCAACGTGCTGCTGCGCTTCAAGCCGGTCGGCAAGGCGCATCCGGCCAAGGGCATGATCTGGGCAAGCCAGGTGGCGCCCGGTCACGAGAATGGGCTGAAGCTGCGCATCTACGGTTCGAAAGGCGGGCTGGAATGGGTGCAGGCCGACCCGAATTATCTCTGGTACACGCCTTTCGGCCAGCCGAAGCAGTTGCTGACCCGCGCCGGCGCCGGCGCAATGCCGGTCGCGGGACGTGTCACGCGCGTGCCGTCCGGCCATCCTGAAGGCTATCTCGAAGGCTTTGCCAACATCTACCAGGAGGCCGCCCGCGCCATCCGTGCGGCGCGCCGGAAGGGCGGCAAGCTGGCCAAGGATGTCGTCTTCCCGACGATTGCCGACGGCGTCGAGGGCATGGCCTTCATCGAGGCCTGCGTGAAGTCGTCGAAGAAGAATGGGGCCTGGACAAAGCTGTAGGGGTGACGATCTTCAGGTGAGGCCGGCCTGCAAACGGCGGCTTCCTGCGCTTCCGGTGCTCAGGTACGGATATACGCTCCGCTCCGGTTCTCAGAATCCACCGCTCCGGCTCGGCCTGACCTGAACCTCGCCACCCCTAGGCGCTCTGCAAGGGGAGGGTGTCGATGAAAATCGGCATGTGCATGTTCTTGTGGACGACGAGCGTCTCGAAGAAGCACGAGGCGGTGCTGAAGGACATCAAGGCGACCGGCTTCGACGGCGTCGAGATACCGGTCTTCGGTGGGATGCCTGACGACTACAAAAAGCTTGGCGAGATGCTCGACCGTATCGGCCTGCAACGCACGGCGGTCTCGGCCATGGGCGATCCAGCGATGAACCTGATCTCGCCGGACCGCGCGACGCGCAGGGCCGGCATCGACTACATGAAATGGGCGATCGACTGCAGCGCCGCGCTCGGCGCGGACAGGCTGAGTGGGCCGCTGCATTCGACGCTCGGCGCCTTTTCCGGCAGCGGACCGACGGCGGCCGAGAAGAAGCGGTCCATCGCCTCGCAGCGCGCGATAGGCGACCAAGCCGGCAAGAAGGGCGTCACCATCGGGCTCGAAGCGCTCAACCGCTTCGAATGCTATCTGCTGAACACGATGGACGATCTGTCGGAGCATATCGACGCGATCGACCGGCCGCACATCAAGGCGATGTACGACACTTTTCATGCCAATATCGAGGAGGCCGATCCGATTGGCGCCTATACGCGCAACCGCCGGAACGTCGTTCATATCCATATTTCGGAGAACGACCGCGGCGTGCCGGGACGTGGCCACGTCCCCTGGAAGGAGACCTTCGCCGCCATCCGCAAGAGCGGCTATGACGACTGGCTGACCATCGAGTCCTTCGGGCGCTCGCTGAAGGATCTGGCGGCCGCGACCAAGGTGTGGCGCGATTTCGCGGAGAACCCGGAGGCGGTGTATAGGGAGGGGTATAAGCACATCAGGGATGGCTGGAAGGCGGCAGGCCGGGACTGAACGCCCTGTTTGGGCTGCTGTCGGTCAAATGGTGAATGGTGAATGGTGATTAGTGATTAGTGATTAGTGATTAGTGATTAGTGATTGAGATCCTTTCCTTCGCCGCGCCCTATGTTGCCCACCATTCACCATTCACCATTCACCATTCACCATTCACTAGCCGCCAGCGACTAATCGATGCCGTAGAAGCGTGCGGCGGTGCCGCCGAAGACGGCGTCCAGTTCGGCTGGACTGAGCCCCGCCAGAAGCTCCTTCGCCGCGGCGAGCCAATTCTCGTAGGTTGCGGCCAACTCGCAGACCGGCCAGTCGCTGCCGAACATCAGGCGCTCCGGCCCGAAGCAGGCGAGCAGATGATCGGCATAGGGTTTCAGGCCTGCAACAGACCAGTTCGCGCCGGCCTCGGTGACCAGGCCGGAGAATTTGCAAACCACCGATGGTCGCTTCGCCAGCGCCGCCATGTCGCTCGCCCAGGGTTCGAGGATGCCCCTGGCGATGAAGGGTTTCGCCGCGTGGTCGACGACGATGGGCAGGTCTGGAATGTGGTCGGCGATGGCTGCGACCACCGGCAGGTGGCGCGGCTGGGCCAGCGCGTCGAAGCGCAGGCCGAGCTTCGGCAGAAGCTTCAGCGCTGCGAGTTGCTTCGGCTTAAGGATGTCGAACGTGTCGTCGATGTCCTGCAGCATGGGGCGGATGCCGCGGAACTTCGGCCGCGCCGCCAGCCGGCGCAATGTCGCTTCGACGTCGTCGGCTTCGAGGTCGACCCAGCCGACCACCGCCGCGATGCTGGGCTCGTTCTCGGCAAGATCGAGCATGAAGTCCGTTTCGGCGACCGTGGCCGCCGCCTGCACGACGACGGTGCGGCCAATGCCTGCAGCGTCGAGATGCGGCTTGAGGTCGGCCGGAAAGACATCGCGCATGATGGCCGCGACATGCGGACCCATCCAGAAATAGTCGCCGCGGTCGATCCGCCAGTAATGCTGGTGCGCGTCGATCTTCTGCATCGTCTCATCCGATCTCGATGATGGCCCTGATCGGGCCGGATTTCTCATGCGCCCATCTTGCGAGATCGCGTGGCGTGCCGGCAAGTATCGTGCGATGGCGACGAGTTGAGCGAGCGGGGCCGCGCCATTGCGCCTTGAAGCAGGGCATCAAAGCTGTTGTACGATCTTGTAGGGATCGTACTTGGCGAACTCCGCCGGCGGCACCTTGACGTCGAGCAGTTCGAGGTTGCGCGTCAGGTTGGCGGGCTTGGCCGTGCCGGTCAGGACCGAGGCGACCACGGGCTGGTGCAGAGGAAACTGGAAGGCGGCGGCGGCCAGCGGATAGCCACCTGCGGTGGCGATCTTCTGCATCGCACCGACGCGGTCGAGGATGTCCTGCGGGGCCGGCAGATAGTCGAAATGCGCCCCTTCCACCGGTCCGGTCGCCAGGATGCCCGAGTTGAAAACGCCGCCGATGACCAGCGAGGTCTGGCGCTCGCGGCAGAGCGGCAGCAGTTCGGCCTCGGCGCTGCGGTCGAGCAGCGAATAGCGGCTGGCAAGCAGGATGCAGTCGAGCGGCGCGCGCTTCAGCACGTCGAGGCAAATCCGCACCTCGTTGACGCCGAGGCCGTAGGCCGAGATGGTGCCGGACGATTTCAGTTCCTCCAGCGCCTTCATGCCGCTGTCCATCAGCTGGCGCAAATGCAGTTTCGTCGTCTCGGCGCCATGCGTGTAGGTGCCGATGTCGTGCACGAAGAGGATGTCGATCCGGTTCAATCCGAGCCGCGCGTAGGAGAACTCGACCGAACGCATGATGCCGTCATAGGAGTAATCGTAGTCGAGCGCGAAGGGCAGTGGATCGACATAGGAGTGGTCGGGAACCTGATCCTCAGGCACCGGCCGAAACAAGCGGCCGACCTTGGTCGACAGCACGTAGGACGAGCGCGGCTTGTCACGCAGGAAGTCGCCGGTGCGCCGCTCGGAGAGGCCGAAGCCGTAAAAGGGGGCGGTGTCGAAATAGCGCAGGCCGCAATTCCACGCCGTTTCCAGGGTCGCCATCGCCGCGTCCCGGGAGCAGGCGCGATAGAGCCCGCCGATCGCCGCGCCGCCGAAGCTGATCTCGGTCACCTCGAGCGCGGTCGTGCCGATCCGGCGCTTGTTCATGCAAACCCTCCCCGTGCCGTCTGTCGTGTCCGCCAGGCCAATGTTCCTGCTGGGGTGCTAGAGCGGTTCAGCTTTTCTCAGAATCGCTGATCCGCTCTAAGTGCTTGTTTTCACGCAATTCCGGACGGAAAACCGCTACGCACTTTTCCTGGGATTGCTCTAGAGCGTGGCGCCGAGATGCCAGGGGACAAACTCGTTGTCGCCGTAGCCGAACGCCTCGCTCTTGGTCCTGCGGCCCGACGCCGTCTCGATGATGAGTTCGAAGATCTCGCGGCCCATGCCCGCGATGGTCTTCTCGCCCGAGGCGATGACGCCGCAATTGACGTCCATGTCCTCTTCCATCTGGTGGTACATGGTCGAGTTGGTGGCGATCTTGATCGACGGCGTCGGCCGGCAGCCGAAACAGGAGCCGCGGCCGGTGGTGAAGACGATGACATTGGCGCCGCCGGCCACCTGGCCGGTGGCCGAGACCGGGTCGTAGCCGGGCGTGTCCATGAACACCAGGCCGTGCCCGGTGACCTTCTCGGCGTAGCCGAAGACGCCGTTGAGCGGCGTCCGGCCGCCCTTTGCCACTGCGCCCAGCGACTTCTCCAGTATGGTTGTCAGGCCGCCGCGCTTGTTGCCGGGCGAAGGATTGTTGTCGATCGAGGCGCCATGCTTGGCGACATGATCCTCCCACCACTTCACAAAACCATCGAGCTTGGCGGCGATCTCAGGGCTCGCGGCGCGATAGGCGAGCAGGTGCTCGGCGCCGTAGATCTCGGTCGTTTCGGACAGGATGCCGACGCCGCCGCAGCCGGCCAGGATATCGACGGCGGCACCCAGCGCCGGATTGGCGGTGATGCCGGACATGCCGTCCGAGCCACCGCATTGCAGGCCGACCACGATCTCGCTGACCGGGATCGGCTCGCGCTGCAACTGGCCGACTTCCTCGGCGATTTCGGCCAGCACGCCCATCGCTCGCTCGACCGACTTGCGCGAGCCGCCGGCCTCCTGGATGTTGAAGTGGCGCTTGCCGGCGGCAGCACCCTTCTGGCCGTAGAGGGTGAGCTGGTTGACCTCGCAGCCCAGGCCCACCATCAGCACGCCACCGAAATTCGGGTGGCGGGCATAGCCGGCGAGGGTGCGGTGGAGGACCATCATGCCGTCGCCGGTGGCGCTCATGCCGCAGCCCTGGCCGTGGACGATCGGCACAAAGCCGTCGATGCCCGGGTATTTGGGCAGCAACGTGCGGTTGGCCTCGTCGGCGATGGCGTGGCAGACGGTGGACGAGCAATTGACGCTGGCGATGATGCCGATGAAGTTGCGCGTGCCGGCGCGACCGTCGGCGCGGCGATAGCCCATGAAGGTGCGCTTGCGGTCGGCCTCGGTGGCGTGCTCGGCCTCGCTTGGCGGCACCACGGGAAGGCGGCCGCTCTCGAATACGAGATTGTGCGAGTGGACGTGTTCGCCCGGTGCGATATCCTGCGTGGCGCGGCCGATCGCCTGGGCATATTTCACCACCGCCTCGCCGGCCGCGATCGGCTTGACCGCCACTTTGTGCCCGGGATCGATCGCCGCCACCGCGACGGCGCCCCCCGGCAACGGGGCACCGATTTCGATGCGGCCATTGGCGACCGCGACGTTGTCGGCAGGGGAAAGAAGGATGCTGTTTGAGGCGTTCACGGGCGGCGGTCCTGGGTAATCCTGGGAATGCGGGCGGATTGACACGCGCCCGTTTGAAGATAATGTCTTTTATCGTGAAAAAACATTTTTGCGTCAATTGTTTTTTCATCGGGGACGCAGCGACTGTTCGGATGCGCCCTCGCCTGCCTGCCGAGCCGGCGAAAACCGATTCCGCTTTCGCAAGGCTTAGGCTAGGAACACCGATCATATCGCGCGTCCGGCCAGCCGCCGCAAGCGCAGGGGATACGGGCATGTCGAAGAGCAACAACGTCTACAAGGACGCCTTCAACCGCTGCCTGCGGCTGCTCGACGAAACCAAGAGCCTGCCGTCGGAACCCGAGCTCGGCACGCTGCTCAGCGTCAGCCGAACCACGGTTCGCAGCATCCTGGCGCGCATGGAGGAGACCGGCCTGATCGCCTGGAACAAGCGCACCAAGATCGTGCTTCGCGGGCCGCGGCCGGAAGACTTCTTCCCCGACGAGGAGACCGATACGCTGGCCGAGATCATCGAGCGCTCGTTCATGCGCAAGCTGCTGGCCGGCGGCGCCGAAGCCGGCATGCAGATCAACGAGCTCGAATTGGCGCGCGAGATCGGCGTCGGCACCACCAGCGTGCGCGAGTTCCTGATCCGCTTCTCGCGCTTCGGCCTGATCGAGAAGCGGCGCAACAGCCACTGGGTGCTGAAGGGTTTTACCCGCGCCTTCGCGCTGGAACTGACCGAAATCCGCGAAATGTTCGAGTTGCGCTCGGCTGCCGCCTTCGTCGCGCTGCCGGAGGACAGCCCGGTCTGGGTCGATCTGGAGAGGCTGGAAATCGAGCATCGCCAGCTCGCCGGCGAGATCGCCACGCGGTTCAACGAATTCTCCGAACTCGACGAGCGACTTCACAGGCTGATCCATCGCGCGTCGCATAATCGCTTCATCGTCGACTTTTATGACGTGATCGCGATGATCTTCCATTACCACTACCAATGGAACAAGGCTGAGGAACGTCAGCGCAACGAGGTCGCTGTCCAGGAGCATCTGGCCTATATCGCGGCGCTGAAATCGCGCGATCTCGCCAAGGTCGACGCGGCCTGCCGCAAGCATCTGAAATCCGCGCGGCAGACGCTGCTGAGCTCTATCCCCGAAGGACGACAGGCGCAGCCAGCCTGACGCCGGCGCATCCCCTGGCGCATCGCGCCCCGTTGCCGCAGCACGGTTTTGCCGATTTTCCGGCCGCCGGGCACGTGCTAGGGTCGGCCAGTTGCTGGCAAGAGGCAGTCTGTTGGAGATCCGGCTGAGACGATGGAGCATGCCGGCCGCGTTCGTCGCGGCCTTGCTGCTGTTGCTTCAGTCGGCGCTCGGCGCCTTCGCCTTTGGCGAGCCGCCACAGACCGATGCCTTCGGCAACGTCATCTGCACCCATGAAGGGGCAGCCAAGCTTCCGGGCGGCGAGCGGCATCAGCAGCATATGCCGGCCTGCTGTTCGCTCGGCTGCAGCATGGTTTCACCGGCGCATCTGCCGCCGCCGGACATCGAAGCGACTGCCAGGATCTTGGCGTCCGAGACCGTGGCTTTCCCGGCTCGGGCGTTCCTGCATCTCGATTTCGCCCGTTGCCGGTCGCCGGCCAATCCACGCGCGCCGCCGGCAACGGTCTAACGAGACGGCCCGCGGAACTTTTGGCGGGTGTATTCATCCAAGTTCAGACTGCTCGCGACCGGACGACGGCGCGATGTCATATCCATGGAGCAACCATGTCCGTTTTTCTTCCTGCGGCGCGCGCACACGCTCATCGCGGTCCGCTAGGGCGGGGGCGCGAATATCTCGGCCTTGCCATGTTCATCCTCCTTCTGTTGGCTTGCATTCCGGAAGCTTCGGCACACGGTTTCAAGCTCGGCGATCTGGAGATCGGCCATCCATGGTCGCGGGCGACGCCGCCCGGCGCCAAGGTGGCCGGCGGCTATTTCTCGGTGACCAACAAGGGTGCAGCGCCGGACCGGCTGGTGTCGGTCTCCTCCGACATCTGCGAAAAGGCCGAACTGCATGAAATGGGGGTCAAGGACGGCGTGATGACCATGCGGCCGGTCGGCGGGGGGTTGGAAATTCCGGCGGGCGGCAAGGTCGCGCTGAAGCCCGGCGGCTATCACCTGATGTTCGTCGGCCTCAAGCGTCAGCCCAAGCAGGGCGAGAAATTCCAGGCCACTCTGACCTTTGAAAAGGCCGGCAGCGTCACGGTCGACTTTGCCGTCGAAGGCATGGGTGAGACGGCCGACATGGACCACGACGACTGATCCGGCCATTCGCCACAACACGAAATCAGAGGGACATTGCATGAAGAGATATCTATTGGCGGCGGGCACGGTTTTGGCGCTTGGCACCAATGCCGCGCTTGCTCACATCACGCTGGAAACGCAGGAGGCGGCCGTCGGCTCGACCTACAAGGCGGTGCTGCGGGTGCCGCATGGCTGCGAGGGCAAGGCGACCACGGCTGTGCGGGTGCAGATTCCGGAGGGCGTGATCTCGGTCAAGCCGATGCCGAAGCCCGGCTGGACGCTTCAGACCAAGAAGGGCAGATACGAAAAGTCGTACCAGCTCTATGGCGAGACGCTGACCACCGGGGTCAAGGAAGTCGACTGGAGCGGCGGCGATCTACCGGACGAATTCTATGACGAGTTCGTCTTCCGTGCCTCGCTCGCCACCGATCTGCCGGCCGGCCAGATGCTCTACTTCCCGGTCGTGCAGGAATGCGGCGACGCCGCCGATCGCTGGATCGAGATTCCCGCCGCCGGCCAGGATGAGGACGCACTGGAAAATCCGGCGCCCGGCATCAAACTGCTGCCCAAGAAATAGTCTCTTGGTGGCGCGCTCCCACAGCGCGCCACCACTTCGTCATGACAGTATGAAACCAGCTCCCTTGCCATCGACTGCTGCCTCGGGCGGCTTCCGCATCAGGCCATTTGCCAGCCTGCTCGCCGCCTCCATGCTGATGGCGCTGCTGGTCCTGCCTGGCCTCGCCTTCGCCCATGCGGCGCTGCTTTCGACCGACCCAGCCGACGGAGCGGTGCTGGCGCAGAGTCCCACCCAATTCTCGCTGACCTTCAGCGAACCGGTCTCGCCGCTTGTGCTGACCCTCGTGCGGCCCGACGGTACGCAATTCGCGCTGACCTCCTTCCGCCTCGACGGCCAGACGCTTGCGATCGACAACCCCGAAACGCTCAAATCGGGAACGCATGTGCTGAGCTGGCGGGTGGTCTCGGAAGATGGCCATCCGGTCGGCGGCTCCGTGCTGTTTTCCATCGGCGCGCCCGGCGCCGCGCCCGTGGTGAGCGAGACCGTCGATTGGTCGCTGCGAATTGCGATCTGGGCCGGCAAGCTGTTTCTTTATGCCGGCCTGTTTCTCGGTGTCGGCGGCGCTTTCGCCTTTGGCTGGCTGGACGGCGCGAGGCATTGCGGCCAGCGCTTCGTCATTGGCGCGGTGCTCTGCGGACTGGTCGCGGCACCGATCTCGCTTGGCCTGCAGGGCCTCGACGCGCTCGGCGCACCGCTCGCCCGGATCGCGCAGCCGGCGGTCTGGAAGGCCGCGCTTGCGACCAGCTTCAGCTGGACTGTGCTCGTCGGCTTGATCGCGTTCGGATTGGCATTGCTGTCGCTGCTGGGTCCGCCCGTCTCCCGCAAGCTGCTTGCCCTGGCCGGGCTTGCCGGTGTCGGCGCGGCTCTCGCCGCCAGCGGCCATGCGAGCGCCGCCGAGCCGCAATGGCTGACGCGGCCGCTGGTTTTCCTGCACGCTTCGGCCGTCGCCTTCTGGACAGGCGCGCTGGCACCGCTGGGCCTGGCGTTGAGGCACCAGCCGGCCGAGGCGAAGATTTTCCTTCGCCGGTTCTCGCGCACGATCCTGCCCATCGTTGCCGTGCTGGCGGCAAGCGGCATCGGGCTTGCGATTATCCAGGTGCAGGAGCCGGGTGCTCTGATCGGCACCGCTTACGGGCGTCTGCTGCTGCTGAAACTGGCATTGCTGCTGTTCCTGTTCACCCTGGCCTCCGTGAACCGCTGGACGCTGACCAAGCCGGCGGAGGCGGGCGACACGGAAGTGCAGAGGCGGCTGGTGCGCTCGATCGGCATCGAGACGCTGATCGTGCTCGCCATCCTCGGCGTCGTCGCCGGCTGGCGCTTCACGCCGCCACCACGTGCGCTGGCGATTGCCGCCGCCCAGCCGGCTTCTGTCCACATCCACACGCTGAAGGCAATGGCCGATCTCAGCATCACGCCCGGCCATGCCGGCCAGGTCGCCGCCTCGATCGTGATCATGACCGGCGATTTCGGCCCGCTCGACGCCAAGGCGGTGACGCTGGTTCTTTCGAAGCCGGACTCCGGCATCGAACCGATCAAGCGGCCGGCGACCAAGCCCGGCAACGGCACCTGGCGTGTCGACAACCTCGTCATTCCGATATCCGGCCGCTGGACAGCCCGGCTCGATATCCTCGTCTCGGATTTCGAACAGGTGAAGATCGAAGCGCCGATCGACATCCGATCGGAATAGGCCGATCATCGCGGAAGGACAAGAATTCGGCGAGGCGGTTGACGCCGCTGCGAAGGCCCGGCATTCATTTTCGCAAGAGTGCCCCAAAGCGGCATCAACAAGAAGATCCGAAAGCAGGGAAGAAACGATGGAAAAAGCCGAAATCGGGCTGATCGGCCTCGGCACGATGGGCTCCAACCTGGCGCTCAACATCGCCGAGCATGGGCACCGCATCGCCGTCTTCAACCGCACCGCGTCGCGCACCGATGCCTTTGTCGAGAGTGCCGGGGCGCTGAAGGACATGGTCGTTCCCTGCTACAGCCTGGAGGAGCTTGCCGCCGCGATCCGGCCGCCGCGGCCGATCATCATCATGGTGCTGGCCGGCAAGCCGGTCGACGAGCAGATCACTGCGCTGCGCGGCGTGCTTTCCAACAACGACATCGTCATCGATGCCGGCAACGCCAATTTCCGCGACACGATGCGGCGCTTCTCAGAGCTGTCCGGCTCGGGCCTGACCTTCATCGGCATGGGCGTGTCCGGCGGCGAGGAGGGCGCGCGCCATGGGCCGTCGATCATGGTCGGGGGCACCGAAGAGTCGTGGAAGCGGGTCGAGAAGGTGCTGACGGCGATCTCGGCCAAGTTCAAGGACGAGCCATGCGCCGCCTGGCTCGGCACCGACGGCGCGGGCCATTTCGTCAAGACGATCCATAACGGCATCGAATATGCCGACATGCAGATGATCGCCGAGATCTACGGCATCCTGCGCGACGGCTTGAGCATGGGGCCGAAGGAGATCGGCGCCGTCTTTGCCGACTGGAACAAGGGCCGGCTCAACTCCTACCTGATCGAGATCACCGCCAAGGTCCTCGCCGCCGACGACCCGAAGACGGGCAAGCCAGTGGTCGACATCATCCTCGACCGCGCCGGGCAGAAAGGCACCGGCAAATGGTCGGTGATCGAGGCGCAGCAGCTCGGCATTCCGGCAACGGCCATCGAAGCGGCGGTCGCGGCGCGGGTGCTGTCCTCGATCAAGGACGAGCGCCAAGCCGCCGAAAAGGCCTATGGCAATATCGGCGTCGAGAAGATTTCGGGCGACGAGGCGGTCCTACTGAAGGATCTGGAGCTTGCCTTGTTCGCCGGCAAGATCGCCGCCTATGCGCAAGGTTTCGCGGTGATGAGCGGCGCTTCGAGGGAGTTCAACTGGAACCTGCCGATGCCGACCATCGCCCAGATCTGGCGCGCCGGCTGCATCATCCGCTCGCAGATGCTGGACACGATGGCCGAAGCCTTCGGTTCGGGCGGGGCTTCCACCAATCTCCTGATGGCGCCGGCGTTCATTGACATGATGAAGGAAGCGCATCCCTCGCTCAGGCGGATCGTGGCGAAGGCATCGGAGGCCGGCTCGCCGGTGCCGGCGCTGGCCTCGGCGCTCGCCTATTTCGACAGCTATCGCCAGGGACGCGGCACCTCGAACCTGATCCAGGCGCAACGCGATTTCTTCGGCGCGCACGGCTTCGAACGGATCGGCGAGCAGGGGGCGTTTCACGGACCGTGGGGGAGTGGGGCGGCGTAGGCTTGGCTCCGCATGGCGTCGTCAAGCACCTTACTCGTCATCCACGGGTCTCCGCGTCCGCTTCGCTCCCGCTCCGCCCGTGGATGACGAAGGAAACCAAAACTAACCGCGATACGACAGCACCTCGCTCGGGATGCTGAGCGACTGCAGCGAGCCGGGGTCGGCGCCGGCGATCCAGCCGAGCACGGCGCGCGCAAGTTCTGAGCCGGCGAGCCTGAAATTCTCGTTGACGACGAGCAGCTCGCGCCGGAAAAGGTGCAGCAATTCCGACGATTGTTTGGACACCACGTCGACATCCCTGCCCAGCTTCAAGCCCGCGTCCTCGATGCCGGCGACAACGGCAAGCGTAGCGGCGGCGGCGCTGCTGACAATGCCGTCCGGACGGTCGTTGCGGCGCATCAATTGCGCGGTTCGCATCCTGATCTGATCGATCGAGTGATCGATGGAAACGCTGTTGAACGGAACCTCGCTGGCGCCGACCTCGCTCAAGGCATCGGCAAAACCGTTCAGCGTGTGACCGTAATAGGTGAGCCCGACCGGCGGCGTCACCAGAGCAAGGCGGCGCCGGCCGATGCCGGCTAGGTGGCGCACCGCTTCGCCGGCGAACGCATAGTTGTCGAAGTCGTGATAGGGGTGCACGAGGCCCATATCGGTGCGCCCATGCGTGGCAAAGGGAATGCCGCGCTCCAGCATGTAGCGGGCCCGCGGATCATTGGGCTGCGCGCGGGAAATGATGACGCCGTCGGCGGAACCCGTCTCGACCAGATAGCGCACCGGATCCAGCGGATCCTGCGAGCGCGAGTAGGGCGTGACGATCAAATGATAGGGCGTGTCGGCGATCACCTCGGAGACGCCGTAGATGATATCCGAGACGAAGCTCATGATTTCGTGCTCGGTGTTGAGCACCAGGCTGATGACGTTGGTCTTGCCGGTTCTGAGCCGCACGCCGGCGCGGTTCGGCCGGTAGCCGATCTGCTTGGCGACGAGCTGCACGCGACGCCTGGTTTCGGCGCCGATCTCGGGCGCGTCCTTCAGCGCGCGCGACACTGTGGTGACGCCGAGGCCCGTCATGAAGGCAAGCGTCTTCAGCGTCGGCCGTTCCTTGGCCGACGTCTCGCCGTCCGTCTTCGTCGCCCGTCTATCCATTTGTCCCGCCCATCAGGCGCATAGCAGCCGCGAGGCCAAGCTGCAATCGCGCAAGCCGACAATCGCGGTCTTCAACCCGCGCCACGGTTTAATATACTGAAACGTTACAGATTGCCAACGCTCGTGACTGAAGGGTCAGCCTTGATCGTCGCGACAAGAGGCTGGAAACACGGCGAAACCCACTGGATTCACAAGGACGGTCTCCTTCCTGGTGGATTTTGACACAAATGAGCTAACTCGAGCAGAGCTGGGCCATCCTGGAGGAAGAATTTTCTTCGCAACGCGAAAAAATCGTATGTCCGTTTCATTCGAGGGTTGCCTATCTCAACCATTTGCCGTATCGAAAATCTGTAACGTTTCAGATTCTGGGAGGAACCGAAATGCGATACAAATTCCTGGCCGCCGCGTTTGCCGCGACGGTCGCGCTAAACGTCGCCGGACCGGCGGCCGCGACCGATCTCGAAGTCACCCACTGGTGGACTTCTGGCGGCGAAGCGGCGGCGGTCGCGGAACTCGCCAAGGCGTTCGATGCGACCGGCAATCACTGGGTCGACGGCGCCATCGCCGGTTCCGGCGGCACGGCGCGGCCGATCATGATCAGCCGTATCACCGGCGGCGATCCAATGGGCGCCACCCAGTTCAACCATGGCCGTCAGGCGGAGGAACTCGTCCAGGCCGGGCTGATGCGCGACCTCACCGACATCGCGACGAAAGGCAAGTGGACGGAGGTCGTGCGGCCGAAGAGCCTGCTCGACTCGTGCACGATCGGCGGCAAGATCTATTGCGTGCCGGTCAATATCCATTCCTGGCAATGGCTCTGGCTGTCGAACGATGCCTTCCAGAAGGCCGGCGTGCCGATGCCGAAGGACTGGAATGAATTCGTCGCCGCCGCGCCGGCGCTGGAAAAGGCCGGCATCATCCCGCTCGCCGTCGGCGGGCAGCCCTGGCAGGCATCGGGCGCATTCGACGTGCTGCTCGCCGCGGTCGGCGGCACCGACGCCTTCCTGAAGGTGTACCAGCAAAAGGACGCCAAATTCGCGGCCGGCCCAGAGATCGCCAAAGTGTTCAAGGCAGCCGACGATGCGCGCAAGATGGCCAAGAACACCAATGTGCAGGATTGGAACCAGGCGACCAATCTGGTCATCACCGGCAAGGCCGGTGGACAGATCATGGGCGACTGGGCGCAGGGCGAGTTCCAGGTCGCCGGCAAGGCCGCCGGCAAGGACTACACCTGCCTGCCCGGCCTTGGCCTGAATGAGGTCATCGCCACCGGCGGCGATGCGTTCTACTTCCCGCTGCTCAAGGACGCGGAGAAGTCGAAGGCGCAGGAAGTGCTGGCCGAGACGCTGCTCGATCCGAAGACGCAGGTCGCCTTCAACCTCAAGAAGGGCTCGCTGCCGGTGCGCGGCGACGTCGACGTCAACGCGGCGAACGACTGCATGAAGAAGGGTCTGGCCATTCTCGCCAAAGGCGCGGTGATCCCGTGGACGGACCAGCTGCTCTCGCAGGACAGCCAGAAGCAGAAGGAGGATCTGTTCTCCGAATTCTTCGCCAAGCCCGACATGACGCTCGAGGAGGCGCAGAAGCGCTTCGCCGACATCATCGCTTCGGCCGACTGATCACGGGCGCCCCCGCCGGCTCCCGGCCCTGCCAATCGGGGTCGGGAGCATGATGTCCTCATTGTTTCAGCCCGGCTGCCGAATGAGCAACAGCGAACGCCCCAACCAGCTTTTGCGCAACCTCAATGCCAAAGTCGCATCGATCCCGATGATCCTGACCGCGCTCGTGGTCTTCGTCGGCGGCACGGCCTGGACGGTGCTCTACTCCTTCACCAATTCGAAGCTTCTGCCGCGGCTGAACTTCGTCGGGCTCGACCAGTATTACCGGCTGTGGGCGACGCCGCGCTGGCTGGTCTCGATCGAGAACCTGTTGATCTACGGCGTCATCTCGCTGGTGTTCTCGCTGGTCATCGGCTTTATCCTGGCGGCCCTGCTCGACCAAAAGATCCGCTTCGAGGACACCTTCCGCACCATCTTCCTCTATCCGTTCGCGCTCTCCTTCATCGTCACCGGCCTGGTCTGGCAGTGGCTGCTCAATCCGGACTTCGGCATCCAGGGCGTGGTGCGAGACCTCGGCTGGACGAGCTTCAGCTTCGATCCGCTCTACAACTCCAGCATCGTCATCTACGGCATTTCGATCGCGGCACTCTGGCAAGGCACGGGGCTGATCATGTGCCTGATGCTCGCCGGCCTGCGCGGAATCGACGAGGACATCTGGAAGGCGGCGCGGGTGGACGGCATACCGATGTGGAAGACATACCTCTTTATCGTCATCCCGATGATGCGGCCGGTCTTCATCACGACGCTGGTGATCATCGCCGCCGGCATCGTCAAGGTCTATGACCTCGTCGTGGCCCAGACCAGCGGCGGCCCGGGCATCGCCTCCGAGGTGCCGGCGAAATACGTTTACGATTACATGTTCTTTGCTCAGAACCTCGGGCAGGGTTTTGCCGCCTCGACCATGATGCTGCTATCCGTGGTCATCGTCATCGTGCCGTGGGCCTATCTCGAGTTCGGAGGCAGGAAACGTGGCTGACGTAGCTGTCTCCAGGGACGCGGACGCGCTGGGGCGCCAAGCCGTCGGGCCGAGCGGACCAAAGCCGCGGCATGTGCTCTCGCGGCGCAACATCTTACTCTACGGCACCCTCATCGTCGTGGCGCTCTACTATCTTCTGCCGCTCTACGTGATGGTCGTCACCTCGCTGAAGGGCATGCCCGAAATCCGCCTCGGCAACATCTTTTCGCCGCCGCTGGAGATCACCTTCGAGCCTTGGGTGAAGGCTTGGTCGCAGGCCTGCACCGGTCTCAATTGCGACGGACTTTCGCGCGGCTTCTGGAACTCGGTCCGCATTACGGTGCCGTCGGTGCTGCTGTCGATCGCGATCGCCTCGGTCAACGGCTACGCTTTGGCCAACTGGCGCTTCAAGGGCGCCGATGCCTTCTTCATCATCCTCATCGTCGGCGCCTTCATCCCCTATCAGGTGATGATCTATCCGATCGTCATCATCCTGCGCGAGATCGGCATCTACGGGACACTGACCGGTCTGGTGATCGTGCATTCGATCTTCGGCATGCCGATCCTGACGCTGCTCTTCCGCAACTACTTCACGTCGATGCCGGAGGAACTGTTCCGGGCGGCGCGCGTCGACGGCGCCGGCTTCTGGGGCATCTATCTGCGCATCATGCTGCCGATGTCGCTGCCGATCTTCGTCGTCGCCATCATCCTGCAGGTGACCGGCATCTGGAACGATTTCCTGTTCGGCGTCGTCTACACCCGCCCCGACACCTATCCGATGACGGTGCAGCTCAACAACATCGTCAACTCCGTGCAGGGCGTGAAGGAGTACAACGTCAACATGGCCGCCACCATCCTGACCGGCCTTGTGCCCCTCATCGTCTACTTCATTTCCGGCAAGCTGTTCGTGCGCGGCATCGCCGCCGGCGCGGTGAAAGGATGACGATGGCAGCGATCGCCAATCCTAGCGTTTCGATCCAGAATCTGTCGCTCAATTTCGGCGCGGTCACCGTTTTGCAAACGCTCGACTTGGATGTCGCGGAGGGCGAGTTCATCGTGCTGCTCGGGCCGTCCGGCTGCGGCAAGTCCACCTTGCTCAACTGCATCGCCGGCCTGCTCGACATCTCCGAGGGCCGCATCTTCATCAAGGGCAAGAACGTCACCTGGGAAGAGCCGAAGGATCGCGGCATCGGCATGGTGTTCCAGTCCTATGCGCTCTACCCGCAAATGACGGTCGAGAAGAACCTCTCCTTCGGCCTGCGCGTCGCGGGCGTGCCCAAGGACGAGATCGCCAAACGCATCGCGCGCGCGGCCGAGATCCTGCAGATCGAGCCGCTGCTGCAGCGCAAGCCGGCCGCGCTTTCCGGCGGTCAGCGCCAGCGGGTGGCCATCGGGCGGGCGCTGGTGCGCGATGTCGACGTCTTCCTGTTCGACGAGCCGCTCTCCAACCTCGACGCCAAGCTGCGCTCGGAGCTGCGCGTCGAGATCAAGCTGCTGCACCGCAAGCTCGAGAACACCATGATCTACGTCACCCATGACCAGATCGAAGCGATGACGCTTGCCGACCGCATCGCGCTGATGAAAGGCGGCGTCATCCAGCAACTCGACGCGCCGCAGACCATCTACAACCGCCCGGTCAATCGCTTCGTCGCCGGCTTTCTCGGCTCGCCGGCGATGAATTTCGTCGATGGCAGGCTCGAAAAAAGCGGCGATGGCTGGTCCTTCGCGGTCGAGGACGTGCGTATTCCGCTGGCAACCTATGTTTTCGAGAAGGAGCCGACGCCGGGACCGGCGGTGTTCGGCATCCGCCCCGAACATGTCGCTTTCAATAGCGGCACTGGGTGGCCGTTCGCCGCGACGGCGACTGTCGAGGTCGTCGAGCCGATGGGGTCCGACACGCTGGTCTGGCTGAAGCTGGCCAAGCAGAATTTCACCGTTCGCGTGACTTCCGAGCGCACGCCCAAGAATGCGGACACGGCCAGCATCGGCTTCGATCCTATGCGTGCCTCTCTCTTCGATGCTCAAACCGGCAACCGCCTTTGATCTTCCAAACCACCCCAAGCAGAACGGACAGACAGATGAACTGGTCATTCCAACTCTACAGCGCCCGAAACTTCCAACCATGGACGGACGTGCTGAAAATGCTCGGCGAGCTCGGCTACAAGGAAGTCGAAGGCTTCGGCGGCGTCTATGACGACCCGAAGGGCTTCCGCGCCGAACTCGACAAGAACGGGCTGGCCATGCCGACCGGCCATTTCTCGATCGATGCGCTGGAGAAGGATTTCAACGGTGTGCGCAGAACAGCCGACGCGCTCGGCATAACCCTTTTGATCTGCCCTTATCTGATGCCTGATGCGCGGCCGAGCGATGCCGCCGGCTGGCGCGGCTTCGGCGAGCGTCTGGCCAAGGTCGGCGAGACCGCCAAGAAGGCGGGCTACGGATTTGCCTGGCACAATCACGATTTCGAATTCAAGGCGCTCGCCGATGGCTCGCTGCCACAGGATCATATCCTGGCGGCCGCTCCGGACATCGGCTGGGAGATGGATGTCGCCTGGGTGGTGCGCGGCGGCGCCGACCCGCTGCCCTGGATCGAAAAACACGGCAAGCGCATCGTCGCCGTCCATGTCAAGGACATCGCCAAGCCCGGCGAGGGACTGGATGAGGACGGCTGGTCGGATGTCGGCCACGGCACGATCGATTGGCCCGGCCTGATCAAGGCATTCCGCGCCAAGAGCGCCGCAAGCTACTACGTGATGGAACAGGACAACCCCAACGACATCGAGCGTTTCGCCCGCCGCTCGATCGCAGCCGCCAAGACCCACTAGGAGCACCACACATGGCAAGGAAACTTGGCGTCGGCGTGATCGGCTGCGGCAACATCTCAAGAGCGTATTTCTCGCTGGCGCCGCTGTTTCGCGGTATCGAGATGCGCGCCTGCGCGGACATCAACATGGATGCAGCGAAGGCGCGCGCGAAGGAATTCAAGCTGCGCGCCGAGACAGTCGACCAACTGCTCAGGGCAGACGACATCGACATCATCGTCAATCTGACGATCCCGGCGGTGCATTACGAGGTGTCGAAGCAGGTGCTCGACGCCGGCAAGCATGTCTATTCCGAAAAGCCCTTCGTGTTGTCGGTCAAGGAAGGACTCGACCTGAAGAAGCGGGCGCAAAAGAAAGGCCTGCGCATCGGCTCGGCGCCCGACACCTTTCTCGGCGGAGCGCATCAGCTGGTGCGCAGCCTCATCGATGACGGCAAGCTCGGCAGGATCACCAGCGGCACCTGCCACGTGATGGGCCATGGCATGGAGCACTGGCATCCCAATCCGGATTTCTTCTTCCAGCCGGGCGCCGGTCCGGTGCTCGACATCGGCCCGTACTATATCACCAACCTGATCCAACTGATCGGGCCGGTCAGCCGAGTGGCGGCCTTCGCGGCGACGCCGGCCAAGGAGCGAACCATCGGCTCCAAGCCGCGGGCGGGTGAAAAGATCCCAGTCAACACACCGACCACCATCCACGGCCTGCTCGAGTTCGAGAACGGCGCGGTGATCACGCTCAACACCAGCTGGGACGTCTGGAGCCACGGCCATGCGCCGATGGAACTCTATGGCGAGCTCGGCACCGTGTTCGTGCCGGACCCGAACTTCTTCGGCGGCGAGGTGCGGTTCACAAACGGCACCAAGCCGGTCAAGAAGCTACCGAGATGGGAGCACCCTTTCGCCGTGCCGAACGACATGCATTCGCAGGGCATGTTGGCCAACTACCGCACCGCCGGCCTCGCCGACATGGCGATCGCGATCGCGCAAGGGCGGCCGCATCGCTGCTCGATGGAACTGGCGCTGCACGCCGTCGACGTGATGACCGGCATCCTGCGCTCGGGCGAAAGCGGCAAGTTCGTCGCCATGCAGACGACATGCGAGCGGCCGGCAGCGCTTGGCATCAAGGAAGCAAAGGCGCTCATGGCCACGGGGAAGTAGCCTCCTGCGATTATCGATAATTTGCCGATTGCCTCTCCTCCTTCCGCCGGGGAGAAGGTAAAGGGTGGGGCGTGGTTTATGCGCGCAACTTTCGCGGCTGGGCCCGCTCCGTTCAGATCTGAGGATTCCCTATGCCCTATGTCGCCGCCGAAAACCGCTACGAGAAGATGATCTATAACCGTTGCGGCCGGTCCGGTCTGAAGCTGCCGGCGATCTCGCTCGGGCTCTGGCACAATTTCGGCAACGACACGCCGCACAAGACCAAGCAGGCAATCGTGCGCAAGGCCTTCGATCTCGGCATCACGCATTTCGACCTGGCCAATAATTACGGCCCGCCGCCCGGCTCGGCCGAGATCGCCTTCGGCGAGATCATGCGCACCGACTTTGCCGCTTATCGCGACGAGCTGATAATCTCCACCAAGGCCGGCTATGAAATGTGGGCCGGACCTTACGGCGAATGGGGCAGCCGCAAATATGTGCTGTCGAGCCTCGACCAGAGCCTGAAGCGGATAGGGCTCGATTATGTCGACATCTTCTATTCCCACCGCTTCGATCCCGAGACGCCGCTGGAAGAAACAATGGGCGCGCTCGACCATGCCGTGCGCTCCGGCAAGGCGCTCTATGCCGGCATATCCTCCTACAATTCACAGCGTACGCGCGAGGCGGCCGACATTCTGAGGCAGCTCGGCACGCCCTGCCTCATCCACCAGCCGAGCTATTCCCTGCTCAACCGCTGGGTCGAGGAGGACGGGCTGCTCGACACGCTGGAGGGTCTCGGCATCGGCTCGATCGTCTTCTCGCCGCTGGCGCAGGGCATGCTGACCGACAAATATCTCGGTGGCATTCCCGAGGGCAGCCGCGCCAGCCAGGGCAAGTCGCTCAGGCCGGCCTTCATCAACGACAAGTCGATCGCCAACATCGAGGCGCTCAACGCCATCGCCGGCCGGCGCGGCCAGACGCTGGCGCAGATGGCGCTGGCCTGGGTGCTGCGCAGGGGCAGGGTGACTACGGCGCTGATCGGCGCCAGCCAGCCGGAGCAGGTCGAGGATTGCGTCGGCGCGCTCAAGGCACTCGACTTCAGCGATGCCGAGCTCGCCGAGATCGACACCTATGCGCACGAGGCCGATATCAACCTGTGGGCGGCTTCGGCCGAGCGCAAAGGGCCGCCGCGCAAGTAGGGCCTGGCCGACGCCAGGGCGGCGAGCGCTGCGGAAACAGTGGCAAAAACGCCGGTTCGTCGTTATCTCATGGAGTCGAGACCGTTCGCGTGCGCAATCGACGCGCGGGACGACGCCATGACCGGAACGGGATGATGACGGCAAGGGATGCGCTGACCAAGAACCAGCTGTGCGTGCTCGAGAAGCTCGAGGCGGCCAGCGGGCCGCTCAGCGCCTATACGCTGCTCGACCAGCTGCGCGAACGGGGCTTCCGCGCGCCGCTGCAGGTCTATCGCGCTTTAGACACGCTGGTGAAGTCGGGCTTCGTGCACCGGCTCGAAAGCCTCAACTCCTTCGTCGCCTGCGCCGAGCCGCACGACCACAGCCATTCGATGACCGCCTTCGCCATCTGCGACAGCTGCGGCCAGGTGACGGAGATGTCGGACCACGACGTCGACCACCGGCTGGACGAGTGGGTGCGCTCGACGGGATTTGCCGCCAAGAAGGCGGTGATCGAGTTTCGGGGTGTCTGCGCGAAGTGCAGGTCGGAAGCGGCATAAGTACGCCGATATTCAGGTGAGGCCGGCCTGCAAAAGGTGGCTTCCTGCGCTTCCGGTGCTCACGTACGAAAAGTACGCTCCGCTCCGGTCTCGGAATCCGCCTTTTTCGACTCGGCCTGACCTGAATCTCGCCGCACTTACCGGCGTGGATGCCGGCTAATGCGCCTCGTCCCAATTGTCGGCGGCGCGGGCATCGACGTGCAGCGGCACCGACATCGAGACCGCCGGCATCGGCGCGTTCTCCATCACGCGGCGCACAACGGGAATCGTCGCGTCGACCTCCGCCTCCACCGTCTCGAAGATCAGTTCGTCATGCACCTGCAGGAGCATGCGGGCCGAGAGCTTCGCCTTTTCCAGCGCCTCCTCCATGTGGACCATGGCGCGGCGGATGATGTCGGCGGCGGTGCCCTGGAGCCGGGCGTTGATCGAGGCGCGCTCGGTGAAGGCGCGGATCGACGGGTTGGAGGCTCGTATCTCCGGATAGTGGATGCGGCGGCCGAAGATCGTCTCGACGAAGCCATGCTCGCGCGCATAGGCCTTGGTTTCCTCGATATAGTCGCGAATGCCCGGGAAGCGCTCGAAATAGCGTTTGATGTAGGCGCCTGCCTCCTCGCGCGGGATCGATAGTTGGTTGGCGAGGCCGAAGGCCGAGATGCCGTAGATGATCCCGAAATTGATTGCCTTGGCGCGCCGGCGCACCTCCGAAGGCATGCCTTCGACCGGAACGCTGAACATCTCGGAGGCGGTGATCGCATGGATGTCGGCGCCGTCGGCGAAGGCCTGCTTGAGCTGCGGGATCTCGGCAACGTGCGCCAGCACGCGCAGCTCGATCTGGCTGTAATCGGCCGAGACCAGCTTGTGGCCCCTTTCGGCGATGAAGGCGGTCCTGATCTTGCGCCCCTCGGCGGTGCGCACCGGGATGTTCTGCAGGTTTGGATCGGAGGACGACAATCGTCCCGTTGTCGTCGCGGCGAGCGCGTATGAGGTGTGCACGCGATTGGTGCCGGGATTGATGAAGCCGGGCAGCGCGTCGGTGTAGGTCGATTTCAGCTTCGTGAGCTGGCGCCAATCGACGATCTTGCGCGGCAGCTCGTGGCCTTCGGCGGCGAGGTCCTCCAGGAGCTGCGCCGAGGTCGACCACTGGCCGGTCTTGGTCTTGGAGCCGCCCGGCAGACCCATCTTGCCGAACAGGATGTCGCCGAGCTGCTTCGGCGAGCCGATGTTGATGCGCTCGCCGACGATGCCGTAGATTTCCTCCTCGGCGCGCGCTGCCCCTTGCGCCAGCTCGCCCGACAGCCTGGACAGGATCTGCCTGTCGACCGAAATGCCGCGCTGCTCCATGCGGGCGAGTACGGGCACCAGCGGCCGCTCCAGCCGCTCATAGACCGAAACCAGTCCCTTGGCGGCGAGCCTCGGCTTCAGCACCTGCCAGAGCCTCAGCGTGATGTCGGCCTGCTCGGCGGCATAGGCGGTCGCCCGCCCTATATCGACCTGGTCGAAGCCGACGGCGTTCTTGCCCGAGCCGGCAAGCTCCTTCTTCGAGGCGGGGGCATGGCCCAGCCACTTCTCCGACAGCGAGGCGAGGTCGTGGCCGCCGGAGGTGCCGGCATCGAGCACATAGGAGATCAGCATCGTGTCGTCGAAAGGTGCGACCTCGATACCGTGCCGGCTCATCACGACGATGTCGTATTTCATGTCCTGCACGATCTTGAGAACAGACCTGTCCTCGAGCAGCGGCTTGAGCAGCGCCAGCGCTTCCCGGACCGGGATCTGATCGGCCATCAGGCCGCCGCCAAGCAGGTCGCCGCTGCCGCTGCCATGGGTTAGCGGCAGGTAGGCGGCGCGGCCGGGTGCAGTCGCCATGGAGAGACCGATCAACTCGGCCTGCATCGGGTCGAAGGAGGAGGTCTCGGCGTCGAAGGCAAGCAGGCCGCCCTCTCTTGCCTCGGCTATCCAGGCCTTCAGCGTGTCCGTATCCCGGATGGCGACATAGGTGGAGGAGTCGATCTTATGGGCCGACGCCGCCTCCAGCCGCAGCGCCGAGAGCAGGGAAGGGGTATCGCCCTGCGGCGGCGCATCCTCACCCCTGACGGCGGGTCTTGCAGTTGTTCCAGTGCCGTTCGAGCCGGGCGCGGCTGGTCTTGCCGGCGGCGCACCCGCCCCGACATCGGGGCCGTGCGCGGTATCCGCGCGCTCGATGGTCACAGCCGAAGCCTGCACGTCACCGATCTCGGTTGCGGTCGCTTCCCCGACGCGGCGGGTCAGCGTGGTGAACTCCATGGTTTTGAGAAAGCCGATCAGCTTCGGCCCGTCCGGCGCATGGAGCACCAACTCGTCGAGGCCCTCTTTCAGCGGCACGTCGTTCTTCAGTGTCACCAGCTGCCGCGAGATGCGCGCCTTGTCGGCATTGGCGATGATGGTCTCGCGTCGCTTCTCCTGCTTGATCTCCGAGGCCCGCGCGAGCAGGCCGTCGAGGTCGCCGAACTGCTCCAGGAGCTGCGCGGCCGTTTTCGGCCCGATGCCGGGCACGCCCGGAACATTGTCGACGGAGTCGCCGGTCAGCGCCTGCAGGTCGATCATCTTCTCCGGCGGCACGCCCCATTTCTCGATCACCTCGGGAATGCCGATCTGACGGTCCTTCATCGGGTCGTACATGCCGACCGTCGGGCCGACGAGCTGCATCAGGTCCTTGTCGGAGGAGATGATGGTGGTGTCAGCCTCGGCTTCGCAGGCCAGCCGGCAATAGGTGGCGATGATGTCGTCGGCCTCGAAACCCTCCATCTCGATGCAGGGCAGGTTGAATGCCGCGGTGGCTTGCCGGATCAGACCGAATTGCGGAATGAGGTCCTCCGGCGGCGCCGAGCGGTTGGCCTTGTATTCGGGATACAGATCGCTGCGGAAGGTCTTCGCCGAATAGTCGAAGATGACGGCGAAGTGGGTCGGCACGATGCCTACATTGGTATTGCGGGCATCCTGCATCAGCTTCCACACCATGTTGCAGAAGCCGAGGACGGCGCTGGTCGGCAGGCCGTCCGACTTGCGGTTGAGCGGCGGCAGGGCGTGGTAGGCGCGGAAGATGTAGCCGGAGCCGTCGACGAGGAAGAGATGATCGCCTTTTTTCATGCCGGCAGGGATAGCGCGGCACAGCTTCGCGGTCCATGCCAAAGGCGGTGCAACCCACCGGTTCCAGCAACACCCTGACATCGCCCCGGCAGGTGGAATCGGCCGCTCACGGGTATGTTACAAAAGTGTAATCTTCGTGCCCTTGAATCGCCATGTTCACAGACCCAAATACACGTCATCGGCAGTTTTCGCCGAAGTCCGGAGCAAGGCCCGTCCCCCGCCTATACCGGGCAAACTGCGGCAGCCTATCCCCCCTCTCCGGGCTGCCGCAACGTTTCGAGTAAAGACCGCCGTGGTTCCCCCTCCACCACGGCGGTTCTTTTTTGCCCGTCGGCAGGAATTCCGTCCCTTGGTCCAACGATCGCGGCTTTGCCTTTTCGGCGCGGCCCTTTAGGGTTCGCCCAAAAATCGAAAGGCTTCGGCATGTCCAGAATCTCCCCCGTCCTCGATCGCCTCGACCAGAATCTCGACCAGAGCTTGGCGCGGCTTCTCGGCCTGCTCGGCATCAGGTCGATCTCCACCGATCCCGCCTATAGCGCCGATTGCCGCAAGGCCGCCGATTGGCTGGTCGCAGAACTGAAGGCGATCGGCTTCGACGCCAGCGTTCGCGACACGCCCGGACATCCGATGGTGGTTGCGCATCACGAGGGACCCGCGGGGGCGCCGCATGTGCTGTTCTACGGCCACTACGACGTGCAGCCGGTCGATCCGATCGAGCTTTGGGAGAGCGATCCGTTCGCGCCGTCGATCAAGGAGATCGAGCCCGGCCGCAAGGTGATCGCCGGGCGCGGCTCCGCCGACGACAAGGGGCAGCTGATGACCTTCGTCGAGGCCTGCCGCGCCTGGAAGCAGGTGCATGGCGATCTGCCTTGTCGCGTCACCATCCTTTTCGAAGGCGAGGAGGAATCCGGTTCGCCGTCGCTGAAACCGTTCCTCGCAGCGAACGCCGCCGAGCTCAAGGCTGATTTCGCGCTGGTCTGCGACACCAGCATGTGGGACCGCGAGACGCCTTCCATTTGTGTCTCGCTGCGCGGCATGGTCGGCGAGGAGATCACCGTCAAGGCGGCCAGCCGCGACCTGCATTCCGGTCTCTATGGCGGCCCGGCCGCCAATCCGATCCGCATCCTCGCCAGGATTCTCGCCGAGGTCCACGACGAGGACGGCCGCGTCACCATCCCCGGCTTCTATGACGGCGTCGAGGAGACGCCTTCGCAGGTGCTGAAGTCCTGGGAGGGGCTGGGCGAAACCGCCGAGACCTTCCTTGGACCGGTCGGGCTTTCCATTCCCGCCGGTGAAAAGGGCCGTTCGGTGCTGGAACTCACCTGGGCGCGGCCGACGGCGGAGTTCAACGGCATCATCGGCGGCTACACCGGCAAGGGATTCAAGACGGTGATCGCGGCGGAAGCCTCGGCCAAGGTGTCGTTCCGGCTTGTCCACAAGCAGGATCCGAAGAAAATCCGTGCCGCGTTCCAGACTTTCGTGCGCGAACGCATCCCGGCCGATTGCTCGGTCGAATTCCATCCGCATGGCGGCTCGCCGGCGATTCAGCTCTCCTACGACTCACCGTTCCTGGCCAAGGCCAAGGACGCGCTGTCCGACGAATGGGAGAAGCAGGCGGTGACCACCGGCGGCGGCGGGTCGATCCCGGTGGTCGGCGACTTCCAGACCTATCTGGGCATGGAATCGCTGCTGGTCGGCTTCGGCCTCGACGACGACCGTATCCATTCGCCGAACGAGAAATACGAGCTGACCTCCTTCCACAAGGGGCAGCGCTCCTGGGCCCGTATTCTCGATGCGCTGACCCGCTGACCTCATCACCACGCGAAGCTCAGAAGCAACTTTCTGTTGATTTTTGCGCTGATCACGGCAAGGACGGATTATCAGCGCAACGCCGCTTGCGCATCCCACGGATGTCTGGCGTTGCGGTTGCGGACCGGAGAGAAAGATGACCGATATCCGTTTCCACAAGAATGATCTGCCGGATCTGTCCCGCTACGATGTCGGGGCGGTGGCCATCGACACGGAAACCTTGGGTCTCAACCCGCATCGCGACCGGCTCTGCGTGGTGCAGATCTCACCCGGCGACAGCAGCGCCGATGTCATCCAGATCGCGCCGGGGCAGCGCGAGGCGCCCAATCTCGTCAGCCTGCTCCGCAACCATGCCATCACCAAGCTGTTCCACTATGGCCGCTTCGATATCGCCGTGCTCTACCAGAGCTTCGGCGTCATGGCCGAGCCGGTGTTCTGCACCAAGATCGCGTCGCGTCTGACGCGCACCTATACCGACCGGCATGGGTTGAAGGATATCTGCAACGAGTTGCTCGGCATCGGGCTGTCGAAGGCGCAGCAGTCCTCGGACTGGGCGGCGGAAACGCTGTCGCCGGAACAGCTCGAATATGCCGCCTCGGACGTGCTCTACCTGCACCGGCTGCGCGAGGCGCTGGCCGCACGGCTGGCGCGCGAGGGCCGCACCGAAGAGGCCGACGCCTGCTTCCGTTTCCTGCCGACACGGGCCAAGCTCGACCTGATGGGCTGGGCGGAAGAAGACATCTTCGCGCACAGCTGACGGAACCGGGCGCGTCGAGGGGCGTTCCTGCCGGTCCAAGGGAGAGTCGAGATGGCAGAGCGCAAACCGATCGAAAGCGCGCCGAAGGACGGCTCGAAGGTCACCGTCCTGTGGAAGGACAGCGACGGCGTGGTCAACGAATCGATCGCGCAGTATCGCGACGGCGGATGGTGGGTCTACATCGACAGCGACACCCAAAAGAAGGTCGTTCCGACCAGCTGGCGGCCGGCTTCAGGCGACGAGTGACGACCAAAAGAACGACGTCGCCGGCGCGCAACTTTCGCCCAAAGCGCGTCGCGCTGAAAGGGATTCCGGCGACGCGCTTTAAGTCCTTGTTTTGATGCATGTCGCTGCCCCAGAACCGCTGCACACTTCCGGGCGACATGCACCGAGCACGCCGCGATTGCTCGATGCGCCTTGGGTTTTGATCTGCTAATCCCTTTGTCCGGAAACCGGTTTCCACTTTCGGGAGACATGCTTTAGCCTGAAGCCCTTGTAATCGATGGCTGATTCGGAGCTTGTCTCCGCCGTCGCCGTTCACCGGAGGGACATGCATGGGTGTCGAAAGTCTGCTCCTCTTCATCATCGTCGGCGCGATCGCGGGCTGGCTTGCGGGCCTGATCGTCAAGGGTTTCGGTTTTGGACTGGTCGGGAACATCGTGGTCGGCATCGTCGGCGCCCTGATCGCCGGCTGGCTGTTCCCGAGGCTGGGTTTTGCGGTGGGCGGCGGCATCCTTGCCGCGATCGTCCACGCCACGATCGGCGCGGTGATCCTGCTGGTGCTGATCAAACTGGTGAAGCAGGCCTGACCTTGCAAAGGGACATCGGAGACGCGCCATGAAGCAGAACGCACTCTACCTGATCATCGGCGCGCTCGTGGTCGTGGTCATCGCGCTTGGCGTCTACATCTATCGCGAGCAGACAAGGCCGAAAGGCGTCGAGCTCAAGATCGACGACAAGGGCATTTCCATCCAGCAGAACTGATCGAGCGCCGGGAGAACTGTCGCCATTCGCCAGGCGCCCAGGGCGGTGGCTTGTTTGTCTCAAGCCAAATCCGGACGGAAAACCGTTTCACACGCCTAAAAATACCGGCGGTAGGCAAGCTTCTCCAGCAGCGTTGCATGACGAGCCGGCGGGATATCTCCGACTTGCGTGTATCCGACCTCGGAGAGCGTTGGCTCCATGATGGCACACAGCGCATCGAGGTCGCGCTGCGGGAGCTGGCGCCATTTGCCGATCGAAGACGTGGGCAGCCTGGGCTTCTTGCCGGTCTGGGCCATAGACAGTGAAAGCCTGCCAAACAGGCGACTTACGGTAGCCTCATAGTCCAGGACCAAGTCCTCGTATTTGACCTCGATATAGCGTTCGCCGAGCGTTTGAGAAAACTCCCTGGCAAGATCGACGTGGTATTGCCACCGATGCGCGTTAAACAGCATGCCGCGAGCCCGATAGGCCCGCTGCGTCATGGGATATCCGTGCCAGGAGTCGAGATCGGAACTGCCGAAATAGACCTTCCGCCAGAACGCGGCTTTGGGCGCCACAAAAGGGCTCAGCGCGACATCGCGGCCGTCCCGCACCAGATGGATGAAAATCGCCTTCGGAAAATACCTTCGTATCAAGGGGACGATCAGCAGCGTTTCGCACAGCTTCCAGCCCCACCGGGTCGCGGCACCCAAGTCACGAAGGTGATTGCCGAAATGGCGTTCGGCCAAGCGACGGCTTTGAGGGTCGTCGAGCTCGCGGCCGGCTGGCACGCCGTTTCGTGACGCGAGAACCGCGTGCTCCACCAATGGCTGGATTTCCAGGCAATCGAGCGACTCGTTCAGGTTCGTGCCCATGTATACGCCAGCGTCCATCAGCACCCGAGCAAGAAGTCGGCTGCCCGAGTGAGCGGTGTTGATGACGACAATCGGCGGTGGAAGCGCGGAAGCCAGATGGGGGCCGGCATTATCTATCGTTTGCAACTTCAAATTGATTCAATCCACCTGGAATTTCAATTGAATCAAGCCCCACTCAAAAGAGTAATATACTATCCAGCTTAAAACCAGATCTAAGCTCAGATCATGCCCAGATCTGGCGCCCTGGAAGGGCCAAATCCGTTGGAACCTCGGGAAAGCAGCGCCGGGCGAATTGCCAAGTGCTTGATGCTCGCCAGTGCGATCCGGCGATATCGGCAGCGCGACAAGGTCGGCATGCGGCTTCCTGCTTATGACTGCTCTCGGCGCCTACGTGCCGTTGGCATTGGCTGTCGTTCGTTCGCGCTGCGGGAATATGCGGCGTCTGATACTTTTCAGCCGGTGGGCTATCGGCGCGGAGTGTTTGACCAACGCCGCTTGAAAGTCACGGACCTCCGGATGCTGCCGGCCGAATTTTCAGACACCGTCAGCGTCAGAGGGCGTCTTAACGTTTGAAGCTGTGCGCGCCAAGGCGGCCGTGACCGGCAGCCGTCACGGTTTTCCTACTCCGGTCGTGCTGGCTCTTCTTCTGCGCCGATTGGTGTGCGACTGCGCGACGGCGACCAATTCGGGCGTGATCGCCGGGGACGCAGTCTCTGCCCCGGCCGGGTTCAGCGGCCCCTGGATCTGGACGGTTGGGAATGGGAGTTCGATGCCCTGCTCCTTGAAGACCTGGCGGAGGCGTACATAGAATTTGCGTTTCATACCGAAGGCGCCTCCCGGTATGGTTTTGACCTTGACCCGCAATACGATGCCGTACTCACCGAACTCCTGCACGCCCTGCATCTTGATCGGTTCGAGCACCCAGTGTTTGAACTCGGGATCTTCCGCCAGTTCGAGGCCAATTCGCTTGATCAGCCTGCGAGCGAAGTCGATATCGGTGTCATAGCCGACGGTGATGTTGAATTTGTCGGTAACCCAGTCACGGCTCTGGTTCTGGACTGCCCCGAGTTCACCGAAAGGGATGGTGAACAGCGAGCCACGATGGTGCCGCAGCTTCACGGAGCGCAGCGAAAAGCTCTCCACGGTGCCCACATAACGGCCCGACGAGATGTATTCGCCAACACGAAACGCATCATCGAGCAGAAAAAATATGCCCGAGATGACGTCCTTGACTATGGTTTGCGCCCCAAATCCCACAGCGACGCCAACGACGCCGGCGCCGGCGATCAGAGGGCCGATCTGGATACCCATTGAGGCGAGCATCATCAGCACCGCCATCACGACGATCAATGCGAGCAGAATGTTTTGGATGATCGGCAAGAGCGTGTGCAGACGCGCCTGCTGCGGATCGACAATCGGCATCTCCTCGTCGCCGATCACCGCGTGCGGCGTCTCGATGCCCAGCTTTCTTTCGATCAAAGCTTTGATGATCGACCAGCCGAAATCGGCCGCGAGGGCAATGACCACGACATTGATCAAGCCGCGCAATATGAGCGTGGTCGTCGTGTTGCTGTCCTGCATGGACTGCATGTTCAGACCCCAGACGCGCGCGAGAAGGTAGGCCGCCGCCAGGATCAAGACCATCCGGATTCCGCGATCGATGACAGCGATCGTCACCGCCGGGATCGTAGGCCGGCCAACATCTTCCGAACCCGGCCGCAGGACGAAATTAACCCCGCGCTGCGTCAGCACGATTGCCAACGGCAGGAAGAGTGCGGCCAAAGCAAACCAGAACAATATATGAAGGCCGCCGATGCGCAGCAGGAACAGGACGACGAAATAGGCAGTCAATAGCCATGTCGCTCCCGTATGACCGCTTTGGCGCGCACCGTCCCGCCGTGTTCTCGGCCGGCGCCAAACGGCAAGCAGAAAGAGCAACAGCAGGGCGAGATCGGCGCCCACCGACAGGACCAGCATTCCGTCCTGATCGATGCCGAGACCCGGCAAGAGGATAAACGCGGCGGCGAAGAAGGCGAAGACGCCGACGATCCAGGATAGCCAATAGGTCCAATGGTCAGCCGCGTCGTTGGTGATCGGCAAGGCACGAACCTCGACGGCGTTCTCGACCTTTAGGAAGGAAGGGACGAGTAGGGCCGTCAGATACATGCGCACACCCCATGTCACGACTGCAGCGATCAGAAATGTCAGCACAATCTCGCGGATCAGCATTGGCCAGTCGAACAACATGAACGCGCCGGCGCTGCCCAATGCGAAGGAGACGATCAGCAAGCTGGAATAAAGCGTGCGACCGCCAATCTTCTTGGCTCGCCCAATGGGCGTATCCTTCGGTTGCGCGCTGACCCAAAGACGAAATGGATCGGTGAACTTGTATGTTGCCCAAGTGAGGGCCAGACCGGCGGCGATGAAGATCGCAATCACCATCAATACGCCGGCAGGCCGTCTGCCGGACATATCCTGCATGGTCTCCGCCCGAACGCGCGCGAACTGGTCGGGCAGCAAGGGCAAGGTTCGCACGATCCTTTCGATATGATGCCTGATCCGATCGAGCGTCGAGGATGCCATCGTATTCATCTGGCCTGGGGCGACTGCATCGGACGATGCGCCGGCCGGCGAAGCTGCTGCCTTGGCCCCCGTTGTCCCGGCGGCCCGGTCTCGTTGTTCAGCCACCCAGGCCTTCACCGACCGATCGTCGAGAAGGTCGAATAGCTGCTTGACCCTTTCGGGTGGGACCGGCGCCGGCGCTTGCGCCTTTGCCGGACCGGCCAACAAGAGGGCGATGCCTATGATGAGCAGCCTGGCAATCAGGACCAACATCGCCGCCAGACGTCCGGGACCTCGTGCCAGGCTCGTGACTGCCCATCGTTGAATCATGAGCGGCATCGTGCTGTTAGCCTTCCGGTCAATCGGCAAGCAACGACATCTATGTCCATTGTTGCTTCACCTTGAAGAAACCGGTGTTGCCGCGCAAGTCCTCTTTGTTCCGAGTCTGGGCCGGGTTCGATTAGCCGCCGGGGGCAGGGCGGCACTCCGACCCCGCCCTAGGCCTCCAGGTTCTTCCCGACCGACCGGCAAGCAGGCAGCCCAGCAGAGGCATCCTCACGACGTCCGCCATGAACCTCTTCGGTAATACAATTTGAAAAATGCGCCCTCATGTTTCACAACAGGCGGTAGACCAGCGAGCATGGTGTCAGGCGAGAGTTCGGAAAGACGTTCAACAATGACCCAGCACGTCCAAGACGCTCGAATTCTCATGTACAGCCACGACACGTTCGGGCTCGGCCATTTGCAGCGCTGCCGGACGATCGCGCATTCGCTGGTCGAGGATTTCCACGGACTTCAGGTGCTTATCATTTCGGGTGCGACCATCGCGGGCGCCTTCGACTACCGCGCCCGCGTCGACTTCGTGAAGATCCCCAGCGTCATCAAGTTGCGCAACGGCGAATACACCTCGCTCGAAAAGGATATCGATCTGCATGAGACGCTAAGGATGCGCCAGTCGATCATCCGCCACACAGCCGAGACCTTTCGGCCCGATATCTTCATCGTCGACAAGGAACCGCTCGGCCTGCGCGGTGAGATCGAGGACACGCTGTCCTACCTCAAGACGCGGGGTACCACGCTCGTGCTTGGACTGCGCGAGGTGATGGACGCGCCGCATCTGCTCGAAGCAGAGTGGGAACGCAGGGACGTGATGCGCAAGATAGGCCTGTTCTACGATAAGGTGTGGGTCTATGGCCCACCGGATTTCTATGATCCGCTGGTCGGCCTGGATGTGCCGCCGGCTGTCAGGGCAAAGATGAAGTTCGTCGGTTTCCTGCAACGGAGCCTGCCGCAGAACGAATTGCCCGGCCACCGGCCCGAGGGCGACTATATCCTCGTCACCACGGGTGGCGGCGGTGACGGCGCCGAACTGATCCACAACGTCATCGACGCCTACCAGCAGGATTCGCAATTGCAGCACAGGGCGTTGATCGTGCTTGGGCCCTACATGCCGGCGCGCAAGCGCAACAAGCTGCGCAAGAAGGGGGCCAAGATCCCCTATATCAAGATCATCGACTTCGACAACCGCATGGAAGAGCTGATCGCCGGCGCCCGGGCGGTAGTGGCGATGGGCGGTTACAACACCTATTGCGAGATACTGTCCTTCGACAAGCCGGCGCTGATCGTGCCGCGCGTCGAGCCCCGCGAGGAACAACTGATCCGTGCGCGGCGCGCAGCCGAACTCGGCCTCATCGAGATGCTTTTGCCGGAGGAAGCCGCGGATTACCAGCGATTTGCCGATACACTGAAGGTGCTGCCAGACCGGCGCCGCCCATCGCAGAGCAATCCGCACCTGACGCTGGAAGGGCTGCCTCACATTTCCGAAATCGTCGCGGATCTGCTCGACCGGCGCGCCGGCCATCACCTTTCGGTCATTGAAGGCATGAACTGAGTTGCAACGTCGCAAGATAGTCGTGGTTCTGAAGGGCTACCCGCGTCTGTCTGAAACCTTCATCGCGCAGGAGCTGCTCGGACTGGAGCGCGCCGGATTCGATCTGGTGCTTGTCGCGCTCAGGCGGCCGACCGACACAAAACGCCACCCTGTGCATGACGAGATCAAAGCGCCCGTCCACTATCTGCCGGAATATCTGCATGAAGAGCCGCTGCGCGTGCTTCGCTCGCTGTGTGCTTGTCTGCTGAGGCCGGGATTCTGGCGCGCGCTCGGATCGCTGGCTATCGATGTCCCCCGTGACTTTACCCGCAACCGCGTGCGCCGCTTCGGACAGGCGCTGGTGCTGGCGGCCGAATGGCCGGAAGACGGGGCCTGGCTGCATGCACATTTCGCGCACACACCGGCGTCGGTGACACGCTATGCCAGCCAGCTTCGTGGCCTGCCCTGGAGTTGCTCGGCCCATGCCAAGGACATCTGGACTTCGGCGGATTGGGATCTGGCCGGCAAGCTTTCGTCGGCGCGCTGGACGGTCACTTGCACGAAAACCGGCTTCGAGCGCCTGAAAGAGCTCGCCAACGGCAAGTCGCCTGTGCATCTGAGCTATCATGGGTTGGATCTCGATCGCTTCGGCAGTTTCAGCGAAGCGCGCAAACAGCATGACGGCTCGGCGCCGAACGAACCGGTTGTCGTTCTGAGTGTCGGGCGCGCCGTTGAAAAGAAAGGTTACGATACCCTGCTGGAGGCCCTTGCTCTCTTGCCTGGCGATTTGGCGTGGCGTTTCGAGCATATCGGCGGCGGCGAGCAGATGGAGCGGCTCAAGGCGTTGGCGCAGAAGCTCGGCCTGGATGGTCGCGTCTCGTGGAAGGGGGCGCTGGCGCAGGAGGAGGTGCTTCAGCACTACCGCCGCGCCGACATCTTCGCCCTGGCCTGCAGGATCACCGCGAACGGTGACCGGGACGGCCTGCCGAACGTTCTGGTGGAGGCGGCCAGCCAGCGGCTGGCCTGCGTGTCGACCGACATTTCCGGCGTGCCGGAGCTTTTGTCGGCGAATGAAACTGGGCTGCTGGTTCCGACGGAAGACCCGATTGCCCTGGCACAGGCGCTGGAGCATCTGATCCGTGATCCCGTGTTGCGCGCCCGCCTGGGCGACGCCGCAGAGCGGCGCGTGCGCGGCAATTTCGATCATATGGCAAGCATTGGACAGCTCAAGGAACTGTTCGAGCGCGAGTGGCGGCCCGCCGAATGAAGCGACTTCGCGTTTTCTTCTACGTCCAGCACCTCCTCGGTATCGGCCATCTGGCGCGCGCCAGCCGAATTGCGGCGGCTCTGGTCGATGACGGATTTGACGTCACCGTCGTGACCGGCGGAGCGCCGATCGCGGGGTTTCCGGGATCGGGTGTGAAATCTGTAGCCCTGCCGCCTGTCACCTCCGGTGATGAGGGCTTTTCCGGACTTGTCGATCTCCAGGGCAAACCCATCGACGAAGCTTTCAAGAAATGCCGCTCAGAGATGCTGCTGCAGGCATTTCGGGATTGCAGGCCCGATATCGTCATTGTCGAAGCGTTTCCATTTGGACGCCGGCAGATGCATTTCGAACTCTTGCCGCTGATCGAGGCCATCGACGCGACGTTGCCCAAGCCGCTGCTGGCGACGTCCGTCCGTGATATCCTTCAGGACCGCGTCAAGCCGGGCCGAAACGAGGAAACGGTCGATCTCATCAACAGGCATTTCGACCTTGTCATGGTCCACGGCGATCCGGCTTTCGCAACCATCGACAGGACGTTTCCACTGGCTGGGGCGATCAGGGCCGAGGTTGCCTACACAGGGCTCGTTGCTGCGCCGCCACCGTCCGCGGCCTCCGAGCGCTTCGACGTCCTGGTGTCGGTTGGCGGCGGGGCTGCGGGGAAAAGCCTTGTCACGTCCACCATCGCGGCGGCGCACAATGCCAACAATGCCTGGAAATGGTGTTTGATCACCGGCCCAAACCTGCCGAAAGACGAGTTTGACGTGATCGCGCGCAATGCCACGCCGGGTCTGTCCATCTTCCGCTTCCGCGCCGATTTCGCCAGCCTGCTGACCGGCGCCCGCCTGTCAGTCTCGCAGGCGGGCTACAACACCGTTTGCGATATCCTGCGCGCCGGTTGTCGCTCCCTGCTCGTTCCGTTTGCAGCCGGCGCCGAAACCGAACAGACGGTTCGCGCGCTGATGCTTGAAGAACTCGGTCTTGCAACCGTGCTGATGGAAAAGGATCTGACGCCTGAAGGTTTGGCCCAAACGATCGCACAGGCGCTTCTGGGACCTGCGCCAGCCGCGCATCGCCTCGACCTGGAAGGCGGGCCTCGTTCGGCGCAAATCCTGCGCGAGCAATATCGAAGATGGTCCCGGAAGGAGGGGCTTGGTTTCGGAAAAGTTCAGTGATCGCGACAAGGTGTTAGCGCGCGTCGCGGTCTGGTGAGATTCATGCGGCGCGCTTCAACTCCTTGTCTTCACGCATGTCGTTGTCTCAGGACCGCGCACACTTCTGAGCGACATGCATTAATGCATCAAACGGCTCCAATCAGCATGAAGCGCGTATAATTCTTTGTCGGCAGTTCGCCGGAAAACCGCACCTCCCGTAGCGCCGCCATTGCTTCGAAGGCTGCAAGCGAAGCGACGCAGTTGATGTGCGTCGGCTCGCTGAAATAGTCGTTCGATTGCAGCAGCACATTCGTGCCCTGCGGAAGCAGGGCAAGCCAGGCACGCAGATCGGCTATGTGTTCGCAGCTGGTATTGACTGCCAGGTCGGGCCGTCCGGTCGCATAATCGAGCGCGTACATGTCGGCCGTCAGCGCCTGGAACCGGTCGCCGGCTTCCCGGTTGAGGGTCCGGGCGACCGGAGCGACTTCGGGATCGATGTCGATGCTATCGATCGCCGCGATGTCGAAGCGGGTGTCGTTGAAAAGCATTGCCGGCAATACGCCGTACCATCCACCCAGAACCCATATGCGCCCGAACCGGCCGCCGCAACTGTCGAACAGCCCGTCGAGCGCCCACATCTTGCAGGCGACCTGCTTGTGGTTGAAGGCGTTGGCGATGTCGGCCTGCGGGTGCTTGGCGATGACGCGCGCCAGTCCTGCCACGAGAGGGCAGCTGACATAGGCAGCAATTCCACGCGTGAGGTCCAAGGCTTGCTCGTGCCAGTCCATGCCGGCATTGCGTGGTTGCGCGACATCCATCATATTCGTCTTGTATGTTGGGATTTCGGGCGGCACAACGCAATCTTGCCCTCGCGCGAGGCTGTTTGATTTCGCGGACGTGATTTTGCGGCAAGTCGCTTCGCCATTGCCCGTGCGGGAGAGAGCCTGTTGCGTCTGTCCGGACCATTGGCGTCCATCCGCCGGCACCAGCCGCGCAGCCGCGGCCCCGTGCCGCCCGGCTATTCGCCCAAACCTCGCGGAAGCCGCGGACCGTTTGGCCAGCCGATGACTTCGCTGATCAACGATACCCATGTCGCTGTCGTCGACCATGCGCCGGATCTTGTCGGCGGCGACGCGGAAATTGCCGATAGGCCATTCGCGGACAGCTGCTTTTACACCCGGCAACCTTCCAAATGAAGGATCCACGGTCGCATATGGAACCAAGCCTAGCCCGCTATATCTGGACGCACACCAAAAAGCAGCAGGTCTGGATATTGATGATCGTCCTGCTTTCGATGATCCCGTATTTCATATCCTTCGACCTGCCGAAGCTGATCGTCAACGGCCCAATTCAGGGCAAGGGCTTCGAGCAGCCGGGCGCGACCCAGGCATTCATGAGGCTACACTATGACCTGCCGTTGGTTGGAGAGGTCCAGTTCTTCTCCGGTTTTCAGCTCGACCGCACGCAGACGCTGTTTGCCCTGAGCGTTGTGTTCCTCTTGCTGGTCGTCATCAACGGCCTGTTCAAACTCTACATCAACACCTACAAGGGCCGGCTCGGCGAACGCATGCTCCGGCGCATCCGCTTCGATCTGGTCGATCGTGTGCTGCGGTTTCCGCCGATTTACTTCAAACGGGTGAAATCCGCCGAAGTGGCGACCATGGTGAAGGACGAGGTGGAGCCGCTGGGCGGCTTCATCGGCGATGCCTTCCTGCAGCCGGTGCTGCTCGGCGGCCAGGCGCTGACGGCCATGCTGTTCATCATGGTCCAGAACGTCTGGCTCGGGATGATAGCGGGCGTGATCGTTGTGATTCAGATCGTGCTCATCCCGCGAATGCGGCGGCGGCTGATCGTGCTGGGGCGCGAACGGCAGCTGACGGCGCGCGCGCTCTCGGGCCGGGTTGGGGAAATCGTCGACGGCATCGGCGCGGTTCACGTCCACGATACTTCAAATTACGAACGCGCCGACATTGCTGCCCGGCTCGGGCTCATCTTCAAGATCCGCTTCGATCTTTACCAGTGGAAATTCATGGTAAAGTTCCTCAACAATTTTCTCGCGCAGGTCACGCCCTTTTTATTCTACATGATCGGCGGCTACCTGGTCATCCAGGGGCGGCTGGACGTCGGCCAGCTCGTGGCCGTGATCAGCGCCTACAAGGACCTGCCCGGACCGATGAAGGAACTGATCGACTGGGATCAGGCCCGGCAGGACGTCCAAGTCAAATATCAGCAGGTCGTTGAACAATTCACCGTCGAGGATCTCATCGCGCCGACAATTGGGGCATTGACGATCGACGCTCCCGCTCCGATGACCAACCCCCTGTCGGCGATCAATCTGTCCATCGCAGACGATGGCGGTGCAATGCTCCTCGACCGTATCTCCCTCCAGGTCAAGCCGGGTGAGACGGTGGCGCTGGTCAGTACCGGAACGGGTGGAGCGGAGGCGCTTGCAGAAGCCTTCGCGCGGCTGAGCTGGCCGGACAGCGGAAAGGTCGCTTCGGGCGCCGACGACCTGCTTGAACTCCCCGAAGCGGTGACCGGCCGGCGCATGTCCTATGCCTCATCCGACGTTTTCCTGTTCCATGCAAGCCTGCGCGATAATCTGCTCTACGGGTTGAAGCATGCGCCGCTCAAACCGGTGTCGTATGACGGTTCTGCGGCAGACCAGCACCGCTGGAACATGCACGAGGCGCGCCGGTCGGGTAATCCGGATATCGACATCAACAGCGACTGGATCGACTATGCTGCCGCCGGCGCCACCGGCCAGCAGGACCTCTTTGAAGCGGTGCGCCGGGTGCTCGACGCGGTTGTTCTGTCGCGCGACATTCTGGATCTTGGCTTGCGCTCATCGGCTGACCTCACGCGTCACACGGAACTCGCCAGCCGGATCGTCGAACTGCGTACGGCACTGCGAACCCGGCTGGAACAGGAAGGGCTGAGCGGACTGGTGGTTCCTTTCGAACCGGGTGCCTACAACAAGGAAGCAAGCATCGGCCAAAACCTGCTCTTCGGTGCTGCCGCCGGCCCGGAACTGGCCGACAAGGCTCTAGCGGGCAATTCCTATTTCGCTTCTGTGCTGAGGGAAGCCGGCCTCGATCGCATCCTCTACGAAATGGGCATGGAGATCGCAGAACAGGCGATCGAGTTGTTCGCCGACTTGCCGCCCGATCATCACTTCTTCCAGCAGCTCGCCTTCATGAGCGCCGAGGAGATACCCGCCTACGAAAGCTTGCTGCAACGGCTCAAGAACCGCCCCTACGAGGCGGTCTCGGAGAGCGACCGTGCCATGATCGTCACCTTGAGCTTTGCCTATATCGAGCCCCGGCATCGATTCGGCCTGCTGAGCGACGAGCTGATGAGCAAGATCGTCGCTGCACGCAACCGGTTCTATGAGAACCTGCCGCCCGAGCTGCAAAATGCGATCGAACGGTACGATCCCGACAAATACATTGCCGCGGCCACCGTCATGGATAACGTCCTGTTCGGGCGCGTGGGCAACAACCATCCCGACGCGCCGGACCGCATACGCTCCATCGTCTATGACATTCTTGACGAACTGGGGCTTTATTCCGAACTTCTGGATGTCGGCCTGGACTTCAACGTCGGCGCCGGCGGCAGGCGGCTGACCGCTGGACAGCGACAGAAGCTCGATGTTGCCCGGGCCCTGCTCAAGCGTCCTGATTTTCTCATTCTCAACCGGCCGCTGTCGGCGCTCGACCAGCGTGTGCAGGACAAGGTGCTGCGGAACGTGCTCGAGGAAGCCAGGTGCGACGGCCATTCGCCGGCAATCGTGTGGGTCGTGACGAATCCGGCAATGGGGATGATGTTCGATCGCGTTATCGTCTTCGACTCGGGCCAATTGGTGGAAGACGGAACGCACGAGACACTTTTGGCAGGGAAGAGTATCTTCAAGGAACTGCTGTCGTAGAAGCAACGGTCATTCGGATGGGAAAATTCTGCCGCTGGGAATTTGCTGCAAGATCAAGGAATTCGGCGAAAAGCGCAGCGGGACCACATCTGCGCCGAAAACCCGAAGGATTTTGCGCAAATCACCCGGCTCTCCGCGTTGCCGGCTGGCGGACGCCCATTTTGTCGGGCCGCTGGCTCGACTGCGGGCTCGCCATCTTTCGCATGGTTCGACCCGCCATTGCGGAAACAGAATTCACTCTGTCTGGGCGTCGGTTGCTCTCATCTGGCAAACGCGAATTTGAGAAGGGTTGCGACAATGCTGCTCAAGGATGAAGTTGGAATGCTGCAGCGCGTTCCCTTGTTCTCCGGCATCGAAGCGACAAAGCTCAAGCTGCTTGCATTTACGTCCGATCGGGTGAGCTACAGCGCCGGCCAAATCCTTTTCCGGCAGGGCGACGAGGGAGACGCCGCCTATGTTATCCTTTCAGGCACGGCGGATATTCTGGTCGATTCCGATAGCGGACCAATAAAAGTTGCAGAACTGGCGCCGAATTCGATTGTTGGCGAGATCGCGATATTGTGCAACAGCTCCCGCACTGCGACCGTCAGGGCGGCAAGTCCGCTGGAAGCCTTGAAAATCAACAAGGATCATTTCCTGAGGCTTATGAAGGAGTTCCCGGAGATGACCATCGAGATATTGCGGGTTCTTGCCGATCGGCTAAGCCATACGACCGCGGATCTGATCGACGCACGAAACGCCTAGCAGCAGTTTGTTTGGCTACGACGGGCCGAAGGAGCAGCATGGATTTCCTGGTCAGGTTTTGGGGCGTGCGCGGCAGCATCTCGGTATCGGGACCAGAATTCGCTCGCTACGGCGGCAATACAATCTGCATTGAGATGCGATGCGGCAAGCATACGCTTCTGTTCGACGCGGGCTCTGGACTACGGCCTGCCGGGAGAGCGCTTCGGGCGTCAGGCGTGACCGATTTCGATCTGCTTTTCACCCATTGCCACTACGATCACATTATCGGGCTGCCGGCTTTTGCGCCGATCTATGACCGCAGCGTTAAGGTTGCGCTTTGGTCCGGGCATCTTGCAGGGCGCATGACGACCCGGCAGATGATCGATGAGTTCATGCGGCCGCCATGGTTCCCGGTGAAACTGGATATCTGCAAGGCAAGGCTCGACTGTCACGATTTTGCTTCCGGAGACGTGCTTCGGCCGCGCGAGGGGGTTGTGGTGCGAACCGCCAGCCTTCTTCATCCGGGCGGCTGCATAGGCTACCGGGTCGAATGGGGCGGACGCGTCGTGGCGGTGATCACGGATACTGAGCACGAGCCGGGCAAACTCGACCAGGCGGTGCTCGGCTTGATCGAAGATGCCGACCTCGTCATTTACGATTGCACCTACACCGAGGAGGAAATGGAACATCGCCGCGGCAACGGGCACTCGACATGGCAACAGGGCGTCAAGCTCTGTGAGGCTGCCGGTGCGCGGGGGCTTGCGCTGTTTCACCACGATCCGGCACGCACCGATGAGGAACTGGACGCGATGGAGAAACTGGCCAAAGACAGGTTTGCCGGCGCCTTTGCCGCGCGGGACGGCCAGACGCTCACGTTTCCAGTTTCATTGCACAAGAAGCGCTGAGTTATTTTGCTCTATCTTGTTGTTTGACGCGGTTCCGGACAGAAAACCGCTCACATTTTTCCTGGATTTGCTGTACCGGCGCTGCGCCCGATCAATGCCCTGATCGGAAGCCAGGCGCAGGCTTCGGTCTGTGCGGCGACTGTGAACAGCCGTTCGAGGAAAAGCCAGGCCGATTCATCATGTACGAGATGGTGGGTGAGCAGGCCGACCGGTTCGCCACCGTCGAACGCATGCTGCAATTGCGCAACGATGGCCTGAACCAATAGGCCATGATCGCGACAGCCGCGCGTGCCATGCCAATCCATGATGTCGACATTGCTGTTGACGACCGCCACTGAAGCCGGCTTCGACGGACCAAAGGCGGATAACGCCGCAAATCCTATCGATCCAAGCTCGGATACCAGGCCGGGGTCGATCCTGTTCCAGGGCGGCACCAGCATCGGAACGGCACGAGCGCCGTGCAGCCCGCTTACGCGCGACAGCCCGCTAGCCAGCTCATCGAGCACCGCCTCGCGCGGCCGATGCCGGCCGAGCTCCTGCTTTTTCTGGCCCTCGGGCGCATGATTCCGATGCGCCCAGCCGTGGATGGCGACCGTGACATGCGGCGCCTCGTCGAGCCGGACGACAAGCTTCTCATCGGTCAGCGCCGGAATGACGGCCAGAGTGAGCGCAACCGCGAATTCACGGGTGAGGTCCAGCAGCCGATCAAGCGCAGGCGTCGGATCCACGGCGTCATCGTCGCGCAGCCAGAACTCCGCCTTACGGTCCGCCCGTTGCCAGCGCGCCAGTTCTTCCACCAAGGGCTGCCAGATCTGATCGGATGTCATGCAACGGGGATCTTCGCAAGAAGTTCGGCCAGACGCGCCGCTGCAGTATCGAGGGATCGTTCTTCGAGGATGAAACGTCTGGCTTCGCCGGACATGAGCGCCCTTTCGTCGTCACGGACCAGAAGCCTTTCAATGGCAGAACTGAACGCCGCCACATCGCCCGGCGGGGTGAGAAGCCCGGTCTGGCCATCCCGCACCACCTCCGGAACGCCGGCGATGTCCTGAGCCACCACTGGAAGGCCGGCGGCCTGTGCTTCAAGATAGGCAAGGCCATAGGCCTCGCCACAACCCGGCCAGACGTAAATTCCTCCATTGTAGAGGACATCCGGCACGGCGGCCGGCTCGATCGCGCCAAGCCATTCGACACGGTCGGCGGGCAAGCCGGCGAACTGCGCTTTGACCTCGTCTCGGGCAGGGCCGTCCCCGACGACCGACATGGTCCAGGGCAGGTGGCGGATCGGACCGAGCGCTTGCGCCAGCATGCGATAGCTTTCGACTTTGTCGCCCGGGCGCATCATGGCAATGGTGACCAGGCGTGTCGGACAAGTGCTTGCCGGTGTTTCCCGGAATAGCGATGTGTCGATGAAGGGCGAAAGCATGCCGAAAGCGGCGTCGGGAATCGCGTCGATCAGTCCCCGACGGTCCCTCTGCGTGAAGCAGATGTTCAGCGCTGCCCGTTCGACGGCTCCCACCACCAACGCTTGCGCCTCGGCCCACAAACCGGTGCTGCGCCGCCTCGAATAGGAGGCTTCCGCAGTCACGTAGGGGAGGGCAAAGGCCGAAGCCAGCTCAGGGCCGATCAGGTCGGGCGCCTTGTAATAGGGATGATAGGAGAACCAGAGATCGGGCTTGCCGTCACGATCCCAAAGCTCTGTCAGCCGCGCGACTTCCTCTCGGGCCTCGGCCTTGAGCGCATCGAAACTTTTCGAGTCCGGTTCGCGTAGATAAAAACGCAATTCGGATGCCAGTTCGACGCGATGTCCTTCATGCTCCAGCGCCTTGACCAGCATCCGTGCCATCTGGCGGTCGCCGGAGGCAACGGCATGATTGGGCGACTTTAGCGGCGCGTAGAAGGCAATTCGCATCGCTGGACCCTATCATTGGAAAGCCTGTGCAAGTCAATTTGGAAGCATGATCGACTTTCACCATCAAGCAGTGGAATGTGCTATCTGATGCTCATGGGAACAGCTGCGGCGTCCGACCCGTTTGTCGCTTCTTTGCCGGTCTTCGCAAAATTCGAAAGCGTTGCCGATATCGACAACTATCGGCCTCTCCCCGATGGTTGGGCGCTGGCCACCGCCGATATCGTCGGCTCGACCAAGGCGATCGAGGCCGGGCGTTATAAAACCGTCAACATGGCTGGCGCCAGCGTCATTTCGGCGTTGCTCAACGCGCTGGGTCGGCAAGATCTTCCCTTTGTCTTCGGCGGCGACGGCGCGCTCGTGGCGTTTCCCGGCTCGGCGCTGGAGATCACCAGCAAGGCGCTGGCGGCTGTCCAGAGATGGGCGGCGGACGAACTGGACCTGACCTTGCGTGCCGCAATCGTGCCGATAGCGGATATAAGAGCGCAAGGGCTCGACGTTCGCGTGGCGAGGTTCCAAGCCTCCGAAGCGGTTTTCTATGCCATGTTCGCCGGCGGTGGCGGCAGTTGGGCGGAGGCCCAGATGAAAGCGGGGCGCTACCGCATCGGTCCTGCGCCGGCCGACGCGCGGCCGGATCTGACCGGTCTCTCGTGCCGCTGGAGCCCGATCGACGCCCGGCATGGCGAAATCGTCTCGATCATAGCCGTACCGGGTGCCTCGCGCGATTTGCGCGGTTTTCAGGTCCTGACTTCCGACATCATCGGCCTTGCCGGCGGACAGGAACGCGGTGGCCATCCGGTGCCGGCCGATGGGCCGGCCTACAGTTTTTCGCCCGCCGGCCTCGATCTGGAGGCGCGGGCCGTCGCGCCGGCGGGACGGCGGTGGCTGTCGAAGCTGTGGATACTGTTCCTGCTGTCGCTTGCGGCTGTCACCGATCGGTATGGCTGGACGATCGGCCGTTTCGATCCAAGGATCTACAAACGCGACGTGGCCAGCAATTCGGATTTCCGGAAGTTCGACGACGGCTTGAAGATGACCATCGACGTGGACGCGGATGTGTTGCAACGGATCGAGAACCGGCTGAAACAGGCGGAAGAGGCGGGCATTTGCAGCTATGGCCTGCACCGCCAGCAATCGGCCTTGATGACCTGTCTCGTCGCCTCGCCGCTGCAGCGCGACCACGTTCATTTCATCGATGGCGCCGCTGGCGGCTACGCGATGGCTGCCGCGAGCCTGAAGGCGAAGGTGTCGGTCTGACGGCTTGCGGAGGTGCATTTTCCGCAATATGCCTCGAGGTCTTGGGTGACGGAAGGCAGATTTTTGGACGCCTCACAATCGATATATGACCGTCTTCTGAAGCGGATTTCGACGCGCGCCGCGCAAGTCGGCGTGATCGGACTGGGCTATGTCGGGTTGCCGCTTGCGGTTGCGATCGCACGCGCCGGCTTCCCGGTTTACGGCTTCGACATCGAAGCCCAGAAGGTCGAGAGCCTGAACAACGGCCAATCCTACATTGAGGCTGTGACGTCGACAGCCCTTGCCGGCCAGGTGGCGAGCGGACGGTTCCGCGCCACTGCGGATTTTGCCGAACTGGCCGTCTGCGATGTCGTCATCATCTGCGTTCCGACACCGCTGACGAAAAACCGTGAACCGGACCTCTCCTTTGTCAGGAACACGGCAGGCACCATCGCGAAGCATCTGCTTCCCGGCCAACTGATCGTGCTGGAATCGACCACCTATCCCGGCACCACCGACGACGTGATCAAGCCCATACTGGAAGAAACCGGCTTGCAGTCGAAGAAAGATTTCTACCTCGGCTTCTCGCCCGAACGCGAGGATCCCGGCAACCGCAGCTTTGAAGTCGCGACGATCCCCAAGGTCGTGGCAGGCGACGGCATTGAAGCGGCAACGCTGGTGCAGGCTTTCTACCAGGGCGTGGTCGAGACCGTCGTTCCGGTTACCAGCACGGCGACAGCCGAAGCCGTCAAGCTGACGGAAAACATCTTCCGCTCGGTCAATATAGCCCTGGTCAACGAGTTGAAGGTCGTGCTCGGCGCGATGGGCATCGACATCTGGGAGGTTATCGAGGCGGCAAAGAGCAAGCCCTTCGGCTACATGCCTTTCTATCCCGGCCCCGGTCTTGGCGGGCACTGCGTTCCGATCGATCCCTTCTACCTGACGTGGAAGGCGCGCGAATACGAACTGCCGACCCGCTTCATCGAACTGGCGGCAGAGATCAACACGGCTATGCCGCGTCATGTGGTCGATGAACTGGCGAAAGCGCTGGATCGGCGTTGCGGCAAGGCACTCAGCCGCTCGCGAATTCTCATCATCGGGCTCGCCTACAAGAAGAACGTGCCCGACATCCGGGAAAGTCCTTCATTACGGCTCATTGAGCTCATCGAGGAATGGGGCGGCAGGGCAGAATTCCACGATCCGCATGTTGCCGAGATACCGACCACACGGGAGCATATGGCGCTCAAGGGGCGCCGCTCGATCGAATTGACCGAGGCCGCCTTGAAGGATTTCGATGCTGTCGTCGTGGCAACCGACCACGACGCGATCGACTATCAGGCGATCGCTGATCACGCTCTTCTGGTCGTCGACACACGCAATGTTTTTGGTCGCCTCGGGCTGGCCCGAGACACGGTGGTGAAGGCCTGAGGCGTGTGAGCCGGCGAATCTTTCACCCGCTGTCAGGATCGTGGTTGCATTCCGCCGACGGGCTCAACACATAATGCCCCGGAAGGTAGAAGCAGTTGCGCCTGCTCCTTGCCTGCAAGGACAGCGTTCGAGAAATTCTTCGCCGGCTTTGCAGCTGAAGCCGGCTTCATTGACTTCGAGGGTCCTGTATCTAAGTCGTTGGCGAACTGTTTTATGGACGGATCAAACGATAATGGCTCCGTCTTCGACGGGTTTCGAGATCGCATGAGCACAGCGCAAGCAGAGATTTCCACCATTCTCATGGACAAGGTTGCCGATTGGCTGACCCAATCGGCGCTGGCGGGCAACGACCTGGAAACGTTGGTAAAGGGCTTTTGCGAACGGCTAGCTGCTGCCGGCCTGCCGCTGAAGCGGGTGCATCTGAGCTTTTCGATGCTTCATCCGCTTTATGACGCGCTTGGCTTCACCTGGCTTCGCGGCCATGGCATGGAAGTGGAAGGCTTCCGCAATAAGGGCGGCGTGCCGTCCGACAGGTTCCTGACCAGTCCATACTTCCATCTGCTCAGCAACAAGCTCGACCATCTGCGGCGCCGGTTGGACACGTCCGTGCCGTCGGAGTTTCCTGTTTTCGATGAACTCAGGCTTATGGGCATCACCGACTACATGGCTTTCGTCCATCCCTTCGGCGGCAGCACCAGTCAGGGCATGATGGGCTCCTGGTCCACCGACAGCGCCGCAGGCTTCAGCGACAGCATGATTTCGGCGCTGCTGCGCATCCAGAACCATCTCGCTATCGCAACCAAGATGGCGGTGCTCACCAAGCTCGCCGACAACATGATGACCACCTATCTCGGCGGCGACGCCGGCAGGCGCGTGCTTGACGGCCAGATCAAGCGCGGCGAGGGCGATACCATCCGGGCCGCACTGGTCATGGCCGATATGCGCGGGTCGTCAAGGCTCGCCGAAACCTCCGGCCGCGAAATCTATATCGACACGCTGAACCAGTTTTTCGACGCCGTAGCTGCACCGTTCAATCGCAATGGCGGGCAGATCATGAGTTTCATAGGTGATGGCTTTATTGCGGTCTATCCTTGCGAAAGGCACCGCTCGCAGTCCGAGATCGCCTGCCAAGCTGCTCTTGCAGCAGCGCACAAGGCCACGGCGCGCGTGATGGATCTCAATTTGCATAGAAAAGAAAAGGGACTGTCGGAGATAAAGTTTGGCATCGGCCTGCATGTCGGCAATGTGATGTTCGGCAATGTCGGGCTTACCGACCGGCTGACATTCTCCGTCTTCGGCGCGGCTGTGAACGAGGTCCAGCGCCTCCAGATCTTCACTAAGAAATATCCTCACAGCGTCCTGGCCAGCGAACACTTCGCCAGCTATTGCGGCGCCAGCAAATGGCTGACGCTCGGCAAGGAAGAACTGCCCGGCATCAAGCAGAAGCTGACGGTGCTTTCACCCGATCTCTCGGGTGCTCTCGCAGTCGATGAAGACGCTGCGCTGGAGCCGATTTACGGCCGGAGATCGGACGCCGAGCAGGTCATGCTGCTTCATCGCGATACCGCGCGGCTGTCGGCAGGTGACCCCAGAAAGCTCCAGTAAACTGGCAAACCTGTTCCGAATGGCTCCAAAGCCAGTCCGGTTGCCGGTTCCGCCTCAGGCGACCGCTTCGAATCCAAGTTGCTCTAGGCTGGCAATGCGTTAGTCTCACCTCGGACCTGCCAGAGTGGGGCTGGTGTGGAATGAATTCGGGTGTTGATCTGCTGCGGATCGAGGATGTTGGCATCTCCTTTGCCATCATCGGGGGACCGTTGCATGCCGTCAGGCGCGCAAACCTTCGCGTCCTGCCCGGCAAGGTTACCGCGCTTGTGGGCGAGTCCGGCTCCGGAAAATCGGTTCTCAGCCAGGCAGTGATGGGCATTTTGCCGGCATCAGCCCATGTTCGCGGCCGTATCCTGTTTTCCGATCCTGAACGGCCCGGCACGACGCAGGATATACTGAAGATGCCGCGCGATGGACCCGAGATACGGGCGTTTAGAGGCAGCCGCATCGGCAAGATCTTTCAGGAGCCGATGACATCGCTGTCGCCGCTGCACACGATCGGCAACCAGGTCAGCGAGTCCTTGCAGATTCATACACCCATGTCTCGGGCGGAGCGCAAGGCACGGACCGAGGAAATGCTCGGCCTTGTCGGCTTTCCCAATCCCAAGCGCGCCTATGACATGTATCCCTTTGAGCTTTCGGGAGGATTGCGTCAGCGCGCAATGATCGCGATGGCGCTTATCTGCCGGCCCGCCCTGTTGATCGCCGACGAGCCGACGACGGCATTGGACGTCACCATCCAGGCGCAGATCCTGCAATTGCTGCGCGGGCTTCAGACCAAGCTCAATATGGCGATGCTGCTGATCACCCACGACCTCGGCGTGGTCGCCAATGTCGCCGACGAGGTGGTGGTCATGTACCATGGCGAGATCATGGAAGCGGGACCTGTCGAGGCGATATTCCGCCGGCCAGGTCACCCTTACCTGAAGGGCCTGATGGCGGCCGTTCCGCATTTCGACCTGAAGCCGGGCGAACGGCTAAAGGCGCTCCGCGAGGTGCCGGTGAATGTCGGGAACCTGCTCGGCAAGCAAACGGCACCGGCATCGACGGGGCCGGACGACATCCTGCTGTCGGTCAGGGATCTGAAAAAGGTCTTCACCATCCGCAAGTCCGGATGGTTCGGCGGCGATCATCAAACCTCCGTGCGTGCCGTGGACGGCGTGAGCTTCGATATCAGGCGGGGTGAGTGCCTGGGCCTGGTCGGCGAAAGCGGTTCCGGCAAGACCACTGTCAGCAAAATCCTCATGCGGGCTGTCACCCCAAGCGGCGGCTCTGTGACCTTCAACGGTCGCGACGGACCGATCGACGTCTTGGCAGGCGAGGGAGACACCCTGCGCATGCTGCGCGCCAAAATCCAGATGGTCTTCCAAGATCCGGTTTCGTCGCTTTCGCCTCGCATGACGGTGGAGAACATCTTGAGCGAGCCGCTGGAAATCCATCAACGTGGCGATGCCGCGTCCCGGCTGGCCACGGTCAAAAGCCTGATGCAGGCAATCGGACTCGATCCGCGCTTTATCAAGCGCTATCCGCACAGTTTCTCCGGCGGGCAGCGTCAGCGTATCGGCATCGCACGCGCCTTGGCGCTGGGACCCGAACTGCTGATCTGCGACGAGCCGGTTTCGGCGCTCGATGTCTCTGTCCAGGCGCAGATCCTGAACCTTCTGAAAGACCTGCAGAAGGAATTGGGCCTGACCTACCTGTTCATATCCCACAATCTCGCGGTGGTGGACTACATGGCTGACCGCATCGCGGTCATGTGCGGCGGGCGTATCGTCGAGCTTGCCCCGCGCGAAATTCTGCTCAGGAAACCGATCCACCCCTACACGCGCTCACTGGTCGCCGCAGTACCCTTCCCGGATCTCGACCGGCCGATGGATTTCAAGACGCTGAAGCTCAGCGGCGCTTCCGACACCAGCGCATGGGGACCGCAATTCCGGGACGAGGGCGACGCGGATACGCTGTCACCCCTCGATCTTGGCGGCGGCCACCTCGTGCTGGCTCGACGTTCGGCCAATGTCAGCGAGCTACGCCATTGATCAGCCGGCGCACAGTCCTTGGGCTGATGGCTTCGGCATTTCTGCCGGGCACGTTGCGCGCCGGCGATCTGGAACCGGAATTTCTTCAGGCGCAGTTGAAGGCCAAGGCGCTGCCGGCACTCGCCGAACGCCTGCCCAAGAGCCCGCGCGCGTTGAATCTCGCTGCGATGGGCCGGCAGCCCGGCCAGTATGGCGGCACGCTGCGCACGATCATCGGCAGCCAGAAAGATATCCGGATGATGACCATCTACGGGTATGCTCGCCTGGTCGGCTACGACGAAAAGCTCAACATGCAACCCGACATTCTCGAAAGCTTCGACGTCGCGGATGATCGCATCTTCACTTTCAAGATCCGGGAAGGACATAAATGGTCTGACGGCAGCCTGCTGACGCCTGAGGATTTTCGCTATTGCTGGGAAGATGTCTGGCTGAACGATGAGCTTTCGCAAGGCGGGCTCGCTCCGGCCTTGCTGGCGGACGGCAAGGCGCCCCGCTTCGAGATCGTCGATCCGCTGACGGTCCGCTATAGTTGGGATGCGCCCAATCCCGACTTCCTGCCCAAGCTCGCTGCTGCTTCGCCGCTGTCGCTTGTTCTGCCGGCCGCCTATCTCAAGCAGTTCCACAAGAAGTACCAGGATCCATTCCGGCTCGCCGGCCTGATGAAGGAGAACCGGGCCCAGAAATGGACGCTCCTGCATATCCGCATGTCGCGTCAGTATCGCCCGGAAAACCCGGATCTGCCGACGCTCGATCCCTGGCAGAACCGGACCAAGCCGCCGGCCGAGCAGTTCATCTTCGAGCGGAACCCGTTCTTTCATCGGATAGACGAGAACGGGCGGCAACTGCCCTATGTTGACCGGATCGTATTGAATGTGAGCTCGTCGGCGATCATTTCCGCCAAGACCGGTGCGGGCGAGAGCGACCTGCAATGCATGGGAATCGACTTTTCCGATTACGCCTTCCTGAAGGACGCGGAGAAGCGCTACCCGGTGAAGATGCATCTGTGGAAACGCACACAGGGTTCGCGGCTGGCGCTGCTGCCCAATCTGAATTGTGCCGACCAGGTGTGGCGTGGCCTTCTTCGCGACGTGCGGGTGCGCCGCGCACTTTCGCTCGCTGTGAACAGGCGCGAGATCAATTTGGCCGTGTTCTACGGATTGGCGCAGGAAAGTGCCGATACGGTCCTGCCGGAGAGCCCGCTCTACCGGCCGGAATTCGCGAAAGCCTGGGTCGCCCACGATCCTGACCAAGCCAATGCCCTGCTCGACGAGGTCGGGCTCCAGGCGCGTGACGATGACGGCCTGCGGATACTTCCCGATGGACGCCCGGCGCAGATCCTGGTGGAAACGGCCGGCGAAAGCACGCTGGAAACCGACGCGCTTGAACTCATTACCGATCACTGGCGCAAGATCGGCATCGCGCTGTTCATCCGCACTTCCCAGCGCGACATCTTCCGCAGCCGCGCGCTTGGCGGCCAGATCATGATGTCGATGTGGTCGGGCATCGACAATGGCGTGGCGACCGCAGACATGAACCCGTACCAGCTGGCCCCCACCATGGACGACCAGCTGCAATGGCCGCTCTGGGGTGCTCACTACTTGTCTCACGGCACGCTCGGCGAGGCGCCCGATCTTCCGCCTGTGGTCGAGCTGATGGCTTTGCTCAAACGCTGGAACGCGTCGACCGAACCCACCGAGCGCGCCGAAATCTGGAATTCAATGCTGTCGATCTACACCGATCAGGTGTTTTCGATCGGCACGGTCAACGGAACATATCAGCCGGTTCTGGCATCCGCGCGGCTGCGCAATCTGCCTGACAAGGCGCTCTACGGCTACGACCCGACCGCCTATTTCGGTGTCTACATGCCGGATACATTCTGGCTTGGAGAGTCCTGAGCGTGCTGCGATATATTGTCTGGCGCATCGCCGTGATGGTTCCAACGCTGCTGATCATATCGGCACTGGTGTTCACGATCATCGAACTTCCCCCAGGCGACTATTTCGACAGCTATGTTGCCGAGCTTCGGGCTCAGGGCGAAGCGGTCGACTCCGATCGCATCGAGATGATGCGCAAGGACTATGGTTTCGACAAGCCGCCGGTCATCCGCTACTTCTACTGGGTCGGCGGGATGCTGCACGGCGATTTCGGCTATTCCTTCGAATATGAGCTGCCGGTTCGCGACGTCGTCGGGGACCGAATGTGGCTGACCGTGCTGGTTTCCTTCGTCACGATCGTCTTCACCTGGCTCATCGCCTTTCCAATCGGCATGTACTCGGCCACGCATCAATACAGCTGGGGCGATTACGGCCTGACCTTCTTGGGTCTTCTTGGCCTTGCCATCCCGAATTTCATGCTGGCGCTGATCCTGATGTATTTCGCCAACATCTGGTTCGGCACGTCCATCGGCCATCTCATGGACCAGCAATATCTCGGCGAGCCGATGAGCTGGGCCAAGGTGAAATCGATCCTCGCCCATCTCTGGATCCCGGTCCTGATCATCGGCACCGGGGGCACGGCAAGCATGATCCGGCGGCTGCGCGCCAATCTGCTCGATGAGCTTCACAAGCAATATGTCGTGACCGCGCGCGCAAAAGGCCTTCATCCCTTCAAGGCGCTGGTCAAATATCCGCTGCGCATGGCGCTCAATTTCTTTATTTCAGACATCGGCTCCATCCTGCCGGCCATCATCTCCGGTGCCGAAATCACGGCGATCGTGCTGTCTTTGGAAACGACCGGTCCGATGCTGATCAAGGCGCTGCAAAGCCAGGACATGTATCTGGCAGGGTCGTTTCTGATGTTCCTGGCCTTTCTGACGGTCATCGGCGTCCTGATATCCGACCTGGCGCTGGCGCTGCTTGATCCGCGAATTCGTTTGCAGGGCGGCAGCACCAAATGAACACGCAATCGCCGCTGCCCGCTCCGGGTGCTCCACTGCAACACTATGTTTCCATCGCGCCCTTCGACCTCCAGTCGGTCGAGGCGATGACGCCTGAGCAGTCGAAGGTCTTCCAGGCGTCGCAGTTGCGGCTGATGTGGTGGAAATTCCGGCGCCACCGGCTTGCCCTCATATCCGGCATATTTCTGGCAGCGCTTTATTTCGGGATACTGATCTGCGAGTTCCTGGCGCCCTACAATCTGCATACGCGCAACATGGACTACATCTATTCGCCGCCGCAGCGGGTGCACCTGTTCCACAACGGCCAGTTCGTCGGGCCGTTCGTCTACGGCCGCCAGATGACGCTGGACATGGAGACGCTCAAGCGGAACTACATCGAGAAACAGGATGACGTTCAGCGGATCCGTTTCTTCTGCAAGGGCGACAGTTACCGGTTCTGGGGCCTCATCGAAGGTGACAGGCATCTTGTCTGCCCTGCCGAAAACGGCCAGCTCTTTCTGGCCGGCACCGACAGGCTGGGACGCGATGTGTTTTCGCGCATCATCTATGGCGCACGCATTTCATTGACGATCGGCCTCGTCGGGATCGCTTTCAGCTTCCTGCTCGGCATAGTCATCGGCGGACTGGCCGGCTATCACGGCGGTATCTTCGACCTGATCGTCCAACGGGTAATCGAAGTTCTGCAATCGATCCCCAGCATTCCGCTATGGCTGGCTCTGGCGGCGATCATGCCGATGACCTGGAGCCCGATCCTGATCTATTTCGGCATCACCGTCATCCTCGGGCTGCTCGACTGGACCGGACTGGCGCGCGCCGTGCGTTCAAAGCTTCTGGCCTTGCGCGAGGAGGATTACGTTCTGGCCGCGCAATTGATGGGCGCCAGCAGCAGCCGCATCATCCGCCGGCACCTCATTCCCGGTTTCATGTCGCATCTGATCGCGACGGCGACGATCTCCATACCCGGCATGATCCTGGGCGAGACGGCGCTGAGCTTTCTTGGCCTCGGCCTGAGGGCGCCGATAACCAGTTGGGGCATCCTGCTGACCGAGGCGCGCAGCGTCAGCGTGATCGCGTTCTATCCATGGCTGCTTTTGCCGATCCTGCCCGTCATTCTCGTCATCCTGGCGTTCAACTTCCTCGGCGACGGCTTGCGGGATGCCGCAGATCCCTACAAGTGAGGTCGCAAATCCGGCGCGCCGTCGACCGACTGCACCCAAGATGATCCTTGTCGGCAGCCTGTTCGGTCGTTGCAGTCTTCATCGTTCGCCTCTATGCGGCGAGCTCGATCGGTGTAATACGACGTCTCGGGCATCGCCCCGTGAGCCCTTCTCGTCGCGGGTATTGCCGTCTCTTGAGCTGGTTCAGGACATGTGATCGCATATGAGTCGCCTCGACAGTTTCATCCGCAGGATGACGGCACAGCGCGATATTCTCGATCATATCTGCGCCGAGGTGGCACAAATGGAGGGGCCGGTGATCGAACTCGGCCTCGGCAATGGGCGGACGTTCCACCATCTGCGCGAGCGCCTGCCCGGACGCCGGATCGTGGCGTTCGACCGCGCACTGGCCGCACACGCCAGCTCGATTCCCGAAGCTGAAAACCTCGTGCTCGGCGAAATACGCGAGACTGCGAGCAGGTTCATCGGTATCGACGCCGCTCTTGTTCATGCCGACATCGGTACCGGCTATGAAGATCGCGATGCGGTGACTGCTACCTGGCTTCCCGATCTGATCGCGCGCCTGCTTCGCGTCGGCGGCATCGCGGTCAGCGGCACGCCGATCGATCACCCGCGCTTGCAACGCATCCCTCCGCCGCCCTCGGTGCCCGCCGATCGTTATTTTATCTGCAGGCGGGTGTGAGAGGCCGAGACGGCCAAGCCCTCAGGGGATCCTGTATACTGCTATCTCTCGCTCAATGCCGCGCAACGAGACCTCGTGGGGCACGGGCGTCAGCGCATTCCTGTGCAACAGATCGGCGGTGAGATTGTCGTCGACCACCGCACTAGTGGCGAAGATCGCCTGCGCTTTGGCAAGGTTCTGGACGCGCGAAGCAATGTTGACCGTCTGGCCGAAATAGTCCTGCCGCTCGTTCATAGACACGGCGATGCAGGGGCCGGTATGGACGCCGATCTTGAGCAGCAGGTCCTCGCGCCCGCTCTTGTCGTTGAGCGCACGCATGGCATCGCGCATCCTCAGAGCCGCAGCAACCGCACGATCGGGCGTCGCGAAGGTCGCCATCACCGCATCACCGATCGTCTTCACCACCGCGCCCGACTCCGCCGCGACGATCTCGTGCAGAACCTGGAAATGCGCGCGCACGAGATCGAAGGCCGAAAGGTCGCCCACCCGCTCGTAAAGCGCGGTCGATCCGCGCAGGTCGGTGAACAGGAAGCTCAGGCTGGTGATCTTCAGGCGCTGGTTGATGTCGACCGTATCCGTGCGATAGAGATCGCGGAACGTCTGGTTGGTGAGCAGGCGCTTGGCGGTCAGAAAGGGCCGGCGTTTGCGCAGAAGATCATGCAATGCCTCGCCGGCGATAAAGACCGCCGGCAGCACGCGGGTGTCGGTCCTGTTTTCCAGAGAAATGCGCAACGGGCCAGGCTGCATCTCCAGCGTCTGGCTCTGGACATGGTCGCGGTCGAAGACCAAAGAGAGGCTTCGCCGCTCCTTTGTCGGTTCGCCCTTCACGTCGATGAACTGCACTGAATGGGTGACCGGCTCGAAGACAATGATGAATTCGGACGGAAGCTGCACGGTCAGAACCGCCCTTTCACCGGGCGCAAGCTCGATATCGTCCAGCGAGAACGCTTCCATGGTTTTGGCGAAATCCTCATCCGCCGGCAGATCGACGCCGGACGCCCAGTAGATCTGGCGAAAATATTCCACCAACGGCAGTTCGTGTGGGTTGTGGGCGGCAATCCTGCGCATGCGGGGACTGACGGTGAAAGTCACCTCGACCATCTCGTCGAGGGTCGGCGAGTAGCCCTGGGAGCACAGCGCGCAGGTGTATTCGTCCTTCTGCAGGGTTTTCAGCGTGGCGTTGGTGTCGAGCACGCCCCCACAGCCGGGGCATAGAACATTCCAGGAAATGTCGAAGATGCCCACCCGCGCCGCATGGAGAAAGGCGCCTATGGTGCGCTCCTCGTCGAGGCCATGCTTGCCGGCGAAGGCAGGCGCATTGATGCGGCACAGTTCGCGGTCCTCGCCTTCCGCGATGGTTTGCTTGATCGCGTCGATTGCCAGTGGATCGACATCAGTCGATTGCCGCAGAAGCGAGAACAGATCCTGAGCTTCGTTCATCGTGCAGGCTCCGGAAAATGCGCCTCGTGACGTGTTGACCGGACCGCTTCCTTGGTCCGAGTGCTGCATTTTACTTCGAAACGGACCGCGCGGCCATTCGATAGATAAACCTGGTGATAATCCAATTTCCATTCGGCCGATTTTCACCGGCCACAAGCGGCACTATGATGTCCTTGGGCATTCATCTTTGGGACTCTCTCCCATGCCGACATCGAACAACCCGCCATTTCCCGCGGCGCTGCGCCTTTTCTCTGCGGCCGTGATCATCGTCCTGATCATAGGCGCGGGCCTGTTTTTCGCGCCTGTGCTGGTGAAGCCGCGGTGGCCCTGGGCCGTCACCCCATTCAACGCCCGCTTCCTGGGCGGCTTCTACACCGCCGAAATGGTCGTGATGGCGGCGCTGCTGTTCTGGAATCGCTGGTCGCCCGGCAGGCTCGTGCTCGTCATGGCGTTCATATTCACCGTCATCGTCTCGTTGGCTTCGTTCATCAATCTGGGCTATTTCAACTTCGAGCGCAAAGCGCCCTGGCTCTGGTTCTTGGTCTATCTTGGTTCGGTCGCGGTATCCGGGTGGTTCCTGTGGCGGGCCAGGGGCCGTCCTTCTGCAAAGGGCGTGGCTCTAACCCCCGCATTGCGCAGCTACATGCCGGTGGAATGGGCGGTCCTTGGGGTCTATGGCGTCGGGCTGTTGCTGTTTCCCCTGCTATTCAGCAGCATCTGGCCATGGCCGATCGATGTCTTCCACGCCCAAGTCTACAGCGCCATCTTCCTTGCCGGCGCGGGCGGCGTATATCTTGTCTGGCGAAGCGCCCCGCGCGAGGAATTGCTGGTGCTCGGCTTGGCGCAGGTGCTGGTTGGCCTGTTTGCCATTCTTGGCCTCGTCATCACCGACGCTGCGGTGCACCGGATCGACTGGAGGGCGGCCCGGACATTGTGCTGGCTCGCCCTTTTCGGCTGGATCGGCATCAGCGGTGTCTTCAAACTCGTTGCCGCCTCCCGGTATTTCAAAGCGCGTCGCGCTGAAACGGATCCAGGCGATACGCTTTAGGGCTTTATTTTATGCATGTCGCTTTCGCAAAACCGCTGCACACTTTTGCGCGACATGCAGTAGCTCGCAATCGGCGTCGCAGGTTGGAGAGTCGGCTGGATTTTCAGGGGACGTCCGGTCATCGTGCCGGGCCGATTGCTAAGGCCGAAACGCCATGACCAGCACCACTTCGTCCTTCTCCGAGAAGATCCAGCCGCAGCTCCGGCCCGTCCGGCCAGGCGATGCTGAGGCGCTTTGCGCCATCTTCAACATGCCGGGGTTCCGCTGGGGCACGCTAAGGATGCCCTTCGAAAGGGTCGAGCAGGTGGAACGGCGCATCGCCAAGTCCGGCCAGGAGACCACCTGGATCGTTGCGGAATTGGACGGCAAGGTCGTCGGTCATGGCAGCCTGATCGTGCAGGATTCGCCTCGCCGTTCTCATATCGGCGAGATCAATATCGGCCTTGACGACAGCTTTGTCGGCAAGGGCATCGGCTCTGCCATCCTTGGCGCGCTGCTTGACGTGGCCGACAACTGGCGCGCCCTGAAGCGGGTCGAATTGACCGTCTATGCCGACAACAAACCGGCCATCCGTCTCTACACAAGCCACGGCTTCGAAATCGAAGGCCGGCATGTGAAGGCCGGTTTCACCGACGGACAGTACCACGACCTCCTGAGCATGGCCCGGCTGCGATTCTGAAGATGCGCTGTTTGGCCTTAACTCTCTAGCCAACCTAACAATTCATGCGGAGACGGCGAACAGGAATGGGACCAATGACGGCCGGTGTTGACCCAAGCCGAACGCCTCCGGCGGAAATTCTGGCGGTGCTGTCGCTGCTCTGCCCGGAAGTCGCGTGTGATATCGAGCAGAACTGGAATGCAGCGGTTTCCGACTATGCCCGCCATCTGTGGCGACCGGTGGCGAGGCCTGCATCGGGCCCGGCGATCGCTGCCCGCTCGATTGTGCGCGAAGTTCTGCATCAGCGCCTTGGTGTGATCATGCAGCCCGAACAGATCGGCAAGGCCCTCGAAGAGTTCGAGCACAGACCGGTGGTTCAGTCCGGACTGCACTGCCTGCTTCTGATGGACCGGATCACCTTCGATGCGCTCCTGCTTGCTTGGCTCGGCGCGGTCGAAAACGGGCTGTCGGCCTTCATCTGCTTCATGGGAACGACGATGACCATGGAGACAATTGGCCGGGAGGGGCCGGGCTGGCTCGATGTCGGCGACGACAAGGTCAACCTGTTTGGCATGGCGCGCCACAAACTGTGCCGCAAAAGCGCGTGCGTGGCCGGGCCCGTCGCCCTCAACAGGCGCGCGCTGGAAGCGGTGGGCGATGAAACGGATACCAGCCGCTGGCTCGGCACCCTGCTTGCCAGCCAGGACAGGGTGTTTGGAACCGCCGCCGACGCGCTGACAGCCCTCAACGAAGATCTGGTCGCCCGTTGGGACTGTTCCGGCACGGCCCTGCCGGTTTTCATCGATGATCGGCTCGCCGCGGCTGCCATGGCTCGGCATCTGGAATATGAAGGGAGCCTTCTATCCAGGCTGCTCTTTGAGCCCGCAAGGCGCCAGCGTCTCGAACATGCCCTGCAAGAGGCCGCATCGAGCCCTTTCGGCAGGTTCCTGCCCAACTCCACGGCCTATTTCTGGGGCATCCGCGAGGAGCGCGTGCGCAAGCTCGTGCTCGAGAACGGACGACTGATCGAGCCTGACAGACCGCATGGTCTTTCCGTCCCGTTCGAGCGGACGCATCTCAAGCAGGGGCTGCTGGACGGCGTGCTGCTGCCGAATTTGTTCCTGATGTTCCTCGTTCTGGCCATATTGCCGCGCGTGCGGGTTGTGGGCGGGCTGAGACAGATTGGCTATATGGCGCTTTTCCACTCGATCCTGCTGGCTGGGCTAGACGAGAACGCGCCGGATGAGCGCGATCTGATTGCAGAGCTGCAGGTTCGGGAAAGTGCCTGGGGCATGCGGGTCATCGACGAAAAGATCTCGGTCCGCGAACAGCTTGCCGGCCTGCCGGAAAGGGCAGTCTTCCCGGAACTACTGCGGCAATATCGCTTGCGGACATTTGCCGAGACGACCGACGACCTGAGACTGGTGCGCGAAGACGCCCGATGGCGCAAGCTCGGCCGGGCAGAGATCAAGGCAACCTGACTCTCGCTTCGGGCCTTGTTGGTGGCTCCGGTTCAGACCTGACATGGCCTCACTTCATTGTACGACACCGGCCTTGCGCAGCCCGTCTACCACGCGTTCGAAATCGGCAGGGTATTTGTAGGGCAAGACTTTGCGACGGTATTCCAGCGAATAGTCGGGGTTGAGGCGAAGCACCTCCTGCCATGCCGCGCGGGCCTCGGCGAAACGGCCCAGGTGGCCGTAGGTGGCGGCCAGAAGCGCGCGCGAGACGTCGGTGACAGCGTTGCGAGCCAGCCGTTGCATCAAGAGGTCAACGGCCTCTTCGTACCTTCCCAGTTGAAACAAGGCCAAAGCCTGGAAGTGCAGAAGCACATCCGGGAAGTATGGATTCAAGCTCTTCCCCCGGGCGAAACTTTCCAGGGCCTCTTCGGATCTGCCCGAATAGTGCAGCGCCTCGCCGAGAATGACGTACCCTTCGGCGAAGTTCGGATTGAGGACTATCGCGCGCTCGGCCTCGCTGATGGCCTCATCGTGCCGTCGTGTGTACAGCTTGACGATACCCAGCGCCCAGTGCGCCCAGGGATCGCTGCCATCCAGCGCTACCGCCTGTGTTGCGGCCTGTTCCGCTTGCGCCATCGATTCCGGCGGCGACGCACTCCACCGGTTCAAGTAATCGAGTGCGTGCGTGAGGGCGAGGAAAGCGTGGGCAGAGGCAAATTTCGGGTCCAGTTCGATGGCACGTTGCAAGAGGTCTCGGGCTGCGACATTCGTTTCTTCCGTCAGCCGGTGCCACAGCTCCCGGCCACGCAGGAAACAATCATACGCCTGCGTGTTGCGCGACTGCTCGGGCGCCCGCCGCTGAAGGTCACCCTCGGCCAGATTGAGCGCCAGCGCACCGACGATCTGCTGCGTCACGTCGTCCTGCACGGCGAATATGTCGGTCAGGTCGCGATCGAACCGCTCCGCCCAAATATGCCCGCCGGAGGTTGCATCGATGAGCTGCGCGGTGATGCGCACCCTGTTCCCCGATTTCCGTACGCTGCCCTCAAGCACATACCGCACGCCGAGCTTCCTGCCCACCTCCTGCACCTGGACGTTCTGGCCCTTGAAGGTGAACGACGAATTGCGTGCGATGACGAAGAGCTGCGACAGTTTGGACAGCGCGGTGATGATGTCTTCGGAGATGCCGTCGGCGAAGTAGTCCTGTTCGATGTCACCGCTCATGTTGGCGAACGGCAGAACGGCGATCGACAGCTCCGGGGGCGCTGCCGTGGCTGGCCGGCTCGTCACGGTTTCCGATGTTGCGGCCCTGGTCGCAGCGCTGCCGACTTGCAGCGAGTAGACCCGAATCGGCTCGGCGATGTTCTTGAGCTGCGTGCTGCCGAGATCGCTGACGGAGAGGTCGAGCCTCGCCTTCACCTGGCGATAGGCGTCCTCGGATAGGCAAATGGCGCCGGGCGCTGCGACGCCCTCCAAACGCGAGGCGATGTTGACGCCGTCGCCCATCAGGTCGCCGTCGCTCTCTTCGACCACATCCCCCAAATGGATACCGATCCTGAACTCGATGCGGCGGTCGTGCGGCACGCCGGCATTGCGCTCAACCATGCCATTCTGAATCTCGACCGCGCAGCGCACGGCATCCACCACACTGCGAAACTCGACCAGCGCTCCATCCCCGGTGCGCTTGATCACCCGCCCGTTGTGCACTGCGATGATCGGATCGATCAGGTCGCTGCGCAATGCCCGCAGCCTCGCCAAGGTACGATCTTCGTCCGCGCTCGCGAGCCGGCTGTATCCGACCACATCCGCAGCCAGGATTGCGGCTAGCTTCCGATTCTCGCTCATCGGTCCATCTCCCAATCTCCACGATAGCAGGAGACGCAAGGTAAGAGGGAACTTTCGCAAACGACGGCCGCGCAACAGCGGGAATCGGCAGGGTTTTGCCACCAGACCACACTGGCGCTCGATTGCCACTTGCGCTGCCGCTTGCTGGTCGACCGCTATCGGTTCATCCTTGGGTGAACGCTCGGCCGTGAAGTGCGTAGCGAGGTCACGCCGTCATGGCCCCTAGTGAGGTCTTGTTCGATGGACTGCTCAGGCTGCGGTTTCGAGGTTGAATCCGGTTACGCTTTCTGTCCGAAGTGTGGCAGGCGTCAGCCCGTGCCATGCGCAAGTTGCGGCTACCTGTGTGCACCTGATTTCGAGTTCTGCCCGAAATGTGGGGCAAGCATCGGTGCGCCCGCAAAAGCCGTCGAACGGCCTGCTCCGACACCAAGCCGGACCATCGTGCCGCCGTCCCGTACTCCGTCGCTGCTTCCCAACATCGAAGGCGACAGGCCGCATCCCGACTCCGACGCCGATCGCCGGACGGTGACGGTCCTGTTCGCTGACCTTTGCGGCTTCACGACACTCAGCGAGCAACTCGACCCAGAGGTGATGCAGGCGCTGCAGAACGAGCTGTTCAAGGAATTGACGGCGGCTGTGCGAAACTTCGGCGGTTTCGTCGACAAATTCATCGGCGATGCGCTGCTCGCTTTGTTCGGTGCGCCGGTTGCCCATGAGGACGATCCGGAACGTGCGCTTCGCGCCGCACTCGACATGATGGCGCGAACGGCGCGGCTCGGCGAAAGCGCCCCCCACTCCGGCTCGCCTCTGCTGCTGCACATCGGCATAAACACTGGTCCGGTCGTCACCGGCGGATTGGGCATCGGCACCGCCAAATCCTATTCGGTGACCGGCGATACAGTGAATACGGCGCAACGCCTGCAATCGCTGGCCGCACCGGGTGAGGTGCTGGTGGGCGAGCTCACCCACAGGCTGACCCGGCATGCCTTCTCATATGAGCCGCTGGGCGATGTCGTGCTTCGCGGCAAGGCCGGAAGTGTGCTCGTCCATCGGCTGGATGCACCACTTGCGGCGCCGCGTGCAGCGCGTGGGCTCGAGGCGCTCGGCCTCAGCGCGCCGATCATAGGTCGTGGTGCGGAGCTCCACAGAATGCTGGCGAGCCTCGACCAGGCGTGCGGCGGCTCGGCCCAGCTTGTGCGCCTCGTCGGAGAAGCCGGTATCGGGAAATCGCGGCTGGTGAAGGAGTTCATCGCCCGCGTCGGCGACGAGGATCGTTTTCGCAACGTCGCCGTGCGGCAGGCCACGTGCTCACCGCTGGGCGAACAATCATTTGGCGCGCTGGGCGCCGTGGTGCGCAGCGCTGCCGGGATGATGCAAAGCGACAATGGGGATGAAATGCGGGCGAAGCTCGCAGGCTTGCTCACCGAACTCGGCCTGCAGGACGAGGAGGCGAAGCGGCTCATGCCTTTGCTCTACCATGTGCTTGGCCTTGGCGACCCCGATGCCACCTTGCAGCATGTCGAGCCCGAGCAGTTGCGGCGGCAAATTCTCTACGCAGTCCGCACGATCATCGAACGGCGGCTTGCGTTGTCGCCGCTGTTGATCGTCGTCGAAGATCTGCACTGGGCCGATGCTGTGTCGCTCGAGGCACTACGCTTCGTGATGGACAGGCTGGAACGCACGCGGTTGATGTTGCTGGTGACGCATCGTCCGGCGCCGGACAACGACCAGCTCGACTCAAGTCGGGTCAGTCACACAGCACTCAGGCTTTCGCCGCTCAACAGCGATGACGGACGCAGACTGCTGGCGGCGGTTTTCGGCGAGGGTTGGGTAAACTCGGCAGGAGAGCTTGTCGACCAGATCCTCGAGCGCGCCGGCGGCAACCCGCTTTTCGTAGAGGAGATCGTTCGCGGCCTTATCGATCGCGGTGTGCTGATGCGCGAAGGCCATCGATGGCGGACCGTGGCAGGCGAAGTCGCAACCGGCATTCCCGCCACCATCCAGGCAATGTTGCTTGCCCGTGTCGACCGGCTGCCCCAAGAGGTGCGCCGGCTGGCCCAGGAAGCCGCGGTGATCGGCCCGCGCTTCGACGCGACCCTTCTGAAATCCGTGACGGCCGATCCCGGCCGCCTGGAAGCCGGCTGCGAACTGCTTTGCGACGCGGAAATCATCGAGGAGGTTGCCGGATCAGGCTCGATCTCGTCGCAAAGCTACCGCTTTACGCAGACGTTGCTGCAGGACGTGATCTACCAGAATCTGCTCCTGCAGCGCCGGACCGACATTCATGGGCGGGTGGGAGCTGCCTTGGAGCGACTGTGCGGCGACAAGCCGGAACGGCTCGAGGATTTGACCGTGCTCGGTCACCATTTCGCGCAAAGCGCCGAGCGCGAGAAAGGCGCGCAGTACTTGCAGGCGGCGGGCGATCGCGCTCGCATGATATACGCCAACGACGACGCCCTTCGTTTCTACGAGCGGGCGCTGACTGCGCTGGGCACGATCGGGCAAACACCGCTCAAATTGGCTGTTGCAGAGCGCATTGCCGATCTGAGCGGCCCGGCGGGCCGCCGCGAGGTCGCGCACCAGCACTACGAAACGGTGCTGCAGGCATATCGCGAGTCAGGCGATCGTGTCGCTTCGGCGCGCGTTTTGCGTAAGATCGGTCGGCTGCTCTGGGACGTCGGCAAGCGGGAGAACGCAGAATCCCGCTATGCTGAAGCGGCAGCGCTCCTCGATGGAGCGGATGCCCCGATCGAGCAGGCGCATCTGTGGCAGGAGCGCGGCCGACACGCGTGCCGGAGCGGAGATCACGCTCTTGCGGCCACATGGGCAGACGCGGCGCTGGACAGCGTGCGCACTCTGACAACGGAGCATGTCTCGGAGGGAGGGCGAGAAGCCACTCTCGTGACCGCCGAGGCACTCAACACCAAGGCTGTTGCGCTGGCGCGGCTCGGGCGTAACCTTGAAGCGGTGCGTCAGGTGGAGCGTAGCATCGAATTGGCCGAAGCCGCCGGTCTGCTGGGCGCCGCCTGCCGCGGCTACACCAATCTCGGCGTGCTTTACACGACCATCAATCCGGCGAAGGCGATCGAGGTCTGCCGGCGCGGTCTTGAAGTGGCGCGTCGTATTGGTGATTCCGGGTTCCAGGCCCGCCTCCTCGCCAATCTGGCGGTCGCTTGTTGTACTTTCACGGATCGCTGTCCAACGGAGGGCGTGCCTGCTGCCGAGAAAGCCATCGAGATCGACAAGGCGCTCGACCAGCGCGAGCATCTGCCGGTGCCGTTGATCGTGCTGGGGCAGATCCACCAGTGCAGCGGCCGTCCGGAACTGGCGGTTGGCTTGTTCGAGGAAGCACTGGACGTAGCCCGCGAAACGGACGAACCCCAACTGCTGTTTCCGTGCTATGATGGTCTCGCAACGCTTAATCTCGACCTCGACAACCTGGTCGAGGCCGAGCGATATTTTTCCCTGGCGCAGGGCATATGCGCCCAGCACGGGCTCGACCCGGAAACGCTTGTGGTGCTGCCTTTTCTCGACTAGCCGGGCGGGAGGTTGAAAATGTCGCCGCGTAGTGACTTGGTACCGCTTCAACCGGGTGATCGTGCGCCCAACGTGGTACTCGACGCTATCACACAGGAAGGCAAGATCGCCCTCGACGACTTTCGCGGACAAAAGCCGGTGCTGGTCGGCCTTTTTCGAGGTCTGCATTGCGCGTTTTGCCGGCGCCATATCGCAGCCCAGGCACGGCTTGATCCGGAGCTGCGCGAAAAGGGCGTGGGGAGCTTGACCGTTGTCAACACGCCGATCGAGCGGGCACGTCTCTATTTCCGCTATCACCCGATGCCGAATCTGCTTGCGGCCTCCGACCCTGAACGCGCATCGCATCGGGCCTTTGGACTGCCTAATCTCGAATTCACCCAAGATGAGACGGAGTGGCCGTACAAGGTGTCGATGGCGGCGGCAAAGGAGATGCGGGTCGACGTACCAGGCGAGTTGCCCGGCCCAATGGATCCTTTTTCGGCCAGCAAATTCCTCGATAAGAAGGATCATTACGAAGTCACCGAAGCCGACGAGCAGATGATGGCAACCGGACATGGCCAACTGATCGGCCAATTCCTGCTCGACCGGCAGGGGGTCGTCCGCTGGAGCTTCACCGAGGTTCCAGAAGGTGGGCGATACATGTTCGGGGTGCCAAACCCGCAGGAGCTGATGTCAGCCGTGTCGCAAGTCGCCCAATAGACTGGCAAACAAGGTCAAGGGCGGCATGCTCATGGCAGCACGTAGGGTGCTGACAAGTTCATCATTCGAGCACAGCCTCGACACGGGCAACGAAGTCATCGAGCGAGCGATCCCCGCGAACCTCGATGCGCGGAAGGTCGATGGGATCGCAATCGAGATCCGCCGGCCCATGTCTGCCGCCGAAGCCGATCCGATACCCGCACTCCTTGGCCAGCCGGCCAAGCCGTCGGTCGGTCACAGAGAAGGGTGCCGCGAACGCCGTGGTCGGCCGACCGGTCCACCGTTCGATGAACATACGAGAGCGCAGGAGCTCGGCGGCCAAGTCAGAGCTCGACAGACCATCGATCGCGCGATGCGTGGCCAGATGGCTTCCGAAGAACGCACCTTCGCCGGCGAGGCGTCGCACCGTCGCGGCGTTCATTAGCTGCGTCGGCGGACCGCTGTCGGCGTCCCAGCGCGCACTTTCACCCACCAAGTCCGTGACCAGGAACACTTCGGCGGTCAGGTCGTTCCTGCGCAAGATCGGCCAGGCGTGGTCGGCAAAGTTCTGGAAGCCGTCATCGAAGGTGATGACCACTGGGCGGCCGACGAAAGGCCGACGGTTGGCGATGAACCATTCCAGCTGCTCGGACGCAATCGCGTGAAAGCCATTGGCGCGCAGCCATCGCATCTGGCTGTCGAATGCGGCGGGCGTGAGCCGAAAACGGGCGAGGGCTGCCGGACCTTCATCGGAGACGCCGTGATACATGAGAACCGGGATACGCTGCCGCCGCTCGCTACGTGCGACGTCGCGGCGCAAGGCCCGCGCTCCGCCCCAGACGATATTTCGCGCGATCCCAACACCGATGGGCGCACAGATTGGCAGATTCTCAATTACCGGTTCCGCCGCTAGCTCGTCTGCTGACAGGCGCCGGAAACGGTCAATGCGATAGAGTTCGGTCTGGATCGAATGCTCGAGGACGAGGCCTTCGGTCATCGCCAACGTTTCCGAGATCGCTTGTGCACCGAATGTGTTCCAGTCGAAGCCCGTCCTTTCAACATTGTCACGGAGCACGAATGCGTGGGCACTGATGAAACTGCCGCCAGGCGCCAAAGCCTCGACAAATTTCCTGGCGATGCGCCGCAACTCGGCCAGATCATCCAGGTAGTAGAGCACTTCCGAACAGACGATCAGATCCATCTCACCCGGAAGCGTGTCCGCAGAGAAATCCAGCACCCCGAACTCAACATTCGGCTGATCGCTGCAGCGCGCTCGCGCCCGCCCGATGGCTACGCTGGAGATGTCGGTTGCGGTCAAATGGCCCACTCGCGGCGCCAGCTGCCGCGTGAAGTGGCCCTCCGCGCAGGCCAACTCGAGCGCCCGTGCGATGCGACCAGCAGGCAGAATTTCGAGCTGGCGCTCATATTTTTCCTGCTCATAAGACGAACCGTAGTTCCAGGGGTCCTCCGTCGCGAAATAGCGGTTCCAGAACGACGTGCGGTCGTTGTCGCGCCCCTGCGCGGCCCGTGGACGGCGCGGCGCTGGAAGAGGCTCTGAAATTTCGGCGCTCGACCGGACCAGTCGCTGCGCTTCGGCGGCCAATCGCGCGAGCTTGCCGAAGTGGCTGTCCCGATCAGACCCGGATTCCGCCATGGACATCGGTGGCTTGCTCGCAAGGATGTTCGACTTGTCGGCACCGGCGCGCCTTTGAGATGCGAGCCGCTCAGGAGGCACGAGATCCATGGCCAGCTCCATCCAATGGCGCCTTGTCACTTTCCCGAGCGCGCCGAACTGCACGCGAGCCTCGATCTGGCTGTCCAACATCAGATGGGCATAGATCTGATCGATTCCTTCCGGCAGCTCGATCGAGGTCGGATTTCGAGCATCGACGCGGATCCCGAGTGTCCGCGCCAGTCTGCGCGGCGCGGCGAGATCGTCGAAGTCGAGAAGCATTTGATCAAGCTGATACTCGACGCGGCGAGCCGCTACAGGATCGTCCCAGATCCTGCCGAGTTCGACGATCAACTCGGTGAGGGGGCCACCGAACCTGTCCCACCCGGCGGCCAACTGCGCCGGCGCCGATTGGGTGCTTGCCATAAGGCCATCGAAGACCACCTTGGCGATCTCGCGCGCCCACTTACGTCCTGCTGGGAGCGCGCGCAGGGCTTGTGGGCTGAAGCGGGAGCCGCGCCCCCAGTCCGAGGCGGCGTTCCACAGCGCGAACCACGCGAGTGCCTCGGAAGCGGTGCCGTTCGCATCATTGGCCCCATTGGCGTGAGCCGGTGCTGGGTGTTTGACCCTCGGATCAGGAGAAAAGCCGCGGGCGATCACGATCTCCGCATCGACCAGCATCTGCGTGGAATTGCGGCTGAGCGCGTTGGGGCTGGCTCGACAGAAAGCGAGCGGCTCGTCGACCATCACCCAAGGTTTGCCGAGACGTGCGAGGCGTTGCCACAGATCCCAGTCCTCGCAGGTGCGCAGCGACACATCGAAACCGCCAAGCTCGACAATTTTCTTCCGATCCACCAGCAGCGCGTGAATGGGGGTGGCGCATCTGCGGGCGAATGTCTCGAAGGGCTGGACCGCAACCTGCGTTGCGCTGCTCGAAGGGGTGAGTTCGCCATCGGGCAGCACGCGCCGAGAACCGCAATAGGCGGCTACTGCATCGGGGGCGGTTTGCAGTGCCGCCAGCATTTTGGCAAGGAAGCTGGGATCCACCCAATCGTGCGCGTCCAGAAACATGAGCCATTGGCCGCGCGCTGTCGAAATCCCGGTATTGCGCGCGCCGGCGGCGCCATGCGCGCAAGAACTCAACGTCCGAAATCGGGCATCGCGCTCCAGATAACCGGCGATGATCTTGGCGGTTCGGTCAGTGGAGGCGTCGTCGACGATGATCGCCTCCCAATCCACCAATTCCTGATCGAGAAGGCAATCGAGCGCGCGCGCCAGCGTTGCTTCGGCGTTGTGCGCAGGAACCACGATCGAAACCAAGGGATTATGCGCCACGCCGTCTCACCCGCGCCCGGTCCGTGGTAGAACAAAAGCAGCCATAAAGAGACCATTGGGAAAGTGGCGGCGTGCGACCACCGCCGTTTTTCGGCAAGTTCAGCATGCCATTCATATCCGTCACGGTCATCCATTGCCAACAAGGAAGGCGCACCGGACATGGAATGAATGTTGAACCATTCTAATCGCGAGCGTGCTGCGGCCTTCGCATCGACAGTGCCAATAAGCGGCGTCCAACCTCCTACTCCTTGCCTCCTTTGGGAAGGGGTCGTGGTGAGCCAAGCCCTACTGTCCGGGCTTGTGAGAAAGCCGATCCAGCGCATCTCGAAGCGCAGTGGCGGCACCGCTGCGTTCGTCGGCGGACATCAGGTCCGGCTCAAGTTCCAGCCTGAAGTGAGGCTGCTCGGTCCGAACAGCGCGACAAGCGCCCGCTAGATTGGCCTTCAGATCAATGACGCGGTAAGTGGCGACGGGATAGGCGATCCCCTTGACCTGGACGTGCCCCATCTCCTCACATTCGATCGTGTCTTTCACTTGCGCAAACGTCTCGTAGGAAATGAGGATGGCTCCCGGTGCCGCCTCCTGTTCCAGGCGCGAGGCGAGATTCACGGCGCCGCCGATTATCGTGTAGTCCATCCGGTCTTCGCTGCCGAAGTTGCCGACGGTGCAGTAGTCGGTATGGATGCCGATGCGGCAGCGCAGCGGTGTTTCGATCCCCATGTCCCGCCAGACTTCGGTAAGCTCGCTGATCCGCTTTTGCATGGCAAGCGCCATCTGTACACAAGCCAGCGCATCCTCCTTGACGCCGCGCGTCTCAGGGTCGCCGAAAAACATCAGGATCGCGTCGCCGACGTATTTGTCGATCGTGGCACCATGATCCGATGCGATTTTCGACATTTCCGTCAGGTAGTGATTGAGGAGCTGGGTAAGGTCCTCGGACTCCATCTTGTCGGTGGTCTCGGTAAAGCCGGCGATGTCGGAGAAGCATATGGTCAGCTTCTTGCGCTGGCTGGCGATTCTAACGTCCTGGCGCCCGGTGAATATCGAGCTGTACACTTGGGGCGCCAGATATTTGGCCAGCTTGCTGGAAAGCGCCTCCAGGGCCGTGGACTTCTCGGCAAGGTTCTCCTCCCTTTGCTTCAGCTCGGTGATGTCCGAATAGACGGCGACCGTGCCGCCGGCGCTGATCCGCCGCTCGCTTATCATGATCCATCGTCCGTCGCCCCGCCGCTGCACCCATGGTTCGCCAGGGTTGCGGTGCCGCCGCAGGCGCTCGGCAACCCACTCATCGACCCGCCCCTCGGCATCCCTGATGTAGCCACGCTCGGCGGATCGGCGAATGATCTCCTCGAATGCCGTGCCAGGGGTTAGCTCGGCCTCCAGACCGGCATATAGCAGTTCTCGGTAGCGGCTGTTGCTAAGGACCAGCCGGTCCTCTCTGTCATAGAGAGCGAAACCTTCGGAAATGCTTTCGATGGCATCGACTAGCCGCTGACGCGCTTCTGCGACGTCGCGCAGGTTCTTTTCCTCCACCTCGACAGCGGTATCCCGGAAGAGCCTCAGCGCCTCAGCCATACGCCCGATTTCGTCGCTGCCCGCGGCCGGCAGCCGCGCGCGAAGATCGCCGCCCGCGATCGCGAGCATGCCCTGGCTCACGGCTCCCAGACGGGCGAGAAGGCTGCGGTCGACATAGAACCAGACGACCAAAACCGAGCTCAATAAGCTGAGAAAGGCGGAGCCGAGGACAACACCAGTGCCGTAGCGCTGGACGAGCGCGGCTTCGCGACCGGAGGCAGCTATCTCGCGGTCCGCAGCTGCGACAAGACGGTCGACGGCAGTGGTGAGACTGCGCGACAGCCGATTGTTTTCGGCCAGAAGCTTTTCGCCCTGCTCGAGGACCGCAAGCTCCTCCTCCCGTGCCTTCGGAATGCTGTTCTCACCATCGGTCAGTGCCTTGAACTCGTCCACCCGCTGCCGGAAACGGGTCTGCAGCTTTTTGTCGATCTCCGAGGAGGCCGCTTCCAGAGCGGCAAGCGAGCGGCGCAGCGGAAACAGGATCAACGCCAGGTCGCCCGGCGTGGGCGCGGTCGCGGCTTTCACCAGCGCGTCGTTGACTGCCGAGATATCGAGCAGCGCCTTCTGCTGGGGGATGTAAGCCGCAATCGCCTGGACCATGTCGGCCGTTGCCGCTGCGCGTCTATCGGGCGACAGTGACGTATCGGCGGCGATCGCCCGCCATTGCGGGAGCCTGGAATCCATCACCAAGATGCCGGTGGCAAGAAGGCGATGGCTTCCGGTCGTCGTCGCGGCGAGGCGGTTCAGGAGTTCCTCCTTGCGGGCGACCACGTCGAGCCGGGCGACAACCAGAGAGTCGAGCTCCTTCAGGTTGCGCCTCAGAACAACCGCGGCCTCCTCGATCTCAGCCAAAGGCACAGTGCCCAGCGTGGCATCCCTAAGCTCGGTGCGCAGGGCCTCGAGGCGAGACATCTCGAGCGCCACGGCAGCCGAGACCTCGCTGTGCTGAGCCCTGCTTGTCGCCGCCAGCACCGATGGCGCGGCAGCAGCCACCCGTTCGGCCTGGCGCGACAGCTGGAGGGAGGCCAGCGCCGACGGCACCCGATCCGTGGTAATTCGGTCGACGACCTCGCCGACTTGGAGGAAGGCATACAGAGCGGCAGCGGTTGCCAGCACCGCAAGGGCGCTGATCCCGAAGAAGGCGAGCAACAGTCGACCGCGTATGCCGAGGCGTTCAAGCATCGCGGTCAGTCGGAACAATCCAGCCACACTGGTCTGCATCAGACTAGACGTCTCAGACGGCACGCCGGCGTTCGGCGAACCTTATTCAACCGGCACGTACTCCCCGCCCCGCCAGACGTACCAAACCCAGCTCTGCTTCGTGAGGTCGCCCTTGTCGTCGAAATCGATCCGGCCAATGATGGTGTCGAATTGCTGTTCGTGCAGTGTCGCTATGACCGCCTTTGGCTCCAGCGAACCTGCCTTCGCGACCGCCTGGGCCCAGACCTGGACCGCGCAGTAGCTCAACAGCGTGTAGCCCGCGGGCTCGAAGTTCTCGGCACGGAACTGCTGCACGATCGCGGCCGCGCCGGCATTTCGCCGCGGGTCCGCCGAGAAGGTGAACAGGGTTCCCTCCGCTGCTGAGCCTGCGATCAGGGCGAATTCCTCGGTAGCCAAGGCATCCCCCGATATGAGCTGAACCGTGTAGCCACGGTCGTGTGCAGCGCGAGCGATCAGCGCAACGTCGGCATGATACCCACCAACGTACAAGGCTGAGACGCCGGCGGTCTGCAACGCAGCCACCTCGGCTGAATAGTCATCCTTCCCGGGCGTGTATGCGTCGTAGACAGCTTCGGTCACGCCCCGTTTGTTCAGCTGCTTCCTGGTCTCGTCGGCGAGACCCTTCCCATAGGTCGAATTGTCGTGAAGGATTGCAATCTTCTTGTCGGCCCAGTGATCGGCAAGGTAGTTGCCGGCGATGAGACCCTGCGCGTCGTCGCGGCCAATCGTGCGGAAGACATTGGCACGGCCCTGTTCGGTCAGCTGCGGATTGGTCGAGCCTGGGGATATCTCGACGACGCCCGCCTCCTCGTACACTTTTGATGCGGGGATCGAGGCCCCGGAGCAATAATGCCCGACGACGAACACCACCCCGTCAGCCACCAGCTTCTTGGCGGCCGCGACCGCTTGCTCGGCATCGCAGAAATCGTCGACCGAGATGAGCCTCACCTTCTGGCCGAGCACACCGCCCGCCGCATTGACGTCGGCGACCGCCATCTCCGCGCCGCGCTGTCCCTGCTCGCCGATCCAGGCCAGCCGTCCTGTCATCGCGGACGAGACCCCGATCAGCACTTCAGCCCGCGCGGAACTTAACACGGCCGCCAGAACTACGATCGCTAGGGCGATGATCCGGTGCATGCTTGCACCCCCTGTGGACATTAGCTTACGCTAATCCCGTCAGACCCGACAGCCCCTTCGGCAAGCGCGAGTTTCTCGGAGGTTGTTACTTTCAATTGGCGAAGCGATCCTCATGGACGCCATAAGAGGGACGGTTCAAGGCAGCGCAAATTGGAGTTGGCACGCAATCGGTCTATTTCGGCATGATGCGATAGACGGTTGCATCGCCCTCCACGCCTCGAAGAGGCGCGTCGAAAGACACGACACGATGGCCGGCAAGCATTTCGCTAACCCCGGGCGCGGAATGGAGCGCCTCGGAAATGCAGACCTGCCCGGCCTCTGCCAGGGATTGCACGCGCGCGGCGACATTTACGGTCTGGCCGAAATAGTCGAGGTTGTCGTTGAGCGTCACGGCGATCGACGGGCCACAATGGGCACCGATCTTGAGGATGATGCCCGGCCCGTCATGCTCGTCATTGAAGCGATCGATTTCTTCAAAGATGTGGAGTGCTGCCGAGATCGCATCCGACGGCTGCGAGAACGCAGCCATCACCGCATCCCCAATCGTCTTGACCACCGCTCCGGAATGTTGCCGAACCGCCGCGTTGACCAGAGCAAAATGCTCGCGGACCAAAGCATAGGCGTTGAGGTCGCCCAGGCGCTCATACATGGCGGTCGACCCCTTGAGGTCCGTGAAGAGGAACGTGATCTGCCGGATGCCTAGTCCTTCCTTCTCGTCGACACGTTCGGATCGGAAGAGCTGGCGGAAGGTTTGCCGCGCAAGCAGCGCTCCACCGGAAACATAAGGGTCGAAATCGAGCGCCGGCTTGTTAGTGAGCGCGACAAGCTCGGGCGGCCAGTTGATGAGAAGCAACGAACCTCGCACCGGCCCTTTATTCGATACCTCAACGACAATCGGACCAGGCGGCACAGCGGGCAATGCCGGCAAGAAGCGTTTGCCGTCATAATCGACCTTCAGAAGTGTCGGCGCCAGCACCGGCTCGCCTGATATCGGCACAGCGAATGCGGCCTGCGTCTGCACGTTGACGCCCGCAAGGGCGCCCGGTCCCAGCTCGGCGCGGAGCACTGTGGTGGTGCCGGGCGGCAGAAACGTCATGCCGCGAACCAGGCCGCGCAGAACGTCAAGAAAGCGAATATTTTGCCCCGGCAGCCGCCCGTCATGCCCGAAGTGGAGCTTCCAGTGAAAATCCTCGACAGGGAGCGTCTCGGGATTGTGGTGGGGCAGGCGCCGCAACTTCGGCGATACGGAGAAGGTGACCTCGATGAAGTCGTCGAGGCTGGTGTCGCCCGAGACGTCGCACAGGCCGCAGACGTAGTGCGTCTTCAGCGTGCGCAGGGCGCCGAAACTGTCGAGCACCATCCCGGACTGGGGACAGAGCACATCCCAGCTCATGTCGAACAAGCCACAGCGGGCGGCATGAAGGAAGAGGTCGATTGCCTCAGGCTCGGCGATTGCGCGATCGCGTGCGAACGACAGGGGGTTAACGCGATAGAGTGAGTGGTCGTCGGCGCTCCTGATCAGCGTCTCGAATTTCGAGATCACGCGTGGGCTCCAGGCTCGCGCCTGCTCCACCTTGGTCATCTTGCTTTCGAGAAGACGATCGTCGACTGCCGTCACGCCGGATCCTCAAGCTTGCCTCGCGACAGCCTACTAAAAAACCCGCGCGATGCGAATGGATTGCATTCCTTGTCGTACGACAGAGCGTTTCAAATGGCTGTGCGGTCATCAATTTAACGCGCCTTTAAACCGCCGCATCTACTCTGCACCCCGAGCGCCATCGGCACCGGATATCAAGAAAAGCGCATGGCGAACCGCAGAGACAGTCGCATCGAACCGAGCTTCGAGGGTTCGCCACGGGCGAATTCCTCCGACGGTTTTTCGGTGAGCGAGGAGGATCGCGTCGTGCCGGGCAATCGCAAATCCGCTGCGGGGCGCAGGTCCGCCAAGGCGAAATCGCGGCGCGGCCGCGATCGGAACCGCCGCGGTCTGGTTTCCATTTTCGCCCGCCTGCTCTACTGGTGCTTCGTGTTCTGCATCTGGGGCGGCATCGCTGCAGCCGGCATCGTCGTTTACTACGGCGCCAAGATGCCGGCGGCCACGACATGGTCGATTCCCGACCGCGCGCCCAACATCAAGATCGTTTCGGTCGATGGCGAGCTGATCGCCAATCGCGGCATGAGTGGCGGCGAGGCGGTCGGGCTGAATGAGATGTCGCCCTATATCCCCGAGGCTGTCGTCGCCATCGAGGACCGCCGCTTCTATTCGCATTTCGGCATCGATCCGATCGGCCTGTCGCGCGCCATGGTGACGAACGTCCTCGGCGGGCATTTCGCGCAGGGCGGATCGACACTGACGCAGCAACTGGCCAAGAACCTGTTCCTGACGCCGGACCGCACGCTGGAGCGCAAGGTGCAGGAGGTGCTCCTGGCGCTGTGGCTGGAGCACAAGCACAGCAAGGACCAGATCCTCGAAATGTACCTGAATCGGGTCTATTTCGGCTCCGGCGCCTATGGCGTCGAAGCGGCTTCGCGGCGCTATTTCGGCAAGAGCGCGCGCGATGTGACGCTGTCCGAGGCGGCGCTTCTCGCCGGCCTGCTCAAGGCGCCGTCGCGTCTGTCGCCGGCGCGCGATCCGAAGGCGGCCGAAGAGCGCGCGCAGCTCGTGCTCGCCGCCATGCGCCAGGAGGGCAAGATCGGCGACAAGGAATACAAGATGGCGCTGAGCGCGCCGGCGACGCGCGCGCCTTCCTACTGGACCGGCTCGGAGAACTATGTCGCCGACACGGTCATGGAGGAACTGCCCGACCTGATCGGCGACGTGCGCGGCGACATCGTCATCGATACGACCGTCGACCTGACGCTGCAGAAGCTCGCCGAACAGTCGATCCGCCGGCTGATCGACGAAAGCGGCAAGAAGCTCAACGTCACGCAAGGCGCGCTGGTCTCGATCGACGACTCCGGCGCGGTGCGGGCCATGGTCGGCGGCTACGACTATTCGACCAGCCAGTTCGACCGCGCCTCGGAGGCGCGCCGCCAGCCTGGCTCGGCCTTCAAGCCGTTCGTCTACATGGCGGCGCTGGAAGCCGGCCGCACGCCGGACAGCGTACGCAACGACGCCCCGATCAAAATCGGCAAATGGACGCCCGAGAATTACGGCGGCAAGTATTATGGCAAGGTCACACTTGCAACCGCGCTGGCCAAGTCACTGAACTCGGTGGCTGCGCAGCTCACGATGGAGGTCGGCCCCGATGCGGTGGTCGAGGCGGCACATCGCATGGGCATCCAGTCGGACCTGCAGTCGAACACCTCGATTGCCCTCGGCACTTCGGAAGTGACGCCGCTCGAACTGACGGCGGCCTACGTGCCTTTCGCCAATGGCGGCTACAAGCCTGACATCTATTTCATCCGCCGGATCACGACCGGCGACGGCAAGGTGCTTTACGACAACAATGGCGGCGGCGCTCCCCGCGTCATCAAGGCCGATGTCGTCGGAATGATGAATTCGATGATGACCGGCACGGTCGAGATCGGCACCGCCAAGAAGGCGGCGTTCAACTGGCCGTCGGCCGGCAAGACCGGCACCAGCCAGAATTCGCGCGACGCCTGGTTCGTCGGCTACACGGCGAACCTCACCACGGGCGTTTGGTTCGGCAATGACGACGGCAGCCCGATGAAGAAGGTCACCGGCGGCGCGCTGCCGGCGCAGGCCTGGCACGAATTCATGGTGGCGGCGCATGAAGGCGTGCCGGTGAGGCCGCTGCCGGGCACCTGGAAATCGACGCCCTCCCAGACGATCGTGCCCGACGAGATCCCGTCGGCGGACGCTTCGCAGCCGCCGCCGGCACCCCCGGCGCCGGTTGGCCAGTCGACGCCTGTCGCCAAGGCTCAGGTGCGGCAGGCACGGCCGGCGCAAACCGTCGACGCCGACGGCTTCGACATGCCGGGCGACGGCGGCACCACCGCCTCGGTCGGACATCCGGTGCCGCCGGGTGACGTCGGCGGCCCGACCAAGAAGCGGAATACCTCGATCCTCGACATCCTCAGCGGCGGTTAGAGCGCACTTCGCCTCTCGCCATGGCGGGCGCCTTCGGCTACATGTCCGGCCGGAGACCAAGCCCATGGCAGAGACCGATACCAGAAAAACCATCGTGCTAACCGGCGCCAGCCGCGGCATCGGCCATGCGACGGTGAAACGCTTCTCACGCGAGGGCTGGCGGGTCATCACCTGCTCGCGCCAGGCCTTTGCCGAGGATTGTCCGTGGCCGGCCGGTCCGGAGGACCACATCAAGGTCGATCTCGCCGACCAGGAGGATGTCGGCATCGCGGTGTCGGAAATCCGCCACCGGCTGGAGGCGCATGGCGGGCAATTGCATGCGCTGGTCAACAATGCGGGCATCTCGCCCAAGCTCGGCGATGGCAGGCGCATGAACTCGATCGAGACGCCGATGCATGTCTGGCGCGACGTGTTCCAGGTCAATTTCTTCGCGCCGATCATGCTGGCCAGGGGCCTGTTCAAGGAACTGGCGGCGGCAAAGGGCTCGATCGTCAACGTCACCTCGATCGCCGGCAGCCGGGTGCATCCATTCGCCGGCACGGCCTATGCAACGTCGAAGGCAGCACTCGGCTCGCTGACACGCGAGATGGCGCACGATTTTGGACCGCACGGCATCCGCGTCAACGCGATCGCGCCGGGCGAGATCGACACGGCGATCTTGTCGCCAGGCACCGACAAGATCGTCGAGACGATCCCGATGCGGCGCCTCGGCGCCACCTCGGAAGTGGCCGACATCATCTTCTTCCTGTGCTCGGGCCAGGCGTCCTACGTGACCGGCTCGGAAATCCACATCAATGGCGGCCAGCACGTTTGAGCGCCTGACTTCAGACTAACGATTGCTATTCGGTTATCGTGAGAACAGCCTTGCCGCTGATGCTGCGCTGTCGCAATGCGTCCAGGGCTCGGGCGATTTCTGTCCACGGGACGGTCAAGGCTATACGGGTTTCCAACCGGCCGGCCGCGACCAAGGCGAGCAGCGAGGCAATGTCCGCGCCAATGCCTGAACCGGACGTGTAGTAGGCGAAAGTCTGAAGCCTCGCCCCCTCGTGACCCGGAACGAACTGGCGGAATCCGACAGGGGTGAGTTCGCCGCTGCTCGACCCGAACATGACGATGGTTCCGCCAGGTGCGATGCGTTGGATCGCATCAGCGAGGCTTTTGCCCCCGACTGACTCGGTGATCAGCGAAAACGACCCCTCAGCCAGCTCGATCGACTCGACAATTCGCTCGGCTCCCAGCGCGCGGAGGTCCTCCTCGTGCCGGGAGGCGGCGACTGCGGTCACGAACGCGCCCTGCTGATGGGCGATCTGGATCTGGAAACGACCGACCGCACCGCTTGCACCGGTGATCAGGACCTTTTGGCCGGCCAGATCACCACCATGGCGCAACGTCCTCAGCGCCGTGGTGCCCGCCACCGGGAGCGTCGCTGCGGAGGCGAAGCTGACGGCATCCGGCAGGACGGCGAGACGGTCGGTTGAAACGGCGACACGTTCGGCCCAACCGGCCTCGTCGACCAAAGCCGCAACCCTGGTGCCCACGTCCGGCCCGGAGCCATCGGCTGCAGCGCGTTCGACAATTCCAACGACGTCCTGGCCGGGTATGAAGCCGTTTGGCCGGATGGCGAGCAGTCGCAGTTCGCCCCGATTCAACGAGGTTGCGCGGACCGAGACAAGCGCCTCGTTCGCCAAGGGCCGAGGCTCCTCGACCTCGGAGAGCCTCAGGCCGGTAGCGCAGTCGGGAGACGTCACGAGGGCGAGCATTGGGTCGTATCTCCTGGCTGGTTTGGGAGCGTCAAGGCGATCGACTGTTGCCCGCCACCCACAAACTGGAGCCTATCGACTTCCTTGGCTGAAGAATTTAGCTATCATGGCATCTGATCGCTAAAAGCCATCAATCATGAGACAGCCTCTTCGCTGGCCCTGGCCGGATTTCGATGTCGACGACGTGCTCGCCCCGGCGATTGCGGTGCGCGTCGATGTTACCGAGACGCGGGCCGAGGTGCCCGAGCACTGGCACCGAAAAGGGCAACTCGTCTTCGCCCTCGGTGGCGGCGTCACCTGCCGCGTTCCCAGCGGGTTCTGGATGGTGCCGCCGCATTGCGGGGTGTGGATTCCGAGCCGCATGGAGCACAGCAACGTCGCGACCGCCAATGCCCGGATCTTCTTCGTCTACATCGAGCCGGGCGCTGCCGATCTGCCGGACCGATGCTGCACGCTTTCGATCTCGCCGCTGCTGCGCGAACTGATCATCGAACTGTCGGATTGCGCGCCGGACGAAGCGAGGTGCGGGTTCCTGGGAAGGATTCTGCTGGCCGAACTGCCGCTTATGCCGGTTCAGCAATTGCACCTGCCGATGTCAGCCGAGCCGCGGCTGCGTCGGATCGCCGACGCCTTGGCGGACGACCCTGCCGACCGCAGCACACTGGCGGAATGGGCCAACCGCGTTGCGCTCAGCGAAAGCAGTCTCGCCCGCCTCGTGCTGAAGGAGACAGGGCTGAGCTTCGGGCGCTGGCGCCAGCAACTGCATCTGATCGTCGCGCTGCGGGAACTCTCCGCCGGCGCAAGCGTGCAGCAGGTTTCAGGCGATCTCGGCTACGAATCCGTCACCGCCTTCATCACCATGTTCAAGAAGGCGTTGGGTAAGCCACCAGCGAGATACCTCAGCGACATCGCGCAGAACGGTGGTTCAGCGTTCGTTGCTTGATCCGCTTGGTTTGGGCGCGAACGCGCCTCAAGCAGGCTGAGGCTTGACGTCCAAAGCACGCTCGGTCGATTGAGGGGTGTTATTGTGGGTCACCACCTCGACGATGCCGCGCGCGATCTCGCGTTCGCCCATGATCACGGTGTCGGCGCCGAGCCGTTTCAGATGCTCGACCTCGGCATCGGAGTGGGCGCGCGCAATGATGTTTATCGCGGGATTGGCGGCGCGGGCCCGAAGCACGATCTGACCAGCCTCGAAGGCGTTGGGAATGGCAAGGATCAGCCGTTTCGCAGCTTCGGGATTGGCGGCTGAAAAGACCTCCGCATTGGCGGCGTTGCCGGCGACGGTTTCGACCCCTTCGGCTTCCAGCTTCGCCAGCGTCTTGTCGGCATCCTCGACCACCAGGAAGGGCAGGGCGGCTTCCTTCAGCGCGGCACCGACGAGGCTGCCGACGCGGCCATAGCCGACCAGGATGCAATGGCCGGCGAGCGCCGTCCGTGGAGGCGCGCTGTCCTCATTCTGTGGCACTGCCGCCACCGATGCCAGTTGCCCGGGCTCGGTCGCCGGACCGATCGGCTTCACGTCCTCAGGCGCGGCGGCCTTGCCGGCGCGCGTTTCCAGCCATGGTTTCATCCGGTCGACGATCAAGAACATCAGCGGGTTGAGCAGGATCGACAGGATCGCGCCGGCCAGAACGAGGTCACGGCCCTGCTCGGGCAAGAGCTTCAGCCCGACGCCGAGATCGGCCAGAATGAAGGAGAACTCGCCGATCTGGGCGAGGCTCGCCGAGATCATCAACGCCGTCGCGATCGGATAGCGGAAGGCAATGACGATGACGAAGGCAGCAAGCGACTTGCCGATGACGACGATGGCGAGCGTGGCCAGGATGGGCAGACCGTTGTCGAGCAGGCTGAGAGGGTCGAACAGCATGCCGACCGAGACGAAGAACAGCACGGAAAAGGCGTCGCGCAGCGGCAGTGATTCTTCAGCGGCTCGGTGGCTGAGCTCGGATTCGCTCATGATCATGCCGGCGAAGAAGGCGCCAAGCGCCAGCGACACGCCGAACAGCTTTGCCGCGCCGAAGGCGACGCCGAGCGCGATGGCGAGCACCGACAGCCGGAACAGCTCGCGCGAGCCGGTATGGGCGACATAGTGCAGGATCCATGGGATCACCCTGCGACCGACCACCAGCATGACGACGACGAAGGCGGCGACCTTGGCGAACGTCACGCCGACGACGCCCCATATGCCGTAGCTGGCTGGCAGCGAGAACAGGCTTGAATGGTCGTCGACGGGCGGCTGGCCACCCAGCACACCGGCCAGCGCCGGCAGGAGCACCAGCGCCAGCACCATCGCGAGGTCCTCGACGATCAGCCAGCCGACGGCAATGCGGCCGCGCTCGGTCTCGATCATCCGCCGCTCCTGCATGGCCCGAAGCAGCACGACGGTCGAGGCGACGGATAGCGCAAGGCCGAAGACCAGGCCGGCGCCCAGCGACCAGCCGAGCAACCCCGCGAGGCCGACGCCGAGCAGCGTGGCAAAGCCGATCTGCACGACAGCGCCCGGAATGGCGATCGCGCGAACCGACAGGAGGTCCTTCAGCGAGAAATGCAGGCCGACGCCGAACATCAGAAGGATGACGCCGATCTCGGCAAGCTCGTTGGCGAGGCTGGCGTCGGCGACGAAGCCCGGCGTGTGCGGCCCGACCAGGACACCGGCTACAAGATAGCCGACCAGCGGCGGGATACGGAAACGGTTGGCCAATGCGCCGAAGACGAAGGCAAGCCCCAGACCGGCAACGATGGTGGCGATGAGGGGCGTGTCATGCGGCATCGTCTATTAGGCGGTCTTTCGAGGGCGCAACGCTGAGAAGGCGCCCGCGAGCGCGCGCCTTTCGCAATATGACGGGGAGTGAGGCGATGATGCAACCGCCGCCGCATGGAAATCAGCGCTAGCGGCGCCGGCGCAACACCCGCGTCAGGCGGGCTAATGTTCCGATCTGGTGGTGAGTCCTTCCGCCAGTCGGCTCAAGCTGCCCGAAGCAGGTCCTCGATGTCTGGGATCGTGTGATTGGTCAGGGTCTTGGGGATTTCCGCCTGCACCTTGCCGCTGACTTCCTTGTGCAGCTTCTGCCGCATCTCGCCAAGCACCTGCGGCGGCGCGATCAGCACGATTTCCTCGAACTCGCCCCGATGCGCGAGCTTGTACAGCCGCTCGGCAATATCGTCGGCAAAACGCTCCTTGCCGAGACGATGCCAATCGGTGTCTTCAACCGCGCTGCGGTGAACGGTGGGGCCATCACTGTAGCGGCCCGGCCTGTCGGTGCCTTGCTCTCGGGTAGCGGGGTTCTCCTGCTCCATTTCCTGCACCACCTCCAGGTTCGGAAATTTGGCATCACCCTCGTTGCGGAGGAAAAGCGCCTTCTCGCCGTCGGCGACGATAACCCAAAGACCGTGTTTCAGCTTGATGCTCATGGGGCTTCCTCCTGTTGCCGGGTGTGCCAATCGAGCCTTGAACAGGGCTCAAGGCATGGGATGGGTCGTTAGCCAAACGTGTCGCCAAGCGTGATTGTTCCAGACGAACAGACGACCAGATCGCCTGCTCCAACCGGCAGCAGCATGGCGCCCAGCGGGGCACCGTTTTTAATCCACTAAGCTAGTAGAATTTGAGAAAACTATTTTGCCGCTTGCGCGGGCCGAGCGCTAAAAATTGCGATCTATCGAGGTGGCTGTCTCGATTGGCCGACCGCTCGCAGTGTCGAAATAGAAATTTTTTCTCTTGCCTTTCGCGGTTGCGAAAAAGCGATTGCCTGCTCCGAAGGCGCGCGCGAGTGGGTGCCTTCTGGTTTTTGGCGGGCTCGCATAAAACTGCCAGACTGTTATCGTATTGCTCATCGCCATGTCGCAAGCCAACGCCAAGCTCAACGCCTTCCCCGTCTTCGTGCGGGTCGACGGCGAAGCCGTGGCCATCGTGGGCAATGGCGGGGAGGCGCTTGCCAAGGCTCGTCTGCTTGCGCAGTCGAGCGCGGTGCTGCGCATCATCGCCGACAATGCGGATGCGGATCTGCTTGGCTTTATCTCGTCCAATGGCGCCATCCATGTCGAGGCCGCCTATGATGCCGCGCATCTGGAAGGCGCGGCCTTGGTGTTTGCCGCCAGCGGCGACGAGGAACTTGACCGTCGTGTCGCCGAGGACGCGCGCCGGTTGGGCATTCCGGTCAATGCGGTAGACCGGCCGGAATTCTGCGATTTCTTCACGCCTGCGCTGGTCAATCGCGCGCCGGTCGCTATCGCCATCGGCACCGAGGGCGCCGGACCGGTTCTGGCGCAGATGCTGCGCGTGCAAATCGATCGCATGCTGTCACCGTCGCTCGGTCGGCTGGCAGCCTTGGCAGCTTCGTTCCGCGCAGCGGCCGAGAGGCTGCCGAAGGGCAATCGCCGTCGTCGCTTCTGGGCCGATTTCTTCGCCGGTGCCCCGGCCAAGGCCGTCGAAGCCGGAGAACTTGTCGAAGCGCATGACGCGGCGCTCGATCTTCTGGTTTCCGACGCGCCGGCCAAAGGCCACATCGCGCTGGTCGGCGCCGGTCCGGGCGCCGAGGACCTTCTGACGCTGCGCGCCCACCGCCTGCTGATGGAAGCCGATGCGATCGTGTTTGACGCGCTGGTGCCCGAGGCGATCGTGGGGATGGGACGCCGCGATGCCGAGCGCCTGCCGGTCGGCAAGCGCAAGGGCTGCCATTCCAAGAGCCAGGCAGAAATCAACGCGCTGCTCATCGAACTCGGCCGCGCTGGCAAGCGCGTGGTGCGGCTGAAGTCCGGCGATCCGCTGGTGTTCGGCCGGGCCGGCGAGGAAATGGCCGCACTCCGCGAGGCTGGCGTCGCCTACGAGGTGGTTCCGGGCGTCACCGCCGCCTTTGCCGCGGCTGCGGATTTCGAGCTGCCGCTGACGCTGCGCGGCGTGACGTCGTCAATGGTGTTCACCACCGGGCACGACCTCAAGGGCAACTCGTTGCCCGACTGGGCAAAGCTCGCCATCTCCGGTGCCACCGTCGCCGTCTACATGGGCCGCTCGGTGGCGGCCGAAGTCGCCGGCCGGCTGATCGAAGCCGGGCTGTCGCCGGACACGGCTGTTGCCGTCGTCGAGAACGCCAGCCTCGGCAACCGCCGACGTTTCCACGGCACGCTGGCCGATCTGCCGTCCCTGGAAGCGCGCGCCGACCTCACCGGCCCGGTCATGACGATCATTGGCGACGCCGTTGCCGGCGCCAATTTCGAACGATCCGAGCCGCTCGCGGCGCGCAAGCATGATGATTTCGGGCATCAAGATGCGGCCGGCGTTACGGCCGAAGGAGTTGAGCAATGAAGGTTCTGACCGCGAACAGGCTCTCCGACGGCATCGCCGTCTGGTACGCCGATGGCGGCTGGGCGGAGAGCGTCGGCCACGCCGATCTCGCCCATGACAAGGCGGCGGAAGACCGGCTGGAGGCGATCGGGGCCGCGGCTTCCGCCAACAATGAGGTGGTCGACGTCAACCTGATCGACGTCGCCGTGGTCGACGGCTTGGTCGAGCCGGTGCGGCTGCGCGAGAAGATCCGCGCCGCAGGCCCGACCATTCGCACCGATCTCGGCAAGCAGGCCGCTCCGGCTGTGGCCCGGGTGGCTTAGGCATCAAGAAGACAGCGGGCGGACGCGCCCTGAAAGACGAAGAATGTACCGTTACGACGAGTTCGACCACGATTTCGTTCAGGCCCGCGTCGCCGAGTTCAGCGACCAGGTCCAGCGCCGGCTGTCCGGCGAGATCACCGAGGACCAGTTCCGGCCGCTGCGGCTGATGAACGGCGTCTATCTGCAGCTGCACGCCTATATGCTGCGCATCGCAGTGCCCTACGGCACGCTGAACAGCCGGCAGTTGCGCATGCTCGGCCATATCGCCCGCAAATACGACAAGGGCTACGGCCACTTCACCACGCGCCAGAACATCCAGTTCAATTGGCCGGCGCTGTCGGACATTCCCGCGATCCTCGCCGATCTGGCCAGCGTGGAGATGCATGCCATCCAAACCAGCGGCAACTGCATCCGCAACGTCACCGCAGACCATTTCGCCGGCGCTGCGGCCGACGAGGTCGCCGATCCGCGCCCCTATGCGGAAATCCTGCGGCAATGGTCGTCGGTGCATCCGGAATTCTCCTTCCTGCCGCGCAAGTTCAAGATCGCCGTGACCGGGGCCGAGCGCGACCGGGCCGCCATCCAGACCCATGACATCGGCTTGCATTTGAAGAAGAACGCTGCCGGCGAGCTCGGCTTCGCGGTCTATGTCGGCGGCGGCCAGGGCCGCACGCCGATGGTGGCGAGAAAAATCCGTGACTTCCTGCCGGAAGCCGACCTCTTGTCCTACTGCACGGCGATCCTGCGCGTGTACAATCTCTATGGCCGTCGCGACAACAAGTACAAGGCGCGCATCAAGATCCTCGTTCACGAGACCGGCGTCGAGGAGATCACTCGCCAGGTCGAGGCCGAATGGCTGGCACTGAAGGACGACGAGCTGAAGCTGCCGGAAGCCGACATCCAGGCGATCAACGCCTATTTCGCGCCGCCGGCGCTGCCCGACCGGTCGGAAGGCGATGCGGCGGCAAAGCAGGCGCGGCTGGATTCCAAGAGCTTCTCCGAATGGCTCGACCAGAATGTCGTCACCCATCGCCATCCCGACTATGCGGCGGTGACCATCTCGCTCAAGGGCATCGGCGAGGTGCCCGGCGACGCGACCGACAGCCAGATGGAAGCGGTTGCCGACATCGCCGAGAAGTATGCTTTCGACGAGCTGCGCGTCAGCCACGAGCAGAACCTGATCCTGCCGCATGTGGCGCGCGCCGACCTCAAGGCCGTCTATGACGCGTTGGTCGAGATCGGCCTGGCGACGGCCAACTCCAACCTGATCAGCGATATCATCTCCTGCCCGGGCCTCGATTACTGCGCGCTGGCGACGGCGCGCTCCATTCCGGTCGCGCAGGAAATTTCGCTGCGCTTCGCCTCGCTGGAGCGCCAGCGCGAGATCGGCGAACTGAAGCTGAAGATTTCCGGCTGCATCAACGCCTGCGGCCACCACCATGTCGGCCACATCGGCATTCTCGGCGTCGAGAAAAAGGGCTCCGAGCTCTATCAGGTGACCCTCGGCGGCTCGGCCGACGAGAACACCTCCGTCGGCGAGATCATCGGCCGCGGCTTCTCCTCGGATGAGATCACCGATGCCATCGAGCAGATCGTCGATACCTATCTCGGCCTTCGGCTCAGTCCCAGTGAACGTTTTATCGACGCCTACCGCAGAGTCGGTCCCGCGCCGTTCAAGGAGGCGCTCTATGCTGGCGAAACCAAGGCCGCTTGACCGGACCGGCGCCGTGGAGGCCGGCGTTGCCGCGGAGGCGGCAGGGCTTGATGCTCTCCATGGCCACCTGAAGCCGATCGAGATCATAGAACGATCGGCGCGCGAGTTCCGCGGCGCAATCGCCGCCGTCTCGTCCTTCGGCGCCGACTCGGCCGTCCTGCTGCACATGATTTCCGAGATCGACCGTTCGCTGCCGGTGATCTTCCTCGACACCGGCAAGCATTTCGAGGAGACGCTCGGCTATCGCGATGCGCTGGTCGCCGATTTCGGCCTGACCGACATCAGGGTGATCAAGCCGGAGGAGGCCGCCATCGAGCGCGTCGATCCAACGGGCAGGCTGCATGAGACCGACACCGATTCCTGCTGCAACGTACGCAAGGTCGAGCCGCTGGCGCGCGGTGTCGAGCCATTCCGCGCCTGGTTCACCGGGCGCAAGCGCTTCCAGGCCTCGACGCGGGCAGCACTCCCGGCTTTCGAGGCGGTCGGGTCGCGCATCCGCATCAACCCGCTAGCGCATTGGACGACCGCCGATCAGGCCGACTACATGCGCGCGCATGCGCTGCGCGAGAATCCGCTGGTTGCCTACGGCTATCTGTCGATCGGTTGCTTCCCGTGCACGCAGCCGGTGCAGCCGGGCGAGGATGCGCGCAGCGGCCGCTGGGCCGGTCACGCCAAGACCGAGTGCGGTATTCACCTGTCGGGGCTGGAGAAGTCGCTGACCGACGCATCACTTTAAGGATGTACCGCTCTCCAGGTGAAGGCCGGCCAAACGGTAGCCTCCGGCCTTCGTCGGCCGAAGCACCTGATGAGTGGCGTGGCAGTTGAATTTAGGCTACGGCCGGCGTAGGCGGGTGCTAACGCACTTCAAGCACGCTCCGGGTTCTCGCCAGCCACCATTTTCGACTCGGCCTGACCTGAATAGCGACATATCCTTGGGATCTTTAGGGCTTTGGGAATTTTGATGACTGGATCGATGGCAGCGGAAACCCGCCTCTGGACCCCGGAGGGTTTTCGCGAAGATGAGTGGACCCATGCGGAAAGCGCGGAGGCGCTTGCCGGCAATGGCCGCTTCATCCTGCCGCTGCAGGCTTTTCTTGGCTTGGACCCGGAGGTTCGCAAGTCGGCCAGGGAACGCATTGGCGTGCTGCTGCAGCCCGGCGATGAACTCGAGAAGATAACCGGCCTGCTCGATCAGTTGTCGCTGGTGGCGCTGGCCTTTCCGGCGTTCAATGACGGCCGCTCCTTCTCCAAGGGCGAATTGCTGCGCAGCCGGCATCACTTCGAGGGCGCGGTCCGCGCCACCGGCCAGGTGCTGGTCGACCAATTGCCGCATATGCTGCGGCTCGGTTTCGACGAGTTCGAAGTCTCCAATCCGGTGCTCCTGAAGCGGCTGGAGGAAGGGCGCATCGGCGGGCTGCCGGTCTACTATCAGCCGGCCGTGGAGCGGGAGGCCAAGGGGCCGAAATATTCCTGGCGGCGCAAGCGCAGCGGCTGACCCTCCAGCATATCAGAGCCCGCGCCGATACGATCTACCACCCTGCAGGCACCTGCAAGATGGGGATCGACGACGGTGGTCGACCCCGGTCTCAGGATTCACGGTCTGGAAGGCTTGCGGCGTGGTGGATGCTTCGGCGGCAACACCCACGCGACCACGATCACCGAGAAAGCGGCGGACATGATCCGGGCGGCAGCCTGAGCTTCTCTTGCCGCTTGGTCGGACCAGACGCTTCCATTTTCGCGTGGGCATGGCGAGTTCCTGATCTCGGCGGCGTGGTCTAAACCATCTGGTCAGACCACTTGTGCGATTCGTGCTTCCCCTTTCGGCTTCCTGCCCTTAGGATAGGTCGAATATTTCGCACCTCGAAATAAATAACCAGCACAGGGAGGAAAAAGCATGGCCGGCAAGAGGATATTGATGCTCGTTGGCGAGTTCAGCGAGGAATATGAAATTTTCGTCTTTGAGCAGGCCATGCACGCGGTGGGCCACACCGTCCATGTCGTGTGCCCTGACAAAAAGGCCGGTGATGTGCTGAAGACCTCGCTGCATGACTTCGAAGGTCATCAGACCTATACCGAAAAGCTCGGCCACGACTACATACTCAACAAGACCTTCGCCGAGGTGAACCCGGCCGACTACGACGCCGTTTACGCGGCAGGCGGCCGCGGGCCGGAATATATCCGCATCGACAAGCGGGTTCAGGCGCTGGTCAGGCACTTTCACGAGACAGGCAAGCCGATCTTCACCATCTGCCATGGCGTGCAGATTCTGATCGCAGTCGACGGCGTGGTGCGCGGCAGGGAAGTCGCGGCGCTGCATTATTGCGAGCCGGAGGTGACGCTTGCCGGTGGCATCTATATCGACGTTGCGCCGACCGGCGCCCATGTCGACGGCAATCTGGTCTCGGCCAAGGGCTGGCCCGGTCTCGCCGCCTTCATGCGCGAATGCCTGAAGGTGCTGGGCACCGAGATCCAGCATGGCGAGAAACTGATGCGCGACGAGCGTAAGGCCGCCTGAAGCGTTCTGCCGGGACCCTCAGCGGGGTTGGAGGCAAGGCAAGGTGCCAATGGCGGCGCGCAGTTATTGGCGTTGCCCGCCGCGAGCGCTCCTTGCCTCGATCTTGTCCAGGCGATCGAGCAGGTCGCTGAACTGCCTCGGCGTGTCCTTCTCAAGCCGAAATGGAGGCAGCGTACGCAGGAAGCGCTTGGTCGCCTCGCTCCCCAACTGCCGCCTTATGTCGGCGGCGAGCCCGGCTCGCCTGTCACCGTTCTTGCCGGTCATGGTCCAAAATCCTGTGTCGGCTTCGAAACTCCTGCAGCCCGGCAATGGTTCCCGCACCAAGTCGTGATCGCAAGCAGAGCCGGGCATCACGGTAAAATTTGAATTAATATCGAAGCGCCCCAGACCTATGCGCGAGGCGGCTTGCCCCTTGATTTTTGGCCCTCAAACCTCGATATCGGGCGCAAATCCAGACCAATCCGAATGATGGGAAACGCGATGAGCGACCAGGCAAAAGACGAACGCGCGCCCGAGGACATCGAAGCCGCCCAGGCTTCCGGCGAACGTGCGGAAGGCGGCGTCGACGGCGACTACGAAGCGCTTGTGCGGCTGCTGAAGGAAAACGAGGAGTTGAAGGACCGTGCGCTGCGCGTCGCGGCCGAAATGGAGAATCTGCGCCGCCGGACCGCGCGCGACGTGCACGATGCGCGCACCTATGCGGTGGCCAATTTCGCCCGCGACATGCTGTCGGTCTCGGACAATCTGCGCCGCGCCCTGGACGCCATTCCGGCCGAGACGAAGGCAGGCGGCGATGCCGGCTTCAAGGCCCTGATCGAGGGCGTCGATCTCACCGAGCGCGCCATGCTGTCGGCGCTGGAACGCCATGGCGTGAAGAAGCTCGCGCCTGAAGGCGAGAAGTTCGACCCCAACTTCCACCAGGCTATGTTCGAGGTGCCCAACCCCGACGTCCCGGCCGGAACGGTGGTCCAGGTGGTGCAGCCCGGATACTCGATCGGCGAGCGCGTGCTGAGGCCCGCGATGGTTGGTGTTTCCAAAGGGGGTCCGAAGGCGGCGGCCGAGGCACCGGTCGAGCCGGGGCCGGTGAACGAGCAGGCCGAGAAGGATGCGTAGTTAGGGAATAAGGCAGTAGGCAGTAGGGGATAAGGGGTCGTATCAATCGCTCGGCTTCGTGTTATTCATACTCCACCCCATTGCCTTACTCCCTACTGCCTATGCCCTTGAATCCCATCGACCTCCTCGATTATGCCGGCGTCGCGGTGTTTGCGGCGACGGGCGCGCTTGCCGCCTCGCGCAAGCAGCTCGACATAATCGGCTTCCTGTTCCTGGCGAGCGTCACCGGCATAGGCGGCGGCACGCTGCGCGACGTCATCCTCAACCTGCCGGTGTTCTGGGTCGGCAATCGCGACTATGTGCTGATCTGCGCCGTGGTGGCGGTGTTCGTCTTCTTCAGCGCCCATCTGGTCGAGTCCCGCTACAAGCTCCTGCTCTGGCTCGACGCCATCGGGCTCGCCGCCTATGCGGTGATGGGAGCGGCAAAAGGCCTGGCGATCACCGGCTCGCCCGTCGTCTCGGTCATCACCGGCGTGCTTACCGCGACGTTCGGCGGCATAGCGCGCGACCTGCTCGCCGGCGAGCCTTCGGTGCTGCTCCGGCCCGAAATCTATGTGACGGCGGCCCTTGCCGGCGCGGCGCTCTTCACGCTGTGTGACCTTGCCGGCCTGCCGACGCTGCCATCCAGCCTGCTCGGCTTCGCGGCGGCTTTCGTGGTCCGCGGCGGCGCGCTCAAATTCGGCTGGTCGTTTCCGGCTTATAAGAGCCGGCCGGGCCGGCGGCCGGAAGATATTCCCTGAGTGGTGGTGAATAGTGAATAGTGAATAGTGAATAGTGAGGTATTGAATACCATTCACCATTCACCATTCACCTGCAATCACGCAGCGAAGCGCTGCCCTTCACCGCCATAATAGTTGACGTAACGGGCGCCGATCTCCTTGACCGGCATGACCACGAAGATGTCGACGGTCGAGAATTCTTGGTCGATGACGCAGCCGTCGCCGATGCGGGCGCCGACGCGCAGATAACCCTTGACCAGCGGCGGCATGGCGGCGATCGCCGCCTTGGCATTGACCGCCTCGATCGGCATCAGGTCCATCGAACAGTAGCGGCCTGCCACCGCCCGGACATCCCAGGCGGAGTCTGTGCGGCAGTGATGGGCAAGGTAGGTGAGCGCTTCGGCATGGGCAGCGGGTACGGTGCCGTGGAAGGAGGCGCAGCCTGTCATGACGCCAATGCCATAGTGCTTGATATAGGCCCAGATCCCTTGCCAGAGCGCCTCGATGGTGCGCTTGGAGCGGTATTCCGGGAGGACACAGGAGCGGCCGAGCTCGAGGAAGCGCTGGCCTGGATGACGCGCGATCAGCTTGGTCAGCTCGAACTCGCCTTCGGAGTAGAACCCCCCCGCAGCCGTCGCGATCTCCTGCCGCAGCAAGCGATAGGTGCCGACGATGCGGCGATGCTCGGGCCCGGGAAGCGACGTGTCCACAACCAGGAGGTGGTCACAGAGCGGGTCGAAGCGGTCGGCGTCGCGCCGGTTCTGCGCCTGGAACAAGTCCATCCTGGCGCCCAGTTCGTCATAGAACACCCGGTAGCGGACTTCCTGGGCAGCGGCGATTTCGGCTGCGTTGCGGGCGAGCCGCACTTCGAGGTTGCCAATGCGGCCCAGCGGTGCCCCAGTTGCGACGGCATCGGCGGTCCGGGCGGTGAGCAGGGCACCGTTGGTGTTCGGCCGAGTGTCACATTCCGGCATGACTGTGTGCACGAGTGATTCTCCTTCGAGCCATCCCTCTTGGCACGGGGATACGGTGTAGGTGCAACAGGATTGTGACAGTACCGTGATACGGCGATCCGGGCAATACTTCGCCGGCTGGCGAATACGCTCAACCGGCTATCTTGAAGTCCCGAAAGCCAAGCAATCCAAGGTTTTCGGGGCCCGAAAATTTCGTCACGCCGCAACCTGGCCCTCGACGGCCTGGACGAGCGCGTCGGGATCGAGCGGCTTGGTGACGAAGCCGCTGGCGCCGTGCGCGAGCACGGCGTGGCGGGTCTTTTCCTGACTGTCGGCTGAAAGCACCATGATGGGGATCGGCGGCACGGCCGTCGCTTCCTCGTGGCGGCGGATGGCGGCAATCGCGTCCAGTCCGTCCATCACCGGCATGTGCAGGTCCATCAGCACCACGTCGAAACGATGCTTGAGCCCGGCATCGGTGACGGCCTCGACGGCCGCCTTGCCGTTGCCGACGATCTTGACGCGATGCCCCGCCTTGAGAAGCGTGGCTCGGGCCAGCATGGCATTGATGTCGTTGTCTTCGGCAATGAGCACCGACAGCCCCTGATCGCGCCTGCGCGCCGCAGAGGCGCCGCGCGGCTGCGGTTGCGGCTCGGCAAGAACGGGCACATGGCTGGTCAAGAGCATGCGCAGCAGCGTCTCGCCTCGGACCGGCCTGGCCAGGAAGGTGGAGTAGCCGTTGGCGCGGAGCTCCCCGAGCAACCCGCGGTCGGTGGGTGCGATCAGCGTGACGGCTTCGCAAGCGGCAAAGCCGCTCTGGCGCAGCTGCCTGAGCAGGCGCCCATCGCTGTTCTCGATCGTCGCATCGACCAGCAGCACGTTGCAATCGGCGGCGAAGGACGCGGCCCGCGCTGGCGTCGCGGCAATGTTCACCATGCCGCCGTGGGCGCGAATTGTGCGAGCGATGGCATCGGCCTCGACGGCATTCTTGGATACGATCACTGCATGCCAGCCGGAGAGTATGTTCTGTCTGTTCTGCGGCGGCTCGGTTGCGGCAGTCGCGGGCAGCTCGAAAATGAATTCCGACCCCTCGCCGAGCCGGCTCGACACCGAAATCGAGCCGCCCATGGCGCTGACGAGACGCTTGGATATGGCGAGCCCGAGGCCGGCGCCGCCATGCACCCTGGTCGAGGTGCCGTCGGACTGCTCGAACTCCTCGAAGATGCGCTCCATGTCCTCCTCGCGCAGGCCGGGGCCGGTATCGGAGACGGTGAAGCAGATGCGGTCCGTCGTTTCGGTGCGGGCACGCGCCACGGTGAGCAGCACGCCGCCGGCATCGGTGAACTTGACGGCATTGCCGATCAGGTTGAGCAAGACCTGACGCACCCTGCCCGGATCGGCGGTGATCATCTGCGGCACGTCGGGTTCGACATAGCATCCCAGCCCGATGTTCTTGGCAAAGGCCTTCGCCGCGAGCAGCTCGATGATGTTGTCGGCGATCTCGCGCAGCGAGGTCGGTTGAGGCTCCGGGTCGAAGCGGCCGGCCTCGATCTTGGAATAATCGAGCAGGTCCTCGATCAGGGCAAGCAGCGCGCTCGCCGAGGTGGAGACGGCACCGACATAGGTGCGCTGCTCGGGCGACAGATCGGTGTCGGCAAGCAGCTTCGCCATGCCCATGATGCCGTTCATCGGGGTGCGGATCTCGTGGCTGACGGTGGCGAGGAAGCGCGACTTGGCCTGGCTGGCATATTCGGCGCGTTCGCGGGCGGTGATCAGCGACGATTCCGCCCGCTTGCGGGCGGTGATGTCGCGGGCGATCGCCCGGTGCGACACGGCGCCCGTGTCCTTGTCGCGCACCGAAAGCTCGATCCAGGAGAACCAGCGCGGCCCGTTCGGCGTGCGGATCGCGACGTCGGTTGAACTAAGACATTCATGGTCAGAAAACGCCGCGTCGGGCACGATGCCGACATCGATGCCGAGGTCGGACAAGGTCTTTCCGGCGAGATCGCGCTGATCAACGTTGACGAGCGAGGCGAAGACCTTGTTGGCGTAGACGACATGACCGTCGCGGTCGCGGTGAACAACGAGGTCGCCGAGCGCGTCGATGAGGCCGCGAAAACGTTCCTCGCTCTCCTGCATCTCCCACATGCGGTCGGCGAGCGTCTCGATCTCAGCGCGGCTGCGGGCCGCGGTCTCGTCGAGCAGCGCCGCTGTACGGCGCTCCATGCGCCGGTTGCGCAAATGCATGGCGAGGCCGGCAAGTCCAGTCGCCAGCAGGCCGAGGGTGATGAAGAACGGCGCTCCCGTCAAATGGACCAGACCGGCCAGCACGGCGATGGCCACGACAATCAGGAAGGGCAGGCCTTCGCGGTTGCCCGCCGGCAGTTCGGGTGCCAGCGGGGGCGCGACGACAAGCTGCCGCTTCGGCGCTTCGGCGCCGCCCAGCCTGTCGATACCCGTGGCGTTGCTGCCCTGCCTGGTGCCGGAGTCCGCGATCATGCGGACCACCTTGCCAGCCAGAGATTATGGAAGGTTGCGGCGGACCGTTCGAATTTTAGCAATCACGCGGATTTTGGAACCAGATCCGGCTGAACACAGCCGGTGGTTACATGTCCACCACCACGCGACCCCTGATCTTCCCGTCCAGGATGTCGTGCGCGGCGCCGATGATACCGTCGAAGCCGATCGTCCGCGACAGGGCAGACAGTTTCTTGAGGTCGAGATCGTTGCCGATGCGGCGCCAGGCCTCGAGGCGGACCGCCTTCGGCGCCATGACGGAATCGATGCCGAGCAATGACACCCCGCGCAGGATGAAAGGGGCCACGCTCCCCGGCAGGTCCATGCCGCCGGCCAGTCCGCAAGCGGCGATCGCGCCGCCATAGGACGTCATGGAAAGCGCGTTGGCCAGGGTGTGGCTGCCAACCGAGTCGATGCCGCCGGCCCAGCGTTCCTTGGCAAGGGGCTTTGCCGGCTGGCCGAGCTCGTCACGCGAGATCACCTCGGCCGCGCCGAGGTCCATCAGATAAGAGCTCTCGGCACTGCGTCCGGTGGAAGCGATCACATGGTAGCCGAGAGTCGACAGGATGGAGATCGCGACCGAGCCGACGCCGCCGGCGGCGCCTGTCACCACGACCGGTCCGCGGTCCGGCACGATGCCGTGCCGCTCGAGCGCCATGACCGCGAGCATCGCGGTGTAGCCGGCCGTGCCGACGGCCATCGCATCGTGCGGACTGATGCCATCGGGAAGCGGCACCAGCCAGTCGCCCTTGATCCGGGCGCGCCCGGCATAGGCGCCGAAATGCGTCTCGCCGACGCCCCAGCCGTTGAGGATCACCTTGTTCCCCTTGCGCCAGTCGGCGTGCGAAGAGGCAATGACGGTGCCGGCGAAGTCGATGCCCGGCACCAGCGGCCAGCGGCGCACGACCGGGGCCTTGCCGGTGATGGCGAGCCCATCCTTGTAGTTGACCGTCGTCGCCTCGACGGCGACCGTGACATCGCCCTCCATCAGTTCGGCTTCGGTCATATCGACGATTTCGACCGACTGCTTTTTCTCGGCGTCGCGCGAGACGAGGATGGCTTTGAAGGTGTCGGGCACTTTTGTCTCCTCGGTTCTGGCAATTGGATCGACTTTGCGGCGGTGGCCGCATGAGGTCAATTGCCCGGGTCCTGGGGCCTGGCCTCGCGCCGCCAGCCGATCAGCTCGTCCAGGACGACCAGCGCCGCGCCCACCGAAATGAAGGCGTCGGCCAGGTTGAACACCGCGAAGGACCAGACGGGCGTGTGGAACAGGATGTAGTCGATGACATGGCCGTAGATGGCGCGATCGATCAGGTTGCCCAGCGCGCCACCGACGATCAGGGCAAAGCCGATGCGGGAAACGATGTGGCCGGCGGGCGTCCGCGCGGCGAGATAGAGCACGAAGGCGACGACCAATGCGGCGATGATCACCAGGCCGGTGTCGCCGAAGGAGGGGAACATCGAGAAGGCAATGCCGATATTGTAGGTGCGGAACAGCGCCAGGAACGGCAGAAGATCCACCTTGTCCTCGAAGGCAAGGCCGTTCTCGACCAGCTGCTTGACCCACTGATCGAGCGCGATTGCCGCGATCACCAGCAGCGCATAGGGAGACCAGGATTTCACGATTTAGCCGTCCTTATCACTCGAGTTTCAAGGCGCCGCGACGGATCTCGAACAGCATGACCCCGGTGGCCACTGCCAGGTTGAGCGAATCGGCGCGGCCGGCCTGAGGGATCCTGAGCAGCCTGTCGCAGCTTTCGGCAAGCGCGTCCGGCAGGCCCTGCTGCTCGTTGCCCATCAAGAGCAATGTAGGACCTCGGGAAAAATCGACCGAACGGTAGTCCACCGCGCCCTTCAGATGCGTGCCCGCGACCAGGCCAGGAAAATCGCGCCGCCAGGCGAGAAAAGCGTCCTGCGTCGCCTTGGCGACAGGCACGGCAAAGACCGAGCCCATGGTGGCTCGCACCGTCTCCAGTGAAAAAGGATCGGTGGTGTCGCCGACCAGGATCACGCCCCTGGCGCCGACGGCATCGACCGTACGGATAACGGTGCCGAGGTTGCCGGGATCGCGAACGCGGTCGAGCGCGACCCATACGTCGCCATCTTTGGCGCGGATCTCCTTCAGCGGCATGAACTGCTGTGCGAAGACCCCGACCACCATCTGCGGGTTGTCGCGGCGAGTGATCGCCGCCAGCACCTTTTCCGAGACTTCGAGCACGGTGCCGCCGGCGGCGACCGTGCGTGCGGCAACCTTTTCTATCGCGGCATTGCCGCGCCCTGCCTTGGCGAAGACCAGCGTCCTGATCGACCAGCCGAGATCAAGCGCGTCGATGACCAGTTTCAAGCCCTCGGCCAGGAAAGCGTTCTGCTGGTCGCGGAATTTCTTCAGCGCCAGAGCCTTGATGTCCTTGACCAGCGGGTTGGCGAGGCTGGTCACTTCCTTCACCTGCCCTGGTGCCCCTGCATGACGTTCGTGCATCAGGCCACCCAGCGCGAGAACAGCGAGGTCGACAGCGCGCGGCCGGCGGACTTCTCGCGGATGATCAGCTCACCGGATTCGACCGTGCCGCCCATCCCGGCGAAGGTATCGCGCATCAAGGCATGGATGGCGAAGAAGGAGGCGCGGATCGAATAGGCGGTCAGCACCACGGCGAGCGGCTTCGGCGTCAGGATCGAGCGGCAGAGGTCGGTCAATCCCGGCAGGTCCTCGAACAACTGCCAGACCTCGCCCTTGGGGCCGCGGCCATAGGCTGGCGGGTCGAAGAGAACGATATCGTAGCGGCTGCCGCGGCGCTCCTCGCGCTCGGCGAACTTCACCGCGTCCTCGATAATCCAGCGGATCGGCTTGTTGCCGAGGCCGGCCATCTCCTGGTTCTCGCGCGCCCAGCCGATCGCCTTCTTCGAGGCATCGACATGGGTGACCTCGGCGCCGGCGCGCGCAGCCACCAGCGAGGCGAGGCCGGTATAGCCAAAGAGGTTCAGCACCTTGACCGGCCGTTTCGCGGCGGCGATCAGCCCGGCCATGTGGTCCCAATGCGAGGCCTGCTCGGGAAATACTCCGACATGACGGAAGGAGGTGAAGCGGCCGAGATAATCGATGCCATCATGCTTCATCGGCCAGGTCTCGCCGAGCGGCGTTTTCGGAAAACGCCAGCGGCCGATGCCTTCCTCGTCGGTATCGCCGGTGAAGATGGCGTCGGCACGCTGCCATTCCTTGGCGGAAAGCGCGGGCTGCCAGATCGCCTGGCCTTCCGGGCGCACGATGCGGTAGGGGCCGTATTGTTCCAGTTTCTCGCCGGCGCCGCTGTCCAGCAGCGCATAGTCGGCATTGGGAGCGACCTCGAGTATCAGCGGCAGGCGCTCGGCCGGCAGCACGCCCTCGCGGCGCGCGAGCACTCGCGGCGAGGGCTCTGCCTCAAGCCGATCAGCCAATCTTGTCGCGGGGCGCTCGCCAGTCTTGGGCTGTTTCCGTGCCGGCGCGATGGACTCGCGCCGGTCCGGCGGCTCCGTCCTGGCGGGGCGGCTGTCGCGGCGTTTGTCGCGAAAGGATTTCAAGAACGGGCATCTCCGGCGGTCCGGCCCGCTTCTGCCACAGCTCAACCTGTCGGCGCAACAAACCATGCGACATGGCTGGAAGCTTTCATCCGTGCCGCATCGTGAGCAGGCCGAGACAAAGCGAAACGAACCCGACGGCCTTCGCCGCCGTGACAACCATATGTCCGGTTTCCCAGCGCAGCCGGATGGCTTCGAAATTGTCGGGGATCGGGCCAGGCGCCCAGGTCGCAAGAACGTCGTTGGCGGGCTTCACAAGCATGAACCAGAGGGCCAGCGAGAGCGCATAGAGGAGGGTGGCGGCAATCACCAGCCAAAATGCGCGAGGCTCATCGCGCAGCATCCAGGCCAGCAGGGCCGGACAGGCGATCGCGGCCATATCGAGCGGCGCACCGACGAGCAGAAAGAGCTGGAACTGCGCATTGAAGACTGTCGTTTCCCGCCAGAGTTCCGGCGACCATCTCGTCAACCGGGGCAGCGATTCCAGGACATGGGCAAAGGATGGCCCCAGACTGAGAGCTGCAACCGTGGCTGTAAGCACCGACCAGAAGAACAGAAATCCGCGCATCTCCATCGTGGGCACAACCGCGCTCGGCGGCAGGTGTTCCAATATTAGCAAATAGCTTGTCGCACTAACCACCGCAGTCCTATCGTCCGGCCATTCCGGATGGAAAAGATGTCCCGCTCCCAACGCCTGCTCGACCTGGTCCAGATCCTGCGCCGCCACCGCCGGCCGGTGAGCGGCCGCATGCTTGCCGGCGAGATGGAAATCTCGATCCGCACGGTTTATCGCGAATCGCGACGCTGCAGGGGCAGGGAGCGCCGATCGAAGGCGAGGCGGGGCTAGGCTACGTGCTGAAGCCCGGCTTCATGCTGCCGCCGCTGATGTTCACGGACGAGGAGATCGAGGCCATCGTGCTTGGCTCGCGCTGGGTCGCCAGGCAGCCGGACAAGCGGCTTGCGGCTGCGGCGACCGACGCGCTGGCCAAGATCGCGGCCGTGCTGCCCGACGATCTGCGTGACAATCTCGACGCCACGACGCTGCTGGTCGGCCCGCCCGCTGGAGGCGCCGAGGCCATCGATCTTGGCGTCGTGCGCGAGGCGATCCGCAGAGAGCGCAAACTCGGCTTTCGCTATCGTGACGCCGGCGGCGCGGCGTCGCAGCGCATGGTCTGGCCGTTCGCGCTCGGATTCTTCGACAAGGTGCGGGTGATGGCTGCGTGGTGCGAGACGCGCCAGGACTTCCGGCATTTCCGCGCCGACCGTATGTCCAATCTGACAGCCACCGACATCCGCTATCCGCGCCGCCGCCAGGCAATGCTCAAGGAATGGCGGAGGACGATCGACAAACCGGATAACAAAGTTTAGCCGGGTCGCGAGGCCTGAACGCCTCTGCTCGTTGATCGCTGCTGCCAGAATCTGACAGCATCGTATTCTAAGGTCACCAAGGTCGAAACACCCCTTGGAGATCACACATGAATACGCCCAACTTCGTCATCCTCTATGTCGACAGCCCCGAGCGGAGCGGTGCGTTTTACGCCTCGCTGCTCGGACGCGCGCCGGTCGAGGCCTCGCCGACCTTCGTGATGTTCGTGCTCGACAAGGGTTTCAAGCTTGGGCTCTGGTCGCGCCACGCCGTGGAGCCGGCGGCGGCTGCCGCAGGCGGAGGCGGTGAACTCGTGCTTGCAGTCGAGAATGCGGATGCTGTCGATGCCATGCATGCCGATTGGACCGGGCGCGGCCTGAAGATGCTGCAGGCGCCGGTGGATCTGGATTTCGGCCGCACATTCGTCGCGCTCGATCCCGACGGGCATCGGCTGCGGGTGTACTGGCCGTTCGAGTAGGGGAGTAGGGGAGTAGGCATTGAGTTTCCTTACTCCCCTACTCCCTTAGCTTTGAGCGCCTTGTAGACGGCGATGCCGGCGGCGAGGTCTTCGAGCGCCGCCCCGACCGACTTGAACAGCGTGATCTCGCCGTCGCTCTGCCGGCCCTGTTTCTCGCCGCGCGCCAATTCATGCAGGTCGGCGATGATCGCCTCAGGCTTCAGGACACCGGAAACCAAGGGCTGGACGATGTCGCCGGCTTCCTTGGTGGCGCCGGCGCGGGTGTCGACATAAACGCGGGCGCGCGAAATGGCGTCGTCATCGCTTTCGCGCATGGTCGGCGTGAAACCGCCCACCAAGTCGACATGGGTGCCCGGCTTCAGCAGCGCGCCCTTGATCAGGGGCTCGCTGGTGATGGTGGCCGACGAGACGATATCGGCTTCGCCAAGCTCGTCGGCGAGGTCGCCGCCAGCGCTTGCGGCAAGCCCCTCGGCGCGCAGGGCGGCCGCCACCTTCTCGGCATTGGCCGGCGTGCGGTTCCAGATCCGGATGGAACTGATCGGTCGCACCGCCGAATGCGCCTTGGCGAGAAAGGGCGACAACGCTCCGGCGCCGACCACCAGCAGCCTGGAAGCATCCTTGCGGGCAAGATAGGAGGCGGCGAGCGCCGAGGCGCAGGCGGTGCGCCATTGCGTCAGCCGCTGGCCGTCGATCAGCGCCTCCGGCTCGCCGGTGACGCCGTCGAGCAGAAGATAGAGCCCCATCACGGCCGGCTTGGCGATGGCGTTGTTGTCCGGCGACACGGTGACGATCTTGACGCCGATGTGGCCGCCAGCCGAGGTGCCGGCGGCGTTGAGGTCGGTCCAGGCCGGCATCAGCAGCAGCGTCGAAGCGGCGCCGTCGGGCCGCTCGACCGTGTGATGGTGGCGAACGGGCTGCACGGCGCCCTCGCGGAAAGCTGCGCGCAGCGTCTCGACCAGGCCTGGAAAGGTCAGAGCCTGATCAACCTCGGCGGCCGAAATGGTCAGCATGGGAGGCTCCGTGGCAGCGAGATGCCGTTCAATTCGTCGGCTTCGGCAAGGCGGGACCGCTCGGCGGCGCCGCGGGCGCGCGACTCACCGCCTGGCGCAGGTTCTCGGCCTCGATACCGCGCTGGCGCGCCAGCTTGCGATAGCGGCCCTGCTTCACCCAGGTCGCCATGCTGCCGACAATCATGCCGGCGGCAAGCGCCAGGAACAGGAAGATGAAGAGCGGCAGCGTCAGCGTGAGAGCGGGATTGCCGGGGTTGAACGGATCAAGCGTGAAGGCGACCGGACCGCGATTGGCGACGGCGAGCGCGATCAGAATGACGGCTAGCGGCACGAAGACCACGACGAGCATGAAGCGATTGAACATCTGGTTTCCCATGGAAAGGCGGGCACTGCCGAAGTGGCCTCGTTCGACCCCGGCCGGCGGCGCGCCTATTTGCCGCCGTTCAGCCTTTCACGCAACTCTTTGCCGGTCTTGAAGAACGGTACCCACTTCTCCTCCACCTCGACGGACTCGCCGGTACGCGGGTTGCGGCCGGTGCGGGCGGGGCGGTTTTTCACCGAAAAGGCACCGAAGCCACGCAATTCCACCCGGTTGCCTTCGGCAAGCGCGTCGGTGATCTCGTCGAAGATCGCGCCGACGATGTTTTCGACGTCGCGCAGGAAAAGGTGCGGGTTGCGCGCGGCAATGATCTGCACAAGTTCGGATTTGATCATAAGTACGTTCCCCGTAAACCACTGCGGTCAATTATCAGGATGATTTTATTTGCTTTTTTCACTCATCCCAACGGGCGTCAAGGGTGCCAGACCGAAACGAGACCGTCAAGAAACATGCGGTCGGCACCAAGCTCGTGGATGAGGTCGCCACCGGCATCCGGGAGGCCGAGCGCGCGGGCCATGGTCTTGGCCATGGATTCGGAGAACAGGAAACTGCCGCGCCTGTCCTTGTCCTTCCACTCGATGACCTTCAGCTTGGCATCGACGCCCTTGCTGGCCAGCCAGTTGACGGCTTCGGTCTCACCGCCGACCGCGTCGACCAGATGGTTGGCGAGCGCCTGGCGCCCGGTGAAGATCGAGCCGTCGGCAAGCGCCAGCGCCTGCTCGCGCGTCATCTTGCGGCGTTCGGCGACGATGCCGACGAACCAGTCATAGCTGTCGAGGATGAGCTTGCGCACCATGGCGCGCTCCTCGTCATTGGTCGGCTTGAAAGGCGAAGGCGAAGCCTTGAGCGGCGAGGATTTCACCTCCTCGAGCTTGATGCCGAGCTTGTCCATCAGGCCGCTGACATCGGGATACTGGATCAGCACGCCGATCGAGCCGACAATGGAGGTCTTGCGGGCAACGATGTGGTCGGCGGCGCTGGCAATCATATAGCCGGCGGATGCCGCGAGCGTCCCGACCTCAGCCACGACCGGCTTTTCGCCGGCAAGCTTGCGCACTTCCTCATAGATCGATTCGCCGCCGACCGTGGTGCCGCCGGGCGAATCGATCGACAGGATGACGCCTTTCACCGTCGAGGACTGACGAATGGCCTCCAGCCTTTTGATCAGTTCATCGTCTTCCGTGATGGTGCCTTCGATCTTGACCCTGGCGATGTGATTGACCGCCTGGCCGGCGAACTCGTCATCGTAGACCCATGCCGAAAAGGCGATCAGCGCAGCCGCCAGGACGACAAACGCGGCCACGCGCCAAAACGTCAGCTTGCGGCGCAAGCGGCGGCGGTCGATCAGGTCGTCGGCTCTCATTGCCATCATCAGCCTCACAATGGGTGGGAAAGGACGCTTTTAAAGCAACCGCCCGCGCCCGGCTACCGTTTCCTGAACGGACCTTGGCTGACCGAAGCCGTCACCTACCGTCACCACGCTTTCACGAAAATTTAACGCTGCCGGTCCCTATCTGCTATGAAGGGTAGTAGGTTCTGTCGAATTCCGTCGCGGTTCTGCCGCGGCGGGTGTCATATTTTTGCAGTTTTCCTCCGCTTGTGCTTGCGTGCGGGGGCCGGCATACCACCTATAGGCGGTGTTTGGCGGGCAAGGGCTCCATAGAAACAGTCATGTTGGCGCGATCTGAAAAAACGAGCGATGCCGAGACGGTGCCGGCTGCCGAGGGGCCGGCCAGCACGCGGGGCGATGCCTTCGATCGGGCGCAGCGCCATTCGCGCCGCGTGCGCGTGCTGAAATTCGCCGTGCCGCTGCTTGCGGCCGCCATTGCGGTCGCTTTCCCGGTCTATTCCTATCTTGCCGCTCCAGTTTCGGTCTCGGTGCAGGCAGACGGCAGCGCGTTCTCCAACGGCAAGCTGGTGATGGCCAATCCCAAGCTCAACGGCTTCACCAAGCAGAAGCTGCCCTACTCGTTGACGGCGACCAGGGCGACGCAGGACGTCGGCAAGCAAGGAATCATCGATCTCGAAGGTATCAACGCCAAATTGCCGGTGGCCGCCGACAACGTCGTGTCGGTCGACGCCGCACACGGCATCTACGACCGCGACGCCAACACGATGGACCTCACCAGCGACGTCACGGTGAGGACCAGCGACGGCATGCTGGCCACGTTCAAATCGGTCTTCCTAGACATGGGCAAAGGCTCTATGAAGACCGACAAACCGGTCGATGTAAGCCGAGGCGGGTCGCGCATTACCGCGGACTCGTTGTCGGTCCAGGACAATGGCAAGCTCGTCGTTTTCGAGAACCGGGTGCGCGTCAACATCGATCCGGCCAGCCTGAAGGCGGCAGAGGCAAAGAGCGGAGAGCAGAATGCGTCCCAGTAGTGCGGCACGGCTTCCAGGCGCGTCCTTAGCGCTGCTGTTGCTGGGTGCGGCGTCCGCGCTTGCGCAGTCGGGAGCGACCAGCCAGATGCCCGGCCTGAAATTGTCCGGCGACCAGCCGATCCAGATCGAGAGCGACAAGCTGGAGGTCCGGCAGGCCGACAGCGTGGCCGTGTTCAGCGGCAACGTCACGGTCACCCAGGGGCCGACCCTGCTCAAGGCAGGCAAGATGACGGTCTATTATGTCAAGGATCCCAACGCGCCCAAGGGCGCGGCGGCCGGTGCATCGGCAATGACCGGCGCCGGCAACATCGATCACCTGGTGGTCGAGAACAGGGTCTACATCAAATCGAACGACCAGATCGCTACCGGCGACACCGGCACATTCGACATGAAGACGCAGGTGCTCGTGCTTTCCGGCAACGAAGTCGTCCTGTCGCAGGGCGACAATGTGCTGAAGGGCTGCAAGCTGACGGTGCAGATGAAGAGCGGTCTCGGCAATGTCGACGGCTGCGGCAAGCGCGTCATGATGTCGTTCACGCCCCAGAAGCAGGGAGCGGCGAACAAGTAATGGCCGGCGTATCATCGCTGCTGGCCCGACTCCCGGGGCGGGCGGCCGGCAAGCCGGCTGCGCCGGCCACGGTCAGCGCCGAGAAGGCGAAGTTCAAGGGCACCCTGATCGCCAAGGGCCTGACCAAGAGCTACAAGGGCCGCAAGGTCGTCAGCGGCGTGACGCTGGGCGTGCGGGCCGGCGAGGCCGTCGGTCTGCTTGGGCCCAACGGCGCCGGCAAGACCACCTGTTTCTACATGGTCACCGGCCTGGTGCCGGTGGACGAGGGCACGATCGAGATCGACGGCTTTGACGTCACCTCGATGCCAATGTATCGCCGCGCCCGCCTCGGCATCGGCTATCTGCCGCAGGAAGCCTCGATCTTCCGCGGCCTCAGCGTCGAGCAAAACATCCGCGCCGTGCTGGAAGTGGTCGAGAAGAGCCGCAAGGAGCGCGAGCGCTCGCTCGACGAACTGCTCGAGGAATTCCATATCAGCCATTTGCGCAAGGCGCCTTCGCTGTCGCTCTCCGGCGGCGAAAGACGCCGCCTGGAAATCGCGCGCGCATTGGCGACGCGCCCGGCCTACATGCTGCTCGACGAACCGTTTGCAGGCATCGACCCGATTGCGGTTGCAGACATCCAGCAACTCGTGCGCCATCTCACCGCGCGCGGCATCGGGGTGCTGATCACCGATCACAATGTGCGCGAGACGCTCGGTCTCATCGACCGCGCCTACATCATCCATGCCGGCCAGGTGCTGACGCATGGCCGCGCCGACGAGATCGTCGCCAACGCCGATGTCCGGCGCCTCTATCTCGGCGAGGGCTTTACGCTCTGAGCGTAAGATACAGTTCCGGGTGATTCCGGCGGATTTCGACTCCTTGCTCGCGATTCCGACCGCAGATAACGCTCCGGTAAGCGGCCTTTGCTAGCGTTTGCCTTGACAAGCAAAAGCCGGGCCAGTTTCTATTCCCGGTCGGCAAATTCTGCTTCGGCACAGTCCGATGCATAGACGAGGCGTTTGAACCAAACCATGGCGCTGGCGGCCAAACTGCAGCTCAGACAGTCCCAGTCGCTGGTGATGACGCCGCAGCTGATGCAGTCGATCCGGCTGCTGCAACTCACCCATATCGAACTGGAACGCTTCATCGACGATGAGATCGAGCGCAATCCTCTGCTCGAGCGTGCCGAGCCGCAGGATGATGCGGCGAGCGAACCCGAGCAGAAGAGCGAAGCCGCTTCGGAGCCTGGCGCCGACGGCGACTGGTTCGAGAGCGAGGCGGAGTGGAGCGCCGAGGCGATCTCGGAAAAACTCGATTCTTCGCTGGAAAACCTGTTCCCCGACGATCCTGGCACCCGTGAACGGCTCGGTCCCGACCTGACGGCGCAATGGAAGTCGGCCTCCGGATCCGGCGTCGGCGCTTCGTCGTCGGAGGGGTTCGATGTCGGCGACATGGCCGCCAGCGCGGCCACGCTGCGCGAGCATGTCGGCGAGCAGATCGCCCTTGCCTTCCACGCGCCGGCAGCGCGCTTCATCGCCGGGGAACTGGCCGATGGCCTCGACGAAGCTGGTTATCTGCGAGTCGACTTGAAGGAAGTCGCCGCGCGGCTGGGCGCTGACGAAGCGGCTGTGGCGCGGGTGTTGGAGGTGTGCCAAAGCTTCGAGCCGGCCGGCCTGTTTGCCCGCGACCTGGCCGAATGCCTGTCGCTGCAACTTGCCGTGCGCGACCGGCTCGATCCGGCCATGAAGGTGCTGGTTGCCAATCTCGAGCTTCTGGCACGGCGGGATTTCCAGACCCTGAAGCGGATTTGCGGCGTCGACGAGGAAGACCTTCTCGACATGCTGGCGGAGATCCGGGCGCTCGATCCGCGGCCCGGAATGGCGTTTTCAGGTGGCGCGAGCGACGCCATCGTGGCCGACGTCGAGGTGCGGGCGGCCGCCGACGGCAGCTGGGCGGTCGAGCTCAACGCCGATACGCTGCCGCGGGTGCTGGTCGACCAGGTCTATTTCGCCCGTGTCTCCAGCCATGCCAAGGACCAGGCGGAAAAGGATTTTCTGGCCGAGTGCCTGCAGAACGCCAATTGGCTGACGCGCAGCCTCGACCAGCGGGCCAGGACGATTTTGAAGGTGGCTTCGGAGATCGTGCGCCAGCAGGACGCGTTCCTCGTCCATGGCGTGCGTCACCTCAAGCCGCTCAACCTGCGCACGGTGGCCGACGCGATCGGCATGCACGAATCGACGGTCAGCCGCGTCACCGCCAACAAATACATGCTGACGCCGCGCGGAGTGTTCGAGCTGCGCTACTTCTTCACCGCCTCGATCGCTTCGGCGGCCGGCGGCGAGGCGCATTCGTCGGAAGCCGTGCGCGATCGCATCAAGCAACTGATCGATGAGGAAAAGCCCGTCGACGTGCTTTCCGACGATGCTATCGTCGACATGCTGAAGGAGAGCGGCGTCGACATTGCCCGGCGCACCGTGGCCAAATACCGGGAAGGAATGAACATACCTTCCTCGGTCCAGCGGCGACGCGAGAAGAGGGCGCTGGCCAACGCAGGGCGCTAATGCCCATCGAGATTCAGGTGATGCCGGCCTGCGAATGCTGGTGTTCCGCGCTTCTGGTACTCACGGACCAAAACTGTGCTCCGTTCCGGTTCCCGCAAACCCCATGCTCGTCTCGGCCTGACCTGAATCTCGACAGACCTTGGTAACGTTCCGGCTTTGCCGGATTTCCACAGCTTCGCAGTTCATTGACAAGCCGCGATGAAGTGGCTAGAAGCCCGCCCGCATGAGACGGGGCCCTGATGGCCGCACGCGGACGGGTCCGCCAAGGCGAAAGTCTTGGACGGCCAATAAGGCAACTTGTGATCAACCGGAAAGTTCAGGGTTAAAATCGGCGCGCGCGCCGCCGCAAAGCTTGTGCGCGCGTGCCACGGGTATAAACTCGGAACAGTTTGAAGCCTGAGCAAGGAAGGTCAGTTTTCAGATGAATCTGCGCATTTCGGGAAAACACATGGACATCGGCGATGCGTTCCGCACACGCATCAACGACCGCGTCGGCGAGGCGATCGAGAAATATTTCGATCGGGGTTTTTCAGGACATGTCACGGTCATCAAATCAGGGTCGCGTTTTTCGGCCGACTGCATGATCCGGCTTGATTCCGGAGCTTCATTGCAGGCGACGGGCGACGCCCAGGATCCGACGCTTGCCTTCGAGGCGGCAGCCGATCGCCTGGAAACGCGGCTGAGGCGCTACAAGCGCCGGCTGAAGTCGCGCAACGCCGGCAACGGCAACGGCGAGGAGCCCACCGATATCGCCTACACCGTGGTGGCCCCGCTCGCCGACGATGAGGAGGACATTCCGGAGGATTTCGCTCCGGTCATCGTTGCCGAATCAACCATGACCTTGCGCACCATGTCGGTGGCGTCGGCGGTCATCGAGCTCGATACCAAGGACAGCCCTGTCTTCGTTTTCCGCAACGCCGGAAACGACCATCTCAACATCGTCTACCGCCGGCCGGATGGGAATATCGGCTGGATCGATCCATCGACGACCAAAGTCGCGCAGGGATAAAGAAGCCGGCCGCGCGAGGGGGCGACGACCGGCGCGGCAGGCGAGCAAGGGATTTTTCAAGCATGGATCTTAGTGATCTCATCAGCGTTCCGGCGATCATGCCGGCGTTGAAGGCGAATTCCAAAAAACAGCTTCTGCAATTGTTGTCGGAGAGGGCGGCAACAATTTCGGGGATTCCGGAGCGGGAAGTGTTCGACACCATCCTGCAGCGCGAGCGGCTGGGCTCGACGGGCGTCGGCAACGGCATCGCCATCCCACACGGCAAGCTGGCCGGGGTGAAGCGGATCGCCGGCGTGTTCGCCAGGCTGGAGTCGCCGGTGGATTTCGAGGCGCTGGACGACCAGCCGGTCGATCTGGTGTTTCTGCTTCTGGCGCCCGAAGGCGCCGGCGCCGATCACCTCAAGGCGCTGTCGCGCATCGCACGGGTGCTGCGCGATGCCGACACGGTGGCCAAGATCAGAGGGACGCGCGACGCGGTAGCGATCCATGCGCTGCTGTCGGATACGCAGGCTTCGCACGCGGCTTGAGGTTTCAGGATCAGTCCTTGCAAGGGCCGCGCGTGCGGCCCTTTCCAATTCAGGCCCCAAATTCAGAGATTGATTGAGGTCAGTGAATGGCGACCGTGGTCAGATCGTTCTCCAGCGCGCCCGCCAGTGCCCGGTCGCGGGCGTCGGAAAGCAGGATCGGCTGGCCGTTGGCGGCAAACAACGCCCACAGTTCCAGGCCGGGAGCGATTTCCTCGAGGCCGGGGAAGCGGCCGCGCAGATCGTCGCTCGACACTTTCCTCAAATAAGCGACCGATCCTTCGCCGAGATGGGCGAGTTCGCCGCTGGTCATGGTAAGGGTTTCGTCAGTTCTGGTCATTTCAAGCCTCCTTGCCGCGAGAACGCCGCTCAGGGCCGCCTCGCATAGAGCCATCGGCGAAGATCAGTCTTTCACCGATATGTTTATTTTCCGTACCAGCCGCTCGGCCTCGGGCCGGTCGAGATCGACCGACAAAAGCCCGTTCTTCAGCTCCGCGCCGATCACCCGCATGCCGTCGGCCAGCACGAAGCAGCGCTGGAACTGGCGCGCGGCGATGCCGCGGTGAAGGAACTCGCGCTCGGTATCGTCCGTCTGGCGGCCGCGCACGATGAGCTGATTCTCCTCGGTGGTGACATCGAGATCGCTTTCGGCGAAGCCCGCGACCGCGAGTGTGATGCGCAGCCTTTCGGCGTTGCCGTCGGACGCGCTCAGGCGCTCGATGTTGTAAGGAGGATAGCTGTCGCCCGACTTCGCCAGACGCTCGAGGGTCTTTTCCATCGCGTCGAAGCCCAAGAGAAGCGGGCTGGAGAAGGGCGTCATTCGGCTCATGTTACACTGTCCTCTCGAGAGCGACATAAACTGGAAAAACCCGCATGGCATTTTTCCCGATGGTCTTGATATGGTCCGCCGCGCGATCAAGTTCAAGCCGTCATAGACCCGCCCAAAATCCCACCCAAAACCCCGCCCAAAAAAGACTCCCAAAAGGAATTGAAATGCCGCAGTCACGAAAGATCATCATCGATACGGATCCCGGCCAGGACGATGCCGTCGCCATCTTGCTGGCGCTCGGCAGCTCCGAATTGGAGATCGTCGGCATCACCGCCGTTGCCGGCAACGTGCCGCTGAGCCTCACCCAGAAGAATGCCCGCAAGATCTGCGAACTCGCCGGCCGGCGCGACATCAAGGTCTATGCCGGCGCCATCCGCCCGCTGGCCCGCGAGCTCGTGACCGCCGAGGAAGTGCATGGCAAGACCGGCCTCAACGGACCGCAGCTGCCGGAGCCGACGATGCCGCTGCAGGAACAATACGCCGTCGATTTCATCGTCGAGACGCTGATGCGGGAGGACAGCGGCACGATCACGCTCTGCCCGCTCGGACCGCTCACCAACATCGCGCTGGCGCTGATCCGCGAACCGCGCATTGCGCCGCGCATCAAGGAAATCGTGCTGATGGGCGGCGGCTTCTTCGAGGGCGGCAACGTCACGCCCACCGCCGAATTCAACATCTATGTCGACCCCCATGCGGCCGACATGGTCTTCAAATCGGGCATTCCGATCGTGATGATGCCGCTCGACGTCACCCATAAGGCGCTGACCACGGCCAAGCGCACCAAAGCCTTTCGCGAGCTCGGCACCAAGGTCGGCACCGCGACCGCGGAGATGCTGGAATTCTTCGAGCGTTTCGACGAGGAGAAATACGGCACCGACGGCGGGCCGCTGCACGATCCTTGCGTAATCGCCTATCTGATCAAGCCGGAGCTGTTCAAGGGCCGCCGCTGCAACGTCAGCGTCGAGACGACCTCCGAGCTCACCATGGGCATGACGGTGATCGACTGGTGGGGCGTCACCGAGCGAGAGAAGAACGCCATGGTGATGCGCGACATTGACCATGACGGTTTCTTTGCGCTGTTGCTGGAGAGGCTGGGGCGGCTGTAAGGCCGCTTAATGCGTGTCGCGCAGAAAAGGATTCGGCCGGCGTGCTTTAAGTCTTTCTTTGATGCATGTCGTTGCCCCAGGACCGCTGCACACTTCTGGGCGACATGCAGTAAGCAGCCGAAGGTTTTTGGTGCCATTGTCGCGCGTTCATTCCGGAAAGCGGTAGAAGACGAAGCCGTTGTTGCGGGTGACGCGTTCTATATTCGCGTGTGAGCCGATAAGCTGCGGCCGATCTTCATTGATGAGCACCGTGGCGCCGCTGTCGAGAAAAAGCACATAGGTTATCGGAGAGCCTTTGTCCCACTGAACGCTTTTGATTGTAGCGCCCAACGACTCCACTGAACGGATGGGACTTGCATCATTTGCCACTTGGCGCATGAAGTCGAACGCACCAAATGCAAACAGCATGCCAAGCAGCAGAATGCCGAAGGCGTTCTTGCGCAGTTCAGTGTAGATGCTAAGCATTTGCTTGACCCCCAGCGCCTATGATGTGGGGATCAGAAGTGTTGTTGTGAAGGCCTGCGGGTTGTGTCTTACTTTGCCTTCGAGAATGCCAGCCACAACCCGCCCCCAACCATGAAACTGCCGCTGATGCGGGACAGCAGCTTGACGCGCCTGGCAGAGAGCATGCGTCCGGCCCGACCGGCGGCAAGCGCGTAGGTCGAATCCGACATGGCCGCGAAGACCATCGCGGTCAGGCCCATGACCACGATCTGCAGCGTATAATTGCCCTGCGGCGCGATGAACTGCGGGAAGAAGGCGCCGAAGAAGACCAGCGTCTTCGGGTTGGAAATCGCCACCAGGAAGCCCTGCAGGAAGAAGCCGCCGCGCGGCTTCCTGGCCGATCCGTCGGGATTGAGCGCGGCCTTGGCGCGGAACATCTGGACGCCCATCCAGATCAGGTACGCGGCGCCGATCAGCCTCACCCATTCGAACCAGTGGCCCATGCCAGCGATCAGCGTGTTGAGGCCGATGCCGACAATGGCGATCATGATCGCGAGCCCGGCCTGGGTGCCGGCAACATTGGCCAGACCAGCCTTCGAGCCGTGGCGGACGCTGTTGGCGATGATCAGCGTGATGGTGGGGCCGGGCACCAGGATGATGACGATGCAGGCGACGACATAGGTGGCGTAAAGTTCCAGCGACATGGTCTTCCCTCGATGGCGGCGATGCGGCGCGGCCGGGCAGGATCAATGCACGGCACCGCTGCCGGCGCAAGCTCAGCGCGAACCGGAGACAAGCCTTTCAGACGGCGCCTGCCGGCCAGGGCAGCGTCGCTTCATAGGCAGCGCCGGCTTTGAGCACGGCCAGATCGCCGCGCGGGCGGCCGATCAGCTGCATGCCCATCGGCCGTCCCCTTTGATCGAAGCCGACCGGCACATTGAGCGCCGGGCAGCCGCCCAGCGTGGCAAAGGCGGAGACCTGCATCCAGCGGTGATAGCTGTCCATGGACTGCCCGGCGACCTCGCGTGGCCAATGGGTGGTGACGTCGAAGGGAAAGACCTGTGCGCTCGGCAAGGCGACGAGATCGAAGCGTTCGAACAGCGACAGCAGCGTGCGGTGCCATGAGGAGCGTCGGACGGTGGCGGCGTGCACCTGCGGCGCCGCCAGGCGCATCGCCTGTTCCACCTCCCAAACCGCTTCGGGCTTCAGCAGCTTGCGTTTGGCCGGATCGTCGTAGTGGGCTTTCAGTCCGCAGCCGCTGCTGGCCTGGCGAAGAACGACGAAAGCCTGCCACAAGGCCTCGAAGTCAACATCCGGCACCAGAGCCTCGCTGGCCAAGGATGCATCCGCCAAGCGCGCGAGGGCGGATTCGCAAAGCTCGAGAATGCCCGGCTCCATCGGCAAATGGCCGCCGAGGTCGCCGAGCCAGGCGATGCGGCCGCCGGCCGCGTTCGCCCGCAGGCCCTCGAGGAAGGAGCCCTGCCTGTCGTGCGAAAGCGGGGCGCCCGGGTGATAGCCGGCCTGCTCGTCGAGCAGCAGCGCAATGTCGCGCACGCTGCGGCCCATCGGCCCCTCGACACCCATCTGGGCATGGAACACGTCGATGTCGGGCCCGGCCGGCACCAGCCCCTGCGAGGGGCGAAAGCCATAGACATTGTTGTAGGCGGCGGGATTGCGCAGCGAGCCGCCGAAGTCGCTGCCGTCGGCGACGGGCAGCATGTCGAGCGCCAGCGCCACGGCCGCGCCGCCCGACGAGCCGCCGGCCGTGAGCGCCGGATCGAAGGCGTTGAGCGTCGGGCCGAAGACCGGGTTGTAGGTGTTGGAGCCCAGCCCGAACTCCGGGACATTGGTCTTGCCGATGATGATGGCTCCGGCCCTGCGGATGCGCTCGACGAAGAAGTCGTCCTCCTGCGGAATGAAGTCCGCGAAGATCGGCGAGCCGAACGTCGTCCTGAGCCCCTTCGTCAGAGCCAGATCCTTGATGGCGATCGGCAGGCCGAACAGCGATCCAACCTCGCCGTTGCCGGCCAGGCGGGCGTCCGCCGCTTCTGCCTCGGCCAGAATGCCGGCCCGGTCGCGCAGCGAAACGATGGCGTTGACCAGCGGGTTCACGGCGTCGATGCGGTCGAGAAAAGCGCTGACGACTTCGCGCACCGAAAACTGGCGTTGTCTGATGCTGGCGGCAAGCGCCACGGCGGACAGCCGGCAGATGTCGCCGGCCGGCGGCACGGCATGCTTCGTCTTGGGACGGGTGGCCGTCACCGCCCGACCGCCAAAGCCGCCTCGACATCCTTTGCCAGCGGGATCGCCGGCTGTGCTCCGGGCTTGAGGCAGGCAAGCGAGCCGGCCGCGGCGGCGCGGGCCAGCGCCTTCTCAAGCGGCAGGCCCGTCGACAGGGCGGCGCCGAAATAGCCGCAGAAGGTGTCGCCCGCGCCGACCGTGTCGACCGGGGTGATCTTCAGCGCCGGAACGGTCAGGAAACTGTCCGGGGTAGCGGCCAGAACACCGTCGCCGCCGAGGGTGACGACAATGGTCTTGCCGGTCTTGCTGGCATAGTCCCGCATGCGCTCCTGCCGGTCGTCTCCGGAGAGCGAAAGCGCCTCGCCATAGAGGTCGAATTCGGTCTCGTTGGCGACGGCATAGTCGGCCTTGCCGAGAAAGCCGGCGGCCTCTGCCCGAAAAGGCGCGGTGTTGAGCACGCTGACGGCGCCGGCCTCCCGTGCCGCGTCGAGTGCCGCTTCGACCGTCTGCAGCGAGATCTCATGCTGCAACAGCACGACATCACCCTTCTTAAGGTAGGCCTTGGCGAGGTCGCCAGGAACCAAGGAGTCGTTGGCGCCTGGGACGACGGCAATCACGTTCTCGCCGTCGGCGCCGACCAGGATCAGCGCCGTGCCGGTGGAGGCAAAACTCTCGCCGACTCCGGAAAGATCGACATTGCCGGCCTTGAGCAGCGCCAGGGCGTCCCCGGCAAAACTGTCCTTGCCGACGGCGCCGACCATGCGCACCTGGGCGCCGGCACGAGCCGCGGCCAGCGCTTGGTTGGCGCCCTTGCCGCCGGGCGCGGTGACGAAGCCGGAGCCGCGCACCGTCTCGCCAGGTGCCGGCAAACGGTCGACTTTGGCGATGAGGTCGAGATTGATCGAGCCGACAATGATGATCAAAGAAGCGCCTCCTGCAGGAGCCGTTCAGCCTTCGATCGAATGCCGATTCACTCCAAGTGTTTGCATTTACACAAATGCTTGGCCAGGAGGCTAGCTGCAAAGACCGTCGGGTTCCAGATCACGTGGGTTGCGCGCCGGCGGCCGACATCATTGGCGTGATCGTGGTCTCAGGATCCCAGCTGGCCAGCTTCCCAGCCCAGTATGGCGCGCTTGCGGGTCAAGCCCCAGTGGTAGCCCGTGAGCGCTCCGGATTTGCCGAGGGCGCGGTGGCAAGGCACGACGAAAGACATCGGGTTGGCGCCGACCGCGGCGCCAACAGCCCGGCTTGCGCTCGGCGCGCCGATGCTGGCCGCGATCGAGGAATAGGTGCAGGCCCGGCCCATCGGGATGCGCAGCAGCGCTTCCCAGACCCGCAGCTGGAAGTCGGTGCCGATCATCACCACGCGCAGCGGCTGGTCGGCGCGCCAGAGCGCCGGATCGAAGATCCGCGCCGCATAAGGCTGGGTCGCCGACATATCCTCGACATGGGTTGCGTTCGGCCAGCGGCCGGACATGTCGGCGAAGGCCTCTCGCTCGCCGCCCGCGTCGCAGAAGGCGAGGCCGGCCAGGCCGCGATCGGTGACCATGATCAGCGCGATGCCGAAGGGCGAGATATGGTAGCCATAACGAATGGTGAGGCCGGCGCCGCGGGTCTTGTAGTCGCCGGGCGACATCGCCTCATGGGTGACGAACAGGTCGTGCAGCCGTCCCGGTCCAGACATGCCGAGCTCGAAAGAGGTCTCCAGCAGCGGCATGCCGGAATCGAGCAGCCTGCGCGCGTGATCGAGCGTCACCGCCTGCAGGAAGGCTTTCGGCGACAGCCCGGCCCAGCGGGTGAACAGCTTCTGCAGCCCGGTGGGCGTCTCGCCGACTTCCGCCGCCAGAACCTCGAGAGAGGGCTGGTCGCGATAGTCGAGGCTGATCTTCTCGATGGCGCGGCGCACGATCTCGTAGTCGCTGCCTTCCGGGGTGATGTCCTTCTCCAGGACCGCGGTCGTCTTGACAGGCATTTGAGCGTTCATCGGTCTATCTCCTTGAGCGCGAATATCGCCGTTCGGACGGCCGATCACCACCCGAAACTTGCCTTGCCGGGAGCATACCCGATGGACTTCGATTTCGGCTGGAGCGCGTCTCAGCGCGCCTTGGCGGTCGCCAAAGCCCGCGAAAAGGCGGAGGCGAAGCTCTCGCGGTCGTCCGGATTGAGGAAGCCGCCGATCGAAACGCTCTTGCCTTGCGCCTCGACCGCCATCCTGGTGATGCCGATCTCGGTGTGGCGGGCGATCGAAAACCGCGTCCAGAACGGGTTGAAATGATGCGCTTCGGAGCGGCCGGACGGCGCGGTCTTGCGGATGTCGAGGCTTGTGCGCGAGACGGAGATTTCCTCACGGGCTCGTGCGGCGCGGTAGTTGAGGCGGAAGGCGACGTAGACGCCGATCACGTCCAACCCGAAGAAACCAAACACCGGCCATGCGCCATGCGCCAGGAAGATCGCGCCGGTAACCGCCCAGCCGAACAGCAGCGCGGCCATCAGGATGAAGAAGCCGGTGCGGCCGAGGGAACGATGGGGCGTGAGCAGTGCCTGAAAGAATGGCTCGTCGGCTTGGTACGAGGCGTTTGTGTCGCTCATGAGGTAATATTATAGGAAGGAAATGGCGCCTCCCAAGTCCAAAAATCCCGCCCCTGTCAAAAAGCCCTCCGCATCAGCCTCGATCGATGCGAGACCGAGGGCGCGACCCCTGAAGGGCAGGACGCGCTCCGTCTACAGCGCTGCCGAGGTGCATGAGATCTTCCGGCGCTTTTCGGTGCAGCGTCCGGAGCCGAAAGGCGAGCTCGACTATGTCAACGCCTTCACGCTGCTGGTCGCGGTGGTGCTTTCGGCGCAGGCGACCGATGTCGGCGTCAATAGGGCGACGAGGCCGCTATTCGCGGTGGCCGATACGCCGCAGAAGATGCTGGCGCTGGGTGAGGCCAAGGTCGGCGACTATATCCGAACCATCGGGCTCTGGCGCAACAAGGCCAAGAATGTCATCGCGCTTTCCAAAGCGCTGATCGACGACTACGGCGGCAACGTGCCGGAGGACCGTGACGAACTGGTCAAGCTGCCGGGGGTCGGGCGCAAGACCGCCAATGTCGTGCTCAACGTCGCCTTCGGCCAGCACACGATGGCTGTCGACACGCATATCTTCCGCATCGGCAACCGGATCGGGCTAGCGCCCGGCAAGACGCCGGAGGAGGTCGAGCAGGGGTTGTTGAGGGTCATCCCGGCCGAGTATATGCGCCATGCGCATCACTGGCTGATTCTGCACGGCCGCTATGTGTGCAAGGCGCGCAAGCCCGACTGCCCGGCCTGCGTGATCGCCGATATCTGCAAGTCGAAGGAGAAGACCACCGACGTGCCGGCGCCGCTGGTGCCGATCGCGCCGCTGGAGGAGGCGCCTTCTGCCGGAGCTTAGGGTTCGTTTGCTCGCAAATTCCGGAGAAACTGCTGCACAACCTTCCGGGCTCAGTAGCCATAGCCGCGCGCCATGGCTGCAGCAAAGACCGGGATCAGCAGGAAGATGAAGGCTTCGGCGCGGACATAGGTCTTGACCGAGGCGAGTTCGGCCGCCGGCACCGAGAAGGACTGATTGCCGCCCGCCTGCCGGTTCCAGGAGATGAAGCGCACGGTCGGGATGATCGACAGAAGCCCGACGATGATGAAGGCGATCATTTTGGCCCAGAACACCCAGTTGTAGACGTAGAATTCCCAGCCCTTCAGGCCGAAGAACACCCGGCAGACGCCGACGACCACGATGAGCGTGGCGATGATGCCATAGTGGCGGTCGATACCGGCCAGGCGCTTCAGCGTGGCGGCAGGCAAGTCGCCGCGCACCAGCACGAATTCGGCGCCGATGATGCCGGCCAGCGAAAACACCAGCAGGTGATGCAGAATGGCCAATACAAGATCAGTCGTATCCATGCGCTCTTCCTGACGTGGCTGAATCGTTCGAAGAGTAGCATCGTCGCTCAAAATTCCCAGACGGCTGGGCAGGCGGCAGAATGCGCGAGACGTCGACGCGCTCGGCGCCGGTCAGGTCTTGGCTGCCCCGTGGTCCTGGGTGATGCTGGCCCTTGTCCGGCTGCGCCAGCCTGCGTAGCGCTGCGGGCTCAACAGGGGCGAAATCCATGAACAGCAAGCAAGCCGGCGTTCCGGTCCTGGAGACGGCGCGGACCATCCTGCGGGCACATGCGCTCGACGATTTCGAGACCTATGTCGCCATGTGGGCCGATCCCGGAGTCACCCGTTTCATCGGCGGCAAGCCGCGCACCCGGGAGGAGAGCTGGATGCGCTTCCTGCGCCATGCGGGCCTCTGGTCCCTGCTGGGCTACGGCTTCTGGGCGATCGAGGACAAAAAGACGGGCCGCTTTGCCGGCGAGGCCGGGTTCCATGATCTGAAGCGCGATATCGAGCCGTCGATCGAGGGTGTGCCGGAGGCAGGCTGGGCGCTGGCCTCGGAGGCGCAGGGTCAGGGACTTGCCAGCGAGGTCGTCGGGCGGATCGTTGCGTGGGGAGACGAGGTGTTCGGGCCGGCCAGCACCGTGTGCATCATCGATCCCGAAAACGGCGCATCGCTCAAGGTGGCCGAAAGGAACGGCTATCGCGAAACCCTGCGGACCACCTATCACGAAAAGCCGACGATCCTGTTGAAGAGGCAGGCCGGAGGCAGCGAATAGGCGGCGACAGACGTTCGGATCAGCGCTTGAGCCTGGACTTGTTCAGGACCACGGCCGCGCGAATAAGAGCCTTCAGCGCCTCTTCATCGACCTGCTCGCCTTGCCGGAAGTCGATGGCGCGCCGTGTGTTGCCTTCGAGGCTGGCGTTGAAGAGACCCGTCGGATCGGGCAGTGCCGCGCCCTTGGCGAAAGTCAGCTTGACGACCTCCTTGTAGGTCTCGCCGGTGCAGATCATTCCGGCGTCTTCCCAGACCGGCACGCCGCGCCATTTCCACTCCTCGGTGACGTCCGGGTCCGCTTGCCTGATCAGGGCGCGCAACCGCGCGAGCATATCGCCCCTCCAGTCGCCCAGTTCCTCGATCCGGCCATCGATCAGCTCGGAAGGAGATCTGCTGTCCTGCGATTCGCTTTTCATCTGTTTTCCTTCTGGCTTCGATGCAAGACCGGTTCACATGCGTTCGCCGGGCAGCCGGCTCGCCTGTTTTACCCAGGAGACGAATTGCGCTTCGTCCAGCTGGTCGCCCTCATGGATGTGGAGATAACGTGTGTCCTTGCTCTTGGACTCAACGGGCGGAATGGGCTCGAGCGACATGCCGCGGAAGAACGCCACCTTGATATACCTGGTAAAACAGTGGATGCCGAGAAACCAGCCTTCGCCTTCCATCCCGTAAAACGGCGAGTTCCATTTGACGGCCTTGCGCACCTCGGGCACGGCTTCCATGACAAGTTCGTCGAGACGTCGGCCGACTTCGCTCTTCCAGCCCGGCATCGCGGCGATATAGGCCTGCACAGGAGCGTCTCCATAGCCTTTGGCAATCTGCGGGTTGCCGCCGGAAAGCAGGACCGGCTTCTCACCCGCCGGCTTGGCGGCGACCTTCGCCGATTTCGCCTTCCCCATCAGGCCGAACCCGCCTCTGCGCGAGCGCCGCGCCGTTTGGCGGCGTAGGGCAGCACGAACATGTAGAGCCCACTGAACAACAGCAGGAACAGCGGCGGCAGAGGCGAATAGACCACCCAGGCGGGTGGTTCGCCCAATGCCATGGCGACGAAGTTGGCAATCACGGTCACCGTAAAGATGATCGACAACCAGCGATGCAGCTGCCTGATCGACTTGCTCCAGTCCAAAGCCGCCTCCTCTGCAGAATGGGCAATCTTCGTCACGTTGTTCCGACCCTTCGGCGGGCCTTCAGTCGATCCGCGCCAGGACATCTTCCAGGGCGGTAAGGAACCTCTGCCAGCCGACGGTGGCGCCACGATAGTATGACTGCTGATCCGCGCGGAAGCCCGTTTGCTCCATGCGCAGATGAGTGCCCATGCTCGTCGGGGTGAGTGTCCAGGTGACGACGCTCTCCAGATCCTTGGTGTCCCATGTGTAGGACAGCGTCTTGTTGGGCTCCACGGTCTGGACCCGGCAGGCGACGGCACCCCAGTCCGCGCTGAGATCGAAACGGTGGTCCACAACCGGCTTGAAGTTGTTCTTCATCAGCCACTCCTCGATGAGATGCGGTTGCGTGAGCGCGCGCCAGATCTTTTCCGGCGGGTGACGGATCTCGCGCTCGACGACGACGGAGCGGGTCTCGACCGAAACTTCATTCATTGGTCCATCCTTTTGAGCAGGTTTTCGAGATCATCGAACCGGCTTTCCCAGAACCCGGCCATGTCCCGCGTCCAGTCCATCAGCGGCGCCAGCGCGCTGAGCTGCGCGCTGTAATGGGTCTGCCGGCCCTCATGGCGGTCACGTACCAATCCGGCTTCCTTGAGGAGGCCGAGATGCTTCGACACCGCCGGCTGCGAGACGCCGGCCTGCGCCGTCAGCGTGCCCACCGACTGCTCGCCCTGGCGGCACAGACACTCGAAAATGGCGCGCCTTGTCGGGTCGGCAAGCGTTCGGAAGAGCATTTCGTGCGTGGCCGACATGGCAATCAATAACTCATTGGTTATTGATTGATCTATAACCAGCGGGATATATGTATGTCAAGCCGCTATACCGGTGCGGCCATGATGCGGGCGCTCAAGTCGGGGAGGCGGTGTCCGCCTTCACACTGGCTTCATGCGGCCACGGCGAATGCTCGCCAAAAGCGCGCGTGGCGCGCGCGGCGGCTTCGAGCAACGGGCGCTGCATCCGCTGCAGGAAAGCCAGGTCGACCCGCGCGCTCGGACCAGCGAGCGTCAATGCGCCGACCAATGTCCGGCCCGGTCCAAATACGGGTGCGGAAACACCCGATGTCTGCGGGTCCCGGTCACCGAGGGAGATATAGAAGCAGTTTTTGCGGATCGTCTCGTAAGGCTCGCCCGGCTCGCCCGAGAAGGCGGCGAGCACGCGCCCGCCGGAGCCCGCAAGCAGCGGCAGCACGTCGCCTTCGCGTATCGTGTAGCGGATCGGATGCTTGGACTCGACCCGGTAGAGGCAGGTGCGCACGTCACCTGCGCGGACATAGAAAGCGACACTTTCCCCGCTGTGGTCGGACAGGTCCCGCATGATCGGCAGCAGGATGTCGATCGCCACGACCGAACGCTGGTAAAGCGTACCCAGCCTGAAGGTGGCCGGGCCTACGCGGTATCGCCCGTCCTCCAGGCGCTCCAGCAACTGCCCGCGCATGAGCGAGTTCGCCAGCCGCAGGATCGTGCTCTTGTAGAGGCCGGTGCGGGTCGCGATCTCGGCCAAACCAAGCGAGCGGTCCGCGGAAGTGAATGCATCGAGGATGGCGATCGCGCGGTCGAGCGCGGCAACTCCGTCGTTTGCCGGCGGGCTGGAGGGAGTGTCTGTCATTTCTGCCGTGATTTCATGGTCGCTCCAATCCGGGAGCGACCCGGACAACAGATTTTGGCCGGTCGGACGCGTTCTGTCTAGAAGAATGCCGTTCCCATTGACAGAACGAGGCGACATTGCTTGAACTCGATAAGCGGGTCTTCGCTCAGGCCCGGCCTTGGCAGGCACCGGAGGAGGTGTCGTGATTTGGAGGAATCCCCATGCTGAACAGACGCAAGTTCTTGACGAGCACCGCCGCGGTCGGCGCCGCCAGCTTCGCCGCATTGCACCTCACGCCGGCTTTTGCGCAGGACGCGCCGCAGATCCAGATCTTCGTGCCGGCAGCGCCCGGCGGCGGCTGGGACCAGACCGCGCGCACGATCGACCAGGTGCTGCGCTCTGAAAAGCTGATCTCGGGCTCGCAGATCACCAATGTCGGCGGCGCCGGCGGCACGGTCGGCCTGCCGCAATTCGTCAATCAGTGGAAGGGGAAGGGCAATTCGCTGATGGTCGCCGGCATGGTCATGGTCGGCGCCATTATCGCCAACAAGGCCGCCAACAATCTCACCGAAGTGACGCCCATCGCCCGGCTCACCGGCGAATTCGAGGCGCTGGTCGTGCCGGCGGACTCGCCGTTCAAGACCGCGGCCGACTTTGTCGCCGCGCTGAAGGAAGATCCGACGAAGGTTCCGGTGGCAGGCGGTTCGGCCGGCGGCACGGACCATATCCTGTTCGGCCTGATCGCCAAGACGGCCGGCGTGCCCGCCGCGAACCTGTCCTACGTGCCTTTCGCCGGCGGTGGCGAGGCGCTGTCGGCGCTGCTCGGCAACCAGGTCGCGGCAGGCATTTCCGGCTACGGCGAATTCTCCGAGCAGATCAAAGCAGGCGCTCTCAGGCTGCTCGCCATCTCCTCCGACAAGCGTCAGGAGGGCATCGACGCGCCAACGCTCAAGGAAGCGGGCATCGACGTCGAATTGTTCAACTGGCGCGGCGTCTTCGCCCCGCCCGGCGTTTCGGATGCCGACAAGGCGGCGATGATCAAGCTGATCGAGACCATGGCCAAGAGCGAGGCCTGGGCGACCGAATGCAAGAACCGAAACTGGACTTCGATCCTGCTCACGGGCGACGACTACGCCAAGTTCGTGACCGAAGATACGACCCGCATCGCCGCCATCCTCAAGGATCTCGGCCTCGCCTGATTTCCAGCCTGCCCAAGGTCCGAAGGGGACCTGGTTTCCCTTCGGACCGGTATGACAGCTGACCGAGCAGCATTGAAACTGCGGCGATGCCGGCGATGTCGGCCATCCGGGAGGAGATCATGAGCACCAGCGAACAACAGCCTCCAGCGCCGCGCCTGGCCGTACCCGAATTGTTGATCGGCATCGGGCTTCTGGCCTGCGCCGGTGCCGTCGCCTGGCAGACCCTGGCGATCCCGGTGTCGCCGCTTTATTCCAAGGTCGGCCCGACCGTCTTTCCCTACATCACCATGTTCGGGATGATCGTGCTTTCCTTGCTGCTGATCCTTGCCGCGGTTCGCGGCGGCTGGCAGCCGGTCGAGGAGAAGGAAACCCCCACCGACTGGAAGTCGATGGGCTTCGTGATCGCCGGCCTCCTCGCCAACTTGCTTCTCATCCAGCCGCTCGGCTTCACCGCGGCGTCGGTGATCATGTTCGTGCTGGTTTGCTTCGGTTTCGGCAGCCGGCATCCTTTGCGCGACGCGCTGCTTGGCCTGGTGCTGGCGCTGGCAGCTTATTTCGGCTTCGCCAGGGCGCTCGGCGTCAATATCGGCGCGGGTCTCATCGAGAACCAGCTCAATGCGCTGATCAACACAGTCTTCGGTGCGAGGGGCTGAGATCATGGACACGCTCGGTTATCTCGCGCACGGATTTGCAGTCGCCTTCACGCCGACCAACCTTATGTGGTGCCTGGTCGGCACAACCCTCGGCACCGCCATCGGGGTGCTCCCAGGCCTCGGGCCGGCGCTGACCATTGCGCTGCTATTGCCGATCACCTACCAAGTGGCGCCGGAAGCTTCCTTCATTTTGTTCGCCGGCATCTATTACGGCGCCATGTATGGCGGATCGACGACGTCGATCCTGCTCAACACGCCTGGTGAAAGCGCCACTATCGTCACTGCGCTCGAAGGCAACCGGATGGCGCGCTCCGGGCGCGGCGGGGCTGCGCTCGCCACCTCGGCCATCGGCTCCTTCGTGGCCGGGACCATCGGCACGCTTGGCGTGGCATTCCTGGCACCGGTCGTGGTCAAGTTTGCGCTGGCGTTCGGACCGGCGGAGTATTTCTCGCTGATGGTGCTCGCCTTCATCACCGTTTCGGCGGTGCTCGGCTCGTCCTCCGTGCGAGGACTGACTAGCCTTTTCGTCGGCTTCGTCATCGGCATGATCGGCGTCGACCTGCAGACCGGGCAGCCGCGCTTCACCTTCGGCACGGGCGAACTGCTCGACGGCGTCGACGTCATCATCGTGGCGGTCGGCCTCTTCGCCGTCGGCGAGACGCTCTACATGGCCTCGCGCCGCTATGCCGGCAAGGACGAGATCGTGCCGCTGAGGGGCTCGCTCTACATGACGGCTGCCGAATGGGCGCGCTCGTGGAAGCCTTGGCTGCGCGGCGCGGTGATCGGCTTCCCGATCGGCGCGATGCCAGCCGGCGGTGCCGAGATCCCCACCTTCCTCTCCTATGCGATCGAAAAGAAGCTGTCGAAGCACAAGGAAGAGTTCGGAACCGTCGGCGCCATCGAGGGCGTGGCCGGGCCGGAGGCGGCCAACAACGCCTCGGCCGCCGGCGTGCTGGTGCCGATGCTGACGCTGGGCCTGCCGACCTCGGCGACCGCCGCGATCATGCTTTCCGCCTTCCAGAGCTACGGCATCAATCCCGGACCGCTGCTCTTGACGACGCAGGCCAATCTCGTCTGGGGCCTGATCGCCAGCCTGTTCATCGCCAACGTCATACTCGTCATCCTCAACCTGCCGCTGATCGGGCTATGGGTGCGGCTATTGAAGATACCGGCGCCGCAGCTCTATGCCGGTATCCTGGTCTTCGCCACGGTCGGCACCTATGGCATCTCGCAGTCGCCCATCGACCTCCTCATCCTTTATCTGCTGGGTGCCGCGGGCTTCCTGATGCGGCGCTTCGATTTTCCCACGGCGCCGGTCATCATCGGCATGATCCTCGGGCCGCTTGCCGAAACGCAGTTCCGCCGGGCGATGACGATCGCCAATGGCGACTGGACGGTGTTCTTCCGGCATCCGCTGTCGCTGACGCTCTTGACGCTCGCCTTCATCGGCCTCGCCGGCCCGCACATCTGGGCCTATATCGAGCACCGGCGCAGGCGCGGGCCGGAGCATGTGCCCGGCGACGCCTGAACGGCTCGCTGCGCCATGAACGGCCTGCTTTCCGGCATCCGCGTCCTCGACCTCACCAATGTGCTGGCAGGCCCCTATTGCGCCTATCAGCTGGCGCTGCTCGGGGCCGACGTGATCAAGATCGAAGCGCCGCCGGGCGGCGATCTCGCGCGCCAGCTTGGCGCTTCGCCGGAGCTCAACAGTGCCGGCATGGGCGCCTCGTTCCTGGCGCAGAATGCCGGCAAACGATCGGTCGTGCTCGATCTGAAGAACGAGGCGGACCGGGACCGCTTCCTCGATCTCGTCGCCACGTCGGATGCGCTGGTGGAGAATTTCCGCCCCGGCGTCATGGACCGTTTGGGCCTCGGCCATGAACAGCTGAGAGAAATACGGCCGAGCCTGGTCTATTGCGCCATATCGGGCTTCGGGCAGACCGGACCGATGCGCGGCAACCCCGCCTACGATCAGATCATCCAGGGACTGTCCGGGATCATGAGCATCACCGGCACGCCGGACACCGCGCCGCTGCGCGTCGGCTATCCCGTGGCCGACACACTCGGCGGCCTGGTCGGAGCTTTTGCGATCGCCGCGGCGCTGGTGCGGCAGAAGACGAGCGGCGAGGGCGCCTTTCTCGACGTCTCGATGCTGGAATGCACGTTGTCGGCGCTCGGCTGGCCGGTGTCGAACTATCTGACGGCAGGCGTCGAGCCGCAGCCCATGGGCAATGAGAACATGACCGCAGCACCCTCGGGTGCATTTCGCACCGGCGCTGGCCTGCTCAACATCGCTGCCAACAAGCAGGAGCAGTTCGTCACGCTGTGCGAATTGATCGGACGGCCGGAACTGGCGTCGGAGCCGCGCTTTGCGGAGCGCGAAACACGCAAGCGCAATCGCGCGGCGTTGAAGCTATTGATCGAAGAAGCCCTTGCGGGCGCGCCGGCCGCAGCCTGGGAGGAAAAGCTCAACCGGGCCGGCGTGCCGGCGGGACGGGTGCTGACGATCCCTCAGGTGCTGGAAGAACGTCAGGTTACGGAGCGTGGCATGGCGACCCGCTTCCAGCACGTCCCCGGCATGGACAGACCGCTGACGGTGGTGCGCGGCGGCTTCATGGTCGACGGCGCGGCACCGTCGCCCGCCGCCCCGCCGCCGCGCCTCGGCGAGCATATGGACGAAATCCTTGCCGCACTGCCGAAGCGTGACAAGACGGGAACGCGGCCATGAGCGCGCAGAAGAAGACTGGCCGCGAGCGCGGCGAGGAATGGTGGCAGACCGGCATCATCGAGATGCATCCCGGCGTCATCCGGCTGCGCGGCTATGAAATCCAGGACCTGATCGGCCGCGTCGGCTTCCCGGCGATGATCTGGTTGATGCTGCGCGGAGAACTGCCGAGCGAGGAGCAGGCAGCGCTTCTCGGCATAGCACTCGGCGCCGCCGTCGACCACGGCCCGCAAGCGCCGTCGATTGCGATTGCGCGCATGGCGGCGACCTGCGGCGTCGGCATCAACAACGCCATGGCTTCGGCCATCAACGTGCTGGGCGACGTGCATGGCGGCGCCGGCGAGCAGGCGCTTGCCTTCTATGGCGACATCGCGGCGGCGATGGATGGCGGCGCGACGCTGGCCGAGGCGGCAACAATCCGGCTCGACCGCTTCTTTGCCGAGGAGAAGGGTTATGTGCCCGGCCTCGGCCATCGTTTCCACCCGGTCGACCCACGGGCGCCTCGCCTCATTCAACTGACGCGCGCGTTTGCGGCCCGCGGCGTGGTCGGCGGCCGCTACGCCGACATCGCCGAGACGATCGAGGCGGACGTGGCCAGGCGCAAGGGGAAGGCGATCCCGCTCAACATCGATGGGGCCACCGCCGTCATCTATGGCGAGCTTGGCTTCCCGCCGGCGCTGACGCGCGGCCTGTTCGTCTTGTCGCGCTCGGTCGGCATCCTCGCGCATGCCTGGGAGCAGTCGCAGGAGAGCGAGCGCAACAAGGGACCGCTGCCAAGGGAGTGGCTGTGGGCCTATACAGGAACCCCGGCGCGACCTTTTCCGGACGACGCGACATGAGGGATTTCAGGTCGCCTCGGCGGCGGGAATCCGCAAATCCCTGAGCAATGTCGAAAGTTCCGGCTCGTCGATCAGCAGTGCTGCATCCGCCGGCGGAAGCCAGGCCCGTTCGCGCTTCCCGGACTCTTGCCAGTCGGCCATCTCCTCGCCAACGGCAAGGAGGTAGACGATGACGTCGACGCGTACGAAACGGCTCTCCAGCCGCTTCCAATAGGAATAAGTGCCGGCCGGCTGCTTCAGGATCTTCCCCAGCACGCCCGCTTCTTCCTGGGCCTCGATCATCGCCGCCTTGCGCCCGCTCTTGCTCTTCATCGGCCACCCCTTGGGCACGATGAAGCGACGCGTGGTGCGCGATGTGACCAGCATCACTTCCATGCCGCCTCGTCCGTCCAGGCGGAAGGGAATGGCCGCGACCTGGCGGATCCGCTCTCCCTTCCTTGCCTTGCGCACTGCTTTCTTCTTGGCTGTAGCCATCCCAAAATCCGGTCAAGGGCCAAGCCCCGGTCGCGCCCACACCGCGCGCGACGAGGCATCGCCCGTGCAAAACCCCAAAACCGCCGCCCATGCGATCCGGCATTGCCAGCAAGTAAGTCGGCTAAATAATCCGAAAAAAGCGGATTGTCAGCGGCAAACGCGTGAAATTGTGTTGCCGATCACCTGGGACTGGCAACTCGGCTTGACCACCGGCACGTCGGGGCGAGGCTTCGGCACGACCTGCCGGTCCTGCTCGCGATAGAACTGCTGCTCTTGCTGGAACTGCTGCCGCTGCAGCCGGTTCTGCAGCATCTGCAGCTCGTTCTGCTGGATGGCGTTGCGATTTGCAGGGATGGCGACTTGGGCCGAGGCATGCGACGCCATGCCCGACAGCACAGCCGCCGTGAGAACCGCCGATATCCCAATCGTCAACAGGCGAGGGTGCGCCATCGCTTCCTTCCGCAGAAAAAGAACCTTCGCGATAATATAGGGCGTCTGTCCCGATGTACCATGGTCCCAAGGCTGGGAGATGACCAGCTGGTTGATCATCGTGCCAAGGAAAATGGCCAATCGGGCATCGGCGCGCTCGGCTCAGTCAACCTCGCGCAAACGGTAGCCGACGCCGGTCTCGGTCGTGATGTAGCGTGGCTGGTCCGGCGTCTTCTCGATCTTCTGACGCAGCTGGCGAACATAGACCCTGAGATACTGCACATCGGTCGAATCGTTCCAGATATGGTTCATCAGGAACCGGTGGGTAAGCACCTTGCCGGCGTACTGCACGAGGATGCGCAGGATGTCGTATTCCTTCGGCGACAGCTTCACCTCCTTGCCCTCGACCTTGACGATGCGCTTGACGAGGTCGACGCTGAGATCACCGGTCTGGAAGACCGGCTTCTCGCCCTGCTGCTGGAACTTGTGGCGCAGCGCGACGCGAATGCGAGCGATAAGCTCGTTCATGCCGAACGGCTTGGTGACATAGTCGTCGGCGCCGAGATCAAGCGCCGTCACGATGCCCGCCTCGTCGGTCCGGCTGGACAGGATGACGACCGGAATGTCGAGGCCGTCGGCGCGCCATTTGCCGAGCAGCTCGAGGCCGGTGATGCCTGGTAGGCCGAGATCGAGCAGGATCAGGTCGGGCCGCTCCGCGTTCATGAGATCGATCGCGGCCTTGCCATTCGGCGCCTCGGAGACCGTGTAGCCCTGGCTGCCGAGGCCGACCCGAAGCAGCTTGCGGATCGGGGGCTCGTCGTCGACGACAAGGATGCTGACGTTCGGATTGGTCATGCAGCATCATCCGTTTTGGCGGCAGCAACATCCGGAACTTCTTCCGGCAGCGGCATTTTGATGGTGAAGACCGCGCCCGACCGGTCCGAGCGGTTCCCGGCAGAGATGGTGCCGCTCATGGCCTCGATGAAGCCGCGGCTGATCGACAGGCCAAGGCCGGTACCGGCGCGGACCTGGTCGGCCTTGCGCACCCGATAGAAGCTGTCGAAAACCCGCTCGAGGTCCTCGGGCGGGATGCCCGGCCCCTCGTCCATGACCTGCAGGATGACGGAGCCGTTGTCGACCCAGCCTTGCAAGCGAATGGCCGAGCCGGGCGGTGCGTATTTGGCGGCGTTGTCGAGGAGGTTGAACAGCGCCTGCTCGAACAGCACGGGATCGAGCCGCAGCATCGGCAGGTCCAGCGCAATGTCGGTGTCAACTCTGTGCTCGCCGGTGATCTTGTGGGCACGATTGAGCGCCGACCCGACAATGTCCCCGACATAGTGGAAAGCGTAGTTCGGCTCCATGGCGCCGGATTCGATCTTGGTCATGTCGAGCAGATTGGCGATGAAGCGGTTCAGCCTTTCCGATTCCGTCAGCACGGTCGACAGAAGCTCGGCCCGATCCTCCTCGGGCAGCGCCGGCGCGAACTCGCGAAGCGTGCCGGCCGCGCCCATGATCGCCGCCAGCGGCGTCTTCAGGTCATGGGAGATGGAGCTCAGCAGAGCCGAACGCAGCCGATCGGCCTCCGCCGCCAATTTGGCGCGGTCGACATCGGCGACGAGCTGGATGCGCTCGATGGCGACCGCCGCCTGGTCGGCAAGCGCATCGAGCAGGCGCTGCTGATCGGGCGTCAGCAGCGGCCCCTGCTTGTCGCTATCGAGGCCGACCACGCCGACGGCCGTACGTCCCGTTCGCAACGGCAGATAGAGCCGCTTCGCGCCGGGCAGCGTATCGGCGCCGCGGCCGGCCGGCCGGTCATGCTCCCACGCCCAGCGCGCCGCCGCGATGTCGGCCTCGGCCAGCGTATCGTCCGGCGGGTAGCCGGCCTTGACGGTGATGGTGCCGTTTTCGGGCAGCAGCAGCACCACGCGCAGCTTCAGCATCGAGGCGATCTGGAAGGCGGTGGCCCAAAGCACGTCGTCGAGCGTGCCGGCGCCGGCCAGCTTCTTCGAAAAGGAGTAGATATCTTGCGTGGCCCGGGCGCGCGAGCGGGCGGCGACCGCCTGGCGTTGAACGCGGGCGGTCAGATTGCTGGCGATGACAGCGACGACGAGGAAAACGGCAAAGGCAACGATGCTCTCTGGTTCCCTGATCGTCAGCGTGTAGCGAGGCTCGAGGAAGAAGTAGTTGAAGGCAAGCGCGCTCAGAAAGCAGGCGTAAAGTGCTGGCCAAAGCCCGAACGTCACCGCCGATGTCAGCACCGACAGCAGAAGCACGATCGCGAGATTGCGAACGTCGAGGAATTGATCGAGTACCGAGCTGACTGCCACCGCGCCGGCGACAAAGGCGGTGGCGAACAGGTAGGGCCAGATCTGAAAAGGCTTCTGTTCGGCTGCGGCCTTGACCCTCGCAGAGGCGACCTCCGCGTCGCGTTCGGTGCCGGCAATGACATGGACGCTGATGTTGCCGGCATTGCGGATCAGATCATAGGTGAGCGAACCCTCGATCAGCTCCCGCCAGCGCGAGCGGGTCGGTCGGCCGACGACGATATGGGTGAAGTTGTTCGCCGTCGCGTGGCGAATGATATCCTGGGCGACGTTCTGGCCAGGAATGGTCGCGGTCTCGGCGCCAAGCTGCTCGGCAAGACGCAGGTTCGTCGCCAGCCGGTCCTTGTCCTCCTCGGACATGCCGGCGATGCGCGGGGTGTCGACATGGAGCGCCGTCCAGGGCGCACGGAGCCGGTCGGCCAGCCTTCGCGCGTAGCGGATGCGGGCGGCCCCGCCCGGACGCGCGTCGACGCAGACAAGAACCCGCTCGCCCGCCGCCCACGGCCCGGGAATGGCGTGGGACTGCATGTGGTTGAGCAACTGCTCGTCGACGCGCTGGGCGGTGCGGCGCAACGCCAGCTCGCGCAGCGCCGTCAAATTGCCCGGCGAAAAATAGTTCTCGATCGCTCGCTGGGCGGTGTGAGGGAAGTAGACCTTGCCTTCCCGCAGCCGTTGGATCAGGTCGTCGGGGGTGAGGTCGATGATCTCGATGTCGTCGGCCTGGTCGATGATGGAATCGGGAACCGTCTCGCGCACCCTGATCCGAGTGATTTGGGCCACGACATCGTTCAGGCTCTCGACATGCTGGATGTTCAGCGTGGTGTAAACGTCAATGCCTTGCCTGAGGATCTCCTGCACATCGAGATAGCGCTTGGGATGCCTGCTGCCGGGCGCGTTGGTGTGGGCAAGCTCGTCGACCAGGACGAGCGCCGGCAGCCGCTTCAGGATGGCGTCGATATCCATCTCCTCAAGGGCGCGTCCCTTGTACTCGACCTGGCGGCGCGGGATCACCTCGTAGCCGTCGACGAGGGCCTGGGTTTCTTTGCGGCCATGCGTCTCGACGATGCCGACCACGACATCGATACCTTCGGCGCGCCGGGCGCGGCCCGCCATCAGCATCTCGTAGGTCTTGCCGACACCGGGCGCGGCCCCGAGAAATATGCGCAGCCGGCCGCGACCCTCCCGCTCGGCATGCTCGAGCAGCGCGTCGGGAGAAGGTCTGTTCTCGAGATTGGTCCTGTCGTCCGGCATCGATCCAATCATGAATTGCGCCGGGGATGGTGTCGATCCCCGGCGCTTTGCCTGCCTATTTCAGATCATCCAGCGCGAGGTTGAGGGCGAGCACGTCGACCACCGGCTCGCCCAGGAAGCCGAGCTCGCGATCCGCAATATGGCTGTCGACGAGCATCTTCACCTTCGCCTCGTCGATGCCCCTCGCTTTCGCAACCCGGGGAACCTGGAAATAGGCGGCCTGCGGGCTGATGTCGGGATCGAGACCGCTGCCCGACGTGGTGATGAGGTCGATCGGCACCGGTGCATTCGGGTTTTCGGTCTTCAGCTTGTCGGCGTCGGCCTTGATGCGCTCGGTCAGCTTCGGATTGGCCGGTCCGAGATTGGAACCGCCGGATGATGAAGCGTCATAGCCGTTGCCGGCGGCAGAGGGTCTGCCGTGGAAATAGCGATCGCTGGCGAAGGCTTGGCCGATCAGGCTGGAGCCGATCACCTTGCCGTTCCTGGTGATCAGGCTGCCGTTTGCCTGTTTTGGAAACAGCGCCTGTGCGATGCCGGTCATGCCGATCGGATAGATCAGGCCGGTGAGCACGCTGAAGAAGGCGATCATGACGATCGCCGGTCTGAGTTGCTTGAGCATGGAAGAGATCCTTACGCGAGGCCGAAGGCGGTGACGATCAGGTCGATCGCCTTGATGCCGACGAACGGTACGACGATGCCGCCGAGCCCATAGACGAACAGGTTGCGGGTGAGCAGCGCGCCGGCGCCGATGGCTCTGTACCTCACCCCCTTCAGCGACAGCGGGATCAGCGCGATGATGATCAGCGCGTTGAAGATGATGGCCGACAGAATGGCGCTCTGCGGCGTCGCCAGATGCATGATGTTGAGCGCCTGCAACGGCCCGGCGGATTGTCCGGGCGCGACATAGAAGACCGCGAACATGGCCGGGATGATGGCGAAGTATTTCGCCACGTCGTTGGCGATCGAGAAGGTAGTCAGCGATCCGCGTGTCATCAGCAGCGCCTTGCCGATCTCGACGATCTCGATCAGCTTTGTCGGGTCGCTGTCGAGGTCGACCATGTTGCCAGCCTCGCGCGCGGCGACGGTGCCGGTGTTCATGGCGACACCGACATCGGCCTGGGCGAGCGCCGGCGCATCATTGGTGCCGTCGCCGCACATGGCGACCAGCTTGCCCTTGGCCTGCTCCTCGCGGATCAGCGACAGTTTGTTCTCCGGCGTCGCCTGGGCGAGGAAATCGTCGACGCCGGCTTCTGCCGCAATGGCCGCTGCGGTCAGCGGATTGTCACCGGTGATCATCACAGTGCGGATGCCCATCTTGCGCAGCTCGGCGAAGCGCTCTCGAATGCCGCCCTTGACGATGTCCTTGAGGTGGACGATGCCAAGCAGGCGTCCGTCGCGTTCGACCGCTAGCGGCGTGCCGCCAGCCTTGGCGATCTCGTCGGCGATGGCCTGCAGATCGCGAATGGCGTCGCTTGTGGGCCGCGTGCCGCGGGCGGCGACCGTCGCCCGGTTGACGTGAGCCAGCACCGCATCGACCGCGCCCTTGCGCACCGACGAGCCGTCGATGTCGACGCCGCTCATGCGGGTCTGCGCGGTGAACGGCACGAAGGTCGCGTGCAAGGTCGCCATGTCGCGGGCGCGGATGCCGTATATCTGCTTGGCGAGCACGACGATCGAGCGGCCCTCCGGCGTCTCGTCGGCCAGCGAGGCGAGTTGGGCGGCATCCGCCAGTTCCCGCTCGCTGACGCCCCCGATCGGACGAAATTCGGTTGCCTGCCGATTGCCGAGCGTGATGGTGCCGGTCTTGTCGAGCAGCAGCGTGTCGACGTCGCCGGCTGCTTCGACGGCGCGGCCCGACATGGCGAGCACGTTGAAGCGAACGAGGCGATCCATGCCGGCGATGCCGATGGCCGAGAGCAGCGCACCGATCGTGGTCGGGATCAGCGTCACGAACAAGGCGACCAGGATCGTGACCGAGATGTAGCCGCCCGAATAGGAAGCGAAGCTCGGGATGGTCGCTGTCGCCAGCACGAAGATCAGGGTCATGCCGACCAGCAGGATGTTGAGCGCGATCTCGTTCGGGGTCTTCTGGCGTTCGGCGCCTTCGACCAGTGAAATCATGCGGTCGAGGAAGGTTTGGCCGGATGCGGCGGAAATGCGCACGCGGATCCAGTCGGACAGCACCTGAGTGCCGCCGGTGACGGCCGAGCGGTCGCCGCCGGATTCACGGATGACGGGCGCGGATTCGCCGGTGATCGCGGCTTCGTTGACGGAGGCGACACCTTCGATCACCTCGCCGTCCGAAGGGATGATGTCGCCAGCCTCGACCAGCACGACATCGCCGACCTTCAGGCTCGTACCGGGCACGAGCTTGAACTTCGTGCGATCCTCGCCGTTGGTGAGCAGCTTGGCCTGGGTCTCGGTGCGCGCCTTGCGCAGTGAATCCGCCTGCGCCTTGCCCCGGCCTTCGGCCACGGCTTCGGCGAAGTTGGCGAACAGCACGGTGAACCAGAGCCAGATGATGATCTGCAGGGTGAAGCCGAGATCGCCGCCACCGGTGGTGACATCCTTGAGGAACAGAACGGTGGTAAGCGCCGAGACGATGGCGACGACGAACATCACCGGATTGCGGATCAGCGTGCGCGGGTCGAGCTTGCGGAAGGCACCGCCAATAGCGGGCATCAGGATGCGGGCATCCATGATGCTTGCGGATTTGGACTGGCTCATTTGACGGCTCCGGTATCGGTGATGTTAGACGGCGCCGGCTGTTCGGCCTTCGGCAAGAGGTGCGGAAGGCCGGAGGCCAGCAGCCACAGCACGAGCAGTACGGCAGCCATGCCGAGGAAGGTGGAGAAAGTCGGGAAAGGACGAGGCTTCTCGTCCCCGCCGCCGTCAGATCTTCCGTTACCGGGCTGGTGACGATCGTGCCGAAATATGTTGTTGAACCAGGGCATCTCAGAACGTCTGTCCGTGGATCATCGCTAAGTGTTCCACGATCGGGCCGACGGCGAGCGAGGGGAAGAATGTGAGGCCGCCGACGATGACGATGACGCCCACCAGCAGGCCGACAAACAGCATGCCGTCGGTCGGGAAGGTGCCGGCGGAGGCGGGCACGGTCTTCTTCGCGGCCAGCGAGCCGGCGATGGCTAACGCCGGAATGATCACCAGGAAGCGACCCATCAGCATGCCGACGGCGATGGTGATGTTGTACCAGGGCGTGTTGCCGTTCAGGCCGCCGAAGGCGGAGCCGTTGTTCGCGGCCGCCGAAGTATAGGCATAGAGCACCTCGGAGAAGCCATGCGGGCCGCCATTGGCCACCGAGGCCACCGCGCTCGGCAGGACCACTGCGATCGCGGTGAAGATCAGCATCGCCAGCGGTAGGCACAGGATGGCCAGCATCGCCATCTTGACCTCCTTGGCCTCGATTTTCTTGCCGAGATATTCCGGCGTGCGGCCGACCATCAGGCCGGCGACGAAGACGGCCACGACGACGAACATCAGGATGCCATAGAGGCCGGCGCCGACGCCGCCGACGATGACCTCACCGAGCTGCATGTTGATGAGCGGGATCATGCCGCCAAGCGCGGTGAAGCTATCATGCATGGCATTGACGGCGCCGCAGGAGGCGGCCGTGGTGATGACGGCAAACAGCGCCGACAAGGCGATGCCGAAGCGGGTCTCCTTGCCTTCCATGTTGCCGCCGTCGATGCCCAGGGCATGCACGAGCGGATTGCCGGCGGCCTCGGCCCAGTAGCAGACGACTACGCCGGCGAGGAACAAAACGCCCATCGCAGCCAGGATCGCCCAGCCCTGGCGCTGGTTGCCGACCATGCGGCCGAAGACGTTGGTGAGAGCAGCACCCAAGGCGAAGATGGTCAGCATCTGGATGAGGTTCGAGATCGCGTCCGGATTCTCGAAGGGATGCGCGGCATTGGCGTTGAAGAAGCCGCCGCCATTGGTGCCGAGCATCTTGATGGCGACCTGCGAGGCGACCGGGCCGAGCGCGATCGTCTGCCTGGCGCCTTCCAGCGTGGTGGCGGCGACATAGGGCCCGAGCGTCTGTGGGATGCCCAGCCAGACATAGACGAGCGTCAGCACGATGCAGGCGGGAAGGAGCAGGTAGAGCGTGCAGCGTGTGAGATCGACCCAGAAATTGCCGATCGATTTGCCGGAAGCGCGCGCGAAGCCGCGGATCAGGGCGATCGCGACGGCAATTCCCGTGGCGGCCGAGACGAAGTTCTGAACGGTCAGGCCGGCCATCTGCACCAGATAGGACATCGTGCTTTCGCCGCCGTAGTTCTGCCAGTTCGTGTTGGTGACGAAGCTGGCGGCAGTGTTGAAGGCAAGTCCTGGGTCGACGCCGGTCATTCCCGCGGGATTGTAGGGAAGCAGGCCCTGCAGCCGCTGCAGCGCATAGAGAACCAGCAGGCCGGCGAGGTTGAAAAGCAGCATGGCGGTCGTGTAGGCGGCCCAGTGCTGTTCTTGATTCTGGCTCGTTCCGGCGAGGCGATAAAGACTGCGTTCGATCGGTACAAGCGCCACCGACAGGAAGGTGCGGTCACCGCTGAAGACGCGGTGCAAGTAGCCGCCGAGCGGCTTCACCAGCAAGAGCAGGATCGCGCAATAGACGACGATCTGTATCCAGCCATTGAGTGTCATGATGAGCTTCCCATGCGCCGGTCAGAAGCGCTCTGGGCGAATGAGCGCGTAGGTGAGGTAGGCAAGCAGGAACAAGGTGACCGCGCCGCCGAGGGTGTAATCGAAAAGCATTGCCGGGGCTTCCTCTCAAATTCTGTCGCAGGCTTTGACGTAGGCTAAGGACAGGACAAAGAATAAAATCCCGACGCCAAGAACAATGAGGTCCATTGCAGATGTTCCTTGTTTCGTTTCTGGCTCTCGAAGCTGCACGCAGTCGCGCGTCACCTTGGCGATGACGGCGGTCAAAGGGAGTCTTTTCGGAACGGAATATGGAGCCTGTCGCCATAAAGGTTCGAGACGGGGCGGAGCGAAAAGGTATAGGAATTCTATAAAGACTTCGGCTGCCGGCATGCTGCGCGCATTTTGAGCATCAAGACGCCGGGCGGGCGACGCGGACGGCCTGTCGACATTGGCTATGGTCAGGAGCGAGCAATCGCAAATATGCTAGGTTCTTGGCGACGGCTGACATGAGTGAAGGCGGCGCAGGCGCGGCCGGCAAGAAAGACGACAATGCTCGACATCGGACCATCACAGCAGGCAGCCACCTGGCTCGCGTCCTTCGGCCGTGCGCTCGAGGCAGGCGAGATCGAGGCGGTCACCAGCCTTTTCGTTGACGATTGCTACTGGCGCGATCTGCTAAGCTTCACCTGGAACGTCAAGACCATGGAGGGGCAGGCGGCGATCCGCGAGATGCTGACGGCGACGCTGGCGACGGCGCAGCCATCGCATTGGCGCCTGTCCGGCGAAGCCAGTGCCGACGATGGCGTGGTCGAAGCCTGGTTCACCTTCGAGACGGCCGTGGCGCGCGGCGAGGGGATTCTGCGCCTCAAGGACGGCCGCTGCCGGACGCTGCTCACGGCGATGAGCGAACTCAAGGGCTTCGAGGAGCGGAAGGGCCCGGCGCGGCCGCTTGGCCTGCGCCACAAGGCCGATCCTCAGCGCGAGACCTGGGCGGAAGCCCGAGCGCGCGAGGCGCGCGACCTCGGCGTGCACGAGCAGCCTTATTGCCTGGTGATCGGCGGCGGCCAGGCGGGCATCATGCTCGGCGCAAGGCTGCGGCAGCTCGGCGTTCCCGCCCTGATCATCGAGAAGAACGCGCGCGCCGGCGATTCCTGGCGCAACCGCTATCGCTCGCTCGTGCTGCATGATCCGGTCTGGTACGACCATCTGCCCTACATCCCGTTCCCGGAAAACTGGCCGGTGTTCACGCCCAAGGACAAGATGGGCGATTGGCTGGAAATGTATGCCCGGGTGATGGAACTGAACTACTGGGTCGCCACCAAATGCATCAGCGCTGCCTATGACGAGGCGGAAAAGGTCTGGACGGTGGTGGTCGACCGCGTCGGCCAGCGCATGACGCTGAAGCCCAAGCACATCGTCTTCGCCACCGGCGCCTACGGGCCGCCCCGCAGGATCGATTTGCCTGGCGCCGAGAGCTTCAAGGGCGAATTGCTGCATTCCAGCCAGTATTCCAGCGGCGAAAAATTCCGCGGCAAGCGCGTCGCGGTGATCGGCGCGGCAAGCTCGGGGCATGACGTCAGCGTGGACCTCTGGGAGGCGGGCGCCGAGGTCACCATGGTCCAGCGCTCGCCGACGACAGTGGTGAAGTCCGACACGCTGATGGAAGTCGGCTTCGAGATCTTCTCGGAAAAGGCGCTGGCGCGCGGCATCACGACGGACAAGGCCGACCTGATCGTCGCCTCGACGCCGTTTGCGCTGGTGCCGAAGGGGCAGCGCGCGCTCTACGACGTTATCCGTGCGCGGGATGCCGAATTCTACCGGCGCCTCAGCGACAGCGGCTTCGCCATCGATTTCGGCGAGGACGAGACCGGGCTGCTGATGAAGGCCTACCGCACCGGCTCGGGCTTCTATATCGACGTCGGCGCTTGCGAACTGATCATCAACGGCCAGATTGGCGTGCGGAGCGGCGCCGGCATCAAGTCGCTGACGCCGCAAGGCATCCTGTTCGAGGACGGCAGCGAGCTCGCTATCGATGCGATCGTCTGCTGCACCGGCTTCCAGTCGATGAACGAGACTGTGGCTACGATCGTCTCGCGCGAGGTCGCGGACAAGGTCGGCCCGTGCTGGGGCCTGGGCTCCGGCGTGAAGGGCGATCCTGGCCCATGGCAGGGCGAATTGCGCAACATGTGGAAGCCGACGGCGCAGGAAGCGCTGTGGTTTCACGGCGGCAATCTGGCGCTGTCGCGCTTCTATTCGAAATTCGTGGCGCTGCAGCTCAAGGCGCGCATGGAAGGAATCGCGACACCGGTCTATGGCGAGCCGAGCAATGCCAGGCCGTGACCTGTGTGTCTTACGCGGTCAGGCCCGTCCGGCACAGAAGCGCGCGGGGCCGTCCCACGAGGCGAGCCGTTCGCGTCACGAACTCCGCTCCATTGGAGAGGGCACTATGTCGTCGCGAAGCGTTGTGATTGATCTGCTGGCGCTTGCTGCGGCCGGGCATCGCAGCTGTCGTCTGCCTGCTCTTGCGTGAAAGGGTCAGCCGCAAATTTCTTTTCCGGCTGTTTTTCCTGATTTTGATCGCCTCGTTTTGGATGGAAATGAAGATGGCCATCGCCTTCGGATTTTACGCAATTCCATCATCGTCCCTGCCTGGCGCCGCCGGATGAAACGTCGCTATTTTCGCAATCAGACCGGCCGGTAGGCGACGGCCTCGATCTCGATCTTGATGTCGATCATCAGGCGCGCCTCCACCGTTGTGCGCGCCGGCGGGTCCTTGGGGAAGTGCCTGGCATAAACGGTGTTGAAGGTGCCGAAATCGCGGGCATCCTCGAGCCATACCGTGGTCTTGACGACATCGTCCATGGTGCAGCCGGCGAGCGCCAGCGCCGCCTTGACGTTCTGCAGCACCTGCTCGGCCTGCTCGGCGATGCCGCCTTTGACCACCATCCCGTCGCGTCCCACCGGCACCTGACCGGAGACATAGACGAAGTCGCCGGCGCGCACGGCGGGCGAGAGCGGGACATGCGAAGTCCCAAAACACTGCTTTGGCAAGGAAAGCCTCCTGTTCGGAATGAAGTCCACCGCACTCGCGCGGCTCTCTATGTTCGGGACCCTTACGCTTGTCGGCGCGATCCTGATAGGGGCTGGAGAGCCGGTGGTCTCCGACCTGCAGAGCCCCTGCTTCCGACGGGAGCGGATCCTCCGCGGGAGCATCGAACCAACAACGCCGGCACAGGCTTCAGGAAGTTTCGAGGGAGAAGCTACCCAGTTCGGATGAACGAAGATCTCAGGAAATGCGCGGCAGCCTTTCCTCGGCCGAGCGGTGATCGAACACGACAGCCATGGTCTTACCAACGGCGGTCATGACGATGAGCTCGATCAGGTGATCGTCGCTGTCTTCACAGGCCGGATCGGAGCGGCGAACGGCGTCCAGCATAGCGCGGGTCGAGATGGTGTCGCCGGCGCGGTATTTCGAAAGCGCACACGAAACAAGATCTTGCGCCGCCGTGACGACGACGACCACTTCCGCAGCGACGTTCATTGGCCTCCTCCTGCCATGAACCCTCCCCGGAAGGATGATACGCCAATGGTTGGATTGCGCCAGTGAAATGGTGGTCCGACCAGAGAGGCTGGCGCCAGCTGCCGACACCAGCCCATAGGTGTGGAACACCGCGCGACGGTCGCGCCCCATGCTCGACGCATTGCGCTGCGGTTGGTAAGCCCTGCGGGGCAGGGAGACTAGTCGAGTCGAGACATGACGGTTGCGATCGAGATGGGGCACACGAGCGCCGGCGCCCCGGCGGCTCTGGACCTCGAGGAACTGCTGGCGACCCGCCTGCTGGTGCAGGGCAATTCGGGCTCAGGCAAGTCGCATCTTCTGCGCCGGCTGCTGGAACAGAGCGCGCCCTGGGTGCAGCAGACCATCATCGATCCCGAAGGCGACTTCGTCTCGCTCGGCGAGCGTTACGGCCATTTGGTGATCGATGCCGAGGATCACACCGAACGAGGCCTGCAGGCGGCCGGCGAGCGGGCGCGCATCCACCGCGTCTCGACCGTGCTCAATCTTGAAGGGCTCGACGCCGAGAACCAGATGCGCCGCGCCGCCGCCTTCCTCGGCGGGCTGTTCGAGGTCGCGCGCGACCATTGGTATCCGATGCTGGTCGTGGTCGACGAAGCGCAGCTCTTTGCGCCGGCCGTCGCCGGCGAGGTCTCGGACGAGGCGCGCAAGCTTTCCCTCGGCGCCATGACCAATTTGATGTGCCGCGGACGCAAGCGCGGGCTCGCCGGCATCATCGCCACGCAGCGGCTGGCCAAGCTCGCCAAGAACGTTGCCGCCGAGGCCTCCAACTTCCTCATGGGTCGTACTTTTCTCGATATCGACATGGCGCGGGCGGCCGACCTGCTCGGCATGGAGCGGCGGCAGGCGGAGGCTTTTCGCGACCTCGAACGCGGGCATTTCATGGCGCTCGGCCCGGCCCTGTCGCGCAGGCCGCTTGGCGTGCGCATCGGGTCGACCGAAACCCAGCCGCGCAACGGCACGCCGCGGCTGATGCCGCTGCCGCAGGCGGCGCTCGAGGACGCGCGCGCCATCATTCTCGCGGCGCCGCCGCCCGAGACGGTCCGGCCGCAGCGCCGGCCCTCGCAGGACTTGCTCGACCAACTGATGGCGGCCAAGTCCGCGCCGCTGGACATCCGTCCCGAGCCGGCGGAGCCGGCGCCGAGCGCCGAGGACTTGGCCGAGCGGCGCGAGCGCATGGACCGTATCCTGCGCGCGATACTTGCCGAGCCTGACGCGGGTTTTCGCGTCATCGGCGTGCTCTACCAGGAATTCGTGGTTCGCTGCCGGATCGAGGGGCTCGCCTCGGTCGTGCCCGACCTTTCGGAGTTTCGGCGCATGCTGACGCGCGCCCGCGCCGGCGTCGGCTCCGACATGGCCGAGGACGACGCCTGGCGCGATGTCTCGGTGCGCGCCTCGCTTCTGCCCGAGGACATGCAGGGCGTGTTCATGATGATCGCGCGCGCTGCGAAGGAGGGCCAGCCCTGTCCGAGCGATCCGGCCATCGCACGGGCCTATGGCTCGCATTCGCTTCGCCGGGCGCGTCGCCTGCTCGACTATATCGAGGAGCAAGGCCTCATCGTCTGCCAGATCGACGGCGCCGGGCGTCGGACGGTGACGCTGGTGGAACTTGCCTGGGCGACGGCGCCCGGCGACCCGAATGCCGCAGAGGCGCAAGGCGGTTAGGGACGTGGAGTGGCGCCAGTTCAGTAGAGCGGCCTAGCCCCCCGCGCGACCACCGCCTCTCATCGGCTCCTGCAGACTTGGGCCTCAACCCCGAGAGAAGGGCCGACCTTGTCCAAGTATTTGTTCTGCCCCAGGAATGAAGCATGGGCGGCTCCCAGGCGCTTCGGTGGCGCATCGTTCTCATCCGGATTGGGGAGAGGCTGTTCGTCCGGAAGCTGTTCCGGGTCCGGTTCGCGCATCGGTTTCGGGTCGGGGATCGGCGGCGGAGTCGGTATAGGCGTCGGGTCGGGATTGGGAAGGATGGCCAAGGTGATTTTTCCTTTCGCTCAGGGCGCCGGCAGGGAAGTCGGATCCGCTAGGACCGAAGATCCTGCTGGCGCGACCAAGACGCAGCGCGCTGCCTTGCGGCTTTTCTCGTCGGATTGCGTGGCGAAGGCTGAGGTTGGCAGAACGGATCACGACGGCCGATAGTTCCCGGTGCGAACCCGCCCATTGTCGAAAGCATCGCCAGCGCGTGTTGTCATTTCATCACATCGTGCATCCGGCCCTTGCCGGCCACACGCCGCGCCTTAGTTCCATTTATGGTTTTGGAGGGCATCTGCCGATATAGGAGGCGGCCGTGAAGCATCAAACCGTTGACCAACTCAATGCCGTTGCCGACGTTCGCACCGAAGCGACGGTTCTTTTCGCCAATCGAAGCCAGCGCCTCGAACGCTGGGCACAACTTCTCGAGCAGGATCCGGGCCGACGCCTGACCGCGCTTGCCGGCACGGAATACGCGACCCCCGACGTACGCGAGAAGATGCGTTCGGCTGGCTCGCCGATGACCGTCGCCTTCGAAGATCCGGTCTTTCGCGCGCAAGGCTTGAAGGACGACAGCTACGGTGAAGCGAAACGCTTCTTCGAGCTCAGCGACTGGCAACTGCACGAAGTCGTCTGCCATTGCCATGTCGGCGCCAGCCTGCCGGCTCGCTGGGCTGCGTCCCGCGTCCGCGCGGCGATCTCTCCGGGCGCCGGCTTCTTTGCCTGGCTGCGCGGCGTGTTCCTGCGCTGAGAAGACGACTGACCTTCTTTGAGAGGCAAGGCCTCTCAAGGCAGGGCCGCGGCCTCGTGGGAGCGGGGGAGATGCCGGACCTCTTCACGGGGCCGGCAGGGCGGCCTGTCGCCCTTTGCTCGTTTTGCGATTTAACTGTGCCCCCCGCCGCAGTGGCGGTCGGGCATCGCGCCGCAAGCGCGCCGATCAGGTCGTTGCCTGGATGATCAGCGTCAACGTGCCGTCGCCATCGATATTGGCGGCGACCACCTGAGAGGAGTTCAGGCCATTCGCTCGCAGAACCGAAACCGCTTCGGGCGAAGCATCGACCGAGTTCTGCAGCTTGGCCAAGTCCTGTGCGGTCGTCCTGGTCACAATGGCTTCAGCCTGGGCCTTGATCTCGGCCGGCAGGTCTTCCATCGCGACCACTATGACCTTGGTGACGCCCTGACTTGGATTGCCCTGCCTAGGCTGCTGCGCCGGTTCGGGCGAGCGCTGTCCAGCCGGCGGCAAGGTCTGCGGCGGCTGCGGATCGGCGCGTTGGCCGAGAGCGGGCTGCGGCAGGGCAAAGGTTGAAAGAGCGAGCAGCATCGTCAACGTTCGCATCGTCTTTCCTTCCATGGCTCGAAGTCTGAGGACTGAACCTTTGTGCCGGGCGATGGTTCCGGCGAAGGAATCGGCGCACGTCAGGCGGCGCGGCTGAAGCGATCGATGCTGAAATCATCGAGCGGCGTTTCGCATCGGCCGGTGGTGATGAGCTCGGCCATGGCGTCGCCCACGCCAGGACCCAGTTGGAAACCGTGTCCGCTGAAGCCGAAGGCATGGAACAGACCCGGCGTCGTCGCCGAGCGGCCCATGACCGGCAGCATGTCGCGCATATAGCCCTCGCAGCCGGACCAGGTACGGATGACTGCGACCTTTGCGATTGCCGGCAGCAGCCGCGCGACGGCGCGCAACTGCGCCGGCAGGCGCATGGGGTCGGCGACTGCATGGCCCGGATCGAGGTCCACTGCTACCCTTTCGGCTGCTCCGCCGAAAACGATGTTGCCGCGTTCGACCTGACGCAGATAGGCGCCATACTCCTTGTCGCGCGTCCAGATGCCGACCACCGGCAGGACACGGTAGGGCAGTGGCTCGGTCACGCCCATCTGCGGACCGCGCGCGTCAAGCGGAACCTCTTCGCCGAACGCAGCGGCGATGCGCGCGCCCCAGGCCCCGGCCGTATTGAGCAGGCATCCGGCGCCGAAGGAACCTTTTGAAGTGGCGACCAGGAAACCGGAGCCCGTGTGCTCGATCTTCCCGACGGCAGCTTCCTCGATGATTTGCGCGCCGAGCTTACGGGCGGCCTCGCCAAAGGCCGGGGCGATCAGCCGCGGGTTGCCGCTGCCGTCCTGCGGCGAGAACGAGGCCGCGATCGCGTCGGGACCGAGACCGGGAAAACGGGCGCGAATCTCGGGCGGGCCGAGTTCCTCCAGCCCAAGCCCCCAGGGTCGCGCGGCTTCAGCATAGGCGCGCATGTCGGCAAGTCCGCCTTCATCGAATATCAGCCGGATATGACCGGTGGCGCGGAACTCCACGTCGCGGCCAAGCATTTCTTCGGCCTCGCCCCACAGGCTGAGCGAGCGGTGGGCGAGCGGGAGCTGAGAGAGATGGCGCCCGGTGCGCCGGATATTGCCGAAGGAGGCAACCGTCGCCCCGGTGCCGATGCGGTTACGCTCGATGAGCGTCACGCGCGCGCCGCGCCTGGCGAGGAAATAGGCCGAGGCCGTTCCCATCAGCCCGCCGCCCAGCACGATCACATCCATAGCGGCCCCTTGAGAACACCCGACCCATTGAGCGATCTTGTCGCCGCCGTGGCATTGCGTCAAAGATGGGTTTGGACAAGAGCCATAAGCTTTACCTATGGAGTGGCAATGCGGGCCCGGCAGCTCGAAGTGTTCATCGCCGTCATGCGCGCGGGCACCGTGACCGCCGCGGCCCGGATGCTGAACATCTCGCAGCCGGCGCTCAGCCAGGTGCTGCTTCACACCGAGGACGAGCTCGGCTTCACGCTGTTCGAGCGGGTGAAGGGCCGGCTGCGCCCGACACCGGAGGCGCTTGAGATCTTTCCCGATGCCGAGAGGCTGTCGGCCGGGCTCGAGGGCCTACGCCGCAAGACCACCGACCTGCGTCTCGGCCGAGCGGGCTTGGTGCGGGTCGCGGCCTCGCCGCCGCCGGCCATGGCGATATTGCCGCGCGCGTTCACCGCATTTAGGGCGCAGCATCCCAACATCTTGCTGCGCTCCCATAGCGCGCCGATCGCCGCGATCGTCGACATGCTGCGCGCCGGCGATGCCAGCCTCGGCGTCGCCATGGACGACCGCTTGCCTCCCGACATCGAGGCGGAGGTGATCGGCAGCGTCGGCTTCGCGTGCCTGCTGCCCGCCGGGCATGAGCTGCAGAGGAAAACCGAGCTGACGCTCGCCGATCTGGTCGGGCAGGAGCTGATCTCCTATCGCGGCAACACCCGGCCGGCCGACGAACTGGCCCACGCGGCCCGCGCTGAGGGCGCGGCGCTTTCGCCGTCGCTGGAGATCGACGTCTCCATCTCCGCGGTAGGCTTCGTTCAGGCCGGCCTGGGCATCGCCCTCGTCGACGCGCTGCTGCCATGGCACCAGTTTGCCGGGCTTGCCGTGAGGCCGCTGGCGGCCGGACCGGAGTTCCCGATCGCGCTGCTCACCTCGCGCGCCCGGGCGCTTTCGCGGGCCGATGAGATGATGCGGGATGAAATTCGCGCGGCCTGTGCCGCCATCCTGGATCGACAGCACCCAGGAGCATAAGCAAGGCTTATATCCTTGCCCATCAAACGTCTTGGACCCGAACCATCCAGTTGTGTCAGCTTCGGGTTGGCAGACAGGAAGGGACGCATCATGGATGGTGGCATCGCGACGGATGCAGCGCGGAACGGAGCCGACTGGAAAGTCGGCGTCGATATCGGCGGGACGTTCATCGATTTCTGTGCGCTCGAAGCAAATTCCGGGCGAGTGGCTTCGCTGAAGGTGCTGACGACGCCGGAAGATCCGGGCGCCGAGCTGATGACGGGTCTCACCCTTCTGGCCGAACGCGAAGGGTTCGATCCCACCCATACGACGCGCTTCGTGCACGGCACGACCGTCGGCATCAACACCATCATCCAGCGCAAGGGCGCGCCGCTCGCGCTGTTCACCAATGCCGGCTTCGAGGACGTGATCGAACTCGCGCGGCTTCGCATGCCCGATATGTATTCGCTGTTCTGCTCGCGGCCGGACCCGCTGATCTCGCGCGACATGATCTTCGGCATTCCGGCGCGCATGCGTGCCGACGGAAGCGAATCCCAGGCGCCTGACATGGCGGCTGTGAAAAGCGCGGTCGCTGCCGCGAAAGCGAACGGGGCGCAAGGGATTATCGTCGCCTTCCTGCATGCCTGGCGCAACGCAGCCCAGGAAGCCTCGGTCAAGGCGGCGATCGCAGGCCTTGCGCCCGACTTCTTCGTCTTCACTTCGGCCGAGGTCTGGCCGGTCATCCGCGAATATGAGCGCAGTTCGACCGCCATTCTCAACGGCTATGTCCATCCGCGCGTCTCCGGCTACCTGACGGCGCTGGAAGAGCGGCTGAACGGCCGCGGCGTGCCGGCCCGCCCGATGCTGACGAAGTCGAACGGCGGGCTGATGAACGCTGCCGAGGGCAAGCGTGCCTGCGTGAACATGCTGCTGTCGGGAACCGCCTCGGGTGTCATCGGCGCCTCCTGGCTCGCGCGTCAGGCCGGCGAAGACAAGGTGCTCACCCTCGACATCGGCGGGACCTCGGCCGACTTCGCGCTCATCATCGGCGGCGAGGCGCAGTTCGGGACCGGCGAGCTGATCGGCGAATTTCCGCTCCATATCCCGTCGGTGTCGGTAAGCTCGATCGGCGTCGGCGGTGGCTCGATCGCCAGCGTCGATGCGCAGGGCGTGCTGCGGGTCGGGCCGGAGTCGGCGGGCTCGACGCCGGGGCCAGCCTGCTACGGTCGCGGCGGCACGCAGCCGACGGTGACGGACGCCATGGTGGTGTGCGGATGGCTTGGCCACAGCGAGATGGCCTATGGCCAACTCAGGATCGACACCGGGCTGGCGCATCGTGCGGTCGGCACGCTTGCCGCCCGGCTTGGCCGCCCGCTCGAGCAGACCGCGCAGGCGATCCTCGACATCGCGGTGTCGGAAATGTTCGTCGGGGTCGAGAAGCTCGCCTCGCGCGCCGGCGTCGACCTGCGCGATTTCACGCTGATGCCCTTCGGCGGCGGCGGCCCCATGCTCGGCGCCTTCCTCGCGCGCGAGCTCGGCATGAAGCGTGTCATGGCGCCACGCCGCCCCGGCGTGGTGTCGGCACTGGGCGGGCTGGTGGCGGATCTGCGCGGGGACTTCATCCGCACCATTTTCAGCCCGCTATCGGCCGCGTCGCTGCCCGCGATCCGCCAAGCCTTCGAGGTGCTGGCGCAAGAGGGCCGCGACTGGCTCGCGGCGCAGGGGCACGATGCGACCGCGCAACTCAATCTCTCCTGCGACATGCGCTATGTCGGGCAGAGCTATGAGATCGAGGTCGTCCTTTCGCAAGAATGGCTGGCCGACGATGACGCCGCCGGCATCGAGCAAGCCTTCCACCGCACACATGAGCAGCTTTACGATTTCCATGACCCGGAGGGCGCGATCGAGCTTGTGAACGTCCGACTGTCGGCAATAGGCGCAGGTCCGGCGCTCTCCTTCCCGGAGATCGACGAGATCGACACTGCGACCGTTCCGGCGCGCCGGCTGCCTGTCTATACCGGCCTGAGCGTCGAGACCGTCGACCTCCACGACCGGCAGACGCTCGTACCCGGCAGCACCTTCCACGGACCTGCCGTGGTGGTGCAGGAAGACACCACCTTCGTCATTCCTGCGGGGACGCAGGCGCGCGTCGACCGCCATCTCAACCTTCTGCTGACCTTCGCGGAGTGACGACATGTTCGACCGCACAAACCTTCGGGTTCTGGCCAACCATGCCCGCGCGGCCGCCGAGAACATGGCCCACACGCTGCACCGCACCGCGCACTCCGCCTTCGTCAAGGAGACGCAGGACTTCACGGTGATGCTGATGGACCGTTCAGGGGCAACTTTCGCCGTGCCGATGGAGCTCGGCGCCACCTGGTATCCGGGGCTTTCCTATCACCGCGCGATCGCGATGGTCGACGACTACCGGCCCGGAGACGTCGCCTTCACCAACGATCCCTATTCCGGTCATGTCGCCACGCACGCGCCCGACACGCATCTGTGGAAGCCGGTCTTCGTCGACGGCGAGATCGTCGCCTGGACCGGGGGGCATATCCACAACACCGACATGGGCGGTGCGGTGCCGGCCTCGCTCAGCCGGGCGCTGACGGAAATCCATCAGGAAGGCATCCGTTTCCCGCCCATGAAGCTGGTGCGGGAGGGCGTTTTCGATGAGACGATCCTCCGCATCATGAGCACCAATGTGCGCAAGCCCGACCTCAACATCGGCGACATCAAGGCGCTGGTCGGGGCGCTCAACACCGGTGAGCGCAAGATCCAGGCGATGGTGCGGAAGTTCGGCAAGGCCGGCTTCGTCGAAGGCGTCGCCGCTCTGCTCGATCATGCCGAGGCGCAGGCCCGCGACGTGCTGCGCGCCATGCCCGACGGCACCTGGGAGTTCGCCGACTATGCCGACGAGGATTCGGTCGAGGCCAATCCCTGCCGGCTGAAGCTGAGACTGACGATCAAAGGCGATGAGGCGGTGCTCGACTTCACCGGCTCCGATCCGCAGCTCGGCTCCTCGCTCAACGTGCCTTCGGGAGGCGATCCGCGCCACACCATGCTGCTGGTCGGCGTCTATTACGTGCTCTACACGCTCAACCCGAAGATCCTGCTCAATACCGGCCTGACCCGGCCGTTCACCTGCATCACCCCGCAAGGTTCGGTGCTCAATCCGGTACACCCTGCCGCTGTGGGCATGCGCTCGCTCACCTGCGCCCGGTTGCGTTCGGTCATTTTCGGCGCCTTCTCGCAAGCGGTGCCGGAACGGCTGCCGGCGGCCCCGGCCGGCAACAACTGCATCGTCAACGTGATGACTATCGATGAGCGCACCAGCCGGTCCGTCATCGCGGCGGTTAACCCGGTGGTGGGTGGCGGCGGCGCGATGCCGCATCGCGACGGCACCAACGGGTCGGGCGCCGATGCCGCCTATCTCAAGAACACGCCGATCGAGATCACCGAGACCGAGACCCCGGTCGAATTCGTGAAATACGGGCTGGCCAAGGATAGCGGCGGCGCGGGCCGCTGGCGCGGCGGGCTGGCGACGGAGATGGCCTTCCGGGTCTTTGCCCCTGACTCAAGGATCACGGCGCGCAATCGTGACCGCAGCTTCTTCCGACCTTGGGGCGTGCTGGGCGGCAAGGCGGCCGGCCTGTCGGACATGGTCGTCAATCCGGGCAGCGGCCACGAGCGGCGGCTGGGCAATATCGACACGGCGGTTCTGCAGCCCGGTGACGTGCTCGAGATCCGCTCGGCCGGCGGCGGCGGGCGCGGGAATCCGCATCAGCGCGAGCCTTGGCGGGTCGCGCAGGACGTACGGCGCGGCTATGTCTCGCCGCAAGCGGCCGAGAGCGACTACGGCGTCGCCATCCGCGACGGCGAGATCGACGAGAAGGCGACGGAGCAATTGCGCGCGCGGCAAAAGCCGTCCGACGGACATTTCCATTTCGGTCCGGAGCGCGACGGCTACGAAGCGCAGTGGACGTCCGCTGCCTATGACCGGCTTCACGCTTTGCTGGATGCGCTGCCGATCCACTGGCGGTTCTTTGCCAAGACGGAAATCTTCCGCCGCATGAAAGGCCGCTCCGGGCCGGAGGGCGTGCAGGCAGCCTTCGACGCGGTTTGCGAGCGCTTTCCCGAGCTGCCGCGGCCGCACGCTGTGCGAGAGGCCGCGGAATGACCACGGCCGGCCGCATCGTCCGGCTGGCCGAGCGCGACCGGGCAGAGGTGCAGTTCTTTCTTGACGGGCAGATGCGTGGTGCGCTGGCCGGCGACAGCGTGCTGACCGCCATGCTGGCGTCAGGGCACGCGCTGCGGCACTCCGAGTTCGGCCCCGAGCCACGCGCCGGCTTCTGCCTGATGGGGGCCTGCCAGGATTGCTGGGTGTGGCAGGAAGCGGGATCGCGCCTGCGCGCCTGCACAACCCTTGTCGCTGCAGGCATGCGGTTGCGCACGACGCCGCCGGAGAACTGGCCGTGAGCGAGGCGCCGCGGATCGTCGTCGTGGGCGCCGGTCCGGCCGGCATAAGGGCGGCCGCGACGCTGGTCGAGGCCGGGCTTCACCCGGTGGTCATCGACGAGGGGCATCGCGCGGGCGGGCAGATCTATCGCCGCCCGCCTGCCGGATTCGTCCGCACGCCAGAGCAGCTATATGGGTCCGAAGCGGCGAAGGCGCGGGCGCTGCATGCCCTCTTCGACCGGTTGGCCGAAGAGGGGCGGCTCACTTTTTGCGCCGGCAGCTCGGTCATCGCCGCGGATGGAAGGCAACTGCACCTGCTGGGAGAGGGTGGCGTTCAGGTCATCGATTATGACCGCCTGATCCTCGCCACCGGCGCGTCCGACCGAGTCGCTCCGGTCCCTGGCTGGCAGCACGCCGGCGTCTACAGCCTTGGCGCTGCGCAGATTGCGCTCAAGGCGCAGGGCGTGGCCCTTGGGCGGCGGATCGTGCTGATCGGATCGGGGCCCTTGCTGACGCTGGTCGGCGCGCAGCTTGTCAAGGCTGGGGCCAATGTGGCGGCGGTGCTCGATACCTCCTCCTGGCGCCAGCAGATGCGGGGCCTCTTGGGGCTGGCCGCCCGGCCAGTGGTGGCGTTGCGCGGCCTGGCCCTGCGGATGAGGCTCGGCCGCCGCTATCATGCCGGCGTGACGCCCGAGCGGGTCGAGGGCGAGGGGCAGGGTGTCACCGCCTTGCGCTGGCGCGATGCCGGCGGACACCAGCGTTTCACACCTTGCGACATGATAGGCCTGGGCTGGCACCTGCGGGCGGAGACGCATCTGGCCGACCTTGCGGGATGCGCCTTCGCCTATGACGAACAGTGGCAACAGTGGCTGCCGAAGACCGACGAGTTGGGCCGGGCCGGCAATGGAGTTTACCTTGCAGGCGACGGTGTCCGTCTTCTTGGGGCGGACGGAGCGGAGATCGCGGGACGACTGGCTGCGGTGGCGTGCCTTTCCGATCTCGGGCATCGAACCCCCTCGGCCAGCCCCGATCTGCGCAAGCTGGCGCGGCTGGAACGCTTTGCCCGCGGGCTGGCCCGCGCCTTCCCGTGGCCGGCCGCGATGGTGCGGGCACTCCCCGACGACGCGATCGCCTGCCGCTGCGAGAACGTGACCGCCGGAGCCGTCCGCGACGGCGCGGATCTCGGCGGCGAGGCCAACAGGGTCAAATCAATATCACGGGTCGGCATGGGGCGTTGTCAGGGGCGCTATTGCCAACTGGCGGCTGCCGAACTCGTCGCAGCGAGAGCCGGCTGCACGCCCGACGCCGTCGGCCGGTTCCGTGGGCAGGCTCCTGTCCGGCCCGTGCCCATCGGCGCATTTCTGCGGGAAGACTGATGCGATTTCGGAGGCAACGGACCTTAGAGCAGTTCACCGTTTCACGGGGACTTTTGCCGCAATTCCGGACGGAAAACCGCTACGCATTTTTCCCGGAATTGCCTCAGAAGTCGGCAACCTTGCCCCAGGCCGAAGCGTCGAAGCGCTGCGGATCGTAGGATTTCGGATCGACGATCGGTTCCGACCCGGTCAGGAGATCGGCAAGCAGGTGCCCGGCGCCGGGACCGATGCCGAAGCCGTGTCCCGAAAATCCGGCAGCCAGGATGAAACCCGGCACGGTTTGGATTTCGCCGATGGCGGGCACGCCGTCCGGGGTGCTGTCGACGTAGCCGGCCCACGCCGCGCTGATCCTGGTCTTGCGCAGTGCCGGCAAGAGGTCGAGCGCGCGAGCGTGGATCAGGCGAATGGTTCCCTGGTCCACGGCCGGATCGAGAATGCGCATCCGTTCCATCGGAGTCGGTTGGTCGAGCCGCCAGCGTTGGAGCGTTTCGTGGCCCGAGCGCATACCCTCCAGCCCGCCGGGCGCGAGGCTGCGCCAGCGCTTCAGGAACATCGGTAGGAACTGGGGGGAGAAGCGCAGCTGCTGCGGCGTCACGTCGACGCGTCCGCGTCCGCTTATGGCGAGTGTGTAGCCGCCGTCGCCGCGCCGCGTGGACGAGATCTTCGCTGTGTGCAGCGCGTCCGGCAGGCCCTCGGCACCGGGCGAGACCGACATGATGGAGGAGCGGATCGAGGCTTGGGGAAAGCGGAAGCCGACTTGATGGCAAAAGGAGGACGCCCAGGCACCGCCGGCCAGGATCGCCGCCTTGGTGCGGATCGTGCCGTTTTCCGTGACCACGCCGCTCAGGCGTCCGCCCTCGGTTTCGAGGCCGCGCGCGGCGCAATTCTGGTTGACGCTGCCGCCGAGCTTGAGGATGGCGCGGGCGACGGCGGGCGCAGCCTGCGACGGATCGGCCGTGCCGTCGCTCGGCGAGAAGACGCCGCCTTTCCAGCTCCGGCCCGTGGCGCGGCCACGCTCGCTGGCTTCGGCGCCGTCCAGCATATGCGTGGTGACGCCGGCGGTCCTGGCGAAGTCGCGCCAGCGCGCCCAGCCGGCCAGCTCCGCCTCGTCATTGCTGAGATAGAGCAGGCCGCAGCGGCGGAAGCCGGTGTCCTCGCCGGTTTCCGCCGCAAAGCTGTCCCACAGATCGAGGCTGCGGGTCGCCATCGGCAGCTCGCGGGCGTCGCGGTTCTGCTGCCGGCACCACCCCCAATTCCTGCAGGACTGCTCGGCGCCGATATGGCCCTTTTCGACGAGCGCGACCTTCACGCCGCGCCGCGCCAGGTAGTAGGCCGCGAAGACGCCGACGATGCCGCCGCCGATCACCACCGCATCCGCGGATCGCGGCAGTTCGCTGGACGTCTCGATTTGCTGCAGCGGCGCGCGCATGGTTCTCCCTGTCTTGAAGCGCCAGTCTATCGCGTTGCGCAGGCAGCCGCTGCTGCAGTTATGGCCGGGGCAGAATTTTATTCCGGCGAACCTGGCGAAATCGAGAGTCCCTGCCTTTCAAGCCGTACCCATCCGGATGGACAGGCCGGCGGGCTGTGGTAGTCTCGGCCGTTGTTGGAAAGACAGCATTTTGTGCTGCGGTACCCTTTCCCGGAGACAGCCCCGTGAAACTGGATCGGATCGACATCAAGATTCTGCACGAGCTGCAGAAGAACGGCCGTATCACCAATGTGGAATTGGCGGAACTGGTGCATCTGTCGCCGAGCCCCTGCCTGATGCGGGTCAAGAAGCTCCAGTCGGAGGGCTACATCGAGGGCTATTCCGCGCAGGTCAATATCGGCAAGCTCGGCCAGACGCTGACCGTGTTCACCGAAATCACCTTGAAGAACCACCGCCAGGTGGACTTCGCCCGCTTCCTTGCCGTGGTGGAGAAGATCGACCAGGTCATCGAGTGCCACCTCGTCTCGGGCGGCTACGACTACCTGATGAAGTTCGTGACCTCCGGCATCGGCGAATACCAGACGATCATGGAGCGGCTGACCGACATGGACATCGGCATCGACAAGTATTTCAGCTTCGTGGTGCTGAAGTCGCCCATCGTCAAGGCGCACATGCCGCTGCCCAGCCTGTTCCCGATGTAGGCAGAAGAATTCCAGGAAGACCGTTACACGCTTTTCCTGGAATTGCTTTAGCGGTGGCCGTACTGGCTGACGAGCTCCGGGTCGCGGACGAGGCCGTCGAGCCAGGTCGGGTCGAGCTTGGGCACGGAGGAGAACAGAAGCTTGGAATAGGGGTGGGCGGGCGCCTTCACCTTGTCGGGCGTGATCTGCTCCACCCGCTCGCCATTGTACATGACCATGATCTCGTCGCAGATCGCCTCGACGACCGAAAGGTCGTGGCTGATGAAAATGTAGGAAAGCCCGAGCTCCCGCTGCAGCTCCTTGAGCAGCTCGATCACGGCGGATGCCACCACCGTGTCGAGCGCCGATGTGATCTCGTCGCAAATGATGAGCTTGGGATTTGCCGCCAGCGCGCGCGCAAAGTTCACGCGCTGCTTCTGGCCGCCCGACAGCTCCGATGGATGACGATAGCGCAATGCCCTCGGCAGGCGCACCATGTCGAGCAGTTCATCGACACGCTTCGAGCGCGCCTGCCTGTCGAGCCCGTGATAGAAGGCGAGCGGACGGGAAATGATGTCCTCGACCGGCTTGGCTGGATTGAGCGCGGTATCGGCATACTGGAAAACGATCTGCATCTCGCGCAGCTGATCCTGGCTGCGTTTCTTGGCGGCGCGTTCCAGTTGCTTGCCGTCGAAAACGATGTCGCCGGCTGCCGCCGGATGAATGCCGGCGATCACTCGCGCCAGGGTCGATTTTCCGCAGCCGGATTCGCCGATGATGCCAAGGTTGCGGCTCGTCTGCACGACCAGACTGACCGAGTCGACGGCGCGGATGCGCGGCAGTCCGTCCTCGCGCAGCGGTCCATAGCCCGCCGTCAGATTGTCGATGCTCAGCAGCGGCTTCGTTCCGGCATCCGCTTGCGCCTGCCGGGGCTTCGGTTCGAAGGCGGCCAGCAGTTCGCGGGTGTAGGGGTGCCGGGCAGCAGAGAGAATTTCGGCCGTGGTGCCGGTCTCCTGCACTTCGCCGCCCTTCAGCACCACGATGCGATCGGCGATCTGCGCGACGACCGCGAGGTCGTGGGAGACGTAGACGCCCGCTATTCCGCCCGCGCGCATGACCGACTTGAATGCCTTGAGCACGTCGATCTGCGTCGTCACGTCGAGCGCCGTCGTCGGCTCATCGAAGATGACCAGCTTGGGATCGCCAATGAGCGCCATTGCCGCCGACAGGCGCTGCAATTGCCCGCCCGAGACCTGGTGCGGATAGCGGGCGCCGATCCCTTCCGGATCTGGCAGCGACAAGGCCCTGAACAGCTCGACCGCGCGCCGTCGCGCCTGCTCGGGCGGCATCAGGCCGTGGATGCGCGTCACCTCGATCACCTGCTCCATGATCGTGGCCGAGGGGTTGAAGGAGGCTGCGGCACTTTGCGGAACATAGGCGATATCGGTGCCGCGGAACTTGGCGCAGTCCTTTTCGGAGAGCGCAGCCATGTTCCGGCCGTTGACATTGATCTCGCCCTGGGTGATCCGGCAACCCGGCCGCGCGTAGCCCATCAGCGACAGCGCCACCGTGGTCTTGCCGGAGCCGCTCTCGCCGATCAGCGCAACGATCTCGCCGTCGGCTATGTCCAGGCTGACGCCCTTGATGATCTCGACCAGACGTCCGGCGTCGGTCGTCGCCTCGATCCTCAGGTTCCTGACCTCGACGAGATTGGTCATGCGTCGCTGATCGGTCATGCGTCGCGGTCCCTGATCTTCTGCGGCAAGTTGTCGATCAGCAGGTTGACGCTGATGGTGAGGCTGGCGATCGCCAGCGAAGGCACGATGACGGCCGGGGCCGCGAATGGCAGGCCGCCGATGTTTTCGCGCACCAGCGCGCCCCAGTCGGCCAAAGGCGGCTGCAGGCCGAGGCCCAGGAAGGACAGGCCGGAAAGCAAAAGCACGATGAAGACGAAGCGCAGGCCGAAGTCGGCCAGCACCGGTCGGATGATGTTGGGCAGGATCTCCGACCCGATGAGATAGATGGTGCTTTCCCCGCGGACGCGGGCGACGGTCATGAAGTCCATGGTGTTGATGTTGACGGCGAGCGCCCGCGCGAAGCGGTAGGCGCCGGGGATGTAGATGACGGCTAGCGTCAGGATCAGCACCGGGATCGACGAGCCGACCGCGGCGACGACCACAAGCCCGAACAGCTTGCTGGGGATGGAGTTCATGGCGTCGAGGAAGCGGCTGAGGCAGGTGTCGAGCCAGCCGCCGGTGACGGCCGCGATCATCCCCAGCACCACGCCCGAAAAGCAGGCGATGGAGACGGCGGCCAGCGATATGCCGACGGTGTAGCGCGCGCCCATCAGCACCCGCGAGAGCATGTCGCGGCCCAGATAATCCGAGCCGAGCCACAGTCCCTGACGCATCGGGCCGAAGTAGTCGTCGTCGACAATATCGCCGATCGAATGAGGAATGATGTAGGGCGCGAAGATGGCGACGAGCGTCCACGCCAGGATGACCAGCGAAGCCAGGACGCCCACCAGGTTGTAGCTGTGGCCCAGGAAGGACCGCCGGGAAATTGCCGCGCGCGCCATCGTCACCTGAGCCTCGGATTGGACATGATGGCGATGATGTCGGCGGTCGTGATGAGCAAGAGATAGCCGAGGCAGAAGATCATCGCGCAGCTCTGGATCAGCGGCAGGTCACGGGTCGCGACCGCATCGACCATCAGCTTGGCAATGCCGGGATAGTTGAAGATCGTCTCCACGATGATGACGCCTCCGACCAGATAGGATAGCGAGAGTGCGACCGCATTGACGATCGGCCCCAGCGCGTTGGGAAGCGCGTGCCGGAGCACCATGCGGCTGCGCGATGCGCCCTTCAAAAGCGCCATCTCGACATAAGGCGTGGACAGCGTTTCGATCACCGCGGCGCGGGTCATGCGGATCATCTGCGCGGAGATGACGAAGGTGAGGGTGATCACCGGCATCGAATAGATGCGCACGAGATCGGTCAGCGAATGCGCCTCGTTGACCGAGGACAGGGCTGGCAGCCATTTGAGATAGACGGCAAAGAGCAGGACCGCCAGCGTCGCCACCATGAACTCTGGCACCGAGATGACCCCGATCGAAAGCACGGTGACGGTGCGGTCGTAGAGGGAGCCGCGCAGCATCGCGGCGGTGATGCCGAGCGTCAGCGCCAGCGGCACCGAGATCAGCGTGGTAATGCCGGCGAGCTTCATGGTGTTGACGAAGCGGCCGCCGATCAGCGCCGCGACGGGCATTTCATTGGCATAGGAGGTGCCGAGGTCGCCATGGAGCAGGCCCACGAGCCAGCGCAGGAAACGCAGGATGGCCGGATCGTTGAGATGCATGGCTTCACGCAGGCCGGCGACCGCCTCCGGTGTGGCGGCCTGGCCGAGGAGGATCGAGGCGGTGTCGCCGGGCAGCATGCTGGTGGCGAAAAACACCGCGAACAGGACAATCAAGAGGGTGACGACCGCAGTCGCCAGCCGCTTCAGGATGAGGTTGAGAACCTCAGACTTCATGGAAGCGCTCCCTGCGGTTGGCGTTCGGCCTAAAACAATCTTGCGCAATGCGATACCGGGGGCCGGCTGGCCGGCCCCCGGCAGGCTTCCCCTAGGCTTCGAGCCAGAGGTATTCCGCCATTGCGTAGCCCATCATGCCACCGAGCGGGTTCGCTTCCAAACCCTTCACCTTGCTGGAAAGCGCATCGACGTTGGAAATGTAAGCCGGGATGATGGTGCCGGCTTCCTCCGCGATCATGGTCTGCATCTGACCGTAGATTTCCTTGCGCTTGGCCTGGTCGAGCAGTCCGCGGGCCTCGACGAGCAGCTTGTCGAACTTCTCCGACTTGTACTGGCTCTCGTTCCAGGGTGCGTTGGAGGCGTAGAGGAGCGAGAACAGGATGTCCGGCGTCGGGCGCGGATTGATGTTGCCGAAATGGACCGGCGCCTTGAGCCAGTAATTGTCCCAATAGCCGTCGGAGGGGACGCGCTGGACGTCGAGCTTCATGCCGATATCGGCGCCGGCGGCCTGGATGATCACCGCCATGTCGATCGACGAGGTCGCGGCGTCCGAGGCGATCACAGGGATAGACTGGCCGAGCAGCCCCGCCTTGTTGAAGTGGAACTTCGCCTTGTCGGGGTCGAAAGCCTTCGGCTTGAGGTCGGCATTGTGGAAGATATTCGCCGGCGAGACCGGCTGGTCGTTGCCGACTTCGCCGAGGCCGCGCAGCGCCGATTTGACGATCTGCTCGCGATTGACGAGATACTTCATGCCGGCCACGAAGTCGGCCTTGCTGCCCGGCTCCATGTCGAGCCGGATGTTGAGATCCGTGTAGTTGCCCGAGGTCGTCTTCGACAGTTCGAAGCCCTGCTGGCTCTCCAGCAGCTTCATCGAGCGCGGATTGATCGAGGCGGCGAAATTGATGTCGCCGGAAATCAGGGCGTTGACGCGCGCGCTGTCGTCGGTGATGGCGATGAACTCGAAGGAGTCGAGGTAGGGCTTGCCCGACTTCCAGTAGTTCTTGTTCTTGGTGACCACAGAGCGCACGCCGGGTTCGAACGTCTGCAGCACGAAGGCGCCGGTGCCATTGCCCTTGGAAAAGTCGGTGGTGCCATCCGCGACGATCATGAAATGGTGCAGCGCCAGGATGGTCGGGAGATCGGCATTCGGATCGGCAAGCGTGATTTCGACGGTCGACTTGTCCACTGCCTTGAAGCCGGTCATCTGCGCGGCGATCTTGGCGACCTTGGAGCCGACGGCCTTGTCGAGATGGCGCTTCAGCGAGAACACGACGTCGTCGGCGGTGAGATCCTTGCCGTCATGGAAGGTGACGCCCTTGCGCAGCTTCACGGTCCAGGTCTTGGCGTCCTTGCTGTCGAAGCTCTCAGCGAGCTCCATCTGCGTCTTGCCGTCCTTGTCGAGGAACGTCAGGCGGTTGTAGAGCGAGCAGCAGCGGACATAGTCGGTCGAGAGCGACGCCTTTGCCGGATCGAGCGTATCGGCGGTCGAGGACGACCAGCCGGCCGCCTTGAAATTGCCGCCGGAAACCGGCGTTGCGGCAACGGCCTGGGTGGCACGGCCGAGGACGGTGCCGCCAGCCGCGATCGCGGCGCCGCCGGCCAACAGCATCTTGAGGAGTTCGCGGCGGCTCGCGCCGCGGCGGATGGCATTTTCGACCATGGCATCGTCTGCCCTGGTCCAGTTCGTGATCTTGTCGGTCATGTCATTCCCCTTTCGGTTGATTTCGCCCGGGATGCTTGTCTTTCTGCGCGCTTTCCGGGCTTGGGCTCAGGTTCGTTCCTTCAGGCTTTCCCGCACGGCCATGGCAAAGGCGGCCATCGACGTGAAGTGGTAATCCGGCACGGTAAAGCGCTCGGGCTCGATCGTGCCACCATAACCCTTCTGGGCATGCCGGCGCTCGATCCAGCAGTTGGTCAGGCCAAGCGCGCGGGATATGCCGATGTCGTGATGCTGGCTTTGCGCGACATGCAGAATGTCGTTCTTGCTGTCGCCCCGGGAGGCCACGAAGTCGAACACCTTCTGGAAAAACGCCGGGTCCGGCTTTTCGGTGCCGGTGTCGTCGGCTGTGAAGGTGGCGAAGAATGGCGATCCAAGCTGGAGCTCGAAGTGATCGAGCGCCCAGCGCCGCGCATTGGTCATGGCGATCAGCTTGTGGGATTTCGCAAGGTCGGCCAAGGCGGCTGCGCTGTCGGGGAAGCCTTTCCAGGCGCCGGCGGAATCCCGCAGGCGAGCGCCGAACTTCTCCTCGGCTGGCAGGCCGAGCTGCGGCGCAATGACCATGTAGACACGTGCAAGGTCGTCGGGAAACAGGCCAGCCTCGGGCATGTAGCGGGCTTGGCGGTAGAGGGTCAGCGCTTCCTCACCGTCGACGGAAACGCCAGCCTCGGCGGCGATCCCGGCCAGGCAGGCCGTGATGCCGCCTTCGAAGTCGATCAGCGTGCCGACGACATCGAAGGTGACGTATTTGAACTCGCTGAAGGCCCTGGCCAAGAACTAGCTCTCCTCTGCGGGCGGCCGAATTGCATCGTGCTGAACAGAACAAAATTCCGTACTGTCCGGAGCGTCGGCTTTCTTCACAAGCCCGGAAATCCGAGCTTTCTGGCCTTGTCTTGAAAGCAGTCTGGCACTTCCCCCGCGCTGGATACGCCGAAATGGCGCAGGGCTGCGGCACAAAATTGCGAAATCGTCTGCCCCGGCGACATTTCGAAACACGAGGTATTCGCCGCCCGTCACGCCAGAGCCTTGCGGACATCAGGATCGTCCAGAGTCTGGTCAAGCGTGCGTTGCGTACGCTCGATGATTGCATCGATGTCGCTATCCGTGCAGCACAGCGGAGGCGCATAGCCAAGAACGCCCTGCGCGAAGGCGCGGATGATGAGGCCGTTGTCCCACGCCCTGTCGAAGACGCGCCGCGCCGGCATGGCCGACGCGGGAAGCGGCGTCTTCTTCTGCTTGTCCACCACCAGTTCGATCGCGGCAAGCATGCCGCGGCCGCGTACATCGCCGACGAGCGGATGGTCCTTCAGCTCCTCCAACCCTGCCATCAGGCGGGCGCCGGCCCTGATGCCGTTTTCCAGAAGGCCGTCTTCATAGAGCTTCAGCACCTCGAGCGCGACGGCTGCGCTGACCGGATGGGCTGAATAGGTGTAGCCATGGCCGACCGCAGAGCCGCCCGCGGCATCGGCGATGACATTGTAGACATGGTCGGCCATGAAGACGGCGCCCATCGGAACATAGCCCGATGTCAGCCCCTTCGCGGTCGTCATGAAATCCGGAACGATGTCCTCCTCGGTGCAGGCGAACAGCGGCCCCGTGCGGCCGAATCCGGTGATCACCTCGTCGGCGATGAACAGGATGCCGTGCTCCCGGCAGAGTTCGCGCATCGCCTTGATCCAGCCTTTCGGCGGAACGATAACACCGCCCGAGCCCTGGATCGGCTCGGCATAGAAGGCGGCGACCCGCTCCGGCCCGATCTCCTCGATCTTCGCCTTCAGCGCGGCAAGCGACGCCGAAATGATCGCGCTGCCATCCTCGCCTACGGGGTTGCGATAGGGGTAGGGGGAGGGGATCTTGTGCTGCCACTCGAAGGGAATGCCGAAACCGGCGTGGAAGGCAGGCAAGGCGGTCAGGCCGGCACCGACCACCGACGAGCCGTGGTAACCCTGCTCGATGGAGATGAACTGGTCGCGCTGCGGCTCGCCCTTGGCATGCCAGTAGTAGCGGACGAAACGGATCGTGCTGTCGATCGCGTCCGACCCGCCGAGCGTGAAATAGACGTGGTTCAGGTCTCCAGGGGCCCGCTCGGCCAGTTCCGAGGCTAGCCGGATGGCCGGCTCCGAGCCAAGGTCGAAATAGGCGGTGGCGTAGGGAAGCTCGCGCATCTGCCGGGCGGCGGCTTCGACGATGCTGTCATGGCCATAGCCGGCATTGACGCACCAAAGCCCGGCGAAGCCATCGAGAAGTTGCCGGCCGGACGCATCGGTCACGGTGGCGCCCTTTGCCGATTTCAGCACCCGCACGCCGAGCGCCTCATGGCCGCGATATGAGGCGACCGGATGGATGAGATGGGCGCGGTCGAGTTCGACCAGGGAAGTGGCGAGCATTGTTGTCCTCCGCTAGAGCATGATGCCGAAAGGTGGGAAGCGGCTTTCGGACGACATCATGCTCTGTCTCCTTGATTTAGAGCCGGATTCCGATCTCGGATCGACCCGATATGAAATCATCCGGTTCTAGCCGAGCGCCTGGTTGGCGAGGGCGTAGACTTTAGGTCGGGCCTGTTCCGCGGCCGTCCTGGGCGGGCGGTCCATGGCGACGCCGCCGCCGACATGGGCGAGGCCTATTTCGGTCAGCCAACCGGCGATGCCGGTCCTGCTGTCGGTATCCACGCGCAAGAAGGCGCCGGGGCGCGCAGCGGCGAAGTAGCCGATCAGCGCCTTGGCATCCACGGCACTTGCGGCGATCACCGGACCGACCACTTCGCCACGCCCGAACGGGCGGATCGCGGCGTAAGCCTCGATGACGCCATTGCGGCGGATGACCGCGAAGCCTCCGCGTTCGGCAATCGCGTCGATCAGCGCCTCACGGTCCGCGCCATAGGCGTCGCGGTCGAGCGCCTTGATTTCCGCAAGATCGTCGGCGCCTGCCGTCTCGACGCCGGCGGGCGCGCCAAGCGCCGCAACCTTGCCCTGGTGCTGCTGGATCGTGCCGGACGGCACGAAGCCCAGCTTCTGATAGAGCGGCATGCCGTCGGCCGTTGCGACGAGCCGCAGCGGGCGCTCGCCCGCAAGGGCGAAGGCCTGTTGCATCAGCCGGCGGCCCAGCCCCTTGCCTCGCTCATTGCTGTCGACGATCACCATGTTGATCATGGCGCAATCCGCACCGTAGGGAGTGACCAGGATGGTTCCGGTGACGCGCCCCCGGTCGTCGAGGGCGACCGCGCCGCTGGAGAGCTGCAGCGCCATCTGCCAATCCTGCGGGCGATGCGGCCAATTCTCCTGGCGAGACAGCGCCACAGCGCCCTCTATATGGTGCGGCTCGAATGCCTGGAGTTCGGTCTCGCTCTGCTGCATGAGGATACTCTCGGGTCTGAACCCAAGTCTCCGACATCGGCGCGCCGCAGATCGACTGAAGGCCTTGGTTTCGGCAGTATCTTTCGCCGTAGCGAGAGGGATGCGCCGCATCTTCTGCTGACGCCGATCTGGCGGTGCTTTTTCAGGCTGCGGGCCGGCGCTCCGATCGACGGGCAAGATGCTACAGCGTGCCAAACGGAGCCGCGCATACGGAACTTTCTGCTTTCGGGAGGCAGATTTCGGTCAGGTCGGCCACCGCCTGCCGGCCTATGATGAAAGGCATCCAAACGCGGATGTGCTTCCACCGGAGATCGAGGACATGGCTTCTTTCAGGCCCAAATACATCACCTTCGACTGCTACGGCACGTTGACCAATTTCCAGATGGCAGAAGCGGCGCGCGACCTCTACGGCAGCCGGCTCGACGAGCCGCGCATGCAGGAGTTCATCAAGAATTTCGCGGCGTATCGGCTGGACGAGATCCTGGGCGACTGGAAGCCATATGCCGATGTCATCCACAATGCGCTCGAGCGCACCTGCAAGCGCAACGGCGTCGCCTTCAGTTCCGACGAGGCCAGGATAGTATATGAGCGCGTCCCGAGCTGGGGACCTCACGCCGACGTTCCGGCCGGCCTGGCGAAGGTCGCCAAGGAAATCCCGCTTGTCATCCTGTCCAACGCCATGAACGCGCAGATCATGTCCAACGTCGAGAAGCTCGGCGCGCCGTTCCATGCCGTCTACACGGCCGAGCAGGCACAGGCCTACAAGCCGCGCTTTAAGGCTTTCGAATACATGTTCGACAAGCTGGGCTGCGGCCCGGAAGACATCCTTCACTGTTCGTCCTCATTCCGCTACGACCTGATGTCGGCACACGACCTCGGCATCAAGAACAAGGTCTGGGTCAATCGCGGCCACGAACCGGCCAACCCCTATTACGGCTATGTGGAGATCGCCGACATTTCCGGTCTCCCCGGCGTGGTCGGACTTTGAGACAGGCGATTTGCCGATGAAGCTGGTCTCCTACTGGCACGACACGGCTCCTGTCTTTTCCGGTGGGGCGCAAGGCCCGGTGGAGGGGCACTACGATGCCGCGATCATCGGCGGCGGCTTCACGGGTCTCGCCGCGGCGCGCCAGCTGGCAAAGGCTGGCGCGAAGGTGGTGGTGCTGGAGGCGGAGCGGGTGGGCTGGGGCGCATCCGGACGCAACGGCGGGCACCTCAACAACGGCCTCGCCCACAGCTACCTTTCGGCTAAGGCGGAGCTCGGCAAGGAGCGCGCAATTGCGCTCTACCGGGCGCTGGACGACTCCGTCGACACGATCGAGGCGCTGGTCGCGGAGGAAGGCATCGATTGCGACTTCCGCCGCGCCGGCAAGTTGAAGCTTGCCTCCAAGCCGCAGCATTTCGAAGCGATCGCCCGCAACTTCGAAGCCGTCCATGCCGAAGTGGATCCGGATACGGCGCTGCTGTCTGCGGCCGACCTCAAGACCGAGATCGGCTCGCCCTTCCATGGCGCGATGCTGTCGAGGAAGAGCGCCATGATGCATATGGGCCGCTATGTGGCGGGCCTGGCCACGGCCGCCGCCCGCCACGGCGCCGTCATTCACGAGAACGCGGCGGTGACGGACCACAGGCAGGCCGGCGGCAGGCATGAGCTGACCACCTCCCGAGGCCGGATCAGCGCCGACAATGTGCTGGTGGCGACCGGCGCCTACACGACGCCGAATTTCGGCTATTTCCGCCGCAGGATCATCTCGGTGGGCAGCTTCATCATCGCCACGCGGCCGCTCAGCGATGCCGAGATCGCCGCCACCATGCCGGGCAACCGGACATGCGTGACCTCGATGAACATCGGCAACTACTTCCGGCTTTCGCCCGACAACCGGCTGATCTTCGGCGGCCGCGCACGCTTCTCGGCGACGTCGGACCAGCGCTCCGACGCCAGGAGCGGACAAATATTGCGGGCCAGCCTTGCCGCTATCTTCCCGCAGCTCGCCAAGGTCGAGATCGACTATTGCTGGGGCGGGCTGGTCGACATGACCAAGGACCGTTTCCCGCGCGCCGGCTACCATGACGGGGTCTGGTACGCGATGGGCTATTCCGGCCACGGTGCGCAGCTTTCGACCCATCTCGGAATGATCCTGGCCGATGCCATGCTCGGCCGGGAGGACCGCAATCCGATGAAGGGAGTCGAGTGGCCGTCCATCCCCGGCTATTCGGGCAAGCCCTGGTTCCTGCCGATGGTCGGCCTCTACTACAAGGCGCTTGACTGGGTGCAGTAGGGAGTAGGCAGTAGGCAGTAGGCAGTAGGCAGTAGGCAGTAGGATGGTGTTTTCCTATTCCCTATTGCCTGCTGCCTATTCCCTTACTCGCCTATTCCCATATGGAAGCTTTTCATCTCCAGATATTCCTCGATGCCGGCCTGCGCACCTTCGCGCCCGAGGCCGGACTGCTTGACGCCGCCGAAGGGGGCTATCTCCATCGAGACCGAGCCGGTGTTGAGCCCCACCATGCCGAATTCCAGCGCCTCGCCGACGCGCCAGGCGCGTTTGAGGTTTTCGGTGTAGAAGTAGGAGGCCAGCCCGTAGGGCGTGCCGTTGGCCAGCGCGATCGCCTCCTCTTCCGTCTCGAACCGGAACAGCGGCGCGACGGGGCCGAATGTTTCCTCGGCGGCGAGCTGCATTTCGTTCGTGGCGCCGGTCAGCACCAGCGGCGCGACATACTGCGGACCCTCGGGCAGAGGCGGGCTCTTCGTGACGATCTCCGCACCCTTGGCGAGCGCATCCTCCACATGGCGGTTGATCTTCTCGACCGCCGCCGTGTTGATCATCGGTCCGATGGCGACGCCGGCTTGAGTGCCCGGCCCAACCGTCATGGCGTTGACGCGGGCGCTGAGCTTGGCGGCGAAGGCCTCATAGACCCCGGCCTGGACGAGAATGCGGTTGGCGCAGACGCAGGTCTGGCCGCCATTGCGGAACTTCGAAGCGAGCGCGCCCTCGACGGCGAGATCGAGATCGGCGTCGTCGAAGACGATGAAGGGCGCGTTGCCGCCGAGCTCGAGGCTGAGCCGCTTCACGCTGTCGGCCGCGCCGCGCATCAACAGCGAGCCGACCCGGGTCGATCCGGTGAAGGAGATCTTGCGCACGGTCTGGTTGGCCATAATCTCGTTGCCGATCCCGGCCGGCATGCCGGTGACGATGTTGATGACGCCGGGGGGGATGCCCGCCCGTTCGGCGAGCACGCCGAGCGCCAGCGCCGAATAGGGCGTGAACTCGGACGGCTTGATGACCACCGTGCAGCCGGCGGCCAGTGCCGGCGCCACCTTGCGGGTGATCATCGCGTTGGGGAAATTCCACGGCGTGATGATGCCGCAGACGCCGACGGGTTCCTTCAGCACGATGATGCGCCGATCGGGCGTGGGCGCGGGGATGGTATGGCCGTTGATCCGGCGGGCTTCCTCGGCGAACCATTTGACGAAGGAGGCGCCGTAGCGGATCTCGCCCTTGGCCTCGTCCAGCGGCTTGCCCTGTTCCGTCGTCAGGATCAGCGCCAGATCGTCCAGATGCTGAAGCATCAGGGCATGCCAAGCCTCCAAGAGGGCGGCGCGTTCGGCATTGGTCCTCTTCCTCCAGCCTCGATAGGCGGAGGCCGCGGCCTCTATGGCCGCACGGGTCTCCGGACCGTCCATGTCGGGCACAGTGCCGATCGCGACTTGCGTCGCCGGATCGATGACATCGACCGTCCTGCCGGAGCCGGCAGCGACCCATTCGCCGCCGATCAGGCCGGCCTCGCGGAACAGACTTTTGTCTTTCAAGCTCTGCATCGGAAACGACCTTGCTATCAGGTGAGGGCCGCGACGACGGCGGCCGTGATGGCATCCGTGCGGTCCTTGCCGGGAGTGGTGCCTATGCCGCGCGCGGTCGTCGCCTCGATCGCCTTGATGACGCGGACGGCCGAATCTTTTTCACCGAGGTGATCGAGCATCATCGCGCCGGACCAGATGGCTGCGATCGGATTGGCGATGCCGAGATGGGCGATGTCGGGCGCGGAGCCGTGCACCGGCTCGAACATGGAGGGTGCGGAGCGGTCGGGATTGATGTTGGCGGAGGCAGCGTAGCCGAGACCGCCCTGGATCGCAGCGCCGATGTCGGTCAGGATATCGCCGAACAGATTGGAGGCGACGAGCACGTCGAGGCTCTCCGGCGCCATGATCATGCGCGCGGCGAGCGCGTCGACGTGATAGCTCGTCACTTCGACGTCCGGATACTCCGCGGCCAGCCTGCGCGTGATCTCGTCCCAGAAGACCATCGAGTATTTCTGAGCGTTGGACTTGGTCACGGAGGCCAGCCTGCCTCGCCGCGCCCGCGCCTGCTCGAAGCCGAAGCGCAGGATGCGCTCGACGCCGGTGCGGGTGAAGATCGAGGTCTCCACGGCGACCTCGTCCAGCGTGCCCTGATGCACCCGCCCGCCGGCGCCAGAATATTCGCCCTCGGTGTTCTCGCGGATGCACAATATGTCGAAATTTTCGGCCCGCAGCGGACCCGTCACGCCCGGCAGCAGGCGGTGCGGCCGGATATTGGCATATTGCACGAAGGCTTTGCGGATCGGCAGCAGCAGGCCATGGAGCGAGACGGAATCCGGCACCACCGCCGGCCAGCCGACCGCACCGAGAAGGATAGCGTCGAAGCCGCGCAAGGTCTCGATGCTGTCCTCCGGCATCATGCGGCCGGTCTCCTTGAAGAAGCGGCACGACCAGGGGAATTCGGTTCCGGTCAGGGCAAAGCCGGAGTGCTTGGCCACCGTTTCCAGCACCGTCCAGGCGGCGGTGGTCACGTCGGAGCCAATGCCATCACCGGGGATCAGAGCTATCGAGTAGGATTTCATCGGCATCTCTTCACAGGCTGATCAGGACGCTCTTGGTCCTGCGATTGGCGAGGTAGGCCTCGCGGCCAAGGTCCTTGCCGATGCCGGATCGCTTGTAGCCGCCGGTCGGCAGGATGTGGTCGCGCGAGCGCGAGTAGCGGTTGATCCAGACGGTGCCCGCCTCCAGCTTGCGCGCGAGACGGATCGTGCGGGACAGGTCGGCGGTGAACAGGCCGGAGGCCAGCCCATAGGTCGGATGGCTGGACAGCGCCAGCGCCTCTTCCTCGGTCTCGAAGGTCTGGACGGTCAGGACCGGGCCGAAGATCTCCTCGACGATCGCCGGATTGGCCTGATCGGCATTCGCAATCAGTGTCGGCTCGTAGAAATAGCCGGGGCTCTCCATGGCGCCGCCGCCGGTCAGGCATTCGCCGCCGGCTTCGATCGCGGCCCGCACGAGGGCGTCGACACGCGTGCGCTGCCGGTCCGAGATGATCGGCGAGTACTGCGTCGCCTCGTTCCAGGTGGGAGCGGGCCGCATCGCCTTCATCCGCTCCACGATGGCCACGGTCAGCCTTTCGGCGACGCTGTTCTCGACGATCAGGCGCGTCCCGGCCACGCAGGCCTGGCCGGCGTTGAAGGTCACGCTGCCGGCGATCGCAGTCGCCGCCTTGTCGAGATCGGCATCGGCAAAGACGAGCTGAGGACTCTTGCCGCCTAGCTCCAGCGTCATCGGCTTGACGCCGGTGCGGGCGACGTTCTCCATGATCGCCGAGCCGGCGCGGGTCGAGCCGGTGAAACTGACCTTGGCGATGTCGGAGTGGCCGGTCAGTGCCGTGCCGGTGGTTGGCCCGTCGCCGAGCACCACGTTGACGAGCCCTGCCGGCAGGCCAGCCCTGACGGCGAGCTGCGCCATGTAGACGGCCGAGAACGGCGTCATCTCGGAGGGTTTCAGCACGACCGCATTGCCCGCGGCCAGCGCCGGGCCGAGCTTCCAGCCGGCCATCGAGATGGGGAAATTCCAGGGCGTGATCGCGCCGACCACGCCATAGGGCTCGCTGACGATCATGCCGAGACTGGCGTCGTCGGTCGGCACGAGTTCGCTGCCTTCCTTGTCGGCGAATTCGGCAAAGAAACGGATCTGCTCCGCGGTCACGGCAATGTCGCCGGCGACGATCTGACCAACGGGCCGGGTGGAGCACAGGGCCTCGATTTTGGCGAGGCTTTCGGCTTCCAATTCGATGAGGTCAGCCCAGGCCTGGAGCGCCCTGGTGCGCTCGCGCGGCCGAACGCCGCCCCAGTTGCTGGCCTTCAGCGCCGACTTGGCGCTTTCCACGGCACGGTCGACCACGTCCACGCCGGCCACCGGGCAGGCCGCATATGCCTTGCCATCCGAAGGCCGCCGCATCTCGATTGCGCCCGCAACGGAGAGCAGTTCCCCGCCGATGAAGTGGCCGAGAGGAAGGGAGATCGTGTCGGGATCGAAGCTCAGGCTCATTGGCGATCACTCTGCAGCATCGTCCCGAGCCTAGCGCGTGCCGGCGCGCAGCATGCACCGTTCGGTGCTCCGCCACCGACGAATGTTGCGTGCCGGGAGCAGGGGACGGCAAAATCTTCCGCGCAGGCCGGCCCTCGCGCGGACCTTATCACCCTACCGTCACGTAGATCTTGCGCACGGTTTCGACGGTTTTCCAAATGCCGGTGAAACCGGGCTTCATGACGAAGCTGTCGCCGGCGCGATAGGTCACCGTCTCGCCGCCATCGGGCGTGATTTCGACCACGCCGGAGAGGATGTGGCAGAACTCGAAAGTCTCCCCCTTGATCGAGCGCGTCTCGCCCGGCGTCGCCTCCCAGACGCCGGTATGGACGAGGTCATCCTTGGCGACGTCCTGCGCCCAGGTCTTGAAAGCAGGGTTGCCGGCAATCAGCCGCTCGGGCAACGCCTTGGATTCGCGCGGCGGAAAAGCTGGGTTGGTGTCGACGGTCTTGAGCAAGGACAAGGAAAAACCTTTCATGGTGGATCTTACAGTCTTTGTTTTGATGCATGTCGTTGTCCCAGAACCGCTGCACCCTTCTGGGCGAGATGCATTAATAGCCTCGCGTCCGGTCGACGAGCCCGATGGGGTCGAGGCCGGCGCGATGGCGCCTGATGTTGTCGATGACGGCGCGCGCGGCGGTCGTCGGCTGGGCAACGCTGGCGACATGCGGGGTCAGCATGATCTTCGGATGCGACCAGAATGGATGCCCCGCCGGGAGCGGTTCCGGATCGGTCACGTCGATCATCGCCGCCGAGAGGTGATCGCTGTCGAGGGCGGCGACGAGCGCTTCGTGGTCGAGCTGCGGGCCCCGTCCCGTCTGGACGAGCGACGCCCCCTTGGGCAGTTTCGCCAGCAGCTCGGCATTGAGGAAGCCGCGCGTCTCACCGGTCAGCGGCAACAGGCAGACCAGTATGTCGCTGGCCGGCAGCATTGTCTCCAGCCCCGACACGCCGTCATGGCAGGCCACGCCATCGATCTGCCGCGGCGAGCGGCTCCAGCCGGCGAGCGGAAAGCCGAACGGCTTCAGCCGATCGAGCACGGCCTGGCCGAGCTGCCCGAGGCCAAGCACTCCGATCCGGCGCGACCCGGCCTGGAGCTGCGGGATATCACGCCATTCGCCGGCGCGCTGCTGGGCAAGATAGGCCGGCAGGTTGCGGTGCAGGGCAAGCACGGCAAGCGTGGCGTATTCCTGCATCATGCGGATGATACCTTCCTCGATCATGCGCACGACCTTCACATTCGCAGGCACTTCGTCGAAACGGAACTGGTCGACGCCGGCGCCGATGGAAAACAGGATGTCGAGATTCCTGTAGCGGGCGAGATCAGCCGGCGCGGTCCAGGTGATCAGGTAACGCACGGCCTCGGGATCGACCGTCGCGGCGTCCATCGCGAAGGGCAGGTCCGGCAGTTCCCTGGCCAAGGCCTCGGCGAAGACCGCGCCACGGCGCGCATCGGAGTTGAACAGAAATGTCATTCGGTTGCTCCTTCAAGCCGCGCAACGCGCGGCGAGCGCCTCGATCATCCGCTGGCAGGCGGCGAGTTCGCTGGCGAGAATGTATTCGTCCGGCTTGTGGGCGCGATCGATATCGCCGGGCCCGCAGATGATGGCATCGAAACCGGCAGCCTGGTAGAGCCCGGCCTCAGTGCCATAGCTGACGGCGGCGAGCGGCGCTTGGCCAGTCAGCTCGTGCAGCAACGCCGCCAATGGCGCGTCCTGCGGCAGTGACAGCGCCGGATAGGCGCTCATCGCCGTCCACTCGACCTGAAAGCCGTCCTCTGCGCAGGCTTCGGCCCTTGCCTTGACCGGCGAGAGCAGGCTGGCCGGGTCGATGCCGGGGATGGCCCGCGCTTCCAACTCCAGCGTGCAGGTGGCGGGAATGATGTTGACCGATTGACCGCCCGCGACCACGCCCGCCTGCAGCGTGGAATAGGGTGGCTCGAAGGCCGGATCGAACGGACCATGCGTCATGCGCTCGGCTTCGCTCACGGCCGCGCTCAACGCATCGGCCATGGCGTGGATTGCATTGAGCCCGAGATCGGGCCGCGAGGAGTGGCCGGTGCGCCCACGGATCGTCGCGCGGGCGGCAGCCTTGCCCTTGTGGCCGCGCACGGCGCGCATCCCGCTCGGCTCGCCCACCACGACGCCGAGCGGCTTTGCGCAAAGCTCGGGAAGTCGGGCGATCAGGTGCGGCACGCCGCGGCATCCCACCTCCTCGTCGTAGGAGAAGGCGAGATGGATCGGTCTGGCAAGACGAAGTCGCGCCAGCGCAGGCAAAGCCGCCAGCGCAGAGGCAAGGAACCCCTTCATGTCCGTGGCGCCGCGTCCGTGGAGCCGTTCGCCGTCCCGGCGCAGCGCGAAAGGGGGCGAACTCCATTGCGGCTCCCCGGCGGGAACCACGTCCATATGGCCGGAGAGGATATAGCCCGGGACATCGGCAGGGCCGATCGTGGCGAAAAGGTTGGAACGGTCGCCTTCCGGCCCGGGGAGCACAGTGACCCGCGCCCCGCGCTCTGCGAGGTGGGTCTCGATCCAGCCGACGATGTCACCGTTCGGTTTGCCGGCGACCGATGGAAAGGCGACGAGACGGTCGAGGATATCGAAGACGTCCATTCCGGTCCTCAAGGCATTTCGGATTGGCGCGGTCGCTGCCGCCGACCACACGCTTGCACAGTGCCGGAAAGGATGTGCGTGTCCATTCGCGATTGCGTGCCGAAAGCGGAAGTGTTTCAGTCGAATCTTGCGTTGGCGCGCGGCTTTCGAGCAAATCGTATCGGTCTTGTTGTTTAGCGTTGGCAGGGCAGAGGGCGATCTTCGGCGCGTCGCTCTCAATCCAGCGATCTTTCAGAGGCATGAAAGTGAAGCCGTCCGAAAGCTTGAAAATCGATGCGTTCTCGATGCGGATCGGCGACGTGGAAGCCGTCGAACTCGACCGGCTGCATGCGCTCTCCCTCGCCGTCGGATGGCCGCATCGGGCCGAAGACTGGCAATTCCTGCGCGAAGCGGGACAGGGTTTCGTGGTGCTCGACGAGATCGGCCGGGTCCTTGGTTCCGCCATGTGGTTCGCGCATGGCGCCGATTTCGCGACCGTCGGCATGGTCATCACCTCGCCGCGGCTTCAGACGCAGGGGGCGGCGCAATGGCTGATGAAGCGGATCCTCGATCAAGTTGGGAAGCGCAACCTGCGCCTCAACGCGACGCGGGCGGCAAGACGGCTTTACCTTTCGCTCCATTTCCATGCGGAGAAGACCGTCTATCAACATCAGGGGATCGCCGACGCGACCAGGTCGGCTGGGGTGGACGGCGCGCGCGGTGAGATACGTCCGCTACGGGTGGAGGATCTGCCGGCGATCATCGCGCTCGACGCCGCAGGTTTCGGCGTGCGCAGGACAAATCTTATCGAAAAGCTGTTCGGCCAGTCGGTGGGCTACGGACTCCTTGATGAGGGAGAGCTAAGGGCCTTCGCCCTTTGCCGGCCGTTCGGCCGCGGCCACGTCATCGGCCCGGTGATGGCCAACACGGACGACGATGCCATCGCCGTGGTCCGGCCGCATGTGGTCGAACATTCGGGCAGCTTTCTCAGAGTGGACACTCATATGGAGAGCGGCAAGTTCGCCGCATTCCTGTCGAACAGCGGCATGCCGGTCTTCGACACCGTGCTGACCATGTCACGGGGCAAACGCCTGGCCGACTATGCCGCCGGCGACAGCCCACCAACGAGCGCCTATGCGCTTGCCAGCCAAACGCTTGGATGAATAGTCCGGCGTCCCGACTGGCCGAAGTCGGCTATGTCGCGGATATCGGGTGACCTTGCCTGCTGCGGGTCGTCACGCCAGACACCTTACGATCTTGGTCTTTCCTTCTTGGGATCATAATGGGCGAAGGGCACGATGCGGGCCGGCAGGCGCTTCTGGTGGCCGTCGAGCTTTCCAATCTCGACCTCGGTGCCGACTTCGGCGTGGGTCGCGTCGATACGGGCTAGCGCGATGTTCTTCTTCAGCACAGGCGAGCGCGTCGACGACGTGACGACGCCGATCTGGGCGCGGCCAATATGGATGCAGTCCCCGTGTCCGACGGCGACGTTCGAATCGATATCGAGGCCGACGAGCTTGTGCCGGGGATGCTCCTTGCGCCGAATAAGCGCGTCACGACCGATGAAGTCGTCCGTCTTGGTCTTGAGCGGAACGGTAAATCCGATCCCGGCTTCGAACGGATCGGTCTGATCGGAGAATTCGTAGTTCGCAAAGATAAGCCCCGCTTCGATGCGCACCATGTCCAGTGCGGCCAGCCCCATGGGCTTCAGTCCGTGCGGCTGGCCGGCCTCCCACACGGCGTCGAAAACCTTTTCTGCATCGCGCGGGTGGCACCAGACCTCATAGCCGAGTTCGCCGGTGTATCCGGTGCGCGACACCAAGATCGGAACGCCCTCCGCGTCGCCGATGCGGCCGATCGTGAAGCGGAACCATTCGAGCTCGGTCAGCGCCGGCTGGTGAGGTGGTGTCCGGACGATATCCTTGAGGACATCGCGGCTCCGAGGCCCCTGGACGGCGATGTTGTGCAACTGGTCGGTCGAAGAGCGGATCAATACTCTTAGGCCGAGCTTCTCAGCCTGCTCGCGCAGCCAGACGCCGGAATAATCGTCACCGCAGATCCAGCGGAAATTGTCCTTGCCAAGCCGCAGCAGCGTGCCGTCGTCGATCATGCCGCCATGCTCGTAGCACATGGCGGTGTAGACCACTTGCCCGACTCCCAGCTTCCTGACGTCGCGGGTGAGCGTGTACTGCATCAGGGTTTCAGAGTCCGGACCAGTCACCTCGAATTTGCGGAGCGCCGAGAGGTCCATCACGACCGCCTTTTCACGGCAGGCCCAATACTCCTCGATGGCGCCTTCGCTGGAAAATTCCTGGGGCAGCCAAAAACCCTTGTAGTCGACGAAATTGCGCGTGTGCTTCGAGAAGCTGGAATGGAAGGCTGTCTCACGGGTCATTTTAGGCTCGGCCTCCGGGGTGGTGCGTCGTGCTACCGCACGCTGAAATTTGTTCAGCCCGGAATAGGTCCGGACATGGATGTCAGTCGGATTCCAGCCATTGGCCGGAGTGGTGTCGTCTGGGCAGGCGGAGGACACACAGACGATATCGGTCAACGCCCGCAGCAGCACGTAATCGCCCGGGCGTGACCAAGGCTCGTCGGAATACATGACGCCATGGGCATCGATGCCGGTATTGAAGAAGAAGTTGACCGCCATCCAGCCTGCACGGGACGTCACGCCGTGGGGAGCGAGCGCGCCGTTGAAGTTCTCGGAGCAGTTGATGTGACCCGGGTAGCCGATATCGTCATAGTATTTCGCATAGCAGGCCAGCGCAAAAGCGTCGTGCCGGCCACAGGTGTCCTGGACCACCTCGACCAGCGGCTCGAAGTCTTGATCGAAATATTTCGCGTGCAGGCCCGGCATCGGGTAGGCATGGCCCATCAGCGAGCGGGTGGCGGTGACGTCGAGGGCGAGATCTCGGCCTTTGTCGAGCTTGCGTGCCGAGAAACACTGGAAGTCGGTACACTGGCGACCGTCGACGTCGATGATCTGAATATAGTCGCCGGCTTTCACGAAATAGGCTTTGGCCGTGCTCGACCTTACCCTGAGATCAAGCACTGGCTCGGCGAGCGGATCAGGCAGTTCAAATCTGCGGACCGAACGTATGGTAGAGCGCCGGACCAGGACTTCCAGCGGGGTCGTGGTGTCCTGGCCATCGACCGCCATGGGCGCCCCTGGCGCAGCCACCGCCAGCATGCCCTCGCGCCCGACGATGAAGCTCTGTTCCGCTCCGGCAGGAGTACCGCTGTCGAAAAACCGCACCGCCTCGGCGCGGCCAAGATCGATGTTGCGCTGCGCAAGGCCAAGCCGGAACTTCTGCAGGCTCTCGTCACCCTGGGCAAGCAGTGCCTTCAAGCCGGAGGCATCGCTGTTGGTGGGCGCACCGAGGATGCCGGGATCGGTCCGCCCCTGGGCGTCAAAGCTCACCAGCTCGCACGCCTGGCCGCCTTCGAGATTGCGGATCGTGACGCGGTCCCCTGCGTCGATTTCGATCAGTGCGGCGCCCGAGCCGGGGACTTGATAACGCTCCAGGCCGGGCGCGAGCAGCCCAGGCTGGAGGATCAGGCTGGCTTTCGGCGGGCCCATCGTCACGGCAGGATAGTCCGCAAGCGTCATTACCGCCTCCCATGGCCAGGTGCACGATCGACGAGCACCCCTGATTGCATCCCTGAAGCAGCCGCAACGAACCTCATCCGGCCATTGAAAATCTTCGTTGGGACGTCCCGCCGTGATCCACTCCCAGCGCCGGATTCATACGATGGCTGCGCCCGCTCGCGCGGGCTGCCAATCGTGTTTGATGCGGAGCGCATCCGTAGGCTTCGCGATAGACCTTGGAGAAGTGCGATGGCGAGATAAACCCACATGCCACCGCAACTTCCACGACCGGCAGATTTGTGCTCACAAGAAGCAGGTGCCCGCGCTCCAGACGAAGCTCCAGGTAATATCGGTTGGGCGAGCGTCCCAGCTCCCTCTCGAAAAGTCTTTCGATCTGCCGGCGCGATATTCCGCTCAACGCCACGAGTTCGTCGACCGGCATCGGATCATCCAGGCTTGCCTCCATCAGGCCGATGACCTTCATCACCGCCTTGTGGTTGAGCTTGACACGCGAATGAAGCGGCAGGCGTTGCCGGTCTCCGGCCGAGCGCATGCGGAAGGCGATAGCCTTTTCACAGATGCGATTGACCACGATCGAACCATGGTCGCGCTCGACCAAGTGCAAGAACATGTCGAACGGCGCATCCCCACCCGAGCAGCTATGCAGGTCCCCGTCGTGTTCAAACGCCGTTTGAGTGGATTCTACGCCCGGAAACTGCTCGCAAAACAGCGGAAGCTGTTCCCAGTGGACTGCACAACGGCGCCCGTCCGCCAGTCCGGCCCGCGCAGCAACGACAGTGCCGCTGCCGATGCAAATCAGGGGAATGCGGCGCATGCGGCATTCCCTTAGCCACGCATCGAGTTGCCTGTCCGGGCGCGGGATCGAGCTGCCGCCGCAGATCACGGCGGCCGAGGTCAAGTTCGATTTCTGGGTTCTCTCCCGCTCATTTCTCAGGCTGGAGTCGATGCTGACAGTCAGCCCGCAGTTCGACATGACCGGTTGACCATCCTCCGATACGACCTGCCAGCCGTAGACGTTCCTGCCGACCGCGTCATTGGCCAACCGCAGTACTTCTATCGCGCAGGAGAAAGCTTGAAGCGAAAAGCCAGGCAAAAGATAGAAACTAAACGATCTGTGCGCCGTGTGTGCAGTCAGCATCCAGGCTTCCTCCTCATCTTTGCCACCCTCTACCGCCGAACCGTGGGAGTGGTTCTCGTTTCTCCTCTCCCCGGAACTATGCGCGAGCACGTCATGGCGTGACGATTCGAGGAGTTCCGGGACGGGTCGCAGCGCGATGCACGTCAGTTGCGCAGATAACTCTGCATCGTATCATCGAGCGCATCTTTCCACGGCGTATGATGCTTCGGGGCCATGGTACCGGTCATGACCGATCGGTAGCTGTTGTCGCGGAACGCCATGATGTCCTTGATCTTGTGCTTCTTCCACTGGAAGAAAGCCTCGTCGGCGCCGTCGACATCGAAACTTGGATAGTCGGTCTCGGCGATCAGTTCCTTGATATAGTTGCCTTGGTAGCGGATCGCGTCATAGCTGTCCTTCCCGGCATCCTCGGCCGCGACCCGCTTCTCGACATCGGCGATCAGATCGTTCTTGGACGCAGGCAGGCTAATCCTGCCGAGGACGACGTCGCGCACCCACCAGGCCTGCGCATCGAACATGTTGAAGGTGTACCACTGATCCTGCATGCCGAGATAAAACAGCGCCGGGTTGTGGACGTAGACGACGCCCTTATAGAGATCGGCCGTGGCCAACCTGTTGGCGGTGCGCAGCCGCAACTCGTCCGCCATGAACGGGAAATGGTGCTTGTATCCGGTGCAGAGGATGATCGCATTGACGGTCGCGGTCGAGCCGTCCTTGAAGGTTGCGACATTGCCCTCGACCTTGGTCAGCAGAGGCACCTCCTTCCAGTTGGCCGGCCACTTGAAGCCCATGGCCTGCGTGCGATGGCTGACGGTGACCGACTTGCAACCATACTTCCAGCACTGGGAACCGATATCCTCGGCCGAGTAGCTGGTCCCGACGATCAGTATGTCCTGGCCGACAAATTCTCGTGCGTCGCGGAAGTCGTGTGCATGCAGGATGCGACCATTGAATGTGTCGAACCCGGGGAATTCGGGCACGTTGGGCGTTGAAAAGTGGCCCGACGCGACGATCACGTGGTCGAATTCTTCCGAGTAGGACCGGTCATTGGGAAGATCTTGCACAAGCACGGTGAACTTGCGGGTCCGCGCATCCCAGCTCACATACCTGACGACGCTGGAGAAGCGTATCCACGGACGCACGCCCGCCTTCTTCACGCGCCCTTCGATATAATCGAACAACACGGCCCGGGGCGGATAGGAAGCAATCTGTTTGCCGAAGTGCTCCTCGAAGGTATAGTCCGCGAATTCCAGCCCCTCCTTTGGGCCGTTGGACCAGAGATAGCGATACATCGAGCCATGCACCGGCTCGCCAAATTCGTCCAGGCCTGTGCGCCAGGTGTAGTTCCACAGCCCTCCCCAATTCTTCTGCTTTTCGAAGCAGACAATCTCCGGAATCTCCGTTTGCGGCGCTGCGGACGCGAAGGCGCGCAACTGAGCCAAGCCGGACGGACCGGCACCAATGATTGCAATTCGCTTTCTCATGCTAAATTCTCCCATTGGTTTAAACCAGTTTGTGATATTGGTTCTTTTGGTTCAGACCAGTTAGGATCGAATTTCGGCCTTTGTCAACAAATATTCATTTAGGGAAAGTCGATTTGCACGTTCGCATCGGTTGCCGCAACCGGGATCCGGGTGGGGCCTGCGCCCGGAGAAGCGCCCAATGAGCCCGGCCAGTTTCTCGCAACGGCTTGCCGTGAACGCACAAACCAAACGGCTGAGCGTCGGGGCGCATCAGACCGTCAAGGTAGGTTTTCTCGGGCCGCTCACGGGGCCAATTCGCTCATGGGGGCTACCAGGACTGAATGGCTGTCGCATCTGGGTGGACTGGATCAACCGCACCGGAGGAATGCTGATCGGGGGAGCCCGCCACAATGTCCAGCTGCTTGCCGAGGATTGTGGCTATGACCCTGAACGGGCGGCAGAAGGCGCCAGACGCCTGGTGCAGGACCAGGGCGTGGGGCTGCTGATGATGCTGGGTGGCGACACGTTCCGTCCAATCCAGGATTATCTGATGTCCCGGAAAGTTCTGACCTCGACGCTGCTGCCAAGCGATCTTTCGCCGGACACGCCGTATCTGATCGCCCCAAGCGAAATCCATCCACTCTACAACGTCACGGCGGTCGAGTGGCTTGCACGCAATCGCCCGGATCTGCGGCGCGTGGCGATGTGCAGCCAGACGGATGCGTTGGGGTTGCCCTCGCTTGCGACCTATCGGGCGGCCTTTGCCGCGGAGGGCATCGAGGCCGTGGGGGAGGTCCGCTATGCGCCGGAAGCGACAAATGCCGAGGAAATAGTCGGCGCGATGCTGACCCGCGAACCAGACATCCTGTGTTGGTGCACGAGCTACGAGCCGATGGTTCACGCATTGACGGTGGCTGCTTTCCGAGCGGGATTCCGGGGGCAGATCATTTCCTGCACCGCGGACAACTATCGTCGGCTGGCCGAGAGGACATCCGTCGAGTTCGTCGAGGGTTTCCTGTTCCAGTTTCCGGACTTCGACGATCCAGAGCTCCGCGACAAAGCCTTTTTCTTCAATCGGCCGGCCGAATTCTTCGATGAGTACAACCGCCGCTTTCCAGACAGCTGGACAGCCGTTTCATGGGAATATGTGGCCACGCTCGACCTTTGGCATGCGGCGGTCGAAAAGGCTGGAACGGCAGCGCCGGTCTCGGTTCTCGCGGCAATGAAGCATGGCGGTCTCGGCGAGCACGCTTTTGGAATAGCCAAATGGTCGGGTTCGGACCTGTTCGGCAATGACAATGCCCTTATCGGTGATTGGCCGGTGGTGCGTATCACCGGCGGCCAGGCTCGAATTGTGGCTTTCGGGTCGATCCCGGACTGGCTGCGGCGTCACGGGGTCCGATTGCGGCACGAACTGCGCGCGCTTGGACTGATGTGGGATCAGCGTCATTCCATGCCGAGCGAGTTGCGGATTTCCGCGGGGCTCGCGATGGCCGACGCTCAATCTTCCTGAAGGAGGAGCTTTTGTTCTTCGATCAAAAGCAGCTTGGCAAATTCGACCGCGCTCTCGATGTCGCGCGCAATGATGGCGTTGAGCAACGTATTGTAGCGTCGTTGATAGTCCTGGATCCGGCGAGGTGTCAGATGCCGCCGGTTGAGCGCGGCGCGAAAGCCTTGGCGACGCGCCTGGATCAACAGGTCATAGCAGGACGCAAGCAACGGGTTGCCCGCTCCGCGGGCTACCTGGCGGTGAAACTCTTCCTCGAGCCGGGCAAACTGGGCCGCGTCGGTCTGAACCAGTTCCATCGCAGACAGAATCTCGCCGAGGCCTTCGATGGCTCGCGGCGACATGTTGATGATGGCCAGCCGCATCATCTCGGGTTCTATGATTCCGCGCATGACGAGGAGGTCGAGCGGACTGCTCTCCGCAGCGACGCCTCCCGCGGCATCGTCCGGACCTGTCTGCCCCGTGACGTAGCTGCCGCTTCCGGCCCGGCGGCGGATAAAGCCGTGCGTTTCGAGTATGTCGAGCGCTTCGCGAACCGTGTTTCGGGCGACGCCAAGTTCGCTGGCCAGCGTTCGCTCCGAAGGCAGTCGTTCGTCGGCCGCGTATTGCTGGGAGCGTATGCGCGCCAACAGCGTATCCACCACCACCCGCACCGTCGCGCCGATCGAGTGATCCGCAATCAGAGCCAATGCCGCATCATGGTTTGGTGGCATCCCAACCTTCCTTTCCTGGCGACCGCCGGGAATTCATCAGAACTGCGCCATGACGACAATACCGTGATGGCCCCCGATCTTCGCGAGGACGCGCTTTTGCCGTATTTTGCGGCATCCATGCAAGCGCCGACTCCTGCCCATGCCTGTGGAGATTTCGCTCGTTGGGATGATGAACCTCCGGGTCTGGCGGCGCGTTTTCCACGCTTTGCGGTCGCCTTCGGTGGTTCAGTTCGACAGCCGGCCCCGCTGCAGCCGCTTTCCGTTCCACATTTTGCTGACAGGAAAAAATTTTTAACAGCATTATTGATTTTCGCGATCGTTTCTCCCAAACTGGTTGCCAACAACAGAGACAAAATGGGGATAACGAGATGACCAATTCCTGGAGATTTTCCACGCTCGGCGACCGCCATCGCGCGCTTGGTTCGAAGCTTGAAGACTGGAGCGGCATGGGCACCGCCTGGCAATATTCGGGCGATCCGGAGCGCGAGTACCTGGCGATCCGCACCAAGGCCGGCCTCATGGACGTTTCCGGCTTGAAGAAGGTGCATTTGAACGGCCCTGCGGCCACCCACATCATCGACCGCGCCACTACCCGCAACGCCGAGAAGATCATGCCCGGCCGTTCGGTCTATGCGACCATGCTGAACGACGCCGGCAAGTTCATCGACGACTGCGTGATCTACCGCATGGGGCCGAACAGCTGGATGGTGGTGCACGGCTCGGGCGGAGCCCATGAACAGCTGACCATGGCGGCCACGGGCCGCGACGTTGCCATCCGTTTCGACGACAATCTGCACGATCTGTCGCTGCAAGGGCCGCTCGCCGTCGACTACCTGCAGAAGCATGTGGAAGGCATCCGGAACCTGAACTACTTCAGCCATATGCACACCTCGCTTTTCGGTCTGCCCGTGACGATCTCGCGTACTGGCTACACCGGCGAGCGCGGCTATGAGATTTTCTGCCGCGGCCAGGACGCTCCTGCGATCTGGGACCGGATCCTGGAGGAGGGAGCGGGCATGGGCATCATCCCTTGCCGGTTCACGACGCTCGATCTGCTGAGGGCCGAAAGCTATCTGCTGTTCTTCCCGTACGACAATTCGGAGAAGTATCCCTTCGAGAACGAAGGTCCCGGCGACACGCTGTGGGAACTCGGGCTCGACTTCACCGTCTCGCCCGGCAAGGTGGGCTTCCGCGGCGCCGAGGAACATTACCGCCTGAAGGGCAAGGAGCGCTTCAAGATCTATGGCGTCAAGCTCGAAGGCAAGACGCCGGCCGAGGAGGGTGCGCCGTTGCTCAAGGACGGCAAAAAGGTCGGCGTGGTGACGATCGGCATGTATTCCCGCCTCAACGAGCACAACATCGGCATTGCCCGCATGCCCGTGGAATGCGCGGTCGACGGCGTGAAGATGACGGTTCAGAATTCGACCGGCGAAATTCCCTGCGTCGCTCATTCGATGCCATTCTTCGATGCGGACAAGAAGCGTCGCACCGCGAAGGGATGAGTTGCGGTGAGAGCCAACCAAAACGGAGCCGAGGGTCAAAGTCAGTGTTAGAAGGCTCGATTCCAAGCCGCCCCATCTATGGCGTGCTGGAGATACGGCCGGGGCGGCTGCATCTGATGGTCGCCGACGCCGAAGGCGCCGAGGCGATCCTCGATTTGGCCGCCTCCGCGCCGGCGGATTTCTTCGCCGCGGCTCACATCATTTATCTGCCCAAGAAATCCGGCGACCGGTTCGTCGCCAGGTTACAGCAACTTGTCCCTGCCCAACTCTATGTCGGGCCGAGCTACGATGCCGCGCTTCCGCGGCTGAGGCGGGTCCTGGCGGGCGCGCATATGGGCCTGCAGGTCTACCTGGCGGGAACCGAAGGACTGATGGGGCAGGCGATGTTGGAGGTCACGCAGGCGGGCGTCCCACATTCCGCGATCCAGACGGAGCACCGCGGCTCGACCGTGCGCCGCGTGCAGTGCGTGCATTGCAAGGGTATCACCGAAGAGGTGACGCACGATCCTTTCCAATGCGCCCATTGCGGGCTGCATCTGTTCGTGCGGGATCACTACTCACGCCGCATTGCGGCCTTCCAGGGCGTGCGCGTCGATGCGGAAGATCCCGGCAACATTCCCGAATCGGTGGAGCGGTTCAGATGAGTGCAGGTGCCGCAAAAATACCCGTGACAGTCGCCGAGGTGACACCGGTCAACGAACTTGTCACCCGATTCAAGTTCGTGCGCCGTGATGGCGGCCCGATGCCTACCTTCTCGGGCGGCGCCCATACGGTCGTGGAAATGAACGACCGCGATCGCGTGCGCCGCAACCCCTATTCGATCATGAGCGACCCGGGCGACCGGGGGGCCTATTCGATCTCGATTCGCCGCGACGACAATGGGAGAGGCGGTTCGTTGTTCATGCACCGGCAGGTGAGGCCGGGAATGGAGATGGTCATCTCCAACCCGGTCAATCTGTTCGCGCTGGATTTGCGGGCGCGAAAGCACCTGTTGCTCGCCGGAGGCATCGGCATCACCCCGTTCCTGGCCCAGATCAAACAACTCAGCGCCATGAACGGCAACTTCGAACTCCACTATTCCGTGCGCAGCGCGTCGCTCGCGTCCTATGCGGACGAGCTGGTGGCCAACCATCGATCCCGCGTTCATCTTTACCATGACGAGCGGGGCGAGCAGATCGACCTGCCGGCATTGCTCGACGGCCAGCCGCTCGGCACCCACGTCTATGTCTGCGGACCCAAAGGCATGATCGCCTGGGTGCGCAACACCGCGACGGCGCTCGGATGGCCGCGCGAGGCGGTGCATCACGAAGAATTCCTTGCGCCTGCCTCAGGCAAGCCGTTCGAAGTCATGCTGGCACGGTCGAACAAGCTGATCCGGGTTGGCGAGCATCAAAGCCTGCTGGAGGCGATCGAGGCAGCCGGCGTCGAGGCACCGTATCTATGCCGCGGCGGAGCGTGCGGCCAGTGCGAGACGGATGTCCTCGAGCATGAGGGAACGTTCCTGCACAAGGACCATTGGCTGACGCCGACGCAATGTGCCAGCGGCACCAAGATCATGCCTTGCGTGTCGCGCTTCGAAGGCAGGACGCTGGTGTTGGATCGATAGCGAGGAGGACGCTGCGATGACTGTTATCTTCAAGGAAGAAACCTTCCACGACGACTTCACCTTCCGCAACTCGCCGGAGGCGGTCAAGCGCTTCCCTTTCCCGTTTCCCGAGGACAGCTACATGTACTCGGTGAACCTGGAGCCGCATAAGTCCTACCGCCCGGGCAGCGTCTACGAGCGGACGTTCGACGTCGACGAGCATTACGTGTCCGAGATGCGCGACCGCGCTCGCGTCCTTGCCGAAGACCCGTTGCGCTGCCAGTCGCTGCCGCACATGACCCTGGCCGGCTGGGATCTGCTCGAGCTGATCATGACCTCGAAGGCAGAAGAGTATCCGGAGCTTTTCGAGCTGCACCGCGACGGCGCCAAATGGCACTGGATCAACCGTCCGCTCGGCATCGAGCAGAAGTTCACCTTCCTCGACGAGACCACTTTGCCGTATGGCCCGATGGAGTACATCACACGGCAGACCCAGGGCGATTTTGCGGTGCTCGACCAACGCGACGAGAACCTGTGGATGGACGCCGGCATGGTGACGACACAGGCCGATTGGAGCCTGGATTTCGACATCGGCATGAACTTCTTCGAGTGGCACGCCCCAGTGCCGAAAGCGCACGAGATGGGCATCTTCCAGCGCGCCTTGAAGTTTCTCCTGAACGTGCAGCAAGGCTCGCCGGCGCGCCGTCTGAACTGGACGATGACCGTCAATCCCCTGCTCGATACAAGCCCCGAAAACTACCACAAATGGGGCGTGATGAAGAAAGACCTGACGCTCGAGAATATGGGGCAAATGATGCATTTGCGCGTCGAGCTTCAGACCTTCTTCCGTCTCCCTCGCTCGAACGCCCTCGTGTTTCCGATCCGCTGCTACCTCATCAAGCTCGACGAACTGGTGACGGTGCCGAAATGGGCGAGGCGTTTCCATCGCGTCATCCGCGACCTGCCGGCCGAGCTTGCGACCTACAAGGGCTTTGTCACCAACCGGCCCAAGATCGTGGAATGGCTGTCGAAATATGACGACGGTGCGCCGACGTCGCCAGGTATCTGGGCCGACTGAGCAAGCCCTGCACACAGGGCAGGGGACAGACGTGGGAGTGGCTGCCTTGCTGCAACGAAGGCCGCGTGACGAGCAAAGGCATCTCGGCTTCCTGATCTTTCCAGGCTTCCCCATGGCGTGCCTGACCTCGGCCATTGAGCCGTTGCGCGCGGCAAACGAAATCGTCGCACGAGACGTTTTCTCGTGGACCGTGGTTGGTGAGACGGCAAGCCGCGTCGTTTCCAGCGCCGCCGTCGGGTTCGACCCCGATATCGGGCTGCAGGACCTGCCTGGCGTCGATCAGCTCTATTTCCTCTCAGGGCCGAACGGGCGTTTCCAGTCGGCTCGCACCGGCAACGCCGCGATACGCAGGCTCGCCCGTCATAGGACGGGGCTCGGCGCCTTCAGCGGCGGCATTTTTCCACTTGCGCGCACCGGTCTGATGGCTGACCACAAATGTGCCGTGCATTGGTGCTACGAGGCGGCGTTCAAGGCCGAGTTTCCAGACGTCCAGGCCAGCGAAAAAGTCATCTGCGTAGACCGGCAACGGCTCACAGCGGCAGGCGCGACGGCCGTGTTCGACCTCATGCTGCAGCTGATCCAGGATCGGCTGGGCGCTGAGGTCATGACCGAAGTCGCGTGCTGGTTCCAGCATCCTTTCGTGCGCGGGGAGGAGGCGGAACAGAGGACCCCGGCGCTGCGAAGCGACCGCACCGAGGATATGCTGCCCCGGCCCGTTGCCAAGGCGATACGACTCTTTGCCGAGCATGTGGAGGATCCGATCCAGATAGCGCGCGTCGCCAAGGCCGTGGATCTGTCCACCCGGCAGCTGGATCGCTCCTTCAGGCGCTCCACCGGACAGAGCCCCCTCAAATACTACCGTCTGCTGCGGATGAAGAAAGCGCGCCAGATAGCGCTTTATTCCAACGATTCGATCACCGATATCGCGCTGGCCGTCGGCTATGCGAGCACCACGCCCCTGGTCCGCCACTATGTCCAGACTTTTGGCGTGACGCCGCAGGAGGATCGCAAGGCGATCAACAGATTCCGCGTGCGCGGCAACACGCCGCTTCCGGCCGTCTAGAGCGGTTCGCCGTTTCACGGAAACGGCAAACCGCTTTATCTTTTTGTTTGGGCGCAATTCCGGACGGAAAACCGTTTCATACTTATCCTGGAATTGCTCGAGAAGTCTCAAGCAACGGATCGGGCCGCCGCCATCAGCGCATGGTGCAATGACGCTGCCGATGAGCGGGGGCCAAGGATGCTGAACTGCAGGCGCGCTTCGCGGCAGATCACGATGCAACCGATATGTTCGATTGTTGTGCGGCTCGCCGCGCCGCCGGCCATTGCATGGACATCAAGCGCGCACAGCCGCTCGAATACGGCCGGCGCTGCTGGCCCTCCTACGTCAAAGCAGGCCCAGCCATCGGTCTGTTCGGTGACGGAAGCATTATCGCCAAAGCCATCCTTGACGATTTGCGCGATGTTCTCGTGGCTGGTGAAGGGTGCTTCGACGAACCACTGGTCGACACCGGTCCAGACCGCCGTGTAGGGCGCCTTCCCCGAGACCTTCCCGGGTGCAGGCATTTCGAATCCGAAGAAGCGCTTGGCGGCAGTGGCGAACTCTGCCTGGCGGTTCAGCCGGGATGCTATCGAAGCCAGCGCCACGCCGATGTTTTCGGCAATGCGGAATCCTGGCAGCTCATCGACGCGCGGCGTCGTTCCTCCAAGCGGCGTGGTCGAATGCAGACGATGTTCAGGCACGCAGGCGCTCTCCTTCCGGGTCGATGAAGTGCGGGCTCACAACCTCCACCTCGACCTCCTCATTCTTCAGCGGGTTCACGGCACGCAGCACCTCGCCTTTGCGTGCAGCCCCGTTCTTGAGGAACCCGAGCCCGATCGAATGGCAGAGGTTGGGTGAATACGCGACCGAGGTGATGTAGCCCTGGTCGTTGGCGGCCTCCGCACGCTCGCGACCCGATATCAAATGCGATCCGGCCGTCAGTGGCCGTGCGACGTCCAGGGGACGGAAGCCGACCAAGTTCAATGCGTCGGGCTGGTTCAGCCCTTCGCGCTCGGAGAGGGTGGACCCGATGCCGTCCTTCTTCTTGGACACCATGCCAGCCATGCCGAGATTGAGCGCGGTCGTGGTTCCGTTGAGCTCGTTGCCGGCCGCATGGCCCTTTTCGACGCGCATCACGCCGAGCGCTTCAGTTCCATAGACGGCCGCGCCGAACTCCTTGCCGGCGTCGACAAGGGCGCGGATCAGGGCATCGCCATATCGTGTCGGCACGGCGATCTCGTAAGCCAGCTCACCCGAGAACGATATGCGGAACAATCGCGCCCGCAGTCCGCCGCACACGCTGATCTCGCCGCACGCCATATAGGGAAACGCTTCGTTTGAGATGTCGTGTTGAGGATCGACAATCTTCTGCAGAAGCCGGCGTGCATTTGGCCCGGCGACGGAGAACTGCGCCCAGGCTTCCGTGGTCGAGATGATCTGCACATCGAGATCCGGCCACAGGCACTGGCGGCAAAACTCCATGTGCCGGAAGACGGCGACCGCGTTGGCTGTCGTGGTCGTCGTGACGAAGTGATCCTGCGCCAGCCGAGCCGTCGTTCCGTCATCCATGGCCATGCCGTCCTCGCGCAGCATCAAGCCGTAGCGCACCTTGCCGACCGCCAGCTTCCCGAACGGGTTGGCATAGATGCGATTGAGGAATTCGGCCGCGTCCTGGCCCTGCACGTCGATCTTGCCGAGCGTGGTGACGTCGCAGATGCCGACAGATTGGCGCGTGGCGAGCACCTCGCGGTCGACCGACTGCCGCCAGTGAATCTCACCAGGACGTGGCAGCCATTGCGTGCGGAGCCACATTCCGGCCTCGACAAATACCGCGCCCTGCTCGGACGCCCATTTGTGGCTCGGCGTCAACCGGGTCGGGCGAAAGTCGCGGCCGCAGGAGCGGCCGGCGAGCGCGGCGATCGGCACTGGCGTGTAGGGCGGGCGGTAGATCGTTGTTCCGGTCGCGGGAATGCTTTGCCCTGTCAGTTCCGCCATCACGGCAAGACCGAGCATATTGGACGTCTTGCCCTGGTCTGTGGCCATGCCGAGCGTCGTATAGCGCTTGAGGTGCTCAACCGAGCGGAACCCTTCCTGGTGCGCGAGCTTGACGTCCTTGACGGTGACGTCGTTCTGCTGGTCGATCCATGCCCGACCCTTCGCGCTGCCAACGTGCCAGAACGGCTCTATTCGGATCGGTTGGTCTTCGGCCTGCGGCATGTCCGCAGGCAAAGCCTTGATGCCGGTTGCGGCCAGCGCTTCGCATGCCGCCGTCACGCCCGAGGCGAGGGCTGCCGCTGTCGAAAAGAGGCCGCTTGCCGAGCCTGCGACGGTCATGCCCGGTGGGCAGCTGCCGGGCACGAAGGCTGCGATCGACGGCTCCCAGTTCGGGCGCCCGCGCTGGTGGCAGGTCAAATGAACATTCGGGTTCCACCCACCCGAGACGCCAAGCGCCTGGCACGGAATGTTCCTCGTCTCGCCGGTGGCAAGCCTGACGGTTATTGAGGCAAGCCCGAGGCGGCCCTTCGTGTCGATCACCTGCGCGCCCCGGAAATGCTCGGTGCCGGTCACTGTGGCGCCATCGGCCCGGGTATCGATTACTGCGGCGACCTCGACACCTCTGGCCATCAGGTCCGCTGCGGTGCGCAAGCCATCGTCATTGTTGGTGAAAACGGCGACCTTCCGCGCAGGCGCGGCGGCCCAGCGATTTGCATAGCTGCGCAAGGCCCCGGCCAACATGATGCCTGGCCGGTCGTTGTTGGCGAAGGCGATGGGCCGTTCGGCGGCACCTGCGCTGAGCAGCGCGCGCTTGCAATAGATCCGCCAGAAAATCTGCCGGGGTTTGCCTTGCCCGCGATGGGGCAGGTGGTCCGAGACACGCTCCAGCGCGCCATGAATACCGTGGTCGAACGCTCCTATGATCGTGGTTCGCGTCATCAGCCGCACGTTGGGCATGCTTTCGAGCTCCGCGCGGGCCTCGCGCGCCCAATCGGTACCGGCTGCGTCACCAACGACGAAAGTTTCGCTGTTCAGCCGCCCGCCGATCGCGAAGTCCTCGTCCGCCAGGATCACGCGAGCCCCCGCCCGTCCGGCCGTCAGCGCAGCCGCAAGCCCCGCGGGACCAGCGCCGATTACCAGCAGGTCGCAATGGAGGAAGCCCTTGTCGTAGACGTCCGGATCCGGCTCCATCGAAAGCCGGCCCAGGCCAGCGGCGCGACGGATCAGGGGCTCATAAACCTTCTCCCAGAAGGCCCTCGGCCACATGAAGGTCTTGTAGTAGAAGCCGGCCGAGAAGAAGGGAGACAGGAGATCGTTGATACCCATTGCATCGAAGGCGAGCGAAGGCCAGCGGTTCTGGCTGGTCGCGGACAGGCCTTCGAAAAGCTCTGCCACGGTGGCGCGTGTGTTGGGTTCGCGGAATGCCCCGTCGCGCAACTCGACCAAGGCGTTCGGCTCCTCTGAACCGGCTGTCAGGGGGCCGCGCGGCCGATGATATTTGAACGAACGGCCCATCAGCCGCACACCATTGGCCAGCAGCGCCGAGGCCAGCGTGTCGCCTGCGAAGCCCGTGTAGCGCTTGGCGTCGAAACTGAAACTCATGCCGCGGGAGCGGTCGATCAACCCACCTTCAAGACGGTTAGCCTGGCTCATTTGCCGCGTCCTCTCGATCGCGCGACGTCGCGCGCCAGTTCTACCGATGTGATCTCGTGAGTGACGGTATTGCGGGTGACCACCAACCAACTCCGGTCGCCCTGCTCATGGAACCAGAGTTCTCGATGCATGCCGGCCGGATTGTCGCGCAGGTAAAGGTACTCATAGAAGCGATCCACGGCGCCGCTCGCCTGCCAGTCCGGTCTGTCGATCAGGGCAGCATCGCCCAGATAGACAAATTCCTGCGCATCGCGCGGTCCAAGCAAAGGATGGTTGATGATCATCTCTGCCAGCCCTCAATGCAGGTTCGGTTGGGCGCCCATGCCCTTTTCGTCGATCATCAGCCCCTTGCGGAACCGGTCCAGGCGATAGGCTGCGGCGTGGAGATGCGGCATGTCGGTGGCGAGCAGGTGCGCGAAGCACCAGCCGGATGCAGGCGTGGCCTTGAAACCGCCATAGCACCAGCCGCCGTTGAAATAGAGACCTTGTATGTCGGTCCGGTCGATGATGGGCGAACCGTCCATCGACATGTCCATGATGCCGCCCCAGCTGCGAAGCAGCCGGGCTCGCCCGATCATCGGCATCAGGCTCATCCCGCCTTCACAGACGTCCTCGATCACGGGAAGATTGCCGCGCTGGGCGTAGGAATTATAACCGTCGATGTCGCCGCCAAACACGAGGCCGCCCTTGTCGGATTGGCTGACATAGAAATGACCGGCTCCGTAGGTTATCACGCCAGGCAGAAGCGGCTTCAGTCCCTCCGAGACAAAAGCCTGCAAAACGTGGCTTTCGATCGGCAGACGCATCCCAGCTTTTGCCATCACCTGCGATGAGGCGCCGGCGACCGCGCAGCCAACCTTCTTGGCGCCGATGAAACCGCGCGTGGTCTCGACGCCCAGGCACTTGCCGTTTTCGATCCGGAAGCCGGTGACCTCGCAGTTCTGTATTATGTCAACGCCGTGCAGGTCGGCGCCGCGCGCATAGCCCCAGGCGACCGCGTCGTGGCGTACCGTGCCGCCGCGCGGTTGCAGCAGCCCGCCTTTGATAGGGAAACGGGCATTGTCGAAGTTGAGAAACGGCGCGATCTTGCGCACGCCGTCCCGGTCGAGCAGCACCGCGTCCACCCCGTGCAGCCGCATGGCGTTGCCGCGGCGGGTAAAAGCATCCCGCTGTGCGTCCGTATGGCAGAGATTCAGCACGCCACGCTGGCTGACCATGGCGTTGTAGTTGAAGTCCTGCTCGAGCCCTTCCCAAAGCTTCATGGAGAATTCGTAGAAAGGCTCGTTGCCGGGCAAAAGGTAGTTGGAACGGATGATGGTGGTGTTGCGGCCGACATTGCCGCCCCCGATCCAACCCTTCTCGAGGACCGCCACATTTGCCTCGCCGAACTCCTTGGCAAGGTAGTATGCCGTGGCGAGCCCATGCCCGCCTCCGCCGATCACCACGATGTCGTAGCTCGGCTTCGGCTGCGGTTCGCGCCACACCGGCTTCCAGCCGCGGTGACCCGTCAGCGCCTCAGCAATGACTTTGAAGCCGGAGTAGCGCATCGCTTCCTCTTCCTATAATTTCGTTGCATTTTCAGCTATCTAGGCCGATCCGCCACGTCGATTTCGGACGACCACCCTTCCATTTCGGACATGCCGGGCAGGTTCCGCAGCATGGCATCAGAAAGCGACTGACGGCTTCGTTCGACTCTCGAAGCGCAGACCCTCCGGCCGGGTAGGGGAAAACCTATCCGGCTCGGGGATCATTTTCTATCCGCACAGGTGTTGTTGGTCGTTGGGCATCGCTTGATGCTTGCTCGCATGGCAATCGCGGGTCAGCCGCTTGTCGAGGAGGATTTCATGGCCGGTTACACCCATCTTTTCATCCCGGGGCCCACCAACATTCCCGAAGAGGTGCGGCAGGCGATGAACCTGCCGATGGAAGACATGCGCGCCGCCTCGTTTCCCAACCTGACCTTGCCGCTGTTCGAGGACATCAAACGCGTGTTCAAGAACGAGACCGGCCGCGTCTTCATCTTCCCCTCGTCCGGCACCGGCGCCTGGGAAGCGGCGATGACCAATGTGCTCAGCC